>CAIYPF010000110.1 GCA_903928015.1 uncultured Gammaproteobacteria bacterium | reverse complement strand
TACCTGAAAGTCGGGGCCTTGGCGCCCTGTGCCGACTGCTTGTCGCGGGCGTGGCCCGCTCCTACACCTGCCTTGCATCACGCAGGAGCGGGCCATGCCCGCGACCCCACCTGCCTGCATAACGTAGGAGCGGGCCATGCCCGCGACCCCTCGCGCCTTGCCGGTCTCGCCACACCTCGCCGAGGATCAGGCCGCTTTCGCCGCCTTCGCGCGAATACGCCCGTTCCGCAGTAACGCCCCCGAATACACGTGCGTCGGCGCATCGTCCTTCACCGTGACCTCGCCGTTCACCAGCACGTAGCGGTAGCCGCTGCCGCGGTTCATTGCGCGGTACTCGTCGCCCGGGAGATCGCGCACGAACTCGGGGAAGGTGTAAGCGAGACCCTCGTAGTCATACACGATGATGTCGGCCGCAGCGCCCTCACGCAGCACGCCGCGATCGCGGAAACCCGCGCAGAACGCGGGCAGCGCGCTCAGGCGCCAGTGCGCTTCTTCCAGCGTGGTCATGGCGTGCTTGCGCACGTACTCCGAGATGTACTCGGTGCCGTAACTGCCACAGGTGAGGTACTTCAGGTGCGCGCCGCCGTCGGAAAGGCCGGGGATCACGTAGGGGCTGTCGATCAGTTCCTTCACGCCCTCCAGCGTGGTGTCGAACTGCCGCGTCTCGAAGATCGTGCGCAGACCGTCCTCGATCACGATGTCGCAGACCACGTCCACCGGGTGCTTGCCGGTTTGCTCGGCGATCTCGCTGACACGCAGGCCTTCGTACTGCTTCAGTGATTCGCTGAAGGTCTGGTGCACGCGCGTGTCGGGGATGGAGTCGATGAACATGTACTTCATCGGTGCCGCGCGCAGCATCTCGCGCACGGCGGGGTCGGCGAGGTTCTTCAGCTTGGTGGCGTTGTCGAGCATGGGGCCGGCCACGTCGTTCCAGGCCTGCCAGAGATCCCAGTAATCGAAGGTGAAGATGAGCGGCGGGTCCTGCGTGATGCCCTGCGCGTAAACGCGCAAGCCCTTCTGCTGCAGCCCCGCGAGCCAGCCAAGCATGTACTGGCGCACACCGCGGCCGATGTCGTCACCGCCCGGGGGCAGCGCCTGCCACAGCATGGGCGCGCCGCTCAGGTCCGCGAGCTTCTCCCACTCTTCGGGGTTGTTCAGGCCCATCGACAGCGCGATGAAACCTTCGCCGCGCTCGGCCAGTACGCGCGCGAGCACTTCGCGCGTCTCGGGCCACATCACGTCGCTCGGCATGGGCGAGCCGTCGAAATCGATCTGCGCCGTGCCGCCCTGCGTGGGGAGGTCCGGGCGGCCGGGCGTGCCCAGGCACTGCGCGGACCAGCCGCAGGCACCGGCGTCCATGGCCTCGTGCAGGAGTTGCGCGATCTGCTCGTGCTCGGCCTCGGTGGGCATGCGGCCCGATTTGGCCTCGGCAAAGCCCATCGACCAGATCAGGATCGGGTTCACGGGCACGTAGGGCAGGATATTCAGCGCCTTGGGCACGCGGTCCATGCTGTCCAGATACTCGGGGTACGAGACCCAGTCCCAGGGGAGTGCGGCCTTCAGCGTGGCGAGCGGGATGGCCTCGACGCGGGTCATGGACTGCATGGCGCGCTCGCGGGTCTCGGGCGTCATGGGCGCAAAGCCGAAGCCGCAGTTGCCGATCACCACCGAGGTGACGCCGTGGAAGCCCGAGGTGGAGAGGTAGGGGTCCCAGTAGATCTGTGCGTCGTAGTGCGTGTGGAGGTCGATGAAACCGGGCGCCACCACGAGGCCCGTGGCATCGATCACGCGGGCCGTACCGGTGTGGGCGATCTTGCCCATGCGCGTGATGACGCCGTCCTTGATGCCGATGTCGCCGCGCCAGCGCGGATTGCGCGCGCCATCGACGATCAGGCCGTTCTTGATCACGGTATCGAATTGCATGAGATCCTCCGGAAAACAGGCGTCTTGTTGTTGGAGCCAACGCTAGGCGGGCCGCGAGCAGAGATCAAGTGAACTCGGGGATAGGTTCAGGCAGGGAATTGTCTGCCTCACGCGCAGGCTCTATGGTACGGGCTCACTCGACTGAGCCAACTCCGGAGGCACCATGATCACGCTGACCGTCAACGGCGTCCCGCGCAGCTTCGACGGCGACCCCACGATGCCGCTCCTGTGGTACCTGCGCGACGAACTCGCGCTCACGGGCACCAAGTACGGTTGTGGCGTCGCGCAGTGCGGGGCCTGCACCGTGCACCTCGGCGGGGAGCCTGCGCGAGCCTGCCAGTTGCCGATGTCCGCGCTCGAAAGCGCAGAGATCGTGACCATCGAGGGCCTGCATCCGGAGGGAGAACACCCGCTGCAACTCGCGTGGCGGGAGATCGACGTGCCGCAGTGCGGCTTCTGCCAGCCGGGACAGATCATGCAGGCGGCGGGGCTGCTGAAACACACGCCCAAACCCGGTGACCAGGACATCGACACCGCGATGAACGGCCACATCTGCCGCTGCGGCACCTATCCGCGCATACGCGCCGCGATCAAGGCCGCAGCAGGAGAGCGCGCATGAACACCAACGACTTCCTGCCGTGGGCGCGTCGCGCCGCTGCCCGTCGCGCAGCCGCCAAGGCCCCTGCCACCGGTGCCGGACCCCTGAGCGAGCTGCCTCGCAGGGCCTTCCTGAAACTTGCCGGTCTCGGCGGGCTGGTGATTGCGGTCGGGCCGGGGGGCTCGCGCCGCGTGGAGGCGGCGGAAGGCGCGTCGGCGTGGGAGCCGCACGTCTATGTGGGCGTCGCATCAGACGGCACCGTCACGATCACCTGCCACCGCTCGGAGATGGGGCAAGGCATCCGCACCACCATGCCGATGATCATTGCCGACGAGATGGAAGCGGACTGGTCGCGTTGCCGTGTAGAGCAGGCGGTGGGTGACAAGAAGTACGGCTCGCAGAACACCGACGGCTCGACCAGCATCCGCGATTTCCTGCCCGCCTACCGCGAAGCGGGCGCAACCGTGCGTGCCTTGATGGAGGACGCCGCGGCAAAACAGTGGGGCGTGAGCGCGAGCGAGGTATTTGCACGCCAGCACGAGGTCGTGCACCGCGCGAGCGGTCGCACGCTCGGCTTTGGCGCGCTGGTGGCCAGCGCACGCAGCTTGCCGATGCCGCCGCCCGCACGGCTGCGCATCAAGGAGCCCGCGGAGCGGCGCTGGCAGGGCAAGCGGATGCCCTCCATCGATCTGGTGCCGGTCACCACGGGTACCGCCGTTTTCGGTGCCGATGTCCGCCTGCCCGGCATGAAAGTCGCGGTGATCGCGCGGCCGCCGGTGTGGGGCGCCACCATCGTCAGTGTGGACGAAAGCGCCGCGCTCAAGGTGCCCGGCGTGGAGCGCATCGTGCGCATCCCGCCCGCGGCGCTGCCCGGCGCCTATCTGCCGCTCGGAGGAGTGGCGGTGATCGCGCGCAATACGTGGGCGGCGCTGCGCGGGCGTGATGCCCTGAAGATCAACTGGGACGCAGGCGCCAACGGCGCGCATGAATCGGGCGCTTACAGGGCGAGCCTGGAGACGAGCATCCGCTCACCCGGAGCGCCGGGGCGCAGCAGCGGCGATGCTGCGAAAGCGTTGGCTGCCGCGGGGAAAACCGTGGTTGCCGAGTATCACGTCCCGTACCTCTCGCACGCACAGATGGAGCCACTCACGGCGCTTGCCCGCTTTGCGGAAGGCCGGCTCGAGGCGTGGGCGCCCACGCAGTCGCCCTACGATGCGCGCGCGACAATCGCGGAATATCTGGGCCTGGACGAGGCCAAGGTCACGGTTCATGTGACGCTGCTCGGTGGCGGCTTCGGCCGCAAGTCAAAGCCCGATTACATCTGCGAGGCCGCGTTTCTCTCCAAAGAGATCGGCGCCCCCGTGCGTGTGCAGTGGAGCCGCGAGGACGATCTGCGCAACTCCTACTACCACTCGGTCTCCGCGCACCACCTCGAGGCCGCGCTGGGCGAAGGCGGCAAGGTTGGCGCGTGGCTGCACCGCTCGGCCTACCCCTCGATCAGCGCGACCTTCGCGAAAGACGCGCTGCCCACACCGGACGAGCTCAGCAACGGCGCGAGCGATGTTCCCTGGGATGTGCCGGACATGAGCATCGAGGTGTGCCCCGCGCCCGCACACACCCGCATCGGCTGGTACCGGAGCGTGAACGCGATCCACCACGGCTTCGCGATCGGCTCCTTCGTCGACGAACTCGCACACACCGCAGGCATGGATCCGGCGGATTTCCTGCTGCAGCTGATCGGCCCTGACCGCTCGGTGGATCTGTACAAGAACGGCCTGGTCGGCGCCTCCGAGACCTATTACGGCGCGCCTTGGGCGGAACACCCTCTCGAAACCGCACGCGTGCGCGGCGTGGTCGAATCGGTGCGCCGGCGCAGCGGCTGGGGTGCGCCTCTCCCACGCGGTCGCGGGCGCGGTATCGCGGTTCACCGCAGCTTCCTCGCCTACGTGGCGGTGGTGGCAGAAGTCGAGGTGCTTGCCGACGGCACCGTGCTCCTGCCGCGCGCGACGGTAGCCGTCGACACCGGTTTCGTCGTCAACCCGGATCGCGCCACATCACAGATGGAAGGCGCGATGGTGATGGCGATGAGCAACACGCTCCACAGTGCGATCACGTTCGCCGACGGCCGCGTGCAGCAATCGAACTACGGCGACTACGAAGTCGCACGCATGCGCGCCGCGCCGCACGCCGTCGATGTCGAGATCATCCAGAGCGAAGGCAAATCCGGCGGCATAGGCGAACCCGGCGTACCGCCCGCGGGTGCGGCGATTGCCAATGCGATCTTTGCGGCCACCGGGGTGCGCGTGCGCGAACTGCCCGTAGGCAAACAACTCGCGGGCTGGCAAAACAGAGCCACCTGAAAGCCGGGGTCAGACTCCGTTTTTGCCAGCGTGCAGGGTCGGGGAGGCGCCTGTGGATACACACGATGATCTGATCACCCTGCGCGCGGCATCGCCCATGGATCTCGACACGCTCGAGCGCTTCCAGCAGGGCGTCATCGATGCCGAGCGTCAATTCGACCCGAAGCTCCGTGAGACGGGCGTGCAGTACTACGACATCGCGCAGATGCTCGCGAATCCCGAACTGCACCTGCTGGTAGCCGCGCATGGGGAGCGGCCGATCGCGTGCGCCTTCGCGCGCATCGAGCCCGCGAAGCCCTGGCTGAAGCATGCGCGAGAGGCCTACATGGGGATGATGTTCGTGGAACCCGACTGGCGCGGGCGGGGTGTGAATGCGCGGCTCATTGCCGCACTGAAGGAGTGGTGCCGTGCACGCGGCGTCACGGAGTTGCGCCTCGACGTCTACGCAGACAACGAACCGGCGGTGCGCGCCTACCGCAAGGCGGGGTTCCGGGCGAGCATGGTGGAGATGCGCGTGACGCTCACGGGGTAGATTGAAGCGCCGCGGGCAGGGTTGAAGGCGAGGCCGAAACTGGCTGAGTGATGCGCAGACGTGGCGGGGGCGTGAGGACGGTTGGAGCGGGTGATGGGAATCGAACCCACGCTAGCAGCTTGGGAAGCTGCAGTTCTGCCATTGAACTACACCCGCCTGTAACACCGGCAACGGCGCGTAACGCCGCGGGGCAAGGCCGGGGCATGATACTTGAGCGGCTCTGCGGATCAAACCGCGAAGTCCGCCCTCAGGGGGATTCCGCGCCCTGCGGACCCGGATCTTCCTCGTCCTTGTGCATAAGGTCGCGCTGCAGCTCGAAGCAGGCCGCCTGCAGGTGCTGGCGCTCGAGCACACGCACCTCGATGAACTCCAGGCTCACGTAGGTAGAGCTGTCTTTCTTGTGCACACGCCGGACGATGGCCTCGAGTTGCAGGCGACGGCGTCCGTAGAGGTCGAGCACCCCCTGCACGCGATCTTCCTTCTGCGGCAGCGGCCGGCCGAAGCGCCAGAGGATCTCGGCTCCTGCCACACTCAGGTTGGTCACGATGGCCACGGTGCCCTCGGGCAGATAGCGCTCGCCGCAGCGGTCCAGCTCATAGCTGATGCCGGTGTCCTGCGGCACATCGACACGGAAATCCCGGCGCATCTGTGTTCGATGTATCTGCGGGCCGATGACAAACACCAGACCTCGTGCGGAGGCTTCCTCGAATACACCCGTCATGAGGTAGCGGCCATCAGGCAGGCTGCAGCGTATTTCGACGGTGGTGCCGGGCGGGGGCGGATCACCCTTGCCGGGTGTCCACTCGACGCGAATGCGCCGGTCGCCTGATTCCAGCACCGTGAAGGCGCCTTGCTCCGTCTGCCACGCGGGCGAACTCATGAGCACAGTGCTGCCCTCCATCAAACCGATGATCCCCGCCTGCAGCGCGGGCGAGGAGACCAGCTCCTTGGGTTCGGCAGGGGTGGCTACGGTCTGCATGCTGGGCTGTTGGACCTTGGTTTTATGGCGCGATTTAAGTGTGGCCAGCCGCGCGGGTCAATCGGCCAAACGCGTTAGGCCGGACGTTCGAAGCGGCGATATCCGCCGCCGATCAACCCGTCCACCCATGCCTCGCAGACCAGCATGCCCTGCTCGCGGCTGAAGGTGCCGGGGTTCAGGCTGTACTCCAGCCAGAGCCCGTCCAGCATGGCTGCCAGCGCGATGGAAGCAAGGTCGCCGTCGAAGCCACGCCAGCCCTGCTCGCCCGCAAGCTGCAAGAGCGCCTGGGCGAGGGTGGCGCGGTAATCGCCGTAGGACTCGGCATGCGCGCGCACCATGGGCTCTGCGCTCTTTGCCGCGCCCCAGAACGCGAGGTAGGCATCGAGCAGGCCGGCATCGAAGATGTCGTCTGCGAAGGAAGCGCGGATGAACGCCGAGAGACGCGAGCGGCCGTCGTTCGCGGCCGTGTCGATGGCATCGCGCAACCGGCCCGTGATGCGTTGCGTGAGCCAGGTGTAGGTCTCGGCGACCAGATCGTCCTTGCTGCGGTAGTGGTGGTTGATGAGCCCGACCGACACGCCGGCCTCGGCGCAGATGCGGCGGATGGACGTGCCCTCGAAGCCGTGCTTCTGCAGGCAGCGGAAGGTGGCATCCACGAGGAGCGCGCGGCGCTGCACGGGCTCCATGCGGCTGAAGCGCGCCTCAGGCCGGGCGGGGGTGGCCGACATCAGCTGTCGTAGCCGTAGGAGGAGTTCGCGAGGTTCTCGAAGCGGGTGAACTCGCGGATGAATGCCAGCCGAACCGTGCCGATGGGGCCGTTTCGCTGCTTGCCGATGATGATTTCGGCCACGCCCTTGTCGGGGGTTTCCTCGTGGTAGACCTCGTCGCGGTAGATGAACGCGATGACGTCGGCGTCTTGCTCGATGGAGCCGGACTCGCGCAGGTCCGACATCACGGGGCGCTTGTTGGGCCGCTGCTCCAGCGAACGGTTGAGCTGCGAGAGCGCCACCAGCGGGCAGTTGAATTCCTTGGCGATGGCCTTGAGCGTGCGCGAGATCTCGGAGACCTCGTTCACACGGCCCTCGTCGGAGCCCGGCACCTGCATCAGCTGCAGGTAGTCGACCATGATCATGGCCAGGTCGCCGTGCTCGCGGCGGATGCGGCGGGCACGCGAGCGCATCTCTGCGGGCGAGATGGCTGCGGTGTCGTCGATGAACAGCTTGCGGTCGCGCAGGGCCGCCACGGCGCCGGCAAGGCGGGTCCAGTCGTCCTGCATCAGCTGGCCGTTGCGCAGGCGTTGCTGGTCTATGCGGCCCATCGAGGCGAGCATCCTCACGATCAGCGACTCGGCAGGCATTTCCAGGCTGAAGACCAGCACGGGTTTTTCCTGACGCAGGACGGCGTTCTCGACGAGGTTCATGGCGAAAGCCGTTTTACCCATCGATGGGCGGCCCGCAACGATGACGAGGTCTGCGCGCTGCAGCCCGGAGGTGCGGCTGTCGAGGTCGATATAGCCGGTGCTCAAGCCCGTGATGCTGCTCTTGGCCTCGAAGAGCTCGTCGATGCGCTCCATGGCGCGCTCGAGAAGGTTTTGTACGGCCTGCGGACCCGAGCCGCGGGCGCGGCCCTCGCCGATCTCCATCAGGCGCCGCTCGGCTTCTTCGAGCACCTCGGCGCCGGTGCGCCCCTCGGGGTTGAAGCAGCGGGTGGCGATTTCGTTGGACGCGGAAATCAGGCGGCGCAGCGTGGCGCGCTCGCGAACGATCTGCGCGTAGGCCTGCACGTTGGCGGCGCTGGGGGTGTTGCGCGCGAGGTCACCGAGGTAGGGCAGGCCGCCCGCCTGATCGAGTTCGTCGCGGGCGTGCAGCCGCTCGGAGAGGGTGATCACGTCGAAGGGCTGACTGTCGGCCGCCAATGCGTGCATGGCGACGAAGATCAGGCGGTGCTCGTTGCGGTAGAAATCGGCTTCGTCGACCAGATCGACGATGTTGTCCCAGGCCTCGTTCACCAGCATGAGGCCGCCGAGCAATGACTGCTCTGCCTCGATGGAGTGCGGCGGGACCTTGAGTGCGCTCACGTCGAGCGCGGGGCCCCTCGCCTGCTGGCTCAGTGGATCGGCCATGGTGGGTGCAGTGCCTTATGGGGATGGGATAGTCCCACCGGCCAAAAACAGCTGTCAACCGAGCGCCCGGA
Organism: uncultured Gammaproteobacteria bacterium; assembly: GCA_903928015.1. Classification (GTDB taxonomy): domain Bacteria; phylum Pseudomonadota; class Gammaproteobacteria; order Pseudomonadales; family UBA5518; genus UBA5518. The sequence continues at coordinate 84,132 of CAIYPF010000110.1, read as the reverse complement.
CAGCGGGCGCCGCGGTAAACCTGTGCCCGCCGCAGGACATCACGGCGGGATCATGCCCCGCCTGAGCGGGGCCAGCGGGCCGGGCACACGCCCGGCCCCGGCGGATCAGCCAGCCACCACCGCAACGGTGATGGTGGTGGTCACGTCGGAGTGGAGCTGGAGGTCGATCTCGACCTCACCGATGGCGCGGATGACGCCATTGGGCATCCGGACCTCGTGCTTGCCGATCTCGTGGCCTGCAGCCGTCACGGCATCGGCCACGTCACGCGTGCCGATCGAGCCGAAGAGCTTGCCTTCATCGCCCGCATTGGCGGAGATGGTGACCTTGAGGCCGGCGAGCTTCTCGGCGCGAGCCTGCGCTGCGGCCAGACGCTCCGCGGCGCCCCTTTCGAGTTCAGCGCGCTGCGCCTCGAAACGGGCAACGTTGCTGGTCGTGGCCGAAACGGCCTTGCCGTAAGGGATCAGGAAGTTGCGGCCGAAGCCGCCCTTGACCCGGACCTTGTCGCCCAGGTTGCCGAGCCCGCCCACTTTCTCGAGCAGAATGACGTCCATCACACGTGTCCTCGTTCTGAACCTAGTCTTTGCCTGCGGGTGGACCAGCCAACCGCAGGAGCCGGCGGAAGTCCGCCACGGCATCTGCCGAGGCAAGTCCTACCACCACATACTTCGCCAGGGGCAGCAGCAACAACGCTGCATAGAACAACCCCAGCATCCCGCCCACGCGGCGGTTTGCCACCAGCGCGTGCACCAAACCCACCCCTGCCACCAGAAGCGGCAGCAGCACGATCAGCGACCAGCCCTGCATCGAGGGCCCCTGCACGTACAGCGAGGCCCCTGCACCGAGCAGTACCAGCCCCGGTACGCTCCCGAAGCGGATCGCGTGGAACTCCTCGCGAAAACCGCCCGGGTTGTAGAGCGCTGCCTGCCACCAGCGGGCAAGCACCGTGCACCCCACCAGCGTCAAACCCAGCATGAAGCCGAAGATCGACGCTATCTGCACCGTATCCGGCGCGTTCAGTCCCGCTGCAACGGCAGGGTCGCTCGACTGCTTTGCCACCTCGGCAACGAAGCCCTCGGCGATCTTGCGCACTGCCTCGAGATACTCGCCACCAAACCCGAGCAAGCCGGCACCGAACAGCAAACCCAGTGCGCTCACCGCCAGCAGGGTGAGCGTCCAGGAGCGCGTCTCCCGGAGCACCAGCGTGACCACCCATATGCCGAACAGCGCCACCGCCGGGACAACATCGCCGAAATGGGCGAGCACCAGGCAGGGCAGCAGGGCCCAGAGCGCCACGAAGCCACCCTCGAGGGCGCCACGCCGCAAAGTCAGCAAGCCCACCGCGGCGGAGCCGACCCAGAAAAACATGGGTACTACAGATGCGACGACGGCGACCAGCAGGGCTTCCCTGCGGCCGCGCATCACGAATCCGGCCAGTGCGCGCATTGCGCGGTACCCCATGGCGGCTGCTCCCGGAGGAGCAGCCTGCGACTCAGCGGTGCTGGTCGGTGTAGGGCAGCAGCGCCAGGAAGCGGGCGCGTTTGATCGCGACCGAGAGCTGGCGCTGGTAATTGGCCTTGGTGCCCGTGATGCGGCTCGGCACGATCGTGCCGGTCTCGCTGATGTATTCGCGCAGGACGTCGAGGTCCTTGTAGTCGATTTCCTTCACGCCTTCGGCGGTGAAGCGGCAGAACTTGCGGCGACGGAAAAAGCGTGCCATGGCTGTTTACTCCTGAATATCGGTGGGGTCCGCGTACGCCTTAATCGGCGATCGCGTTCTCGGCATCGTCCTCGTTCAGCTCCGCCGAGCGCTCCTGGCGCGGACGGCGACGGCCTTCGTCGTCACCACGGCCACGGCGGTCACGACCTTCGCGCTCCTGGCGCATGATCGGGGACTCGGTGGTGATGGCTTCGTCGCGGCGCAGGATGAGGTGCCGCAGAATGGCGTCGTTGTAGCGGAACGTGGTCTCGAGTTCGCGGATTACCGCGTCCGATGCCTCGACGTTCATCAGCACGTAGTGTGCCTTGTGGACCTTGTTGATCAGGAAAGTCAGTTGGCGGCGTCCCCAGTCTTCGAGGCGATGCACCTTGCCGCCATCCTTCTGGATGGCTTGGGTGTATCGCTCGATCATTCCAGGAACTTGCTCGCTCTGGTCCGGGTGGACCAAAAAGACGATTTCGTAGTGTCGCATTGTCACTCCCCGTGGTTTGGAAGCCTCCCGTCAGACGGTGAGGCAAGGAGATTCCCCGCAGGGTACCGCGGGGAGGGCGAATTCTAGAGAGGCCAACGGGGCCGAGGCAACCCGGATCCTGAGGATTTTGCACAGGATCCGTGGCCCGCCCGCAGCAGCAGGCCATGCCAGCGACCCATTCCCCGCAGGAGAGGGCCATGCCCGGGACCATAGGGGCGCGCTGAAATCGTGTCCTCGGCGCGCTGTTACGCGCGCTTGGCTCCGCGCTGCCGCGCCGCCTCGTACAGGAACACGCCCGCCGCTACGGAGACGTTCAGGCTGCTCACCGAGCCAGACATGGGAATGGCCGCAAGATAATCGCAATGCTCGCGGGTAAGGCGACGCAGGCCATGGCCTTCAGCGCCCAACACCAGCGCGATGGGGCCGCACAGGTCGACCGTGCGCAACTCTGCGGCAGACTCACCCGCCGCCCCCACGATCCACACACCCGCTTCCTGCAAGGCGCGCAGCGCGCGGGCAAGGTTGGTAACGCTCACCAGCGGCAACACATCGGCGGCACCCGAGGCGGCCTTGCGAGCGGTGGCATTGAGCGGCGCGGAATGATCCTTGGGCACGATGAGCGCGTGGGCGCCGAAGGCGTCGGCACTGCGCAGGCAGGCGCCAAGGTTGTGCGGGTCGGTGACGCCATCGAGAACCAGCAAGAGCGCGGGGCCCGAGAGCCCGGGCAGCAACGTATCGAAGAGCCAGTCTTCGCCGAGCGCAACCGTGGGTCGCACACGCGCCAGAACGCCCTGGTGCACGGCATCGGCGGCGTGACGATCGAAGTCGTCCTTGCGCGCCTCGTGGACCACTACGCCCGCGGCCAGCAGGCTTTCGCGCAGTCGCTGCAGGCGCTGGTCACGGCGACCGGGCGCAAGCAGCACTTCCTCGATACGCCCGGGCGAGCGCTCGACCATCGCCTCGACGGCATGCAATCCGTGGATCCACTCGCCCGTGCTCATCGACGGCGCGACCCGCGACGCTTGTCGCGCCCGCCCTTGCCGGGGCCGGCGTTACGCGGCGTCTTGTCGCCCTTGCGTGAGGCAGGAGGCGGAAGCCCCTGACGCTTGCCGGGAACAGGGCCGCCCTCCTCCACGATCTGCAGATCGACCTTCCGCTCGTCCAGATCCACGCGCATCACCTGCACACGCACGCGATCACCCAGGCGATAGACCCGGCGCGTACGCTCACCGATCAGGCGCTGCCCGGAGGCATCGTAGGTGTAGTAGTCGTTCTGCAGGCTGCTCACGTGCACGAGGCCATCGGCGAAGACCTCTCCGATCTCGACGAACAGGCCGAAGCCCGCGACGCCGCTGATAACGCCCGGGAATTCCTCGCCCACGCGGTCCTGCAGGTACTCGCACTTGAGCCACGCCATCACGTCGCGCACGGCGTCGTCGGCGCGGCGCTCGGCCATGGAGCAGTACTCGCCCAGATCGCCCACGGCGCGCAGGTCGTACGGGTAGTGATCGGCGCGCGGACGGGGTTTGATGCGCGGATCGCGGCGCACCATGGCGCTGCGCTCCTCGGAGCGGATCACGGCACGGATGGCGCGGTGCACCATCAGGTCCGGATAACGGCGGATGGGCGAGGTGAAGTGCGCGTAGCCCTCGTAGTTGAGACCGAAGTGACCGTTGTTGTCGGGCTGGTAACGCGCCTGCGAGAGCGAGCGCAGCATCACCGTCTCGATCACGTGGCGGTCGGGCCGCTCCGTGACCGAGGCCAGCAGTTGCTGGTAATCGCCCGGTTGCGGCGTGTCACCACCGCGCAGCGAGAGCCCGAGCTCGCCCAGGAATTTGCGCACGTTCTTCAGTTTTTCTCCGGACGGCCCCTCGTGCACGCGATAGAGCCCGGGGATCTTGTGCCGCGCCAGGAAGCGTGCCGCCGCAACGTTGGCGCTCAGCATGCACTCCTCGATCAGCTTGTGGGCCTCGTTGCGCTCCACAGGCACGACTTCCTCGATCTTGCGGTCGAGCCCGAAGACGATGCGCGTCTCGCTGCTCTCGAAATCGATGGCGCCGCGCGCCTCGCGCGCCTTGCGCAGGACGGCATAGAGAGCGTGCAGCTCCTTGATGTGCGGCACCAGGGCAGGCTCGATGCCCACGTCATCGCCAGCGAGCGTGGCCGCAACGCGGGTGTAGGTAAGGCGCGCGGCGGAGCGGATGACGGCCTCGTAGAACTCGAATTTCCCGAGCTCCCCCGTGCGCGAAAGCTCCATCTCGCAGACCAGCGCGAGCCGGTCGACCTGCGGCTTGAGCGAGCACAGTCCGTTGGAAAGCTGCTCCGGCAACATGGGAACCACGCGACCGGGGAAATACACCGAGGTACCGCGGGTGCGGGCTTCCTGATCGAGCGCCGTGCCGGGCTTCACGTAGTGCGAGACATCCGCGATCGCCACCAGCAGGCGCCAGCCGTTGCGCGCGCGGCGCTCGCAGAAGACGGCGTCGTCGAAATCCTTGGCGTCCTCGCCGTCGATGGTGACGAAGGGGGTCTCGCGCAGATCGAAGCGGCGGGTCTTGTCAGCGGTGCGCGGCTCGCTGGAAAACGCCGCGGCTTCGGTCTCCACGGCCTCGGGCCATGACCAGGGGATGCCGTGCATGCGCAGCGACACCTCGATCTCCATGCCGGGGGCCATGTGCTCGCCCAGCACCTCGACCACGCGGCCGGTAGGCGGCGCCTGCAACGAAGGTGGCGTGAGGATCTCTACAGTGACGTACTGGCCTTCGGCGGCGTCCATGCAGTCTGCATCGGCCACCATGACTTCATGCTGGATGCGCGGGTTCTCCGCAAGCACGAAGCTCAGGCCTCGCCCGCGCCGGATGCGCCCGACCATGCGCGGCGTGTTGCGCTTGAGCACCTCGACGATGGTGGCCTCGGGGCGGCCGCGCTGATCGGTGCCCACCACCTGCCCCAATACCTCGTCGCCGTGAAAGACCTGACGCATCTGGCGGCCGTGGAGGTACAGATCGTCGCCGCCCTCGGCCGGGACAAGGAATCCGTAGCCGTCGCGCGTGGCTTGCACGGTGCCGCGCACCAGCGACAGCCGCTCGACCGAGCACCAGGCACCGCGACGATTCAGCATGATCTGCCCGTCACGCTCCATCGCGCGCAACCGGCGGCGCAGGGCCTCGCGGCGCTCGTCGGTCTCGAGCGCGAGACGCTCGGCGAGGTCTTCGAGCGTGAGCGGGACGCCAGCCTTGCTGAGCGTCATCAGGATGAATTCGCGACTGGCGATGGGGTTCTCGTAGCGGGCGGCCTCGTCGGCCTGGCGCGGATCGCGCTCATTGTGCGGTGCAGGTGGCTTGCGGGTGGGTGCCAAGGGAGTCTCCGGGAGGGCGGGCACGGCGCGACCCGATGGGCTGCACCGCGAAAAGCGGGGTTCTGGCCATTATAGACACAGGGATTGACAGTGCGGGTGGGCGGTCAGTACATTGCGCCGCCTCGCTTTAGGGGTTCGCCCCGACCCACCGTGCCCAGGTGGCGGAACTGGTAGACGCGCTAGTTTCAGGTACTAGTTGTAGAAATGCAGTGGAGGTTCAAGTCCTCTCCTGGGCACCACTCTCTCCTCTCCGTCGTTTGCTTCTCAGGCCACGTCCAGGCCGAAGCATCCGTTGACGGAGGACTCCCGGCCCGGGCAGTAGCCCGGGCGTTCGCCGCGCGCGACGCGATGCGTCGCAGACAGCGCGCGGCTCACCCTCTCCTGGGCACCACTCTCTCCTCTCCGTCGTTTGCTTCTCAGGCCACGTCCAGGCCGAAGCATCCGTAGACGGAGGACTCCCGGCCCGGGCAGTAGCCCGGGCGTTCGCCGCGCGCGACGCGATGCGTCGCAGATAGCGCGCGGCGCCGCGGCGATCGCTTACTTGACGCCGTGCATCAAGCGGTTGATGAGCGGCGCGAACAGGAAGAACGCCCCGCCGATCAGCAGTGCGAGCCACCAGAGCTGCATGAAGGTGCCCGCGTACTGCGCGACCGAACTCTCGGCCCCGTGCTCACCCCCACCGGAGGCTACCGCAGCGATGAGTCCGGCGAGGTAATTGGCCATCGCAGTCGACAGGAACCAACCGCCCATCGCGAGCCCCACTTCCCGCGAGGCAGCGAGCTTGGTGACCATGGACAGCCCGATCGGCGAGAGGCAGAGCTCCGACATGGTGTGGAGCATGTAGGTGAGGCCGAGGACGAGCCAGAACACCTTCGCGCCCTCGGGTGTGGCATTGATTGCCATCACCAGCACCAGAAAGCCGAGTCCCGCGCCGATCAGGGCGATCGCGAACTTTCGCGGTATCGAGGGATTGAGCCCGCGGCGCTCGAGCGCCGGCCAGAGCATGGCGAAGATCGGCGCGTAGATCAGGATGAACATCGGGTTCGCGGACTGGAACAGCGTGAAGTGGAAAGGCGCGTCCACGAAATCACGGGCGAAGAAATTGAGCGAGGAACCTGCCTGCTCGAACAGGGCCCAGAACAGGCAGTTGGCCAGGAACAGCAGCAGCATGGCGATGTAGCGGTGCAACTGTACGCGGTCGCCGGAGCGAATGCCGCTCAGCACGAAGTGGAGTGCGAGCAGCAGCATGAGCCCGACCATCACATAGCCCAGCAGGGCACTTTTGCTGAGCAGGAAATAGACGAACGGCACGAGCAATACGGCACCCGCCAGCACTACCAGCACCGGCTTCATGCCCTGCGTGCCTGCCGGCGGTCTGCCGATGTGGCCCAGCATGCCCGCTCGGAACTGGAACACCAGCACGCCGAGGATCATGCCAATGCCGGCCGCGAGGAATCCGTACTGGTTGCCGAAGCGGGCACCGATCACCGAGGCGCAGATGATGGGCGCAAAGAAAGCGCCTGCATTGATGCCCATGTAGAAGATGGTGAAGCCCGAATCCCGCCGTGGATCACCGGGCGGGTAGAGCGCGCCGACCATGGTCGAGATGTTCGGCTTGAAAAGGCCGTTTCCGGCCACGATCACTGCCAGCCCGACCAGGAACCACTGCAGATCCGGGATCAGCAGCATGAACATCCCGACCGCCATCAATGCGCCGCCGAGCAGGATGGAGCGCTGGTATCCGAGATACCGGTCCGCAATGAAGCCGCCAAGGATGCCTGTGGCATAGACCATTGCGGTGTAGCCGCCATAGGTGAGGCTTGCCTGCTCGTTGGCCTCCCCCTCTGGCAGATGACCGAAAAAAGTGTCCGCCACATAAACGGCGAGCAGGGCACGCATACCGTAGAAGCAGAACCGCTCCCAGAACTCCGCGCTGAACAGCATCCAGAGCGGGCGCGGGTGACCGAGGATCTCGCCCGGCGGAGGTGCCACCCACGCCTTTGCGTCGTCGCTGCTGCTGACTGCGGACATGGGGAGGTTCCTCAAGAAATGCTCAGGCCGACACACGCCGGGTAAATGAAGCCCTCGGGCGCAGTTGCTGCACCCGGGGAGACCGCGGGCGGGCTCCGTGCCCGCGGATTCAAGGCGCGCGCATCACTGCGCGCGAGGCATCACCAACGACGCGGACGACGCTCGCCGCCGTTGCCACCATCGCCGCCGCCACCGGCACCGCCGTAGCCGCCACCGCCGCCACCGCCGTAGCCACCACCACCACCACCGCCGCCGCCACGGCCGCCGTAGCCGCCACCACCACCGGTGCGCGGACGCTCCTCACGGGGACGGGCTTCGTTGACGCGCAGTTCACGACCGGCGAACTCGAAGCCGTTCAGCTTGTTGATCGCGTTGCTGCCTTCGTCTGCCGAGGACATCTCGACGAAACCGAAGCCCTTGGAACGGTCGGTCTCGCGGTCGATGATCACCTTGGCCGAGGAGACGCTTCCGTACTCCGAGAACAGGGTCATCAGGTCCTGGTCGCGTACCGAGTACGGCAGGTTTCCAACATAGATATTCATGAAATTTGCTCGCAAGGTGTCGGGCTCGGTCAGCAGTGACACGACCCCGACACCAGGATCGCCGTGGCACCAGCACACAGCCCTCGACCCGGATACTCCGACCGGGGGCCGGGTCATCATAACCACAAATCCCGGGAATGGAACCGACGTCGATATCGTCCCGGGGAATGGGGCTGCAGGTTGTGGGGGACGTCCGATCCAGGGCGTTGCGGCTCGGCCGTGCCGAGCCGGGGTCTGAGCGGACTCAGGCGTCGAAGGGATCCCGGAGGATGATGGTCTCGTTGCGATCAGGACCGGTCGAGATGATGTCGACGCCGACACCGACGATCCCTGCGATGCGCTCGATGTAACGGCGGGCATTCAGGGGCAGCTGGTCCCAGTGGCGTGCGCCCAGCGTGGACTCGCTCCAGCCGCTGACAGTCTCGTAGATGGGTACGAGGCTCTCGAAGTCTGCGGCATCCCGCGGTGTGCCCACGATCTGGCCCGAACTGTCCTCGTAGCCGACGCACATGTTGATGGTCTCGAGGCCGTCGAGCACATCGAGCTTGGTGATGCACAGGCCGGTCACGCTGTTTATGCGCACCACCTCTCTCAGCGACACGGCATCGAACCAGCCGCAGCGCCGCGGACGCCCGGTCGTGGAGCCGAACTCGTGGCCACGCTGCGCGAGCCGCGCGCCCACCTCGTCAAAGAGCTCAGTCGGGAAGGGGCCGGAACCCACGCGCGTGGTGTAGGCCTTGGTGATGCCGAGGACGTAGTCGAGGTAGAGGGGCCCGAAGCCGCTACCGGTGGCAGTGCCGCCGGTAGTGGTGTTGGACGAGGTGACGTAAGGGTAGGTGCCGTGGTCGATGTCGAGCAGCGCGCCCTGCGCGCCCTCGAACAGGATGCGTTTACCTTCCATGCGGTACTGGTGAAGCATGGCCGGAATGTCGGCCATCATGGGCTTCAGGGTCTCGCCCATGCGCAGGGTGTCTTCCAGGGTTTTGGCCACATCGATGGCCTCCTGGTGGTAGTACTGCGTGAGCACGAAGTTGTGGTATTCCATGACCTCGCGCAGACGCGCCTCGAAGCGGGCAGGGTCGCGCAGATCACCGAGCCGCAGCCCGCGACGGGCCACTTTGTCTTCGTAGGCGGGGCCAATGCCGCGCCCGGTAGTGCCGATCTTGCGATCGCCCCGGGCCTGCTCGCGGGCGAGGTCCAGCGCGGAGTGGTAGGGCAGGATCAGGGCGCAGGCGGGGCTGATACGCAGGCGCTCGCGAACCGGCACGCCGCGCGATTCCAGCGCGGCCATTTCCTTCAGCAGCGCCTCCGGCGAAAGCACGACGCCGTTGCCGATCAGGCAGAGCACGCCCTCGCGCAGCACGCCCGAGGGGATCAGGTGCAATACGGTTTTCTCGCCGCCGATAACCAGCGTGTGACCGGCGTTGTGACCACCCTGGAAGCGAACGACAGCCGCGACGTTCTCGGTGAGGAGGTCGACGATCTTGCCCTTGCCTTCGTCACCCCATTGGGTGCCCAGCACCACTACGTTCTTCGCCATGACCTTCGCCTATTCCAGAATCCAGAGTTCCCAACCGCCGCCCGAAACAGGCCGCAACTCGCGATCGCAGTGGGCCGGCCGCGCCTCTGCGGGCAGACCCAGCACCACACACTCTCCGGCTGCACGCAGTCGCTGGATCTCGTCCCAGGCGCTGGCAGCCAGCGCGTGTGGCACGAACACGGCTGCACTTTGCGCCACGGGGCGCGCTCGCGCCAGACGCAGCAGCGCCTTCAGGTCGGTGTTGAAGCCGGTGGCCGGGCGCGCACGCCCGAACACCTGACCGATGTCATCGTAACGCCCGCCGTTGGCGAGCGCCTCACCTTGCCCCGGGGCATAAGCCGCAAAGACAAGGCCCGTGTGGTAGTGGTAGCCGTGCAGCTCGCAAAGATCGAAGTGCAGCGTCACGCCGGGCGCGCGCGCCGAGACAGCGTCGGCCACTTCGCCCAGGGCACGCAGGGCATCGGTGATGCCGGAAGGCGCACCCGCAAAGAGCGTCGCTGCTTCGGCAAGTACTTCCCGCCCGCCGTTCAGGCTGGCCAGACGACCCAGCATGGCCGTTTGCTCCGGTGCGAGGCCCGCTCCGGCCAGCAGGGCACGGATGGAGGGCTCGGACTTGTGCTGCAGGGCCTCGAACAGATCGCTTGCCAGCGCCTGGGGCAGGGCGAGGTGCTCCATCAGCGAGCGGAAGATGCCCACATGCCCCAGATCCAGTGTGATCTGCCCTACTCCGGCAACGCGGAGCATCTCGATCATCAGGCTGACGACCTCGATGTCGGCAGCAAGGCTCGCGTCACCGTAGAGCTCGGCGCCCACCTGGATGGGCGAGCGCGAGGCCAGCGACGAGCGTGCGCGGGTATGCAGCACGCTGCCGGCATAGCAAAGTCGGGAAGGACCTTCACGGCGCAGGCTGTGTGCGTCCATGCGCGCCACCTGCGGCGTGATGTCGGGACGAACGCCCAGACTGCGGCCGGACATCTGGTCGGTGAGCTTGAAAGTCTGGAGGTCGAGATCAGGGCCAAGGCCGATCAGCAGGGATTCGGTGAACTCGACCAACGGCGGCATCACCAGCTCGTAGCCCCAGCGATCGCAGAGATCGAGAAGCTGCCGACGCATGTGCTCAACCGTGCGGGCCTCGGCCGGCAGCAGTTCTTCGATTCCTTCGGGAAGCAGCCAGCGGCCATCGCCGGGCATCGAGGCGCCATTGCCGCCCATCGCCATCACCTCGCTCGCAATCGCAGGGCCCCGGCAAGGGGCGTCAGTTCACCAGATAGAGAAGGGCCGTGCCCGCCAGCATGCTGCAGAGCCCCGCAACACGCAGGCCGCGATCATCGAGATCGGCCGCCGTCGTCACCATGCCCCGCCAGGCGCGCGGGGCGATGAACGGCATCACCCCTTCGATCACCAGCACGAGACACATCGCGATCGCGAACTCGTGCCACACGTAGAGGCCCTAGCGATTGCCGCTGCGGCGGTCGAGGTAGCGGAAGAAATCGCTCTTCGGATCGAGCACCAGCACATCGTTTCCGCTGCCGAAGGCCTGCTCGTAGCCACGCAGGCTGCGGGTGAAGGCGTAGAACTCGGGGTCCTTGCTGAAGGCATCGGCGTAAATACCCGAAGCCTTGGCGTCACCATCGCCGCGCATGAGTTCCGCATCGCGGTAGGCCTCGGCCTCGATGATCGTGACCTGACGATCGGCGTCTGCGCGGATCTTCTCGCCCTCTTCCTTGCCGCGCGAGCGGTATTCGCGAGCGAGTTTTTCGCGCTCGGCCGACATCCGGTCGAACACCGACTGGCTGACGTCGTCGGGCAGGTCGATCTTCTTGACCCGCACGTCGATCACACGGATGCCGAGCGATGAGCGGACTGCGTCATTCAGTTCGCGCGTGAGTTCGGCCATCAGTTGCTCGCGCTGGCCGGAGACGACCTCGTTCAGACGGCGCTTGCCGAACTGGTTGCGCAGGCCGTCGTTGGTGCGCGCGGCAAGGCGGTTCCTGGCGATGGTCTCGTCGCCGCCGGTTGCGCGGTAGTAGGTCTCGACGTCCTCGATGCGCCACTTGGCGTAGGAATCGACGATGAGACGCTTCTTCTCGAGGGTGTAGAAGTTCTCGGGCTGGGAGTCGAGGGTGAGGACTCGGGCGTCGAAGGTGCGCACCTCGTCGATGCCAGGCACTTTCACGTGCAGGCCAGGCGCGGTGTCGGCCTCGACGAGCCGGCCGAAGCGCAGCACCACAGCACGCTCGGTCTCGCGGATGACGTAGATGCTGTTGAAGACGACAAGCAGTATCGCCAGCGTGACGAACAGGTAACGGGACAAGCGGGCGTCCATCAGCGTCTCTCCCTCGCACGGGCCGCAGCAGCCTCGCGGCGCAAGCGGTCAACCACTTCATCGGCTACCTGCTGGGCCTCGGAGCCCGGGGCAGACGCCACAGCTGCGGCAGCCGGTGCGGCTGCAGTGGCGCCACGCGCGTCCGGGCGCGCCATCCGGTCGATGGGCAGGTACATCACGTTGTTGCCGCCCTCGACATTCACCATGACTTTCTGCGAGCCACCAAGCCAGCGCTGCATGGCGTCGATGTAGAGACGCTCGCGCGTGACCTCAGGGGCTTTGGTGTACTCGGTCAGCAGCTTCTGAAAGCGCTGCGCCTCACCTTCGGCCTCGGCGACCACCTTGGAGCGATAGGCCGCTGCCTCCTCGAGTGCCCGCTGCGCACGGCCGCGAGCCTCTGGCACCACGCCGTTCGCGTAGGCACTGGCCTCGTTCTTGGTGCGCTCCTCGTCTTCCTTGGCCTTGATGACATCGTCGAATGCGGCCTTCACCTCGCGGGGGGGCTTCGCCTCCTGGATGGTAACGGCAACGATCTGGATGCCGGCGCCGTAGAGGTCCAGATAGCTCTGCAACTTGACGCGGGTCTCGTCGGCAATCTGGGCCCGGCCCTCGGAAAGCACCTGCTCGAGCTTGCTGGAACCCACCACGTGCCGCAGCGAGCTGTCGGCGGCATGGCCAAGGCTTATCTCGGGGTTCTGGACGTTGAGCACGAAGGACTTCACGTCGGCGATGTTGTACTGGACCTTGATCGGCAGCTCGACGATGTTCTCGTCCTGCGTGAGCATCATGCCGCTCGACTCGTATTGCCGCTCGCGCGTGACATTGACCGGCAAGACGACATCGACCAGCCAGGGATTCCAGTTGAGGCCCGGGTCGAGGATCTCGCTGAAACGGCCGAAGCGCAGCACCACGGCACGCTCCTGCTCGTCGATCACATGGACGCCGAGGTAGAACCAGATCGCACCCAGCAGCGCGAGGACCAGCCCGAGCGCTGCGCCAGCCTGCGCGGCCTCGCCACCGGAAGGCGAGCCGCCACGGCCGCCGCCGAAGGCAGCACCGAGTTTTTCGCGAAATTTGCGGAACGCCTCATCGAGATCCGGTGGGCCATCACCGCCACCCCACGGGTCTCGCTGTTTGCCGTTACCTGGTTCATTCCAGGCCATACGCTACTCCCGGGAAAAGTGAGAAATCTGAAGGGCGGGGGATTCTAGCAGCAGAGTTCTGCCGGCCGCGACCAGCCCACGTGTTCATTGTGAGGCGGGCTGCCGGCGACCGAGCAGCAGTTGCTCAAGATCGCGTCGGGGCAACCGCACCTCGATGCTCATCGACCCGTTCTCGGCGACCTGCTCCGCCACCACCGCGCCCTTGCCGTAGAGAAGCGCGCGCAAGCGGCCCTCGGAGGGCGCGAGTTCGAGGCACTCGTGCGCCATTTCGCCGCCTACCCGCTCCGCGATCGCCTCGCGCAGAAGCTCCATGCCAGCGCCGCTTTTTGCGGAAACCCATACGCGCACCGGCAGGCCGGCCTCGTCGCGGTCGATACGCGGCGCGGCCTCGAGCAGATCGATCTTGTTGAAGACATCGAGCCGGGGAAGGTCTGCGGCACCGATCTCGGCGAGCACCTGCTCTACCTCGTGGGTGGTTTCATCGCGGTCTTCGGCGCTCGCGTCTATCACGTGGAGGAGGAGATCGGCGAGCCGCGCCTCCTCGAGCGTGGCGCGGAAGGCCTCGACCAACTGGTGCGGAAGGTGCCGCACGAAACCCACCGTGTCGGCCAGCACCATCGCCAGGGAATCGGGCAGATCGACCCGGCGCATGGTGGGATCGAGCGTGGCGAAGAGTTGGTCCGCCGCGTAGACCCCGGCGCCGGTAAGGGCATTGAAGAGCGTGGACTTGCCCGCGTTGGTGTAGCCCACCAGCGAAACCGCGGGCACCTCGGCGCGGCGCCGCGCCCGACGGCCCTGCTCACGCTGGAGATGCACTTTCTCGAGGCGCCGGCCCAGCAGCTTGATGCGGTCACGGATAAGGCGGCGGTCGGTCTCGAGCTGCGTCTCGCCGGGACCGCGCATGCCGATGCCGCCCTTCTGCCGCTCGAGGTGGGTCCATCCACGCACCAGACGCGTGGACATGTGCCGCAGCTGCGCGAGTTCGACCTGCAGCTTCCCCACGTGGGAGCGGGCGCGCTGGGCAAAAATGTCAAGGATCAGACCGGTGCGATCGATCACGCGGCACTGGAGGCTGCGCTCGAGATTGCGTTCCTGGGATGGGCTCAACGCATGGTTGAAGATCACCAGCGCCGCCTCGTGCTCGCGCACGACCTGACCGATCTCCTCGAGCTTGCCGCTGCCGACAAAGCTGCGGGGATCAGGGCGGTGACGGTGTCCGATCACGAAGGCGACCGGGTCGCCACCGGCCGAGAGAACGAGCTCCTCGAGCTCCCGCGGGTCCTCGCGGTCCTCGTTCTCGTCGAGCTCGAGGTGAACGAGTACCGCGCGCTCCCCCGTACCAGGGCGCTCGAAGAACACGGTCAGTCGATGACCTCGTCCTCGTCCTGCTCGTCATCGGCGCCAGCGGGTGGGCCGAGGCGAACCGGACGTGAAGGCACCACGGTGGAGACCGCGTGCTTGTAGACCATCTGGCTAACGGTGTTCTTCAGCAGGATGACGAACTGATCGAAGGACTCGACCTGGCCTTGCAGCTTGATGCCGTTGACCAGATAGATGGAGACGGGGATCCGCTCCTTGCGCAGTGCATTCAGGAAAGGGTCTTGTAGGCTCTGCCCCTTTGACATGACGGAAACTCCTTTGCCCAAAACGGGCCAATTACAACATGTGAAGTCGCCTGTCAGTGCAGGCGACGCCTTCTTCGGCCATACCCTTGAGGCTATGGCTTGCGGACGGTCTGCGCTCCGTCTTCCCCTAGATGCGGGCAGTGGCGAGCCGTTTCAAGGCCTCTTGCAGGAGATCGTCTCCCGGCTTGAAGCCCGCGCTACCTTGTTGGTCAACAGGAAGCCACTCAAGTTCCTTCCATGAGCGCAACCATGTGAGCTGACGCTTGGCGAGCTGTCGCGTGGCAATGATAGCCCGATCGACCATCCCGGCGTAGGTCAATCGACCTTCCAGATGCTCCCACGCTTGCCGATAACCGGCCGATCGCACGGAGGGAAGGCCCGGATGCAGATCTCCGCGGGCGTGGAGGGCGCGTACCTCGTCCAGAAAACCCTGCTCGATCATCCGGTGGAAGCGCAGTTCGATTCGCCGGTGCAGTTCGGCGCGCTCGGTCGGCGCCACCGCAAGCCAGCGCAAGCTGCAGGGCAGTGGCTCGGGCGGCGCCTGCTCGCGATGGAAATCGCTCAGGGCTCGACCGGTCAGGCGGTAGACCTCGAGCGCACGCTGCAGGCGCTGCGGATCGGTGGGGTGGATGCGCGCGGCCGAAGCCGGGTCCACCTGCGCGAGTTGCCGATGAACCTCCGGCCAGCCCTCGGCTTCGGCCAGGGACACGATCTCGGAACGCAGCGCAGGATCGGCCGCAGGCAACTCGGCGATGCCCGCCTCGAGCACACGGAAATAAAGCATCGTTCCGCCAACCAGCAAGGGACGACGGCCGGCGGCGAGTTGCTCGTGCATGAGACGAATGGCATCGGCGCGGAACTCCGCTGCCGAGTAGCTCTCCGAGGGGTCGCGGATGTCTATGAGCGCGTGCGGGTGGCGTGCGAGCACATCGGGCGAGGGCTTTGCGGTGCCGATGTCCATGCCGCGGTAGATCTGCGCCGAATCCACGCTGATGATTCCGGCGCCCAGCGCGTCGGCGAGCCCCAGCGCGAGATCGGTCTTGCCCGCTGCGGTCGGGCCCATCAGGCAGATCGCCTCGGGGCGATCGTCGCGCATAGCCACCGCTCAGCGCCCGCGCAGGAACAGGCGATCGAGTTCGGCCAGGGTCTGCAGCGCCCAGGTCGGCCGGCCGTGGTTGCACTGGCCACTGCGCTCGGTGCGCTCCATGTCGCGCAGCAGCGCGTTCATCTCGGGGATGCTGAGCGTGCGGTTGGCCCGCACCGAGGCGTGGCAAGCCATGCCGGCGAGTATCTCGTCCGCGCGCGCCTCGAGTCGGGCGCTGCGGCCGAACTCGAGGAGATCGGCAAGCACATCGCGCACCAGCGCGCCGAGATCGGCGTCGGCAAGCAGTACCGGCACCTCGCGCACCAGCACGGATTCCTCGCCCGAGCGCTCCAGCACCAGTCCGAGTGGCGCGAGTGCCGCGGCATGCTCTTCGACGCAATCGGCCTCGCGGCGACTCACATCGATGCGGCTCGGCACCAGCAGCGGCTGGGCAAGGACCTCGCCGGCATCGCGCGCGGTCTTCATACGCTCGTAAGTGATGCGTTCGTGCGCCGCGTGCATGTCGACCAGCACCAAGCCATCGCGGTTCTCGGCGAGGATGTAGATCCCCTTCAGTTGTGCGATGGCGAAGCCGAGCGGGGGGACGTCGTCTTCGGTACGGAAATCGATCGCGGCCGCAGGACGGGAAAGCTCGCGGTAGGCAGCGAAGGTGTCTGCGATGGCGCGCTCGTCCCTGCCCCAGCCCAGGGCCTGCTGCGAAAAGCCGCCCGCCGGTGTTGCCGCCTGATTTGCAGCAGAAAACCCGGCAGGCGTGCTGCCCGCGGGCAGCGGTGCCGCGAGCCCGGCCTGTGGTGGCGCAACCGCGCCGGCGCGCGTCTGTGCGAGAGTGCGGTGCAGCGCCTGGAACAGGAAGTCATGCACCAGACGTGAATCGCGGAAACGCACCTCATGCTTGGTCGGATGCACGTTCACGTCGACCAGCGTGGGATCGATATCCAGATAGAGCACATAGGCGGGATGGCGGTCGTGGTACATCACGTCGCGGTAGGCCTGCCGCACGGCGTGGGTAACGAGGCGGTCCCGCACCACGCGGCCGTTCACGAAGAAATACTGCAGATCGGCCTGGCTGCGGGAGAAGGCGGGCTGCGCAACCCAGCCACGCAGCAACAACGAAGAGGCCTCGAATTCGATCGCCAGAGACTGCTCGAGAAAAGGCGCGCCACAGAGCGTGGCAACGCGCTGCTCGCGATCGGTTTCTCCCGTGCAGGGACGCAGGGAGAACACCGGCTTCTGGTTATGGCGCAGCTGGAAGCCGGACTCGAAGCGCGCCAGGGCGAGCCTGCGCACGACCTCCTCGCAATGCCCGTACTCGGTACGCTCGGCGCGCAGGAACTTGCGCCGCGCCGGCGTGTTGAAGAACAGCTCGCGCACTTCGATTGTGGTGCCCCGGGGATGCGCCGCGGGCGTAAGGCGCACCTCTCCTGTCACGTCGAGTTCGAGGCGGTTCGCGTGGGCCGCGCCCTCTGTACCGCTGGTGAGCGAGAGCCGCGAGACCGAGGCGATGCTCGCCAGCGCCTCGCCGCGGAATCCCAGGCTGCGCACCTGTTCCAGATCGTCCAGCGTGCCGATCTTGCTGGTGGCGTGGCGGGCCACGGCAAGGGGTAGGTCAGCGGCATCGATGCCTTCTCCGTCGTCACGCACCCGCACGAGGCGCGTTCCGCCGGCCTCGAGATCGATCTCGAGGCGTGTGGCGCCTGCATCGAGGCTGTTCTCGAGGAGTTCCTTGACCACGGATGCAGGCCGCTCGACCACCTCGCCGGCGGCGATCTGGTTGGCGAGAGTGCTGCTCAGGTGATGGATGCGACCCATGTGTGCCCTGCGTGCAAGCCGGGCGAGAGACGCGGACTCAGCTATCGGGAATCAGGATCCGCTGGCCTGCCTGGATGCCGCCCGTGCCGCCCAGCCGGTTGGTCCTGACGATCTGATCGACACTAACACGGTAGCGCTCGGCGATGCCAGACAGGGTGTCGCCGCGCGCGATCACGTACTCGGAAGGACGCGCGCCGGAGCGAACCATGGCCGCAACACGGGTATCGGGCGGCGGTGTGTTCAGGAAGTAATTGCCGAGGCCCTCGAAGATCGCCTTCGCCATCGTGCGCTGGTAGGAGCGCGTGCTCAGGCGCTCGGCCTCGCTCGGGTTGGAGATGAAGCCCGTCTCGACCAGGATCGAGGGCACATCGGGCGATTTGAGCACTGCAAAGCCGGCCTGCTCGACGCGGCGCTTGTGCAGCCGTGCAACACGGCCCACCGCCCCCAGCACACGCGAGCCCACGCCGAGGCTGGCATCCATGGTGGCCGTCATCGAGAGATCCGTGAGCACGCCGGCCAGCACGTCATCTTTTGCGCCCAGATTCACGCCGCCGATAAGGTCCGCGCCGTTCTCGCGCTCCGCCAGAAACGCAGCCGACACGCTGGTGGCACCGCGTGGCGAGAGCGCGTACACCGAGGATCCGAAAGCCCGCGAGTGCGTGAATGCGTCGGCGTGTACCGAGACGAAAAGATCCGCACGGGCGGCACGGGCGATGTCGCGGCGCTGCTTGAGCGGAATGAAGTAATCGCCCTTTCGCACCAGCATGGCGCGGTAACCGGGTTGCTGGTTGATGCGCTCGGCGAGTTCCCGCGCGATGGCGAGCACCACGTCCTTTTCGCGCACGCGGCGCGGCCCGAGCGCGCCGGGATCATCGCCGCCATGACCGGCGTCGATGGCAATCAGGATGTCACGCCCGCGCTTCGACTCTGGCGGCAGCGGCGTGCTGAGCGCGGGCGCGGGCTCGGGCGCGGGCTCGGGCTCGTCTTTGGGAGCGGGCTTGTCCTCGGTGGCTGCGACAAGCACCGGGGATGCGGGCTTCGTGTCCGCGGCAGGGCGGGTGCCGGATACGGGAGTGGCGGCAGACGGGCCGGCGGGCTTCACGGCAGCATCCGCAACAACCGGTCCGGGAGATGCGGGGGCAGGAGCGGCATCGACGGCGACCGGAGCGGCCTTCGGATACACGTCGATCACCAGTCGGTGCCCGAAGCCGTCGCCCGGAGGGAGCAGGAAACTCTTCGCCTCGACGGTCTCGGCAAGATCCAGCACCACACGCAGATCGGTGGGGTTGTACATGCCGCTGCGAATGCGCGAGACGGGCGAATGGGCCAGATCGAGCGTCTGCAGGGAGCCCTGCAGGCGGCTGTCGCCAAGGTCAAGGATCAAGCGGTCGGGCCCGGCCGCGTGACTGAGCTGATGCCGCGTCGGAGCGCTGAGGTCGAAGACGAAGCGGGTATGGTCCGAGGCCTCGGACATGCGCACACCGCGCACCGCCGCGCCGGCGAAGGCCACTTCGCAGGCAAACGCCAGCAGCGCGCCTGTCAGCGCGCAGAAAGCCAGCCTCAACGATCGCGCAGCAGCCACGCCCCAAGGTCTCGCAGGGTGCAAGGACCCAACTATAGACAAGGCCCCGGATTACGCACGGAGGAGCGCGGCCGCAAGCCGGTCAACTATTACCCCACCGCGCTCGCTCGATGACACCCAGCGTGCAAGCCGGCCCGCAGGCATTTCGCCGAGCTCCACCACCAGATCCGCCGCTGGCGTGAAGGGCCCGCCCTGCTCCGGCCACTCGATCAGCAGTATGGCCTCGGGCTGCAGGTAGTCGCGGATACCGATGTCCTCGAGTTCCGCAGGATCACGCAGGCGGTAGAGATCGAAATGGAAAACCTGCATTCCCGCCGGCACATAGGGTTCGACCAGCGTGTAGGTGGGGCTCTTCACCGCTCCCGCGTGCCCGAGCGCACGCAGCAAGCCCCGGCAGAGAGTCGTCTTTCCTGCACCCAGCCCACCGCGCAAGTGCAGCACTCCGCCCCCGGCCATGGCCTCGGCCAGTGCGGCGCCCAGCGCCTCGGTGGCTGCTTCATCTGCAAGAACCTGGCTACCGCTCATGCGCCGCCCCGGGCGTTCAGCACACGGCGAATCCAGGGCAGGAGCTCGGAAGCCAACAGGCCACGCTCGCCCTCCGCAGCGGCGGCAAGATCGGCGGCGTGCGCGTGCACCAGAACACCAAGCCGGGATGCGAGGCCCGGAGCCAGACCCTGCGCCAGCAAGGCGCCGATCAGCCCGCCAAGCACATCACCCATGCCGCCACTCGCCATCCCGGGGTTGCCCTCGGCGCAGACCATCACCGGCAAGCCGGAGGCAGCATCTGCCACGAGAGTGCCTGCGCCCTTCAGGACCACAGAGCCCGGGTAGCGCTCCGTCAATTGCCTGAGCGCGCCGAACCGGTCTGCGCCCACGTGCGCGGTATCCCTGCCCAGCAGCCGCGCGGCCTCGCCGGGATGCGGTGTCAGCACCCAGCGATCTGGCCGGGCGCCGCGGATATCAATGCCGCCAGCGGCCAGAGCATTCAGGGCATCGGCATCTATTACGGTTGGCAAACCAGCGGCCAGAGCCGCAGTGAGCACTTGCCGGGACCAGGCATCAAGACCCAGACCGGGCCCCACCACCAGCACGCTGGCCCGTTCGATCAATGGCGCGAGGTCAGCAGTGAAGGCCACTCCGCGCACCATCAACTCGGGGCAGGCGGCCACGACGCCCGCCTCGTTTCCGGGTCGCAAGGCAACCGAGACCAGACCCGCGCCCGCCCGCGCAGCCGCCATGCCTGCCAGTGCCGCGGCACCGGCCATACCCGTGTTGCCCCCGATCACAAGCACGTGGCCGAAGCGCCCCTTGTGTGCCGCGCGCTCACGCGGGGGCAAGACCGGCAACAGATCCGTGCAGCGGAGCAACCGGGCGGCTGCTGGCGGGCTATCCAGCAAATGGGCGGGGACGGACAGATCATCGAAATGGCGTTCACCGCAATACTCGGCAGCAACTCCGGTGTGGAGTCCGCGCTTGCGGCCAATGAAGGAAATCGTGTGACTGGCCCGCACGGCAAGGCCTTGCGGGACGCCGCTGTCGCTGCACAGCCCCGAGGGCACATCCAGCGACAGCACGGGCAGAGCACTCGCGTTGATCCAGCGGATGACCTGCGCCTGCACGGGGCGCGCGCTGCCACTGAGCCCGGTACCGAGCAGGGCGTCGACAATCACCTCGCCCTCGACGGGCAGGTCCTCATCGAAAGGCTCGGGCACCACGCCCGCGGACAGCGCCGCATCGAGTGCCGCGCGCGCCTCGCCCGTGATCCGCGCGGCATCACCGCAAAGCAATACCCGCACCTGCAGGCCGCGCTCGCGCGCGAGTTGCGCGAGCACAAAGCCGTCTCCGCCGTTGTTGCCCGTGCCGCAGACCACGTCGAGGGACCGCGCCGAGGGCCACATTTGCTGCAGGAGCCTGAAGGCCGCGCGGCCCGCCCGAGCCATCAGCACCGTGCCCGGAATGCCGCCCGTCCCGATGGCGATGCCGTCGAGCGCGCGCACCTCGGCGGCCGTGTAGAGAGGCTCGCCTGCCTGCGCGGCTACGTGCATGTGCTGCTCCCCGGGGTGACTCCGGTTTTCATTGTATCCGAGCGCTTCGTTATGCTTCGGCCCCTTGCAAGGCAAAGACCGGCGAATCCGATGATCGATGGCGCGAGCACAGCGGAGCAGCCGCCGGAAGACATCGCCGCACTGGCCGCGGACATCCGCCGCTGGGCCGCGGAACTCGGCCTGCAGGCGCTCGGCATCGCCAGCATCGAACTCGCCCCGCACGACACGCGATTCCGCGAGTGGCTCGCGGCCGGCAATCATGGCGAGATGGATTACATGGCCCGCCACGGCGAGGCTCGATGGCGCCCCGATGTGTTGTTGCCGGGCACGGTGCGCGTGATCACCGCACGCATGGACTACTGGCCTGCGGATGCCGCCGATGCGAACACGGTGCTGGCAGATGGCGAGCGCGGCTACGTGGCCCGCTACGCGCTGGGACGCGACTATCACAAGGTATTCCGCAACCGTCTGGCAGAACTCGCCACCCGGATACGCGCGGTGCGCCCGGATGCCGCGCTGCGCCCCTTCGTCGACAGCGCACCGGTGCTGGAGCGCGGGCTGTCGCAGAAAGCCGGCCTCGGATGGATCGGCAAGAACACGCTGCTGATCCACCCCAAGGCCGGGTCCTGGTTTTTCCTCGGCGAGATCTACACCGACCTGCCGCTGCCGGCAGACGCTCCCTTCGAGTCCACGCACTGCGGCAGCTGCAGCGCCTGCCTGGACATCTGCCCCACAAAGGCCTTCACGGGCCCCTGGCAGCTGGACGCGCGTCGCTGCATCGCCTATCTCACCATCGAGCTGCAGGGCAGCATCCCGGAGGAGATGCGCCCCGGCATCGGCAACCGTGTGTTCGGCTGCGACGACTGCCAGCTGGCCTGCCCCTGGAACCGCTTCGCGCAACCGAGCCGCGAGCAGGATTTCGTGCCGCGACATGGCCTGGACGATTCGGCGCTGGTGGATCTTTTCAGCTGGAGCGAAGAAGACTTCGCAACGCGCGCCGCGGGTTCACCACTCCACCGGCTGGGGCACTCGCGCTGGCTGCGGAACATCGCCGTCGCACTCGGCAACGGCCCGGCCACCGAGGCGGCGCTGGCAGCGCT
This sequence comes from uncultured Gammaproteobacteria bacterium, assembly GCA_903928015.1. Lineage (GTDB taxonomy): Bacteria > Pseudomonadota > Gammaproteobacteria > Pseudomonadales > UBA5518 > UBA5518. The sequence goes on along the minus strand of CAIYPF010000110.1, from coordinate 61,716 downwards.
TGCGGCACGGCTGGACCATCCGGAAGAACTGGTTCGCGAGCACACCCTCTGGGCGTGGGAGCGACTTCAGGAATCGAGGCGGAAGAACGCCTCACGGTAGTGCTGCAATTCGGCAATGGACTCGCGGATGTCATCCAGTGCCTGGTGGGTGCCCTGCTTGCGCACCCCCGCAAGCACATCGGGACGCCAGCGCCGGGCGAGCTCTTTCACGGTGCTGACATCGATATTGCGGTAGTGGAAGAAGGTCTCGAGCCCGCGCATGTACCGCGCGAGGAAGCGGCGGTCCTGACCGATGCTGTTCCCGCACATGGGCGATGAGCCCGGCTCGGACCACTGCGAGAGGAAGTCGATGGTGAGGCGTTGGGCGCTCGCCTCGTCAGTCGCGCTGGCGCGCACGCGCTCGATCAGCCCCGATGCGCCATGATGCGAGCGGTTCCAGTCGTCCATCGCACCCAGCACGTCCTCGTGCTGGTGGATGGCGAAAACCGGCCCTTCGGCCAGCACGTGCAGGCTGCTGTCGGTGACGATGGTGGCGATTTCGATGATGCGGTCGCGATCGGGATCCAGACCCGTCATCTCGAGATCGATCCAGATCAGGGTATCGCGCAAGGCCATGCTAGACTCCTCGCGCAACGGGGCATTGCGCTCCGCACGCAGTCTAGCAAAGCCCCACCCAAGTGCCGATCAGAACCGCCAACCACCCGATTCCGCGCCGCGCATGTCCGGCCGCAAGCTGAGCCAGAACCAGGCCCGGCGGGTCAACAGGTTGCAACAGCAGAAGGTAAGCCGTGCCCTGGACAGCGGCGGGCTCGACGCCGGCGACTCGCGCCCCGGGCTGGTGATATCGCGCTTCGGCAAGCAGGCCGATATCGAAGACCCGGCAGACCCGGGGAACATCACGCGCTGTCATATCCGCGCCAATATCGACTCTCTGGTGGCCGGCGACCGCGTCGTCTGGCGCGCCGAGGCAGATGGCGGCGTGGTGCTGGCGCGCCAGGATCGCATCTCCGCGCTGCACCGCCCCGATGCGCTCGGCCGGATGCGCGCCGTGGCCGCCAACCTCGATCGCCTGGTGGTGGTGCTCGCTACCGAGCCACCGCCCCACGCGAACCTGCTGGACCGCTACCTCGCGGCCGCTGAAGACGCGGGCATCGAAGCCTTGGTGCTGCTGAACAAGACGGACCTGCCCGGCAGCGGTACGGGCATACGGGAGCTGCTGTCGGGTTATCAGGAGATCGGCTACCACGTGCTCTTCGCCTCGGCGCGGGAAGCAGGCGGGCTCGAAGCGCTGCGTGAGGCGCTCGCGGATCACACCACCGCATTCGTGGGGCAATCCGGCGTGGGGAAGTCCTCGATCATCGCCGCGCTGCTGCCACACGAGGAACTGCGCATCGGCGCGCTCTCGGAGGCCGAATCCAAGGGCAGGCACACCACCACGGCGGCCCGCCTCTATCACCTGACCCAGGGCGGCGAGCTGATCGACTCGCCCGGCATCCGCGAATTCAGCCTGGCTTTTCTCGAGCCCGTGCGCCTCGCCGCGGCCTTCAGGGAGTTCCGTCCCTTTCTCGGCCGCTGCCGCTTCAGGGATTGCCGCCACGGCGAGGAACCCGGCTGCGAGCTGCGCGCCGCCGTTGCGAGCGGTGCGGTGAGCGAGCCGCGCTACCGCAGTTACCTGCAAATCCTCGGAGACGACGCATGAGCCGCGCCCGCGATACCGCTTTCGTGCTGCTGCAGTACCTGCTTCCGCAGCACGCGCTTTCACGCCTCACCGGAGCGCTGGCGAAGAGCACCATTGGCTTCCTGAAGGACTGGCTGATCGGGCGCTTCATCACCGCCTTCGGCGTGGACATGCGAGAGGCGGCAGAGCCGGACCCGCTCGCGTATCCGCATTTCAATGCCTTCTTCACGCGAGCCCTGCGCGAGGGCGCCCGCCCTGTCGACACCACGACGGGATCCATCGTTTCGCCGGCCGACGGCGCCGTGAGCCAGGCCGGCGAGATCAGCGGCGGTCGCATCCTGCAGGCGAAAGGCCGCTCCTACACCGCAGCAGAACTGCTCGCCGACGCGCAGGATGCGGCGCTCTTCGAGGGCGGGAGCTTCGCCACCATCTATCTGTCCCCTCGCGACTATCACCGGGTGCACATGCCCTGCGATGCGCGCCTCACTGGCCTTCGCTACGTGCCGGGAGACCTCTTCTCGGTAAACGGCGTCACCGCCGCCTCCGTGCCCTCGCTGTTCGCCCGAAACGAACGCCTGGTCTGCCGCTTCGAGACCGCGCATGGCCCCATGGCGATGGTGCTGGTGGGAGCGATGGTGGTGGCTGGCATCGAGACGGTATGGACGGGGCCTGTGGCGCCGGCCGGAAAAGCCGTGCTCTCGCTGGATCTGGAGTCGCCAGCGGAGGCGCGTCAGCGCGGCAAGGGCGAGGAGATGGGGCGATTCCAGCTGGGATCGACCGTGATCCTTCTGCTGCCGCGAGGCGCAGCGCGCTGGAATGCCGACTTCGCAGCCGGTTCGCCGCTACGCATGGGCCAGCGTATCGGGGAATGGACGGGGCTCGCCCGCGACTGAGTCTCAGGCGCGGTCCGCGCCGAAGGCGATCACTTCGTCGATGCGCTGCTTGCCCAGCGCCACCATCAGCAGTCGATCCACACCCAGCGCCACGCCGGAGCACTCGGGCAGTCCGTGTGACATGGCCGCGAGCAGTCGCTCATCCACCGGCACAGGATCGAGGCCACGCCGCAGGCGCTCGGCGTTGTCGGCCTCGAAGCGTCGTCGCAGCTCGGACGGGTCGCAGAGCTCGTCGTAGCCGTTGGCAATTTCGAGCCCGCGCATGAACAGCTCGAACCGTGCGGCGACGCGGTTGCCGTGCTCGTCACTACGCGTTCGGGCAAGTGCGGCCTGGCTCGCGGGAAAATCCGTGACCACCTCGAGACAGCCATCACCGAGACGCGGCTCCACCAGCGTGGAAAACAGCAGATCGAGAATCGCATCCCTGTCCCAGCTGTCCGCATCCGGCGCGAACGCAACGGCGCGCTCGCGCAACTGCGGATCGCCCACTGCAAAGGGGTCGATGCCCGCGTGCAGCAGGAAAAGGGTGCGGTAGCTGGCGCTCCGCAGGGGCAGGCCGGGAACGAGTTCGCCGGCCAACGCAGCCACTTCGGCGATCAGCGCGCCCAGGTCCAGGCCCGGCCGGTACCACTCGAGCATCGTGAACTCAGGATTGTGCCGCGGGCCTGCCTCGCCGCGACGGAAGCATTTGCCCAACTGGTAGATGGGGCCGGAGCCTGCCGCCAGCAGGCGCTTCAGCGGGAATTCGGGGCTGGTCTGCAGATACCAGGTGCGACCGTCCCGGAACGGCTGTGCCGGCACGCTGTCGAGCAACGGGTCGGTGGCGCTGACGGGACAGAGCTGGGGGGTGTCGACTTCAAGAATGCCACGAGAGGCAAAGAAGGCCCGGATACGGGCAAGTGCCGCGGCGCGGGCGCGCAGCGTGTCGAGGGAGGACGAGGGGCCCCAGAGCTCCGACGGACGCTGCACGGACGCGCAGACGTGCGCTCAGTTGCGCACGCGGTTCATGTAATCGCCGGTACGGGTGTCGACACGGACCACATCGCCCACGTCGAGGAAGAGCGGCACGCGCACCATTGCCCCGGTGGTGAGCTTGGCGGGCTTGGTGCCGCCGGTAGCGGTGTCGCCGCGCAGGCCGGGGTCGGTCTCGGCTATCGGGATCTCGACGAAGTTGGGCGGGGTGACGGTGATGGGGGCGTCGTTCCAGAGGGTGATGGTGCAGCTGTCCTGCTCCTTCAGCCACTGGCCGGCGTCGCCGACCACGTCGTTGCCGGTCTGGTACTGCTCGAAGGACTCCGGGTCCATGAAGTGCCAGAACTCGCCGTCGTTGTAGAGGTACTGCAATTCCTTGTCGACGGCGTCGGCGCCCTCGAGGGAATCGCCGGACTTGAAGGTGCGATCCCACACGCGACCGGTCTTGAGGTTGCGCAGTTTCACGCGGTTGAAGGCCTGACCCTTGCCGGGTTTCACGTACTCGTTCTCGAGGATGGAGCAGGGGTCACCTTCGAGAATGACCTTGAGACCGGGTTTCCATTCGTTGGAGGAGTAGGTAGCCATCGTTGTACGCTGCGTGGACCGTATAAGGGGCTCGGATCATAACCGATGCCTCCGTGCTTGGCAGCCTCGCGGGTGGTCAATGGGCCCGGGGCTTCCTACAATGCGATGACACCCACGTGACCCTGGTCAGGGTCACCGGAAGGCTTTACACGGATGCGGCAACCCGAAAACCTGAACCTGCTGGTGAGTTGCGAGTCGCAGGCCGGGCTCGAAGCCCTGCTGGCGCTCTTCCGCGATGCGGGTCATGCGACCCGGGCCCATCGCGTGAGTTCGCTGCGCGACCTGGGAGACCTGCTGCGCGACCCGCAGTGGGACCTGCTGATCGCAGACGACCGGCACCCGGAACTCAGCCCCGCCGAGGCGCTTGCCCTGCTCGGCTCGCGCGCTAGCGATCTGCCCTGCATCGTCTGCGCGGCAGACCCCGAGGGCGAGACCGCCACAGCCTGCCTGCACGCCGGAGCGAGGGACGTCCTCGGCCAGAACCAGCCCGAGAGGCTGCTGCGTGCAGCAGCCCGCGAGGCACTCGCCCTGCGCGAGCACCGTGAGCTCGCCGCGCTGCGCATCCAGTACGCCGAGACCGCCCGCCGGGCCGAGCTGCTGCTCGCCGCCTCCCAGGACGCCATCGCCTACGTCGTCGACGGCATGCACGTTCAGGCGAACGAACTCTACGCGACGCTGTTCGGCTTCACTTCGGCAGACGAACTCGGCTCGATACCGCTGGTCGATCTGATCGCTGCCTCGCGTCAGAAAGACTTCAAGGCAGCACTCAAGCGCTACGGCAAGCATCCGGAGGAACAGACCTCGCTCGAGTTCACCGGCCTGCGCGCCGACGGCAAGGAGTTCGCCGGTCAACTGGTGCTGTCGACGGCCAGCTTCGAGGGCGAACCCTGCATGCAGGTGATGGTGCGGACAAGCACGCCGGCAGCCGGGGGCAGCGAGTCGCCCTCGGGACTGCGCTCCCTGCAGGACGCAGTGGCCGGCCAGACCGGCGGATTCCTGATCGTTCTCGGCATCGACGGCTACGCGCAGCATTGCCGGCTGCTTGGCGTGAGCGGGGCCAACCGCCTTCTGGACGCCATGCCCGCCACGCTCCAACAGGCCCTTGCGCTGCCTGGCCCGCTTCTGCGCGTGGCAGATGCCGTGCTGGCGGTCACGGGCCCCTCGCTCGACCGCTCGCAGGCGCTGGACGTCGCGAGCGATCTTTGTTTGCAGGTTTCGGATCGCGTGCATGCCGTTGGCAACCAGAGCGTGAGTTGCACCGCCACGGCGGTGGCCATGCCAATGGAGCTGGTCGCGCTGGAAGGCGTGGATGCCGCGCTGGATCGCTGCTGGACTGCACTGCTCGGCGTGATGGAGCGCAGCGCCACGCTTCGCGGCGGCGATCCGGAGCGGGTGAAGATCATCGCGGCGCCGACGGCAAAATCCGGCGGTGGCGCCTCGTCCCTCGACGTCGAGATCCGCGACGGCGGCTTCCGCGTCCTGTTCCAGCCGGTGGTCAGCTTGCGCGGCGACAGCACCGAGCACTACGAAGTACAGGTGCGCCACCTCGCCGAGGGCGAAACCGCGAACAGTTGGCTAGCCGCCAACGGCTGTGCCGAGAGCTCGCAGGAGCTAGACCGCTGGGTCTTCATAGAGTCTTTCAAGAAACTCGCCATACACCTCAAGACCCACCCCTACACGCGGCTGCTGCTGCCGATCGGGGTGCAGTCGCTGCGGGACCAGGACTTCGTGGCCTGGATCGGGCTCGCATTGCGGGCGGCGGGTTTGTCGGCCGAGACACTGGTGGTGCAGGTCTCGCACGCCGATGTGAGCGCCAACCTGGGCGAGGCACGGCATCTCGCGGAGCGGCTGCGCTCGCTTGGCTCCAGACTGTGTGTGAGCGATGTGCACATCGCCAACAACCCGGTGGCGGATCTCGTCCACCTCAAACCCCAGCTCGCACGTCTCGATGCCTCCCTCGGGCCTGCACTGAAGGACGCCGAGAGCACCAACACGATGCTCAAGCCCCTGATCGAATCGATGCACCAGGAGCAGATCGCCTCGATCATGCCCGAGGTGGAAGGCGCAGGAACGCTTGCCGTGCTCTGGCAGCTCGGCATCAATTACATTCAGGGCAATTACCTGCAGGCGCCGCAGCCAGAGATGCGCTACGACTTCACCGACCTCGCCTGAATCGCACGCGGAATGCCAGGGGCCGTCGGGGCCCTAGCCAGCGGCAAGCTCGCGATCGCTGATCCCGAGCAGGTACAGGATCCCGTCCAGACCGAGTGTGCTGATCGCGTGCTTCGCCGAGGCCTTGACCACCGGCTTGGCGCGAAACGCGATTCCCAGCCCGGCGATCGAGAGCATCGGAAGGTCGTTGGCGCCATCGCCCACCGCGATCACCTGCTCGAGGGCGATGCCTTCGCGCGCGGCGATCTCCCGCAGCAGCAGCGCCTTTCGTGCGCCATCAACAATGGGCTCGCGCACGCGGCCCGTCACCTTGCCGTCCTCTATGTCGAGTTCGTTGGCAAAGACCACGTCGATGCCGAGCCGCTGCTGCACCTTCCGCGCGAAATAGCCGAAGCCGCCGGAGATGATCGCGGTGCGCAGCCCGAGACGGCGCAGCACCGAGAGGAGTTTCTCGGCGCCCTCGGTAAGCCTGAGGCTGGCGGCCACTTCCTCCAGCACGGCCTCGTCGAGACCCTCGAGCAAGGCGACGCGGCGCCTGAAGCTCTGCGCGAAATCGAGCTCGCCACGCATCGCGCTCTCGGTTATGGCAGCGACTTCGGGCCCCACCCCAGCATGGCGGGCAAGCTCGTCGATGACCTCGGCCTCGATAAGGGTGGAGTCCATGTCGAAGGCCACGAGCCTGCGGTTGCGGCGGAACATGCTGTCCTGCTGGCAGGCAATGTCGACGCCGAGCGACTGCGCCAGCGCGAGGAACTCGCGGCGCGCGGCCTCGGGGTCCGGGAAGTCGCCGCGCACCGAGAACTCCACGCAGGCCTTGTCGGCCGTGTTTTCCGCATCCAGCGAGACGCGGCCCGAAAGGCGCGTGATCTTGTCGATGGAGAGCCCGTGCCGCGCCACCACCTCGCTCAGGCGCGCAATCTCCTCGCCGCGGATGCGCCTCGAGAGCAGCGTGACGATGTGGCGCGTGCTGCCCTGCCCCGCCGCCCACTCGCGGTAGCTCTCGGCGCCCACCGGGGCGAGGCGCACGGCAAGCCCCATGGCAGCGGCACGCTCGCGGATCTCGGCAAGGGCAAGCGAGTTCTCGTGGTCGTCGGGAAGCTCCACCAGCAGGCCCAGCGTGAGCTGCTCGTGGATCACGGCCTGGCCGATGTCGAGCACGTTGCTGCCGTGGGCAGCCAGAACGCCCGTGACCATGGCTGTTATGCCCGGACGGTCCTGGCCGCTGATGGTGACAAGCGTGATGGCGCTCATGCCCGGCTCAGGCCTGCACTGTCTCGAGACGGTCGACCTTCTGGAAACCGCGCGGGAGCTTGTTGCCACGACGTCCGCGCTCACCGAGATAGTTCTCGAGATCGCCGCGCTTCAGACGCAGGAATCGCTTGCCGCTGTGGATCAGGAGTTCGTCCTTCGTGCCGAGCACCGCAGCACCGAGCATGAATTCCTCGCGGGTTTTGAGCTGCGCGGGCGGGATGCCGAGAATCCGGTTGCCCTTGCCGCGCGCGAGCTGCGGCAGCTCCGCGACCGGGAAGACGAGCATGCGTCCCTCGTTGCTCACCGCCACCAGCCAGTCGGCCGCCGGATCGGCGATGCGCACCGGCGCCAGGACCTGCGCGCCCTCGGGCACCGAAAGCACCACCTTGCCCGCGCGGTTCTTGGCCTGCAGGTCCTCGAGCTTCGTGACGAAGCCGTAGCCCGCGTCCGTGGAAAGCAGACAGCAGGCGCTGTCCTCGCCCATCAGCGCGCCCACGAAGGTGGCGCCCGAGGGCGGGTTGATCCGTCCGGTGAGCGGCTCGCCCTGGCCGCGGGCCGACGGCAATCCGTGGGCGGGCAGCGAGTAGGTGCGCCCGGTGGAGTCGAGCAGGATCACCGACTGGTTCGAACGGCCCTGCACCGCGCAGAGGAAGGCATCGCCCGCCTTGTAGGACAGTTTTTCCCCATCGATGTCGAGGCCCTTGGCCGCGCGGATCCAGCCCTTGCCAGACAGCACCACGGTGACGGGCTCCGCGCTCACGAGTTCGCTCTCGCTGTAGGCGCGGGCCTCCGTGCGGCTCACCAGCGGGGAGCGACGGTCGTCGCCGAATTCCTCGGCAGCAGCCAGCAGTTCCTTGCGCAGCAGTGTCTTCATGCGGGCATCGGAACCCAGCGTGAGTTCCAGCGTGTCGCGCTCCTTCGCGAGCTCTTCCTGCTCGCCGCGGATTTTCATTTCCTCGAGTCGGGCGAGGTGGCGCAACTTCAGTTCGAGGATCGCTTCGGCCTGATCGTCCGAGAGGCCGAAGCGCGCGATCAGCGCGGCCTTGGGCTTGTCCTCGTAGCGGATGATCGCGATCACCTCGTCGATGTTCAGGAAGGCGACCAGCAGACCATCGAGGATGTGGAGGCGGCGCTGCACCTGCTCGAGCCGGTGTTGCAGGCGGCGGCGCACGGTCTCGCGGCGGAACTGCAGCCACTCGCCCAGCATCCGCGGCAGGCTGCGCACACCGGGGCGCCCGTCCATGCCGATCACGTTCATGTTGACGCGGTAGGTGCGCTCGAGATCGGTGCTGGCGAAGAGGTGCGACATCAGCCCCTCGGCATCCACGCGGTTCGAGCGCATTTCGATCACGAGGCGGGTCGGGTTCTCGTGGTCGGATTCGTCACGCAGGTCGGCGACCATCGGCAGTTTCTTCGCCTGCATCTGCTGCGCGATCTGCTCGAGCACGCGGGCACCCGAGACCTGGAAGGGCAGCGCCGTGACCACCAGTGTGTCGTTCTGCTCCCTCTGCCATACGGCACGGGCGCGGAGGCTCCCGCGACCGGTGGCGTACATGTCACGGATGTCCTTCTCGGGCGTGATGATCTCGGCCTCCGTGGGGAAGTCCGGGCCACGCACGAAGGCGGCGAGCTCGAGGGCGCTCGCGTCAGGGTTTTCCAGCAGGTGCAGGCAGGCGGCGACCAGCTCGCGCAGGTTGTGCGGCGGGATGTCGGTGGCCATGCCCACGGCGATGCCGGTGGTGCCGTTCAGCAGCACGTGCGGCACGCGCGCAGGGAGGATTTCGGGCTCCGACATGGTGCCGTCGAAATTCGGCAACCACGAGACCGTGCCCTGGCCGATCTCGGAGAGCAGCAGATCAGCGAAGGCTGCCAGCCTCGACTCGGTGTAACGCATCGCGGCAAAGGACTTCGGATCGTCGGGCGAGCCCCAGTTGCCCTGGCCGTCGATCAGCGGATACCGGTACGAGAAGGCCTGCGCCATCAGCACCATGGCCTCGTAGGCAGCGCTGTCGCCGTGCGGGTGGAACTTGCCGATGACATCGCCCACGGTGCGCGCGGACTTCTTGTACTTGGCGCTCGCGCGGAGCCCCAGTTCGTGCATCGCGTAGATGATGCGGCGCTGCACCGGTTTCAGGCCGTCGCCAACGTGCGGCAGCGCGCGATCGAGGATCACGTACATCGAATAATTGAGATAGGCGCGCTCGGTGTAGTCGCGCAATTTCACGCGCTCGTTCTCCGGGCTGCCGGCGAAAAGATCCTGGGCCATGAAATGCTCCGTGGAGGGCGGCGCGTATGCTAGTCGGACGCACCCGCGGCGTCACCCGCGTGAGCGGCATCGGCGGCGATGTCGGTGGAAATGCGCAGCGCAAGCTCGTTCAGCAGCGCACTCAGGTCTGCTGCGACCGCGCTGCCGTCGTTGCCGGAGCGTGGCATGGAGATGCGCGCGAGCCGGTCACGCGCGGGCCTCTTGCGGGCGCCGTCCTGCACCGACCACGTCGCCACCAGTTCAGCCACAGTCGCACTGGCATCGAGACGCTCTATGCGCACCATGACTTCGCGCTCCGGCACCCAGTCACGAGGCCATGGCGCGAGCCGCACGCGCTCGGTGCCGGCGGCGGCCGCCAGATCGAGCAACAGCACCCGGGCCACGCCCTTGTCGATCGGCTCTGCCCACTGCGCAAAACCCGCGCGCTGCACGGTGTTCGGGCCATCGCGCGTCTGGATCTGCGGAGAGAGCAGGTACTCGGCCACCTCGAGCCGCGCGATGCCGATACGGGGGCCGTCTGCGGCGGCACCCGGAGCGCCGGTCGCCTCGAGCAGGTACCAGGTGGTGCGCGGCGTGGTGCCGCAGCCCGCCAGGGCGGCGAGCATCAGGAGCAGAAGAGCGGGCGCGCGGCGCGTCATGGCGTATCTTCCTTGCTGGCGCTGCGGCCACGGATGATGGATTCAGGCTCCCGAGCCAGCGTGTCGGCCAGCGCCTGCATCGCGCGCGCGGCACGTCCGATCTCGGCGGCAGCTTCGCCGAGCTCGTGGAGCGCGGGCGAACGGTCGGAGGCGGCGTAGCCGAGTTCATCGGAGCTGCGCTGCAGGCTGGCGAGCGTGGCATCGAGTTGCGCGAGGCTGCTGTCGAGTCGACCGCCGATGCGTTTCAGTTCGTCGCCGGTGCTGACGATCTGGCCGGACGCAGTGTCGGCAAGGCCGCCCACGCGAGCGCCGAGCGCCACCACTTCCCTGTCGGTATCGACCGCGAGCTTGCGCACATCTGCCAGCGTGGCATTCAGGTTCGCGGGCAGGCGCTTCACTTCGGGGTCGGTAACCAGGGCTTCGATGGCGCGCACGGTGTTGTCGGCTCGCTGCACGAAGGACTGGATGTCGATCTCGCTCACCCGCTCGAGGATGGCCTCGATCTCGGTGGGTGCGGTGGGAATCTGCTCGGCGCCGGCATCGTAGTCGACGTATCGGGCGGGGGATTCGGGAAGGAAATCGAGGTCGATGTAGAGGAGGCCCGTGAGCACACTCTGCATGCGCAGCTGCGCGCGCAAACCGCGCTCCACCAGGGGCTCGAGCGCCGCCGTACGCGCGAATTCGCGCTTCACGCCGAGATCGGCGATGTTCACGGTGATGAACACCGGCGTGACGAACTCCTGATGGCCCTCGTCGTAGCGCAGCGCGATCTCGCGCACGTCACCGATCTTCACCCCCCGCAGCGTGACGGGCGCGCCCACGTTCAGGCCTTTCACCGATCCGGTGAAGATCACGACCGCGCTGCGCAGGTCCTTGCCACTGCCGAAGAAACCGCCACCGAAGAAGGCGAGCGAACCGGTGACCAGCACCACCGCACCGATCACGAAGGCACCTATCGAGGTCGCGCTGGGACGCAGGCTCATGAGCTCACTCCGGGCGCGGCACCGCGGCCAAGGAAACGGCGCACCGCCGCATGCGGGCTGGAGAGCAGCAGTTCGCGGGGATCACCGGTGTCGAGCATGGTGCGGGTCTCCGCGTCGAGATAAACAGAATTGCTGGCGATGGCGAAAATGCTGGCCAGCTCGTGCGTGACGATCACCACCGTCACGCCAAGCGCCTCGCGCATCTGCAGGATCAGCTCGTCGAGCAGCCGTGAACTCACGGGGTCGAGTCCGGCCGAGGGCTCGTCGAAGAAGAGGATCTCCGGGTCAAGCGCGATCGCCCGTGCGAGACCTGCGCGCTTCTGCATGCCGCCGCTGATCTCGGAGGGATAGTACTCCTCGAAGCCGGCGAGCCCCACCAGCGCGAGCTTGTAGGCCACGAGTTCGCGCACGCTCCGGGGATCGAGCGAGGTGTACTGGGTGAGCGGCAATGCCACGTTCTCGGCAAGCGTCATCGCGCTGAAGAGCCCGCCCGACTGGTAAGTGATGCCCCAACGCTGCCGCATGGCCGCGCGCGCTTCGCCGTCGCAGCGCTGGTAGCTGGTGCCGTTGTAGAGCACTTCCCCCGAGGCCGGCTCGTAGAGACCGATCATGTGCTTCAGCAGCGTCGATTTGCCGCAACCGCTGCCGCCCATGATCACGAAGATATCGCCACGCATGACAGCGAAGTCGAGCCCGCTCTGGATCACGCGCGAGCCATAGCGCATCTCGAGGCCGCTTACGCGGATGTGTTCCCGGGGCGCATCCACGGATCAGATCCCCAACCGCTGGTACACGATGTTGAACGCCGCGTCGGCGACCACCAGCCAGACGATGGCGCGCACCACCGCGGTGGTGGTGGCCTGACCCACCGCCTCGGAACTGCGCCCGCAGAGCAAGCCCGCCCGGCAGCCGGCTGCGCCGATCAGCACGCCGAAGGCGATGCTCTTTGCCACGCCGGTGGCGATATGGGTGAGGGTGACGGCTTCCTGCGCGCCGGCGAGGTACTGACCCCAGGTCACGTCCATCGCCATCGCAACGGGTGCGCCGCCCAGCATGCCGAGCACGTCGCTGTAGACGCAGAGCATGGGCATCACCAGCACCAGCGCCAGCATCCGCGGCAGCACGAGGAATTCCATCGGCGAGATGCCGAGCGTCTCGATGGCATCGATCTCCTCGCGCGTCTGCATGGTGCCGAGCTGCGCGGCGTATGCGGCGCCGGTGCGGCCGGCCATGATCACGGCCGTCATGAGCGGTGCCATCTCGCGCACCATGCCGAGGGCGACAAGGTCCGCGACATAGACCTGCGCACCGAGCTGCTGCAGCTGCACCGAGCCCAGGTACGCGAGGATCATTCCCACCAGGACACTGATCAGGGTAACGATGCCGAGCGCACGCGGCCCTGCCTGCTGCACGAACCACAGCAGATCCACCATGCGCATCCGGGCGCGACCCGTGAGCAGGCGCGACAGCGCAATCAGCAGCTCACCGACGAATGCGCAGGCCGAGAGGAATCCTGCGAACGCGGCGCGCAGTGGCTCTCCGGCGAGCAGGCGCCGCAAAGCCGCCGCCCGCGGCTCGGCCGCCCGGCGGTGAGGCACTACGGCATCGGAAAGGGCGAGCAGTCGAAGCGCGGGGGCGGGCGTGTTGCCCGGGTCGAAGGCGGCACCGGCTTCCCCGCACCAGGCACGGCAGCCGCGCAGCGTGGCGAGCAGTACGGAATCCCACTGCCCGAGCGCCGCGCAGTCGAGCGCGAGATGCACGGGTGCAGCATCACGCAGCGCGAGCAACACCTCTTCCAGCGAGGGCGGCGGCGCAGCCACGACCCAGTCTCCGCGCAGCACCAGCACGGCACCGGACTCGCGCTGTACGAGTTCGAAGCCGGGCGCGGCAGGAGTCACGTTCAGACGATCTCCGCGAGATTCCCGCTGCGCTCGAGCCAGTCGCGGCGGTCGGTGGAGCGCTTCTTGGCGAGGAGCATGTCGAGCACTTCCTCGGCGCGGTCCTCGACGCTGATGGTGAGCTCGACCAGTCGGCGGGTATCGGGGGACATCACGGTCTCGCGCAGCTGCAGCGGGTTCATTTCGCCGAGACCCTTGAAGCGCTGCACGTTCACCTTGCCGCGCTTTTTCTCGGCCTCGATCATCGAGAGAACGCCCTGCTTTTCCGCTTCGTCCAGCGCGTAGTAGACGTCATTGCCCACATCGATGCGGTAGAGAGGCGGCATGGCGACAAAGACGCGCCCGGCGTTCACCAACGGGCGGAAGTGCCGCACGAAGAGCGCACAGAGCAGCGTGGCGATGTGCAGGCCGTCGCTGTCGGCATCGGCAAGGATGCAGACCTTGCCGTAGCGCAGGCCCTCGAGGTCCTCGGAGCCGGGATCCACGCCGAGCGCAACGGCGATGTTGTGGATTTCCTCGGAGGCGAGGATCTCGCCGCTGTCGAGTTCCCATGAATTCAGGATCTTGCCCTTCAGCGGCATGATCGCCTGGAAGACGCGGTCACGGGCCTGTTTTGCCGAGCCGCCCGCGGAGTCGCCCTCGACGAGGAAAAGCTCGGTGCGGTCGAGGTCCTGCGCTGTGCTGTCGGCGAGCTTGCCGGGAAGCGCGGGACCGGTCGTGACCTTCTTGCGCTCCACCTGACGGCTCTTGCGCAGCCTGCTTCCGGCTGCGGCCACGGCCATCTCAGCAAGGCGATCGCCCTCCTCCGTGTGCTGTCCGAGCCACAAGCCGAAGGCATCCCGCGCCACGCCGGAGATGAACGCGGCTGCCTCACGCGAGGAGAGCCGCTCCTTTGTCTGGCCGCTGAACTGCGGTTCGCGGAGCTTGGCCGAGAGCACGTAGGCGCAGCGATCCCAGAGATCCTCGGGAGCGAGCTTGATGCCGCGCGGCAGCAGGTTGCGGAACTCGCAGTACTCGCGCAGCGCCTCGAGAAGACCCGAGCGCAGCCCGTTCACGTGGGTGCCGCCCTGCGGCGTGGGGATCAGGTTCACGTAGCTCTCGGTGATGAGCTCGCCTCCCTCCGGCAGCCACTGCACCGCCCAGTCGACGGCCTCGGTGCTGCCGCTGAAACTGCCGACAAAGGGTTCTGCCGGCAGGGTCGTGAATCCCGAGGTTGCCCCGCGGAGATAATCCGGAAGGCCGTTCTCGTAGTGCCATTCCTCGCGCGTGCCTGCCGCTTCGTCGGCAAAGGAGATGCGCAGCCCCGGGCAGAGCACGGCTTTGGCACGCAGCAGGTGTGTGAGCCGCGACACGGAGAATTTGATGGTGTCGAAATAGCGCGGGTCCGGGCGGAACCGCACCGAGGTGCCGGTGTTGCGCTTGCCGACGACGTCGACCACCTCGAGGTCCGATGCCTTGTCGCCGTTCCTGAAGCCCATGCGGTAGACGTTGCCGTCGCGGCGTACGCGCACCTCGAGCTCCAGCGACAGCGCGTTCACCACCGAGACGCCGACACCGTGCAAGCCGCCCGAGAACTGGTAATTGCGGTCGGAGAATTTGCCGCCCGCGTGCAGCGTGCACAGGATCACCTCGATGCCGGGCTTGCCCTGCTCGGGGTGGATGTCGACAGGCATGCCGCGGCCGTCGTCGGTGACCGACAGGGAGCCGTCGGCGAAGAGCACCACATCGACGTTCCGCGCGAAACCCGCGAGCGCCTCGTCGACGCTGTTGTCGATGACTTCCTGCGCGAGGTGGTTGGGGCGGGAGGTATCGGTGTACATGCCGGGGCGCTTGCGCACCGGATCGAGGCCGGTGAGGACTTCGATGGCCTCGGCGTTGTATTCGGAGTTCAGTGCCATGGAGATTCCGGGAAGGTCTCGGTGATGCGTGAAGGGGGACAGTCTATCGGAGCGCGAGGCCCATGGCGCCGATCAGAGGTAACCGGCAGAGTCCCGGTCGAAGCTGAAAGCCACGCCCTGCACGCGCGAGACCTGCGTGGCAATGCTGCCATCGGGCGAGAGCTCCAGCCAGCGCAGGCCGGGCGATTGCTCATCGACACGGAAGCCCGCACTCGCGGGCGCGAACTGTATGCAGCTCGAAGGCGTGGCGCGGAGGGCAATGCCGTCGCGTTCCCCCGCGAACTCCTGGTGGACATGGCCCCACAGGACCATGCGCACCTGCGGATGGCGGCGCAGTACGGCGAAGAATGCCTCCGCGTCGGCCACCATCTGCTCGTCGAGCCAGGCGCAGCCCACCGGCACAGGCTGGTGGTGCAGGCACACCAGCGCGTGCAGCGCGGGCTCCTCGAGGAGCAGCCGCTCAAGCAGGGCGAGTTCGTCGGGCCCCAGCCGGCCGCCGACCTCGCCGGGCACGCTGGAATCGAGCAGCAGAACCTGCCAATGCGGCGTGCGCACAGCGCGCACCATTGGCTCACCTCGCCCCAGCACTCGCTGCATGGGGCCGAATTCGTCGTGATTGCCGGGAAGCCAGGCCCAGGGTACGCCCAGGGCTTCGAAGGCTTCACGGGCCCGGGCATAGGCCTCGGCGCAGGCGTGGTTGGCGATGTCCCCCGTGGCGAGCAGCAGATCGGGCGGCTCTGCGCCAGCGCGCGCCAGTGACAGCACGTGGGCGAGGCTTTCGTCCGTGTCCATGCCGAGCAGGGTGCCGCCCCGCTGCTGCTCGAGGTGCGTGTCCGTAACCTGCACGATGCGCAGCACACCGCCCTCAGGATCCAGATGAAGGACCGCCGTGGTCATGCGGCTGCACCACCTGCGGCGAGATCGGGCGCCAGCGCGCGGCCGTCGGCGAGGCAGCGCGATAGCCACTCGCCGAGAAGGGCGTCCTGCTGCCACTTTTCGTCACGGGCGAAGCCACGGCTGTTCGGATACGGATAGCGCGGCAACAGGCGCCGTGACTGCCGGCAGCCGGTGACCTCGGCCATGCGCGCGTCGAGGTAGGCGCGCACGCTGATCTCGAGAGCTGCGTCGCCCCACACCGGGCGGGCCTGCCGCAGCTCGATGACGGCCGTGTAACGTGAGCGTTCCGTAACCCGGAGATCGAGCGCGTCCTCGTGCCCCGAGGCGAAGCGGATGCCGATACGCCGCGACTGCCCCGCATCGAAACCGGGCAGCAAGCGCGAAAGGCGCAGGAAGTTCACCTCGCACTCGGCGTGGTGAATCTGCAGCGGATAACCGCGCGTCTGGAAAAGACAGGCATCCAACGTGAACGCATCCGCCGGAGGGGTGAATGAAGCGGCGAAAGTATATTAGGTCGTGCCCGGGGGCACGCGCGAGGCACGGGGATTTTGCCCGTGGCCACGCGGTGATGCGGGGCCGTGGCCTCTGCTACACTGCGCCGGCTCCCGTTTCCGGGCAGATATCCCCGACGAGGCCGACGATGGCGCACTTCTCACGCTCCCTCAGTTCCTTGCTGTTCGCTGCCGCCTTCGCATGGGGCAACGCCGCGCACGCTGACACGCTCCTCGAGATCTACGAACTGGCGCTGAAAAGCGACCCCGTCCTCAAGGCCGCAGAGGCGAACTTCCGCGCCGGTCAGGAGGCCGAGATCCAGGGCCGCTCCGCGCTGCTGCCGCACGTGGGCGCCCAGGCAACCTACGGCGAGTCCGACCTCTCCACGCAGAGCAAGTACAACTTCTTCAGCAATCCCTTCGATCAGGACATCGACGGCGAGGACAAGAACTACTACCTGAACGTCGACCAGAAGATCTTCGATCTCTCCGCCTGGTTCACCTTCAAGCAGGGCAAAGAGCTGACGCGTGAAGCCGCGGCCCGTTTCGCCGCCGACCAGGAAGACCTGATCGTCCGCACCACCGAGGCCTACGTGAACGTGCTGCGGGCGATGGACAACCTGAAGTCCAGCCGCGCCGAGGAAGCCGCTTTCCAGCGCCAGCTCGAACAGACGCAGCAGCGCTTCGAGGTAGGCCTGATTGCGATCACAGACGTGCACGAGGCACGCGCCGCCTACGATCTCTCGGTGGTCAACCGCCTGACCGACGAAGGCAACCTCGGCATCTCCTACGAGGCCCTCTCGGTGCTGACCGGGCAGGAGCACTCCAACCTCTGGCTGCTGAGCGACAAGTTCCCGGTGGTGGATCCCGTCCCCGCGAGCCGCGACCAGTGGGTCGACATGGCGTTGGCCGGCAACTTCCGGCTGAAGGCAACCGAGTACGCCGCCGAGGCCGCGCGCCAGGCCTCGCAGTCGGCCAAGTCGCGGCACCTGCCCACGGTAACCGGCAGCTTCACCTCGCTGGACACCGAGTCCAACCAGGACGTGACCGACAACAACGCACTGGTCCCCAGCGCCCGCAACTTCAAGAGCTACTCCTACCGGGACGGCAACCAGTTCACCATCACGATGAGCATGCCCCTCTACGAGGGTGGCTCGGTCAGCTCGCAGCGGCGCGAATCCGCCGAGCGCTCGATCGCGGCCAGCGAAATCCACACCAGCGCCATGCGCGATGCCATCCAGACCACGCGCTCGTTGCACCTCGCCGTCATGACCGACGTCCAGCGTGTGAAGGCGCGCCAGCAAGCGATTGTCTCGGCGCAGAGCGCGCTCGACGCCACCCAGGCCGGCTACGAGGTGGGCACCCGCAACGTGGTCGATGTACTGAACGCCCAGCGCATTCTCTACAGCGCGATCCGCGACTACGCCAACAGCCGCTACGACTACCTGCTGCGCACGCTCAGGCTGCGCCAGATGGCCGGGAGCCTGAGCCCGCAGGACGTTGCAAACTTCAGCAAGTGGCTCGTAGCGCCGCCTGCGGCAACCGCCACTGCAGCCCCCGAGACCGGCACTCCCTGAACCACCGCGGGCCCGTTACGGCGCCCGCGGCGATCCGGACATCCGCACATGACTGACGTCCTTGAACTGCCGATCGACATCGACTCGGTAAAGGGATTCCTGCACCCGGAGGAAGGCGCGGCGCTGCACGCCTCAGCGCTGCACGCCTCAGCGCTCGGGCCTTGCCTCGAGGTCGGTAGTTACTGCGGAAAATCCACCGTGTACCTGGGTACAGCCTGCCGTGCGGCCGGCGCTGTGCTCTTCGCCGTGGATCACCACCGGGGCTCGGAGGAGCACCAGCCCGGCGAGGAATACCACGACCCGGCCCTCTTCGATGCCGGCGCTGGCCGCATGGACAGCTTCCGCGAATTCCGCCGCACGCTCTCGCGGGCCGGGCTGGAAGACACTGTGGTTCCTGTGGTCGCCTCCACCGGACTCGCCTCGAGGGCCTGGCGTACGCCGCTCGCGATGGTGTTCATCGACGGCGGCCACAGCCGCGAGGCGGCTCTCGCCGACTACCGATGCTGGAGCCCGCTGCTCGTGAAGGGCGGCCTGCTCGCCATCCATGACCTCTTTCCGGACCCGGCCGAAGGCGGCCAGGCCCCGTGGGAGATCTACCAGCTGGCGGTGGCCTCAGGGCTGTACGAGGAACTGCCGCGCGTGCGCACGCTCGGCCTGCTGCGGCGACTCTAGCAACCCGACCTCGGTGAATATCCGGCTGGCGGCTGTGTGCCCGGTGAGGGCATCGGCTGCAAGCAACACCGCACCCGCCGTCCAGGTGGGTTTCTCCAGCGGCCACAGCACATCTTCGACCCACTGATACCCCGTCCAGTAGGCGCCGTCGCTGTCACGCCACTGGTGCAACCAGCTGAAAAGCTTCGCGGCCCGCGGATGATCTCCCGCAGCCAGCAGTGCCATGGTGAGTTCGCAGGATTCCGCCACCGTTACCCAGGGCTCGTCGGAGACACAGCGACAGCCGAGGCCGTCCTGGACGAAGACCGACCAGCGCTCCTGCAGACGGGCCTTCGCCTGAGCCCGCGTCAGCACTCCTCCGAGCACGGGGTAGAACCAGTCCATGGAGAAGCGCGCTTTGCTCTCCCAGCTGCGGTCGAAGCGCTCGGGCCGGTGGCGCAGCGCCTCGCCGAGTTGCCAGCGCGCATCGACCCAGTGCCGCGCATCCAGCGCGAGCGTATGGCCGATATTCACCGCGCATTCGAGGCTCTTGTGGATGGAACTGCAGCCCGTCACGAGCGCGTCCTCCCGCGGGCTGCCGTCGGGATCCACGGCCCAGTGGATTTCGCCGTGCGGGCCCTGGTGCGAGAGCACCCATCCGATCGCACGCTCCACCGTGGGCCACATTTCCTGCAGGAAATCGCGGTCACCGGTCACGAGGTGGAAATGCCATACACCGGTGGCCACGTAGGCCACGAAGTTGGTCTCGCGCCGGTCCTGATCGTGGATCGCGCCATCCTTGTAGGCCGCCCACCAGCTGCCATCGGGAAGCTGCGTGGACTGCAACCAGCGGTAGGCCCGACGGGCGGCGTCGATCTCGCCTGCCACGACCAGACCCATGGCGGCTTCGATGTGGTCCCAGGGATCGGCATGTCCGCCCGGGAACCACGGGATGCAGCCGTCGGCCTGCTGGGCGGAGAGGATGAACTCAACGCTGGGGCGCAGGAACTCGGTGGGGAACAGCCCCTTGCTCAGATAAAGCTCGCTCATGAGGCAGGCGCCTTGCGGAAGTACATCACCACACTCTTGCCGAGCACCGGGTTCAGCAGCCGCTCTAGCGAGCGGGTGATCCACGGGCGTTGCATCAGGTCCCACACCAGCAAGCGATGATAGGCCGCCACCAGTCGCGAGCGATCCTGGCTCTCCCACAACAGGCATTTGAGCCACCAGAACGGCGCGTGCAGGGCGTGGGCGCCGTGCCGGTGGTAACGGCTGAAGCCGATCTGCTCGATATCGCGCTCGAGTTCGGCGCTGCGGAAGATGCGGATATGGCCGCCTTCATTGGCGTGGTAGGCGTCCGAGAGCCACCAGCAGATGCGCTCGGGCCAGTAGCGGGGCACGCTCGCCGCGAGCGCGCCGCCCGGCTTCAACACCCTTCGGATCTCGTCCAGCACCGCGCGGTAGGGGCCGATGTGCTCCAGCACCTCGGAGCAGATCACCACGTCGAAGCTGTGATCGGCAAAGGGCAGTCGAAGCCCGTTTGCCACGCCGAAGCCGATGCTCCGCGTGGCGGTGGCCGGAAACTCCGGCAGGAAGGGCAGCGACTTGTCCCGCGCCCGCAACACATCGCCCGCGCTGAGATCCACGCCCACGCAATGCGCCTCGCGCTGCAGCCAGGCGGCGATGGTGTGGCGGCCCTCGCCACAGCCGAGATCGAGCACCCGGTCACCGGGGCGCAGGGGCAGATGGCGCAGGTCAATGGTTTCCATCGGCCGCCAGTACCCGCTCGTAGAGCGCCGTGATGCTGCGTGCGGCACGCCGCCAGCAGAAAGACTCGAGGATGCGCGCGCGGGCCGCTCTGCCAAGGGCTTCGCGTCGGGCCGGGTCTGCGAGCAGGGATTCGATCGCGCGCTCCATCGCCACCGCGTCACCGGCGGGAACCATCACGCCGGCATCGCCCACCACCTCGGGCAGGGCGCCGCCGTCGGAGGAAACCACCGCCGCGGCACAGGCCATGGCCTCGCCGGCCGGCAGGCCGAAGCCTTCGTAGAGCGAGGGCACGACAACCAGCGTGGACTCCGAGTAATGCCGAACCAGCTCGGCCGTGGGAATGCCGGTCAGGAAATCAACGTGTGCGCCAAGCTCCAGCGTCTCCAGGAGGCGAGCGGTATCCCCGCCTTCGCGCGGGCGGCCGATCACGAGCAAGCGCAGGCCCGGATGGCGCGGCAGCAGTGCCGCAAAGGCCCTCAGCAGCACGGCCAGGCCCTTCAGCGGCTGGTCTGCAGAGGCCGTGGCCATGATCTGAAGAGGTTTGCGAACGGCGCCGGACAGGGGCGAGAAGACCTCGGTGTCGATGCCGTTGTAGACGAGTTCGAGCCGCTCGGCGGCCAGGCCGAAATCCCTCGCCACGTCCTGTCGCGAGCACTCGGACACCGTCACCACATGACGCAGACCGCGGGCCACGCGCTGCTGCATGCCCAGGAAGGCGTACCAGCGACGCACCAGCAGGCGCCGCCACCACGCCCGCTCGGCGGCCAGCACCAGTCGCAGGTCCGAGGTGATGGGGTGATGGATGGTGCTCACCAGCGGCATGCCACGCTCCTGCAGGCGCAGCATCGCGTAGCTCAGGCTCTGGTTGTCATGGACGATGTCGTAGTCGGCGCGGTGCACGCGCAGGTACTCGAGCACACGCATGCCGAAGGCCTGCGGCTCGCCGAATCCACCCGTCAACTTGGAGAGCCACTCGTAAACGTTGGCGCGGGAAAGCAAATGCCTGGGGCGCAGCGAGCCCAAGCCCGTCTCGTAAAGGTTCAGCCCGGGCATCGGAATGAGGCGCACGCGCGGGTCGAGCTGGGGATAGGGCTGACCGGAGATGACGTCAACACTGTGGCCCAGCTCGACCAGGGCCTTGCTCAGGTAGCGCAGGTACACGCCCTGCCCCCCCGCGAAGGGATGGCTTCGGTAACCCAGCAGGCACACGCGCAGCGGCCGCACGGGCTCGAGATCGGCGAGCGGGAGCGCGTCGGCAATACGGTCTGCGGGCAGTTGCGCCGGCATCAGGGCATCCATGAACATCCTTTACTGCGAGAGGGAGCGGCGCGAAGCCCGCGATTCTAGCCACCGCGCCAGCGGCATGCCACGCCGGACCCGGATCGCCCGCCAGCACGCTCGCCTATACTCGCCCGTCAACGCCAAGGAGAACGCGTAAATGCAACAGAGTCGCTACCGGGGAATCGTGCTGGCCGGCGGATCCGGCACCCGTCTGCACCCCCTCACCAGCTCGGTGAGCAAGCAGCTGATGCCGGTCTACGACAAACCGATGATCTACTACCCCCTCGCCACTCTGATGCTGGCCGGCATCCGCGAAATCCTGTTGATCACCACCCCTCACGACCAGCAGGCCTTCCGCAACCTGCTGGGCGACGGTTCGCAGTGGGGCATCAGTCTCCAGTACGCCGTGCAGCCGAAGCCGGATGGCCTCGCGCAGGCGTTCATCATCGGCGAGGAGTTCATCGGCAAGCGCCCGGCCTGCCTGGTGCTGGGCGACAACATCTTCTACGGCGGCGGCCTGACCAAAAAGCTCGCCTCGGCCGCCTCCAAACGTGCGGGCGCCACGGTGTTTGCCTACTACGTCCAGGACCCGGAACGCTACGGCGTGGTGAGCTTCGATGCCGAAGGACGCGCGCAGGACATCCAGGAAAAACCCAAGCAGCCCAAGTCGAATTTCGCCGTCACCGGGCTCTACTTCTACGACAACGAGGTGGTGGAGATCGCCCGAGGCATCAAGCCCTCGGCACGCGGCGAGCTCGAGATCACCGACGTGAACAGCGAGTACCTGCGACGTGGCAGCCTCCGGGTGGAGGTGCTCACGCGGGGCGCGGCGTGGCTCGACACCGGCACACACAACTCGCTGCTCGATGCCTCGAACTTCATCCGCGTGGTCGAAGAGCGGCAGGGTCTCAAGATCTCCTGCCCGGAGGAGATCGCCTTCCGCATGGGCTTCATAGACAAGGCGCAGCTGCTTGCGCTGGCCAAGCCACTGCGCAAGAGCGGCTACGGACAGTATCTGGAGCGCATCGCCAACGAAGGGAGCCCGGTCTGATGCAGGCCACGCCCAGCGCCATCCCCGAGGTCATCCTGCTCGAGCCGAAGGTCTTCGGCGACGAGCGGGGCTTTTTCCTCGAATCCTGGAACCGCCGTGGCTTCGCGCAACTCGGCATCGATCACGACTTCGTGCAGGACAACCACAGCCGCTCGGCACAGGGGATCCTCCGCGGGCTGCACTACCAGACCGAACACACGCAGGGAAAACTCGTGCGCGTCGTCGCGGGCGAGGTCTTCGATGTGGCGGTCGACATGCGACGCGCCTCGCCCACCTTCGGGCGCTGGGTGGGCTACACGCTCTCGGCCGCCAACCGCCGCATGCTCTGGGTGCCGCCCGGTTTCGCGCACGGCTTCTACGTGACCAGCGCCGAGGGGGCGGAATTCCTCTACAAGTGCACGGACTACTACGACCCGTCGCACGAGGTCTCGGTGCGCTGGGACGACCCGACGATCGGCATCGGGTGGCCGCTGGTGGATGGGCGCGCGCCCGCGCTCTCGGCAAAGGATGCAGCGGGGCTGGCGTTCGAGGCGGCGCCGGCGTTCTGAGGCAGACACCCTCGACAGCGCCCTCCCGCAGGAGCGGGCCATGCCCGCGACACCTCACCCCGTGGGAGCGGGCCATGCCCGCGATTGAAGCCATTTGGTCAGGCTGTTGTCGGGGGCGTGGCCCCCTCCTACGGGATCCGCATGTGTCGGGGGCATGGCCCCCTCCGACAGGATGTGAGGTCGGGCTTCATCTTGCGTAGGAGCGGGCCATGCCCGCGACACCTCACCCCGCAGGAGCGGGCCATGCCCGCGATTGAAGCCATTTGGTCAGGCTGTGTCGGGGGCGTGGCCCCCTCCTGCGGGGCTCAGCTGCGCCGGAAGCCCCGATAGCCCTCCTCCACCGCTGCATCGCAGAGCTCCGCGAAGCGCTGGAAGCCGCCCACATAAATCATGAACACATCCGCCTTGCCGGCGATGTTGGTGCCGCGGTACCAGGAATCGGCGTGGCGGTGCACCGTGGCATTGGCCACCTGCGAGAGCTCGTCCTGCCACCAGTGCTCGGCCGTCTCGTCGGTCTGGATGCGGGTGAGCCCGTCGCGCCGCATGTCGTCGATGATCCGTGCCGTCCAGTCGACCTGCCACTCGCCGGTGGTGATCATCTGCGCCTGCGCGGAGGGCGTCATGGGGCCGTGGATCATGAACAGGTTGGGGAAGCCCGCGACCATGGAGCCGAAGTAGCTGGTGGGGCCGTCCTGCCATTTGTCGCGCAGTCGAATCCCGCCCTCGCCCTCGATGTAGATGCACGTCATGGCGCCCGTGAGCGCATCGAAGCCGGTGGCGAGCACGATGACATCGAGCGGCCAGCTGCGCTCGGTGGTCTGCAGGCCTTCCTCGCAGAAAGACGTGATCGGGGCTGCCCGTGTGTCGACCAGCGTCACGTTGTCGCGGTTGAACATCGGGTAGTAACCGTTGTCGATGCACAAGCGCTTGCCGCCTATCGGGTAGGTGGTGGGGCACAGCAGTTCGGCCGTGTGCGGGTCCTTCACGATCTGACGGATCTTGCGACGCACGAAATCGCAGACCACCTCGTTCGCGGCCATATCGGTCAGCACATCCGTGAAGCAGACCAGCAACTGGAACGCACTGCGCGAGTTCCAGGCTTGCTCGAGGATGCGCTCCTGCTCTTCCTTGCTGCATTCCAGCGCGGAGACCGTGGGGTACTTCACCAGCGAGGCACCGTAGGTCTGCAGCATCTGCTTGCGGCGCTCGGGGTAATGCGCCTTCCAGTCGCGCTCGTAGTCGGGATCCACCGGCCGGTTGCCAGAAGGCATGCTGAACGCCGGCGTGCGCTGGAACACGTACAGATGCTCCGCCTGCTCCGCGATGATCGGCGCGGCCTGCACGCCGGAGGAACCCGTGCCCACCAGACCCACGCGCTTGCCGCGGAAATCCACGCCCTCGCGCGGCCACTCGGTGGTGTGCAGCACCTGTCCGCGGAAACTCTCGCGGCCGGGCCACGCCGGCGTGTTCGAGGCCGTGAGGCTGCCGGTTGCCGCGATGACGTAGCGGCAGACCAGATGGCCCCCGCGATCCGTCCACACGTGCCAGAGATTGGCGCTCTCGTCGAAGCGCATCCGCGTGACGCGCGTCGAGAGCCGGATGCGATCGCGCAGTGCGAAGCGGTCTGCCACGTGGTTGGCGTAGCGCTCGAGATCGGGCTGCGCGGCGAAGAGCTCGGGCCAGCGCCACTCCTGCTGCAGATCGTTGTCGAAACCGTAGGAATACTCGGCGCTCTCGATGTCGACGCGGGCGCCCGGGTAGCGGTTCCAGTACCAGGTGCCGCCCACGCCATCGCCCGCCTCGAGGCACACCACCTCGTAGTCGCGCCGCAGCCGATGGAGCGCGTACATGCCGGAGAAACCGGCGCCTATCACCACGACGTCAACGCGTTCGGGGGATGCTTCAGTCATGGTCTGTACCGATTGCCTGCAGATAGCTGCCGTCCTGGATCGCGCGCCACCAGGCTTCATTGGCCAGGTACCAGGCGAGCGTCTTGCGGATGCCGGTCTCGAAGCTCTCGGCAGGCAGGTAGCCCAACTCGCTCATGATCTTGCGCGCGTCTATGGCGTAGCGGCGATCGTGGCCAGCGCGATCCTTGACGAAGCTGATCAGCGAGCGCGAGGAGCGCCCACACGCGGGTGGAGCGGCGGGGAATCGCGCGGCGAGCGTGGCGTCAGCGGCAAAGGCCTCGTCTGCCAGGTCGCAGAGCAGGTTCACGATGTCGATGTTCGCCCACTCGTTGTTGCCGCCGATGTTGTAGCTCTCGCCCGGGCGCCCGCCTTCGATCACCAGTTCGATGCCGCGGCAGTGATCGGTCACGTAGAGCCAGTCGCGGATGTTGAGGCCGTCGCCGTAGATGGGCAGCGGCTCGCCCGCGAGCAGGCGCGTTATGCAGAGCGGGATCAGTTTTTCGGGGAAGTGAAAGGGCCCGTAGTTGTTCGAGCAGTTGCTGGTGCTCACCTCTAGCCCATAGGTGTGGTGGTAGGCACGCACCAGATAGTCGGATCCGGCCTTGCTCGCGGAGTAGGGCGAGTTCGGCGCATAGGCGAGGGTTTCGGTGAAGGCCGGCGCGTCGGGCTCGAGCGATCCGTAGACCTCGTCGGTCGAGACGTGATGGAAGCGGTGCGGACGCCCCGACCCCGCGAGCCACACCTCGCGCGCCGCTTTCAGCAGGCTGTGCGTACCCACCACATTGGTTTCGATGAACGCATCCGGACCGGTGATGGAGCGGTCGACATGGCTCTCGGCAGCGAAGTGCACGAGCGTGTCGACGCCTTCCTCGCGCAGCAGGGAAGAGACGCAGGCCGTGTCGCGGATGTCGGCATGCACGAACCGGAAACCCGGATGCGCCGCAAGAGCGGCCAGATTGGCCCGGTTGCCGGCGTAGGTGAGCGCGTCATAGCCGATCAGCCGGTCAGCGGGATGGCGGTCGAGCCAGTCGTGGCAGAAGTTCGATCCGATGAAACCGGCGGCGCCGGTCACCAGCAGCGTGCGTGTCATCTCAGGACTGCTCCTTCAGTTCGTCCAGCATCTGTCGCAGTGCAGCCCGCCAGTGCTGGCGTGGCGCAGCGAGCAGCGCAAGGGTGTCGGTCTTGTCGAGGACGCTCCAGGCGGGGCGGCGCGCCGGCGTGGGGTAGTCCTCGGTGCGGATCGGATCGATGGGCACCGCGCGCGACAGAAGGCCGCGCTGCAGTGCTTCTTCCTGGATGGCCACGGCGAAGTCGTACCAGCTGGCAACGCCGAGATCCGTCCAGTGCAGCGTGAGCCCCGCGTGCGATCCGAGCCCGAGCTCCCACACCGCAGCAGCCAGGCCCTTGGCCCAGGTCGGCGTGCCCACCTGGTCCGCCACCACGCCGAGACGGTCACGGCTGCCCATCAGGCGCAGCATCGTCTTCACGAAATTGGCGCCGTGCGCGGAATACACCCAGGCCGTACGCAGGATGATCGCCTCGGGCAGCGCGGCGCGCAGTTGGCGCTCGCCCTCGAGCTTGCTCGCGCCATAGGCGCCCACCGGTGCAGGCGCATGACCGGGCAAGTAGGGGCTGGATGCAGCGCCGTCGAAGATGAAATCCGTGGAAACGTGCACCAGCCGGGCACCGAGGCGCGCCGCGGCACGGGCAAGGGCACCGGTGCCCGCACCATTCACGCGGAAGGCGAGCTCGGTCTCGGTTTCGGCGCGGTCTACGGCCGTGTAGGCGGCGGCGTTCAGGATGATGCGCGGGGCGAGAGCGATGACGCGCTCTTCGACATCGGCAGCGGAAAGATCCAGCGCGGCGCGGTCGAGGAAGCGCGCGTCCACACCCGGCGGCACGGTGCGGGCAAGCTCGTGGCCGAGCTGCCCGTTGGCGCCTGTCACCAGTACCTGCATTGCTTTTTGCCCGCCCGAGGAGTGCGGGCGATGGTAGCACGGCACCTGTCGCGGGCATGGCCCGCTCCTACAGGAGGCATGGCGTGCTCCTGCGGGAGGCATGGCACGCTCCTGCGGCGGAGATACACAGGCGTAGGCCGGACACACGGGGAGGGCGCGGGTATGGGGCGCTACCGGGGGCGCTCCCGTGTTGGTAGGAGCGCGCCATGCGCGCGACAGGCAGCGGCGCAGCGACGCTGCCGGCGGCAGAGGCGCTGACTTGGACGGAGGCATCCGGCATACTCGCCCTGTCAGGCCCGATGAGCACCTTCCCCTGAACAGCATGCCGGTTGCACGCGCCGGGAGCCGCCTGCCGGCCCACCTCCTGCTCGCCGCCGCGAGCCTCGCGTTGTCGGGGCTCGCGATCCTGCGTGATCCGCTGGTGAACGACGACGGCATCCCCTTCCTGCTGCAGGCAGAGGGAATCCTCGAGGGCTTTGCCTCGGGCGAGGGTCCAACGGGCTGGTCCCTTTACACGCTGCTGATCGCATCGATACAGGCGCTGACGGGCCTCGGCAGCATCGCCAGCGCCCAGTCACTGGACGCAGGCCTGCTCGCGCTCCTCACCGTGAGCTTCGCCTCGCTGCTCGAGCTGATCGGCGCCGAGCGGCGCTTCTATTTCTGGGGCGCACTCGCGCTGCTGCTCTTCCCGCGCCTGAACGAGTACCGGGGCCACATCGCCGCCGACCTCGGCTTCTGGGCCTTCCTCGTTGCCTCCCTGGTGCCGCTGGCTCGCTACCTCACGACGCAGCTCTGGGAGCAGGCGCTCGCCTGGGCGCTGCTCACCGCGGTCGCCGCGGCATTCCGGCACGAGGCCCTGGTCTTCGGCGCGCTGCTGCCGCTCGCCTGCCTCGCCCCCGCGGCAGATCCGCCGCGGTTGCAAGCGATGATCCGGCTCCACGCCGCGCTGCTGGGGCTGGCGGTGCTGCCGCTGGTGGCAGCCGCGCGCTTCGGTTTCATGCCGCCGCTGGCCGATGCCGTCTTCGACGGGCTGCAGCGCACGCTGCAGGGCGTGGGCAACGGTTTCGCGGAGGCCGCAGGGCATCTCGGCACGCTGGTACTCGACGAGCGCGCCTCGGGGATGGCTGGCATCTCGCTAGGCGCGGCACTCACGGCGGTGCTGCTGCTCGAACTGCTGCGCTCTCTGGGGCTTGCCTATGCGCTGCTGCTCGGCTGGGCCGCTGTCACCCGACGCTCACTCCTGCCCGAAAGCGGAGAGGGGCTGCAGCGCTCGCTCGCATTGGCCGGAGTCGCGGTGGCGGGCGCCTTCGTGGCCGCGCAACAGTTCGTGGGCGGGCGCCAGCTGATGCCGCTCTGCCTCGCGCTGGTCGTGCCATGCGCCTTCGCCGCGCGCGAACTCCTTCTCGCAGCACTCCAGAGTCACCGCCCCACAGCGGCCAGGATCGGGCTCGCGGTACTGGTGATCGCCCTGCTCGCCGACGGCTTCGTCAGCGTGGGAAGTCGCCGCAGCTACCTCCCCGAGAGCATCGCCTGGATCCAGAAATCCGTGCCGCCCGGCAGCAGCGTGTTCAGCAACGACCGCCGCCTCGCGTACTACAGCGGTGGCCGCGTCGACTGGAGCAGCATCCCCTCCGCCGGCAAACGCATCGCGAGCGGCACAGCGCCCGTCCAAGGCGCCGACTACTGGCTGATCCATCTCGGCCCCGACGAAAAGGCGCTCGAACCGGCGCTCCGCCGCTATGGCACCGCTCTGGAGCAGGTAGCGCGCTTCGGTGAGCCGGGAAGCCCCGGCGTGCTGGTGCTGCGCACGCGGCAATGAACACCCTTCGCGCTGCGCTGCGGCGTCACCGTGACGTCCTGCTGCTTGCCGCGGCAAGTCTGGTCCTGTTCCTCTTCGCGAACCTGCGCAGCCCCCTGCCCAACGAGGACGGCGTCCTGTACCTGATGCTGGCAGAGCGCATCAGCGAGGGCGGTTTTGCCGCGGGCTTCGATCTCTTCGATCGCCCGCTCTACTCCGCAATGATCGCCGGCATACACGCTCTCACGGGGCTGTCCTTTGTCAGTTCCGCAGAGATACTGAACGCCGCCTGCGTGCTGGGACTGGTGGTGGCCTTCCTGGAGCTGTGCCGCGAACTCCATCACGAGGACTCGGTGATCCCGTGGGCAGCGGCGCTGCTGCTCGCGCACCCCAAGCTGAACAACTACTTCGCCTTCGTGATCCGGGACCTGGGCTACTGGGCCCTGCTGCTCGGCTCCTTCGTCCTGTTCATGCGGCATGTCTCGTGTGGCGGACGCCATCGACTCGCGGGATGGGCGGCCTGTGTGCTGCTGGCCGCCACGTTCAAACCCGAGGCGTTGGCCTTCGGGCTGGTGCTGCCGCTCGCGTTGCTGTGGCGCGGACGCTGGCGCGCACTGCGTGATGCGCTGTTCGCATGGTCTCTGATACTGCTGCCGCTCTCGGCAGCGGCGCTGCTGCTCGGCACCCGCGCCGGCGCCCTCGCCCCTCCCGCACGCGAGCTTCCGGAATTGCCCGCTGAACTGCTCGCAGCCATACCTCGCGCCTTCGCCGCAGCAACCGAGCGCTATGCCACTTCAGTGCTGGACCCCTACTCCAGTGATGTCGCCGCCTGGTCGCTCGCGGGAGGGCTTTTCACCTTGCTGGTGGTCAAGTTGCTGAACACGCTGGGGCCGGCGCAGGTGGCGTTGCTTGGCCTGGGCGGGCGCATCGGCGCTGTTCTGCCGCGCGAGCCGCTGCGGCCTGCGTTCTTCCTGGCGTTGGGCTGCAGTACGGTGATGGCAGGGCTCTTCCTTGCGTACAGGCAGTTCCTCGACACGCGCTACCTGATGGTGCCCGCCTTCCTGCTGCTGGCACTGGCGGCGCGGGCGCTGCAACTGCTGGTGACGCGGCTGCTCGCCGGTGCGGGGATCGCACAGGGTGCGGCGCTGGTCGCGATTCCGCTGGTGCTGCTGCTGGATTTCTCGCTTGGGCTCGACCGCAGCAAGCCGCATATGCTCGCCTGCGTGGAATGGATGCACGCCAACCTCTCGCCGGAAACCCACCTGTTCACCAACGACAAGCAGATCGCGGCCGTGAGCGGCCTGCGCTGGGACTGGGACGAGTTGCGGGACGCAGCGCAGCTCTTCGCGGAAGGCCGCCCGCCGCTAGGACCGGACACGGTATGGGCGATCCGGCTCCGCGAGGGACAGGGCACCCTCGCCTCGGCGCTCGGCAGCTATGCCGATCGCCTCGCACCGATCACGCAGTTCACTGGCGAGAACGCCGACCGCATCGTTCTGCTGAAACCCCTGCCCGCCACGCCCTGAGGGCCCGGCTCAGAATATCGTCTGCTTTTCCAGCCCCTTCTGGAGCACCAGGTCCACGACGTGCTGCTCGCGCTTGTTGGCGCGGCGGCAGTGGTCCTGCTGCAGGCGGTTGGTGAACCAGATGATCACGCGCGCCCACGGACGTTGCCGCTCGCGCCAGGCGTGCGATGAGATCGACTCCCAGGCCAGACCGTCGAAAATCGCCGCGTTAACGAAATGATCCAGCGCGCGCACGCCGTGGCGCCCGCGCGAGGTGCTGCCGAAAAACAGCACCCAGGCCAGCACCACGAGACCGAGAAGCGCCAGCGGCAGCAGGAAAATCGTGGTCAGGCAAAAGCCGACCAACCGCTCTTTGAAGGTGCCGCGGCGGGTGTCTGCGGAGGGTGCGGACATGGGTGGGATCTCAGCGGCCCAGGCGATGGAGCAGGATGGCCGTGCGCCTCGCCATGGGCAGCAGGCTCGCGATATCCGTGTACTCGCCGGGCGCGTGCGCGTTCTTCCCGCCGGCGCTGCCCAGTCCGTCGAGCCCCGGTGCCAGATGAGACACGAAGCCGATGTCGCCGGCGCCGCGCTTGCCCGGATCCAGCGCCTCGACCGGCCCCTGGCCGAGGTCGCGACTGGCGGCGTCGAGTTGCGCGAGCAGCGCTTCGTTGCCGGGCGTGGGCGTCATGGCCGGGTAACTCTCGTGGAAGACCAGCGTGGCGCCCGTGCGTGGCGCGTGGCGCGCGACGATGGCCTGCATGCGCTCGCGGGCGCTGCGCTCCTGCTCGATGCTGATGAAGCGGATGTCTCCGCGCACGATGGCGGCAGGAGCGATCACGTTGGTCTTGCCTGCAGCGCTGCCGGCGATGTCGTTCATGTTCGCCGTGGTGCCGCCCACGATCACGCTGGGATTGATGGTCAGGTAGCGCTCGGTGCCAAGTTCCTTGCGGAAGGCCTCGAGGATGCGGGCGGCCTCGTAGATGGCGCCGTCACCCATGACAGTGCCGAAGATCTGGCTGGAGTGGCCGGTCTCGCCCGTCGTCTGCAGCGTCCAGGAGCCCGCACCGCGACGGCCGATGGTGGCAGTGCCTTCGTAGGCGGCCTCGAAACCGAGCAGCACATCGCTGTTCCTCGCGAGCTCGAGCATGGGTCCGCGGCTTGTTTCGAGCGGCACGCCGACGTCTTCCTCGTCGCCCGTGAGCATCACCGTCACGCGGGAATCGGCCAGCACGCCTGCATCGGCCATGGCCTGCAGCGCGAGCAGCATCACGACGATGCCACCCTTCATGTCGTCCGATCCCGTGCCGTGAGCGATGTTGCCTTCGCGCCGGAAGGGCTCGCCCGACAGCACGGTATCCATATGCCCGAGCATGAGTACGCGCTTGCCCTTGCTGCCATTGGTGGTGGCCACCAGATGGCCGGCGCGGTGCATGCCTGCGGGCATGTCGATCCAGCGCGTCTGCATGCCGAGGCGGGCGAGTTCGGCAGCGAAGAGATCACCCACGGCGCGCACCCCGGCAACGTTCTCGGTCGGGCTCTGGATGTTCACGGCGCGCTCGAGCAGTGCCTCGGCCGCTGGCGCGCGTTTCTGCGCTGCAGCGGCGATGGTGGCCTCGGTGGGGCTGAGATCCGCCCGGCAGAATCCTGCCCAGAGACAGAGGGTAGCGAGGCTGATCGATGCGGTGTGGCGGTGCATGGCCTGTGTTCCCGATTCCGGATGCGGGGAACATACCCCAAGGGCACAGCAGCGGGCCATGCCCGCGACGAGCCACCGCAGCTGCGCGAGGTTCCGGCTCCTCGGGCCTTTGCGTTATGGTGACAGAGGGGCGCCCGCTGGCGCCGGAGGGATCGAACGATGAGCGTGGGTCTGCGCACCGAACTTCTGCTCTGCATCGGCATCGGCCTGATGCTGGCCGCTTTGCTGCGCGCGCTGCGGCCCGAGCTGCGCCGCGCGATCGGGCACGTGGTGGTACTGCTGTCAGCCTGCGTTCTGGCGCACGGCATCGAGCTCGTTGCAGGCAGCCTGGCCGCCTCACCCCGGGTTGCAAACATCGCGCACCACGGCGCCACCCTGATCGCCGGGGTGGCGATGTTCCGTCTCGGCATGCTCGTGCTGTTCCACCTGCTGCTGCCAGCCGTCGGCGTGCGTGTGGTCCGCATCGTCGAGGACCTCTGTGGCGCGGGCGTGATGGTCTTCTGGGGCCTGGTGTGGCTCAGTCTGGCGGGGGTCAACCTGGCGAGCCTCGTCACGACATCAGCGGTGATCACCGGTGTGGTGGCCTTCGCCATGCAGGACACGCTGGGCAACATCCTCGGCGGCATCGTGCTGCAACTGGACGGCTCGATGCGCGTGGGCGACTGGGTCGACATCGACGGCGTGCGCGGCCGCGTGAGCGATGTCCGCTGGCGGTTCACGGCCATCGAGACGCGCAACCGGGAGACGGTCTACGTCCCGAACAGCCTGCTGATGAAAAACCGCTTCATGGTGATCGGCTCGCGCAACGATACCGAACTGCGCTGGCGGCGCTGGGTCTGGTTCGCCATCGAGGCAGAAGCCCCGCCGACCCGCGTCTGCGAGGTGCTCAAGCATGCGGTGATGGATGCCGAGATACCGCTGGTGGCACGCGACCCCGAGCCGAGCGCCGTGCTGATGGACGTGACCGAGGGCCACGGACGCTACGCCTTGCGCTACTGGCTCTGCGACGCGCGCGAGGACGACCCCACCGACTCCCGGGTACGCGCGCACGCGCTCGCCGCGCTGGAGCGTGCCGGCATCCGCAGCGCCACACGCCGCGAGGAGCGCATCCTGCTGTCCGAGGACGCAGCCCTGCGCGAATCGGTCGCAAGCGACGAGCAGGCACGCCGCCTGCGGGCACTGTCGCGGGTGCCGCTGTTCGCCACCCTCTCGGACGAGGAAAAGCAGATCGTCTCGGGGCACCTGGTGCATGCGCCCTTCCTTGCCGGCGATGTGGTCACGCGCAAGGGCGCGGTGGCGCACTGGCTCTACCTGGTGATAGATGGCGAAGCCGAGATCGTCGACGAACTGAACGGGCATCGCACCCGCGTGGCGATGATGGGCGCGGGAGACATCTTCGGCGAGCGCGGCATGCTGACCGGAGAGCCGCGCTCGGCCACCGTCTGCGCCGTCACCGACCTCGAGTGCTACCGACTCGACAAGGCCGGATTCCAGGGCGTGATCCAGGCCCGCCCGGACATCGCGCAGGAGCTGTCGCGCGTGCTCGCGGCACGTGCCGCCGAACTCGACGCCCTGCGCCGCGACGCGGTCGTCACCTCCACGCCGCAGGGCAACCACCTCGATTTCCTCGCCCGTATCCGCAGCTTCTTCGGGCTCGGCTGAGCGCAAGCCGGAGCGTTTTCCGGCATTCCAGGAATCCCCCATGAACGACAAGACCAGCACGCGCAACATGGCGCTCTTCTGCGACTTCGAGAACGTCGCCCTCGGCGTGCGCGACGCGCGCTATGCCGCCTTCGACATCCGCAAGGTGCTGGAGCGACTGCTGCTCAAGGGCAACATCGTGGTGAAGAAGGCCTATTGCGACTGGGAGCGCTTCAAGGACTTCAAGCGCGGCATGCATGAAGCCTCCTTCGAGATGATCGAGATCCCCCACGTACGCTTGAGCGGCAAGAATTCCGCGGACATACGCCTGGTCGTGGACGCGCTGGACCTCTGTTACACCAAGTCGCACGTCGACGTCTTCGTGGTGATCAGCGGCGACTCGGATTTCTCGCCCCTGGTGAGCAAGCTGCGCGAGAACAACAAGACCGTGATCGGGGTCGGCGTGAAGAACTCGACCTCTGACCTGCTGGTCTCGGGCTGCGACGAGTTCATCTTCTACGACGACCTGGTACGCGAACCCGAGGCCAAGCCGAGCCGCGCCCGACGCCGCCCGGAGAAAGCAGCTGCAGAAAAGCCCGCTACCGAGGAAAAACCCGCGCCCGCCGCGAAGGAAGAGCCGGCGGCTCCCGCAAAGCGCGGCCGTTCGCGGCGCCGCAGCCCGGGAAGTTCCGCGCAGGCGATGGCCGGGCCAGCCGCAGCAATGCAGCCCGAAGCAGTGGTGCAAACCGAGGTGGCCCCGTCGGCAGCAGCAGGACGCAACGAGTCCCCGGCCGAGGACGAGCGCCGTCAGGAGGGGCTCGACACGGTGATGGCCATGGTCGAGAACCTCTTCGGCGAGCGCGGTCAGGAAGACAAGGTCTGGGCCTCGATGGTCAAGCAGACGCTGAAGCGCATCAAACCCGGCTTCAACGAGCGCTACCACGGCTTCCGCAGTTTTGCGGCGATGCTGGAGGAGCTGCAGTCACGGCAACTGCTGGAACTGGAGCACGACGAGAAATCAGGGAGCTACATCATCCGTTCGGTGAACGGCTGAAAAAAGGCTGCCTGCTGGTCGAGGAAGATCGGTGAAGACCAGGCTCGCTCTTCGGTGGGAGCAAGACAGTCATCGGACTTCGGCGTGCGGTAGTCCCCGAGGCAGGGATTGACCTTCACACAGACGCCATTGGCGTCTTTCTCGCAGCGCAAGGGATCCGCGTTCACCGCGAGCGAGGGCTCCTCGATGGCACGTACGTAATACAGCGTCTCGCGACCCGAGGAAACGAACTGCTCGTCCTCGAACTCCACCGTGCACTGGCCGTCGGCTGCCGGGTTGCACGCAAAGACACGCCACGGGTCTTCGATGAGGCTTTTCACGGGCTCGCCGGGGCTCTGCTGCGGGCGTATGCGTACCACCTCGACGCGCGAGATCTGGCGGCGCTTGTCGCCCGGGAAATAGCACTCGCCAAGGCAGAGATTGGCAAGGCGTTCCTCGCCCAGCGCGTCGATGGAATCTTTCGGGCAACCCGGCTTCTGTTCGAAGGAGCCTGCCGCACGCACACGGAAGCGCGGGTTGTGCGCGAGTTGCAGTTCGCTGCCCATGGGCGCCGCACGCTTGGTGCCCGCGTCGTCCAGCAGGTCGAACCACAGGAGCATCCGCGGACCGCTGGTGCCGTAGACCTCCTTGCGCTTCAATCCGGCCCAGATGTCCTCGCGGCGGCGGGAATCGGAGTGCACCGCAACCAGACCGCCCGTAAGCCAGAAGCTCGACTGCCGCTCCATCGCCTGGAACAGCAGGGCACGCATGTCGTGCTGCATCTCGGGCGGCGTGCGTGCGCGATCGAGCGCCGGGCCGTCGTAGTCGCGCAGCGCTTCGCTGGTGTGCTCGTTGCGGGAGCCGCGCGCCTCGGTCATGGGAATGCGGGCGAACTCCTTGTAGCCCGTGCCCGGGCGCGCCGAGTGCACATCGCTGGAGCCCAGGAGTCCGAAACGGAAACGCCGCGGCGGGCCGGGCTGGTCGAAGTTGCCGATCGCAAGCGCGTACTGCGTGGATCCGCCGGGACGGTAGTTGTAAGCGGGCAGGAAGCAATCGCGGCAAAAGCCCGCGTCCAGCCAGTCCGTGGCATCGGCCTTGGCTACCACGCCCAATTCGGCGCCCGTGCCTGCATCGACCGCACGCTGGCGGGCGTCGGCGGCGCGGCTATCACATTCGTCCGCGGCATTGCCCGAGGCGAGGCAGCGTTCGCGTACCAACTCCCCTGCGCGCCAGCACACGGGCAGGTAGTCCGGCGTGGGCGCGGGGCAACGCAAAGCGCCGTTTTCGTCCTTGATGGCCGGGCTGAAGCTCCGGTACTCCTCGGAGTTACCGTGCCCGGAGTAGACCTCGACCAGGAACTGGCGCTTCGGGTCCTGCATGGGGCCTGCGAGCTGCTTGTCCCAGGTGGAGGTCATGGCCGTGTACAAACCCCAGGTGTTGCCGTGGGGAATCACGATGCTCTCGAGGCCGGACTCATCGAGTTTGCGGAAGAGTTCGGCAGGCGTGGCGGCGGTCTCGCGGCAGTCGGCGGGCAAGTCCTTGGTGTTCACGCCTTCGGGGCACTCGGTGACGTCGATGGTCTCGAGCCCGAAACGGTTGAAGTCGAAGTAGGAGCGAGCGTGGGCGGGATCGAGCAGCGGCAGTCCCATGCGCTGATCAAGCGGCGGGATGAAGGCGCTCAGGCTCACGCCCGGGTTGCGTGCGGCAATGGGGCGTGGAGGAACGTTCGCCTCGTCGGTGTCGCGGAAGACCACGTTCTTGTGGCCGTAGTGCTTGGCCGCCTCGATCTGCGACATCTGCGTCCACTCGTAGCCGAGGAAGGCCACCATGTCCGGATTTTGCGGGTCGGTGAGCGCGTTGCACTGACGCACCGAATCCCGGGTGGACTTCCAGCGAGCGGGGGTGAGCGCCTCGGCGTGGTCGTTCAGCGAGAAGAAATCGAGTCGCGAGCAGAAGCGGGCGAAATCGCAGGCATCGGCCGGCGGATGCGGGCCGTCGCCCTGCATCATTGGCAGGCTCATCAGGTTGGCGTCGGTGGAGAAGATCGTGTGGACGTGGAGATCACCGAACAGGATCTGCCGCTCGGGTGACTCGCCGGCGGGCGCCGCCGCGGCGGTGCTGGCCTTCTCCTGCGCATTGAAGGCGGCTTCACGCAGCTTCGGGGTCACATCGCCCGCAACGTGCGAGCGCCCCAGCCAACCTTGCGCTCCGCCATAGAGGACAAGCACCCCGCCAATGACGGCCAGCAGCAGTGCGGCGATGGTGCGCTTGATCATGGCGGGACTCCGTCGTCAGGTCAGTCGTGGCTGACTCTATGTGAAGGGCAGGGGCCGTGGAAGCGGCCTGCCCGGGGATGCTGCCGAGGCGTCAGTGCAAGGAGCCGCTGCGACGGGGCGGAGGCGGGGGCGTATCGGGTGTCTCGCTGTCGTCCTGCACCTGGCCTGCGGCGTTGGCCTCGTCGTGGGCGAGCTGGTCGAGCACGACGTCACCGATGTAGTCGAGAAGCGCCTGCGTGACGCGCCCCTGCTCCTCGGCACCACGCACGTCGAGCGCGTACATCACCGTAAGCACGGATTCGATCGCCATCGCCACGCTCGCGCTGCCCGGCCCGAGGCCCGGCACGGACAGTTGCTGCACCTCGCCCTCGACTTCCTCGTTCAGTTGCAGCGCCAGCCGCTGCAGCCGGCAGGCGGGGCAGTTGCTCTCGTCGGAGGTGTGGGCGCGATCGAGCTTGCGCAGCAGGCGGCGCAACTGCACCAGGGAGGCGTGCTTGGGCAGGGCGCTCATGCGGGGGTTCCTCGAGGGCGGGGCAACGGGGCGCGACCGGATGCGGGCGCGACCGGGGCGATTATAGGGGTGTGGCGGGGGGTATGGGGCATAGAGGAAAGCCACCCGCAGAGCGTGCGCCGCGACAGGCAATGTGCAGCGGCACCAACCCTGTCCGGGATCAATGCGCCGAGGCTCCCGCCTGGTCCAGACTGCACGCTCCTCTTGCCACGCGTCGCGGAGCATCACCGTGTTCCTCGCCTTGCGCCAAGGCCTCGCCGACCCGCAACACAGACTGCTCGCCGATGCGCTCGCAGGCCTCACCGTCGGCGTGATCGCGCTGCCCCTGTCCATGGCTCTGGCGATCGCTGCCGGCGTGCCGCCGCAGCACGGCCTCTACACGGCCATCGTCGGCGGCATCCTGATCGCACTGTGCGGCGGCTCGCGCTTCAACATCTCGGGGCCAACCGCAGCCTTCGTGGTGATCCTGCTCCCGATAACAGCCCAGTACGGTCTGGGCGGCCTGCTGCTCGCCGGCATGCTGTCGGGGGGCATCCTCATCGTCATGGGGGTCTTGCGCCTGGGAAGCCTGATAGCGGTGGTGCCCTACCCCGTCACGGTCGGCTTCACCAGCGGCATAGGTGCCGTCATCGGCGCGCTGCAACTGCGCGACCTGCTGGGACTTGAACTGCACCCGGGCGGTCCGGACTTCGTCGATTACATCGTCGCGCTGGCGGGCTCGCTGCATGATGCGCGGCCCACCGAGATGCTGATCGGCGGCCTCACTCTGGCCGCAGTGCTGCTGTGGCAGAAGCGCCGCAGCCCCATCCCCAGCCATCTGGTGGGCCTTGCCGTCGGCGTGCTGGCCGCG
The DNA here is from genome assembly GCA_903928015.1 of uncultured Gammaproteobacteria bacterium. Classification (GTDB taxonomy): domain Bacteria; phylum Pseudomonadota; class Gammaproteobacteria; order Pseudomonadales; family UBA5518; genus UBA5518. The sequence continues at coordinate 23,035 of CAIYPF010000110.1, read as the reverse complement.
CTGGTGCTGGAGCGGCTGGATCCCGCGTTTTCCGTGGCCACCATCGGCACGCGCTTCCATTACGAGATCGGCGGTATCGCGGGCAACGGCGTGCCCCCGCTGCCACCGCACTGGGTCTGGCCCTGGCAATTGCCGGACGCAAACGGCAACCCGATCGGAATTTCCGTTCCTCTCCTCAAATCGCTGCTGCCGCCTGCGCTCGCCATCGCGATGCTGGGTGCACTGGAGTCGCTGCTCTGCGCAACAGTCGCTGACGGCATGACCGGGACCCGGCACGACCCGAACGACGAACTCATCGGACAGGGTATCGGCAACGTGGTGGTGCCGTTCCTGGGCGGCATTCCGGCAACCGCCGCTCTGGCGCGCACCGCGGCCAATGTGCGGGCCGGTGCGCGTTCACCCGTGTCTGCGGTGGTGCACGGGGTGTTCCTGCTGGTGGCACTGGTGGCGCTGGCACCGCTGCTGGCGCGGATACCGATGGCCTCGATGGCGGCGCTGCTGTTCGTGGTCGCATGGAACATGAGCGAGGTGCATCACTTCCGGCGCATCCTGCGCATCGCGCCGCGCGGCGACTGCGCCACGCTGCTCTGCTGCTTCACGCTCACGGTACTGGTGAACATGGAAGTGGCCGTTGCGGTGGGCATGACACTGGCCGCGCTGGTGTTCATCCGTCGCACCATCGAGCTCACCGGCTCACGGCTGATCGAGAGCCATGCTCACGAACATGCAGCCTCGCTACCACCGGGGGTGGTGATTTACGACGTGAACGGGCCGCTGTTTTTCGGCGTGGCGCAAAAAGCACTCGCTGGGCTGGCGCGGCTGCGCGGCGAGATACGGGTGGTGATCCTCGACCTCAGTGACGTGACGATGATGGACATGACCGCGATCGTGGCGTTGGAGTCGATCGTCGAGGACCTGCAGGAGCGCGGGATTTTCCTGATCGTGAGCGGGCTCAGTCCCCGCATCCTGCGGAAGCTGGAGCGGACGGCCGTACGCGAGGCGGACGGCGTGTTGGCGTTTGCGGGGGACATAGATGCGGCGGTGGGGGTCGCGCGGGGAGTTACGGTTTAAGCACCGAGGGCTTCCTGTTTCGCGCCGACGTGAATCCCGAATCCGCCGCACCGGCGGCGGTTGAGGGATGATCGGCCTCCACTAGCGATACCCGCTTGCCGGTCTGAGGGGTGGTGCGGTCAACCGTGCAACCGCCCCACCAACCCCGATTTCCGCTCCGACGCCCGCAGCCACCGCTCCTCCAGCGGCCCCTCCGGCATGAGCAGCAGGAGACTTTCCTTCGCGCGTGTGATGGCGGTGTAGAGCATCTCGCGGCTGCCGAATTCGCGCTCGCCTGCGGGCGGCAGCACGATCGCCACGCGCGTGGATTCCGAACCCTGGCTTTTGTGGATGGTCATGGCGAAGGCGCGCTCGAATGCCGGCAGTCGCCCGGGCGCGATGCGTCGCGGCTGACCATCCGGCCCGCGGAAAAGAACCTGCTCGGCGCCATCCGGCCCTGAAACCACCAGCCCGAGATCGCCGTTGAAGACCTGTAACGCATGATCGTTGCGCGTCACCAGCACGGGCCGGCCGATACCGGTTCCGCCGCGAGCGGGCGTCATGTGCCCGGCCGCCACCAGCAACTGCTCGATCGCGCGGTTGAGGCCCTCGATGCCATGCACTCCGTCGCGCAGCGGCGTGAGCACGCGGTAGTCGTCGAGCATCTTCAGCAGATCCGCGTCGGTGGCGCCCACACGCAGGGCCTCGAGCAAGGGCACGAAACCCTGAGCGAGCGCATCCACCGGCAGCGCTTTCTGCGGGTCGTAGGAGATGCGCGTGATGCGCCCATCGGCGTCGGACGACAACGCAGCCTCAGCGTCTGTGGCGTGCCTCGCCAGCACGGCCGCAGCCAGCCTGCCGATGGCGCCCAGCTTGTCGAAGCGGTAACTGTGTTGCAGCACAGCGGTGGCATCGTTCACGGCACTCGCATCCTGTGCGATGCCCTGCGGCGCGATGTCGAGCGCCGTGAGTTCCGCGGCGCGCGCCGGCGTGACGCTGCCCGCGCCCTCGCACAGCGTACCGAAGACGTTACCCGCCTCGACGGCATCGAGCTGGTTGCTGTCACCGAGCAGCAGCAGATGCGCATCGGGGCGCAGCGCCTGCAGCAGCGCGTCGAAAAGCCGCAGATCCACCATCGAGCAATCGTCGACCACCACCACATGCGCCGCGAGCGGATTACCGGGGCCGTGACGGAAACTGCCATCGGGCCGGGAACCGAGCAGGCGGTGCAGGGTGCTGGCTTTCTTGGGCAGCAACTCAAGCACCTCGCGTCGAGCCTGGCCGCCAAGGAGCATCTTGTCGCGCGCGGTGAGGAGCGCTTCGGCCACGCGCGCCGCAGCCTTGCCGGTGGGCGCGGTGAGCGCGATCACCGGCTTCTCCTTGCGCGCGAGCGCATCGCCGATCAGCAACACCAGCAGCTTGGCGACCGTGGTCGTCTTGCCGGTGCCGGGCCCGCCCGTGACGATGCCGAGCCGCCGCGTGAGCGCCATGGCACAGGCGCGGCGCTGATCGATGGCCTGCGCATCGAAAAGCGTATGCAGCGCCGCGGTCATGCCCGGATACGGGGCACAGTGTTCCGCAGCAAGCGCGCGCAGCCGCGTGGCGAGCCCCACTTCCTTTTGCCAGAGCCGCGCGAGGTACAGCCGGCGGCCGTCCAGCACCAACGGCGTGGGTGATCCGCTGCCAGGGGCGGCGCAAAGCGCGGGTTCGCATGCGAGCCCCGGCAACAGCGACGCGCGGTGACCATCAAGTTCGATGCAGGTGTCGCCGGCAAGAAAAGCCTGCACGACAGCGTACGTAGCAGCCGCCACCGCCTCGCGCCCCTCCGCGGTGAGGGCCCGGCTCGCAAGGCTCGCGGACATCTGTTGCGCGAGCGCCGCGCTCGTATCGGAGCTGTGCGGACGCTGCGTGCTCATGGCGCACCCCTGCCGAGCATCGCATCGAGTCCGTCGATCAGCACTTTCGCGGGCCGCGTGAAAAACACGCCCTGCACGTCCGCGTCGCTGGCGCGGATGCCACGCAGGAACAGGTAGTACACGCCGCCCACATGCGTGTCGTAATCGAATGCCGCCCCCAGCCGCGCGCGCAGATAGCGCACCAGCGCCACGGTGTAGAGCGTGTACTGAAGGTCGTAGCGGTGCTCTGCGATCACTTTTTTCTGCTGCAGCGTGCCGTAATCCGCGAGCGTGACGCCGAGATGGTTGGACTTGTAGTCCGCCACGAAGTAACGGCCCTCATGACAAAACACGAGATCGATGGAGCCCGCGAGCATGCCGTGTACGGGCTTGAATCCGAGATCACCGGCCTGCGCGGAGACCTCGTCGTGCGTGCGCATCATCGCGTTCACCGTCGGCGCGTCCAGGTGGTCGACGGGCAACTCGAAGCGCATCTCGGTGAGGCGCTGGTTGCGCGGGATGTCGCAGAGCCGCAAGGCCTTGCCATCGAGCGGGCAGTTGCGCAGTTCGTCGAGCATCTGTGCGATGACCGGGTGCCAATCCGGGGCCATGCCCATGCGAAGGAGCGCCGCATCGATCAGCGCGACGTTGGTGGCAGCCGCGGCAGGCTGCGCGAGATCGGCTTTCTCGAGCACCTTGTGGAGCATGTCACCGTATTCGGGCCCGCGCGGAAAACCGAAGGGCGTGCGGTCTGAATCGGCGTCGCGCTGTTGTTCACGGGCCGGGATCTCCGGCTGGCGGAAGACCTGCTCGGCGCGGTCTGGTTCCGTCTTGTGGGAGGCGAGCGCCGAGTAGCTGGTGCTGCGCCAGCGCCTGTCGGGCTCCTTCCTGATCTCGCGCGCATCGAGGCGTTTCACCAGCGCGGGAGGAGCCGGGACAGTGGCCGCCGGCGGCACGCCGATCAACTGTGCACCGGGAACGGTGAGAAGGCGCTGCAGCGCATCTGCGGGCGACACGGCCTCGGCACCGAGCAGCCAACCGAGCGCGGTCTGCTCGAGAATGCTCTTTTTGTGGTCCGTGACATCACTCACGCCAATGACGCAGCTGTACTTCGCGCGCGTGAGCGCAACGTAGAGCAGCCGCAGATCTTCCGAGAGTCGCTCCTGATCGGCCAAGGTGCGTGAGGCGGAATCCTCGGAGAGGTCATACACCGGCTGCCACGTTTGCGTGTCGTGGAAAAGGGGTGTTTTCTCGGTCCTTCGATGCACGGCAAAAGGCAGTACCACAACCGGGAACTCGAGGCCCTTGCTCCCGTGGATGGTCATGATGCGCACGCGTTTCGCGTCACTTTCAAGCCTGAGCTGCTGTTCCTCCCGGTCGCCGTCGGAGTTGGCGAGGCATGCCGCGAAGCGGGCGAGCAGGGCTTCGTCGCTGTCCAGGGTGGCGCGCTCGACGGCAAGGAGTTCGACCAGATGCAGGGCATCGGTGAGCAGACGCTCGCCATCTGGCATCCCGAGCGCACGCGTCGGCACGTCGAGCGTACGGAAGAGGTGGCGGAACATCGGCTGCACGCCTCGCTCGCGCAGGCGCTCACGACAGTCCCTGAAGGTCTCCTGCCAGGCGAGCATCTCGGCCTCGCTCGAGAACACGGCCTCGAGTTCGATCGCATGACGGCCGGCAAGGAGGCAGGCGAGCGCCGCGCGCATGGCCGTGTCGGACCGGGGCTCCAGCACGGCGCGCAGCAGTGCCACGACGCTGCCGGCGACGGGGCTTTTGTAAACGCTGTCACGCGCCCGTGAGACCACAGGCACACCGCGCCGCACCAGGGCCCGTGCCAGCGGTACGGCATCGCCCCAGGTGCGCACGAGGATGGCGATGTCACCGGGTGCGAGGGCTTCGTCACCCACGGTGAGCCGCCCCGCAGCAGCCTCGGCCAGCATGCCGGCGATGTGGTCTGCCACCGCAGGCGTGAGGCGCTCGATATAGCCCTCCTTGCTCGACCCGGTGCCATCGACGGATCCGATGATCTGCAAGGGTTTCACGGGATCCCTGCCGTGCAGCAGCGGCTTCTTGTCCGCGCTGCCCGATGCGGTGATCTGCCCGTAGCCAAGACCCGCAGCCCGGAAGACCTCACCATCGCTGCGCAAGGAGAAGAGGCTGTTCAGTGCTGCAACGAGCGCGTGGGTGCTGCGCCAGCTCACGCCGAGGCTGCAGAGCTGCGTGGCCGCGCTGCGGGCTTTCAGATAGGCGTAGACGTCCGCACCACGGAAGGAATAAATCGCCTGCTTGGGATCACCCACCAGGAACAGCGCGCCGGCGTTGCGGTAGAGGCGGTCGAAGATCGTCCACTGCAGCGGGTCGGTGTCTTGGCACTCGTCGACGAGTGCGGCCGGGTACTGCTGGAGGATCAGCGTCGCAAGGCGATCACCGGTGTGGGGTGCGGCGAGGCCATCCGCGAGCAGGCTCAGCAGATCGTCGAACCCGAGTTCTGCCGTGCGTGCCTTGCGCTCGGCGAGCCGTGTCGAGACCTCCGACACCGCATCGAAGAAAAAACGCCTGGGCAGTTCTGCAGCCAGCGCACCGAGCGCGGCGGCCTGCATCAGCAATGGCACGGCCGGGAACCGGTCTTTCGCCTTCCGCGTATCCTGGCCCAGATCCAGAGCATCCTGATCCAGCGCGTGAAGATCCTCCAGCACCAGCACACCGCGCGAAGACGCGTCCAGAAACGACTCGATCGCACTCCTGGGTGACTTCTTGAGCCGCGGTAGCACAGCCTTGCACGCCTCCACGGCCGCAGGAACCCGCGCCGCCGCGAGCAGCGCCGCCTCGGCGCCGGCGATGTCGGCGAGCAAACCCTGCCAGTCCTGCGCGGGTACGCCGCGCCACACCAGACCCTTGCGCAGAAGCAGTCTGCGTACCTCCTGGAGGAACTCGACGGGGGAGTCCCACGTGTCGAGGATCAGCGACGCGATCGCATCGGGAAGCGGATAGACACGCTCCCGCCAGAGATCGAAGACGACCTCGCTCACGACGCCGGCATCGTCCTCGCCCTCTCCCACCGCGAAGGAAACGCCGCTCTCGAATGCGTTGCGCTTGAGCATCCGCCCGGCAAAGGCGTGAATGGTAAAGATGCTCGCGAGATCGAGGCTCATGGCAGCGAGCGCAAGGCGATCGCGGTCCTTCGCGAGATCCGCGCTGTGCGTGAGCAGCGTGGCGATCAGCGGATCGTCGGACGGCGAGGCATCAGCGGCGAAGGCCTCACGCGCCTTCTGCAGGCGCTCGCGGATCCGGCCGCGCAGTTCCTCGGTCGCAGCACGCGTGAAGGTAACGATGAGGATCTGCTCTATCAGCAGCGCATTCACACCCGTGGTGCTGCCGTCGTGGCCGAGCAGCAGACGCAGGACGAGGCTGGTGATGGCGTAGGTCTTGCCCGTGCCGGCACTTGCCTCGATCAGGCAGCGGCCCGTGAGTGGCTGGCATGCAGCGTCGAAGGGGACGACGGGGGCGCTCATATGGTGTCTTCCGCTGTGGCTGCATCGCGCAGCGGCCGGAAGACGCGCTCCGCCAGCGCCTCGAAGCGCTGGCCGAGCGCCTCATCCACATCGGGGAATACGCGGCTCACGTAGGCGTCATCGCCTTCGCCCGGCGCGCCGTCGTAGCGTCGCAGGAATACTTTGCGCGCCTCGATTCGCGCCTTTGCCTGATCCTTGCCACTGACCCATTTCCAGGCGGCTTTCGGAAACAGGGGCAGCGGCTCACGCAGACCCGAGAAATACACCTCGACCAGATCGCGCAGGCATTCGATTGCGTCAGCGGCCGGAAGCACACGCAGCGTGCAGCCTCCGTCGCGACTCAGCTGTTCGCTCGGCTCGTCGACCAACCCGGCGGCGCAGACCATCAGATGACGCAGCCAGAACCCCGCAAGGGCGCGGCCGTGGGGTTCGCTGGACAAGGTGTGTTCCTTGAGCGCCCCGCCACGCAAGCCCGCGATATCGCCCTCGATGCGGGCAATGCCGAGGTCGATGACGATGCGCTCCGTGCGGGACAGCTCCCAGCGGGAGATCGCCTCCCTCAGAGGTTCGATCTCGGCAAGCAGGACAGCCACCATGCACCGGCCGGACGCGCCTTGCGGCAGTACGCCCGCGGCAAGGACGCGCTCTGCGGCTTCGCTCCCGGTTTGCGAGGACGAGGCGGCGAGGAGTGTGCTGCGCACTTTCCATTTCGAGAGTTCGTCGAGCGCCATCGGCTCGACGTCCTCGAGCGTCTCACCGGCTTCGGGAAATCGCACGCCGAGCCGCTCGTTGAAAAAGCTCTCGCAAGGACGCGTGAAGAAGCGTGCAAGGGCGTCCGGTCGGATCACCGGCTCGTCAGCGGGTTGGGGTTGCAGGGGTTGCGGACAGAAGCCCACGGGCGCAGAGCCGATGGCGCGCGCCGCCGGGCACCACTCGCCGCGGAAACTGTAGCGCTCGCAGCTGCCGTCGAAGTAGGACGGGGCGAAGGGTTTCAGCGCGTGCTTCAGCGTGAGCGCGGCAGCGGCCTCCTTGCCGTGCAGGCGCTCGATGTACTCGCGCAACTCACTCACCGGCACCGCGGGCTCCCGGGGCGCGTCGCTGCGTTCGTCGGCGGCGACGCGGCTGATGTAGAGGCAGTCACGCGCCGCTATCAGCGATTCCAGGAAAACGAAGCGGTCATCGTCGCGGCGCGAGGGATCGCCCCGCCGTGGCATCACGCCCATCAGGTCGAAGGCCGGGCGCTCGCGATTGCGCGGAAACGCCTCGGCATTCATGCCGAGCAGGCACACCACACGGAAAGGGATGGTGCGCAGTGGCGTCAGCTGGCAGAAGCTCACGCCCGCCCGCAGAAACGCGTGGTTGTTCTCGGCCGCCGAGAGGCGGGTTTCGATCAGGTCCTGCACGACCTCCCGCGCGAGCTCCGCCGTGCAACCCGCCGCATCCAGCACATCGATGGCGGCGTTGACTTCTGCGTGCGTCTCGGCGCGCGCGGCTGCATGGGGGCGTCCGTCCGCGACGAAGTCCGCGAAAATGCGGTGAACCATCTCGCGCCAGCCCGCGGGCGTACGCGGAGCATCGATCTCCGTGGCGAGCCCAGCCAACCGGTCGACGAAGACACCGAGTTTGCCGACCAGCTCGGCCTCCGAGGCACCGCCCACGCCGACGGGCGCGACCCCCGCGAAAAGTGCGCCCTCGTCCATCGCAACGCCAAGCAGCAACCGCTCGAGCCCGAAGCGCCAGGTGTTGCGCGCGAGCGCGGGCGCATCCCCGGCTGCACCCGCATCGTCGTAGCCCAGACGGATGCCACTGCACGCCACCAGCGCATGCAGGGTTTCCATGTCGGCGGCCGTGAAGCCGGCACGTTCGCCCACCGCGGGCACCGCGAGCAGCCCCAGCACCTCGGAGGCGGTAAAGCGGCTGTCGGGCAACGCGAAGAGATGCAGGAAGCTCCGGGGCAGCGCCTCCTCGGCAAGGCTCGCGCGATCCGAGATGGCGTAGGGAATGAAGCGCCGATCGCCCGACAGCTCGCCGAAAACGGCCTCGATGTGTGGCGCGTAGGCCGCGATGTCAGGGGCCATCACCACGATGTCACGCGGGGAAAGGGGGTCGAAGCGCTCGATCATGTCGAGCAGCGCATCGTGCAGCGCCTCGACCTCGCGCAGGCGGCTGTGGGTCTCGGCAAAGACAATGCTGCCGTCGGGCTGCAGGGGGCCGCTGTCGGCGGGCTCCCGCAGGTGGAGGATGTCTTCCTGTATCCGCCCCAGAAGCGTGCCCGGGCGCTGCTCACCGAGGTGGAATTCGAGGTTGTCGTCGTGCTTCAACTGTTCCATCAGCTGGGCTGCGCCCTGCTGGCCCCAAGAGGCGAGCAACGGGTTGCCCGTCTCGGCGTACAGGGCCCGCTGGGGGTCCAGGACACGCTGGCGGGCGAGCTTGGCTTCGCTCTGAAGATCTGCCCAATACTCGGGACAGGGATTGAACTGGAAGACCTGTACATCCGCATGGGCGCCGAGCGCGCGAAATCCGTGGAGTATCGAAGGCGCAACGGCACCGAAACCGAAGCCCGTGACGCGTGATGGCAAACCAGAGGGTGGCTCAGCGTGTTTCAGGCGCTCGCAGAGCAGCGCGATCATCGCAGCGGGGTGCAGGGCACCCGGATGTGCCGTCGTGACGGCGGAGCTCAGCGCGCACCAGAGCACCGGCTGCCAGGGATGCTCGCGCGCGGGGCTGCCATCACCGGGCTTGCCTGCCTCCCAGTCGCGGATCCAGTCGTCACGCCAGACGAGGTACGCATCGAAGAGCGCAGCGATCTGCTGCGAGAGGCCGAGCAAGCGGCGTGGATCGCGGGTGTCGGCGAGGTAGGTCGCGAGCGGAGCGAAATCAGGGCGCCCGAGGAGGCCGGGGATCAGACCCATCAGGCGCACCGTGAGGAGATCTCTCGACCAGGGGTCTTCGGAAGGAGCGGGGAACCCGAGCACGATACCCGCGATGCGTCGCAGGAACTGCACGGGGCTGTCGCAGCTGAGGTCCGCGGCGATGCCCTGATGTTCCAGCACGCCCCGTCTGAACCACTTGGCCATGCCCGCGTTGGGCACCACCACGTGCTCGGGCTCGAGCGGCGGCGGGGGAGATTGCGCGAGCCGCTGCGCGGCGAGTCTGCGCAGCACTTCGAGGTCGTTGCCGTGGTGGAATGTGAGCATCTGAAACCGCGAACGCGTCCTGCGAAGCCCGGGTGGGCGCGCATTGTCGCGCAGCGCCACCCCGCAGCGGAAGGCCGTCGATGCGGCCTGCGCACGCCGCCGCTATGCTCGGGCGCTGGCACTGCGCGAGCACTCACCGATGATCTACCTCAGCACCATCGCGCTGCTCTGCGCGAGCAATGTATTCATGACCTTCGCGTGGTACGCGCACCTGCGCAACCTCGCCGACAAGCCGTGGATCATCGCCGCGCTGGCGAGTTGGGGGATCGCGCTCTTCGAATACCTGCTGCAAGTACCCGCAAACCGCATCGGGCACACGGTGATGAACGTGGGCCAATTGAAGATCCTGCAGGAGGTGATCACGCTGCTCGTGTTCGTACCCTTCTCGGTGTACTACCTGCGCGAGAAACTCACTCTCGATTACCTCTGGGCGGGGCTCTGCCTGCTGGGAGCGGTCTTTTTCCTGTTCCGCACGAAGCTGGGGTGGTGAGGCCTCGGGCGGATGGCGGGCACAATATTTCGTAGGTGTAAGGCTTTTGATCCACCATATGTGGTGACAAGAGGGGCGATTGCGGGATAGTCTCGCGTTGACTTGCAGGGCAAAACATCTGGCCTATACTGTACGCAAACACAGTATGTATGGAATCCCAGCCATGAAAAACCTCGAGAGCTTCTTCGTCAAGGTCGACTACCGCGAGTTCAAGCGCCGCATCAACCGCTGCCCCAGCGCAGACATCCGGCGCAAAGGCTTCGAGACCGTGATCTCCGACGAAGAAGGCGACATCCTCGGCATCGTCCATGCCGCCGCCATCGACGAGCGCGGCCGGGTCCACCCCACCGAGTACTACCTCCGCCGCACCGATCCGCCGGGCATCAGCCCCCGTCAGGTGGCGTGAGGCCGTAAAGCCGCTCGCATCCCTCCAGGGGTTTCAAATACGGGGCTCACGCAAGAATCGCCCGCACCTTTGCCACCGCTTCTGACACCACACTTTCCGGGGCCTGTTCAACGACTTTGCAGCGGCGCGCACGCGTATCGATCGTGCGTGACTGGTGGCACAGCGCCACACCGACTGTGCGGGTTCCGGACAAGGAAACCTCGAACGGGAAGTTCCTCACACGACGGGTGACCGGCACAACCATCGCCAAGCCTGTCATGCGATTGAACGCCTCGGGAGACAGGACCAGAGCCGGGCGCGCGCCGGCCTGCTCGTGCCCCAAGGTGGGATCGAAATCCACCAAAACGATATCTCCTCTCTTCACAAGGCCTCCTTGCCAACTGGCCCTTCCGTGAGCCATTGCGTCTCTTCAGCGCTCTGCCTGAAGTGGGACGGTTTGCACTTGCTGAGCATGTCTTCCAGCGAATACTCGGGTGTCCGCGTGGGCACGACAACAAGCCTGCCGTCCTTCACATCCAATTGGACCTCAGTGGACTCATCGATCCCGAGGGCGGCGGCGATGTCGCGCGGAATACGCAGTGCGAGGCTGTTGCCCCAACGGCGGACGATGGCTGCGGTCATGGAAGGCACCCCCGAAATGTAGACACAAACGTATCTACATATCGAGGCTGAGTCAACCCGGTTCCGCCTCAACCAAATCCGAACCCATCCCCCGTGACCACCGGCACATTGGTCCAGCGCCCTGAGGGCGTGCGATAGAAACCACCCGCCGCCAGGGCGCCGCCGTCCGCGTGGATCGTCGTGCCCGTCACCCACGCGGAGAGCTCGCTCGCCAGGAACACCGCGCAACCGGCCATGTCCTCAGGCGTGCCGAAGCGTCCGAGCGGAATCCAGCGTGGCGTGTGCGCCTGGTGCTCGGGGCGGATGTAGGCGGCAGGTTTCACCTGCTCGGTCTCGGTGGTTTCAGGCGCGATCGCGTTAACACGGATTCCCTCGGGTGCGAGCTGCACCGCAAGGCTCTTGGTGAAGCCGGTGACGCCTGCCTTGAAGGCCGAATACACCGGGCACATCGGGATGCCGCGGAAGGCCTCGATGGTGGAGACGTTGATGATGCTGCCGCCCGGGCGGCCCATGCGCAGCAGCGGCAACGCAGCGCGCGTGGCAAGGAAGACGTGTCGGAGGTTCACGGCGTAGAGCGCGTCCCACTCGGCCTCGGTGCCCTCCTCGAAACCGTTCATCACGCCGAGGAAATCGCCCACGTTGTTCACGAGGATGTCGAGCGAACCATGCCGCTCGGCCACACCCGCAAAAACATCGGCCACCGAGGCCGCATCACGCACATCGCCCACCACCATGCGCACCGGCAACCCGGCCGCCTGCATCGCCTCGCCCGTGGCGGCCGCTCGCGCAGCGTCGATCTCGATGCCGGTCACCTCTGCGCCGAGGCGCGCGTAGGCCTCGGCGATCGCACGCCCTATACCGGCGCCCGCGCCGCTCACCACTGCCGTCCTGCCGCTGAAGTCGATCATCTGCCCTGCTCCTCGCCTGTGTGCTGATGTGGAAGTCAAAGAGGCCGGTAAGCCTCATCCAACCCGAAGTGCGCGGGCCCGAACACGCGCAAGCCCGCCGGTGTACGCCAGATAGCAGGCGCGGGAAAGCCCAGCACCGTCACCGCCCGGCCCGGCTCGAACTCCGGGTTGGAGATGGCCATGGCCGTACGCGAATCCACCACGGAGATGAGGTCCGGCGGCAACACGCTCACCACCCCGTCTTTCCACGCGACGATGTTCTCGTTTTTGAAGCGGACGCGATAGCCGCTGGATGCAAACTCCGCACAACCCGCGAGAATGTCTTCCAGCGCCGTACGATCGAAATTTACTTCGTCCAGGCGGACTGCAACCGCAACACCCGCACCGACCGCGGCCAGAGCCGGCACCGCAGAGGCTCCCACACCGAGCAGCGCCGCATGTCTCAGGAATGTCCGCCGCGAATCGGGGGAACTCATGGAATCGCACGCGAGAGCGCCGACGATTGCCCGCAGGTATCCGCAACCATCGCCTCAATCCTCCGGTCGTGTCACGGGGCCCGGTACCAGATGGGCGAAGACCACGCGCGCTCGCGGAGCATCGCCGCGCTGCCCTTCGGACGTTCCAGACCGAATCGATCGGCGAGCAGCGTGGTCCAGCGTGGCGTCTCCACTTCGATCACGCGCAGGTAGTAGACCGCAGCCTGTCTGGCGTCGAAGGCCGGATCCTGCCAGCGCGCGGTGATTTCGCTCACCCCGTTGCGGGGTTGCGGCAGCGGTACCTCGAAGACCTGTTCACGCGCGGTGTCGCCGTCCAGCCAGACCTTGATGATCTGCGCGTGCTCGAGCGGAGCGCCGTCCGGCGCCTTGCTCGCCCACACAATGAACACGGGCGCCGCCGACGCCGGGGCGGGCGGCAGATCAGAGCCCATCGGGACGCCCCCGGCATAGGCGCGGGCCGGCCAGTCCCGCGCCTCGAGCATATCGGCAGGGTAATGCCACCCGGCAAACAGCCGCAGGCGGATCCGCGTGCCGGAGGTACCGAAAGTCTCGCTGCGCTGCATGGCATCGAAGAGCGCCTCACGCGTGTTCTCGGTAGCCCACACACCGGTGAGGCCGCCCGAGCCCATGATCTTCGGGTCGGGCATGGCGGGGCTCGGTTCCGCCAGATACCGCGCGGCGGTGGCCCGGTCAGGCCCGCCCGTGCGCGGATCGAAGCCGTCCGCCAGCACGAAGGCGTTTTCCGCGGAGGTCGTGAGGCCGTTGTGGAAGTCCGTTGCCGCGACAAAGCCGAAACGGAAGGGGTTCTTGCCCGTGCGCCGCTCGATCAGGAGTCCGCGGCCGAGCGCCTCGCGCGCGTAGCTGCCCGGCGGCTTTCCGGGCAGGTCGAGCCGCGGCACGAGGCGATCCATGACCTCGAAATCGGCGAACTCGTCATTCGGCGAGAGAAGCGGATGCGTCTCCGAGGCGCCCTTGGCCTGATAGATCTCGACGAGGGGTTCGTTCCGCGCGCGACGCGCCGCGTAGTCGGCATCGATGGGGCGGCCGTCGGAATCGTTCCAGTCGAACATGTGCCCTTCGCTCGCGTTCGCGTTGTGCGGGATGGCGAGCACTTCATGACCGTGCGCACGTGCGTCGTCCAGGTAGCGCCAGAGATCCTCGGGGCGCCGGGAATCCGCGGCGCTGAAGGGCCTCGGTGCGGTGTTGCCGCGGAATATCACGTTGCGGTGCAGGTTGTAGCGATCGTCCGGGTGGGAGGTCCACTCGTAGCCGATGAAGGTCGTGAACTCACCGGGCCGGTAGTTGGCGTTCGCGGCATCGATGGTTTTCTGCCAGGCGGCAATCATCGCGGTGTCGGCGCCCAACTCTTTCATGCGTGCGGGTTCGGCGAGTTTCTTCAGCACCTGCCGTGTGAGTGCGCCCGGCGGCAGCGTTTTCTTGAGCTCCAGATACTCGCGCCCGAAGGCCGACTGCGCGAGCGTGCTGCCGGGCTCTTCCGTGGCATTCAGGAAACCCATGTATTCCGCGTGGTCCGTCACGGCCATGAAGTCGAGCGGCGCATGGCGCTGCGCGGGCTTGCCGAGGTAATTCACCGTCTCGCCGCGCGCGAAACGGTAGGCGGCGTCCGGGTCGATGCGCGAGGGGCTGAAGCCGAAGGCATCGAAGGAGTAAGAGGTGTGGAGGTGGAGTTCACCGAAAAAGGCGCGGGTGTCTTCGGGGTTTGCCCGCTGCCCCGCACCGCCGGGCGAAGGCGCTGCGATCGCTCGGGGAACCGCCTGAATCAGGGAAATCACGAGCAAAAGCGACAAAAAGCGTGGCACGTTCATGTCAGGGCGCTCGTGGTGCAGGCCGAGCCGGCATGATGCCAGAGCGCCCCGTGAACGAGCGATCGGTGGCAACTGCTCATGGCCGCGCGTGCGGCCGCGAGACCCGCGCACGCGCACGCCCTGCGATGCCATCGGTCAATGCCGCGCGGAACAGCGGCGCGATCGCTGCCAGCGCGCGGGCCGAGACCTGCGCATGGAGCGACTGCGCCGAGGTACGCCGGAGCATCGTGGCCGCCCAGTCCGGCAGCAGGGCAGCGCCTGCACCCAGAAAGACATCCCGCGAAAGCCCCGCCATGGGCACGGGGAGCCGCATGTGCGCCAGCACGTCGAGCACCTCGCGGGAACGTGCGTCGTAGCGGAGCTGCGGTCGCTGGGCCGCGAAGTAGGTCCGCACCGCTCGTTCGCTCCGCGGTACGTCCCGCGCACCGAGCGCGAGCGCCACACGTGCGACTTCGTCGAAGTAGGTGTCCGCTACCGATGCGGGCACCTCGCGGCAATAGCGGCGGTAACCCTGCAGGAAGGCGTAGCTCTCGGTGACGTGCACCCAGGTGAGCAGATCCGGTTCGTCGGCGCGATAGGGAACGCCATCGGCCGTGGCGCCAGCCACCTTCGCATGGATCCCCCGCACGCGCGCGATCAGCCGCTCGGCCTCGGCGAGGGGCGCGTAGGTGGTGCCGGCCACGAAATCCGTGGTGCGCCGCAGCCGCCCCATCAGATCCTCGCGGAAATTCGAGTGATCCCAGACACCGGCGAGTGCGCGCGGGTGCAGCGTCTGCAGCATGAGCGCGCACAGCCCGCCTGCGAGCATCCCGGGGAAATCCGCATGGATGCGCCACGTAACGCTCCCGGGGCCGAAGAGCCCCGGATCGCCCGCAGGCGCGTCGTAATCGATGCCGCTTCGCCCGCGAGGGAACACACCGAGCACCCACGCACGGATACGTGCGGTAGCGTGGTCGGCGAGCAGGCGCAGCGGATGGGGCATATCACCTCACGTCCGGGCCGCCGGCAGCACGACGCGCTGGTAAAAGGCGCGCACCACATCGATGTCGTGCTGATCGTCGTAGGTATTCCAGCCGGTGAACACGGCGATCAGGTCCAGGTCCGGCACCAGCAAGGCGAATTGCCCGCCCCAGCCCCAGGTACCCACCATCCGCGGCTTGCCGGCGCCACCGTGCCCGAAGATCCACCACTGGTAGCCGTAGCCCGTGCTGTCCGCGGGATCGGCGGGCGAGGTATCGGGCACGTGCGCCTCGAGCGAGCGCGCCACCCACTGCGCGGGTATGACTTGCCGCCCGTTCCACTCCCCGCCCCGCAGGTACAGGAGCGCGAAGCGCGCGAGGTCGCGCGGGCGCAGGTGAAGACCGCCGGCGGTGTCGTTTGCTCGGTCTCGGTGGTTTCAGGCGCGATCGCGTTAACGCGGATTCCCTCGGGGCACATCGGGATGCCGCGGAAGGCCTCGATCGTGGACACGTTGATGATGCTGCCGCCCGGCGGCCCGTGCCCAGCAGCGGCAACGCAGCGCGCGTGGCAAGGAAGACATGACGGAGGTTCACGGCGTAGAGCGCGTCCCACTCGGCCTCGGTGCCGTCCTCGAAACCGTTCATCACGCCGAGGAAATCGCCCACGTTGTTCACGAGGATGTCGAGCGAGCCATGCCGCTAGCGCCACTCACCACCGCCGTCCTGCCGCTGAAATCAATCATGTGCTTGGCTCCGCGCAAAACCCGGACCCAAGACGCCGGGCTACCGCGCAGGGTTAAAGAATCAGAGACTGCTCAAAGGTACTCGTCATGCTCGTTCAGGCTGATTTGGGCTTCCTGAGCGAATCGAACCAACGCATAGCCCAGAAATGCCGTTGCGACAACGAACAGCAACCCCGCGCCGAAGACATGCCGTATTCCCAGGAACCCGGACGCAAACATCAGGGCAAGAAGAAGGGTGGCGCAAATGCCACCGCGCAGCGCTGCGAGGATGCCGCTGCTCAGCAATCCTGCGCGTTGCCTCAAGCGCCCGAGGTCGGCCTTGAGATGGGATCTTGTGTGGTCTTCCTCGGTAATCGCGTTCAGGACGCGAACGCGCTCCATCACGTTCACGAACCGCAGGTCCATCAGCGATACGAACGCAGCAACCGCACCGAGGAAAAACGTGGGGGCGATGGCGTTGGAGAAGATTTCGGACAAGCGCTGCGAGTCCGGAATGAAGTCGAGCATCCTGAGTTCACCTGTTCACGCGAATTACAGGCGCGATTGTCACCGCGCGAGGGGCGGCGAGCCAAACGCCGCCAGGTGCAGGCGAGCGCGGCAAGAGCCGCATAGGCCCGCCAGACGGCGGGTCGATGGGGCTTCGCTGCTCAGCGCGGCGCCTTGGCCTTGATCTCGTCGAGGGTGATGTAGCCTTTCTTGTCGGTATCGATCTTGTCGAAGCCGCGCGCTACGCGCGGCATGCCGGCCTTGGCTTCCTCGAGCGTGAGTTTGCCGTCGCCGTCCTTGTCGGCCGCCTTGAAGCGGCTCTCGATTTCGGCTGCGTCTGCGGCGATCACGGACGCCGAGCCGAGTGCCAGCAGAATCGCGGCGGCCTTGATGGATGATTTCATGGTGTTCTTCCGTAAGAAGTGGTTTCGGATCCGGCGAAGGATAGGGCCCCTCCGCGCCCGAATCCACCGCAACAGTCAGTGCCTTCGGTTGACTCTCCTGTCATGAGGGGGCGCAGGGTGGGCTGCGGCGGGCATCGACCGATGCGCGCGGGGCGCCACGCGCCGCAAGAATCAGCAAGCCGGCGAAGATGCCGAGGTTCTTGATGAAGTTCTGCAGCTCATGCGCCTGACTGCCGCCCTCGTACTGGTTCCAGAAGTCGTGCATGAAGACGCAGATCAGCAGCACCAGACCGGCGAGCAGGAAGGCCGCAAGTCTGGTCTGCCAGCCAGCAATGAGCGCCAGCCCGCCACCGACCTGCAGCACGATGGTCAGCAGCAGGAGCGGCGTCACCAGCGGCACACCATGCTGGGCCATGTAGGCCTGCATGCCGGAAAAGCCCGTTATTTTCATGACTCCGGGCACCAGGAAGTAGAGTCCGAGCAGGACACGCCCCAGAAGGTCCATCGGCAAGCTCAGTCGGTCCATTCGCATTCCGCTCCTTATTGGTATGGGATCGAGGCGATCTTAATACGATGCGCGCTAACGGGAAGCCCGCGAGACCACTTCCCCCAACCACTGCGCTCCCGCATCCCCGACGGCCAGAAAGCCCGGCACCGGCCAGCCGGGCGCCATCCGGTAGCGGAGATCCCGGCCATCCTCTCCAAGCACCGTACCGCCCGCGGCCTCCACCAAGGCATGCCCCGCGGCGATATCCCAGGCGGCGCTCGGCGTGACACGCGGATACGCATCGGCAAGGCCCTCGGCAACTCGGCAGAACTTGAGCGCGCCGGGCAACTGCGAGAGCTCGGCATCGGGAAAGTGCCGCAGGAGCAGCGCCAGAAAACCCCGGGCATTCGCTGCCCGCTCGGCAGGGCTCGAGATGATGCGTGGCAGCTCGTCGGTGCGCCGCGCGCCGTGGATGGGCTCCTCGTCACGCCAGGCGCCCAGGCCCACGCCGCCCCACCAGCACTGCCCGCTCACCGGCAGGTGGATCGCGCCGAAAACGGGCCTGCCCTCGTCCACCAGCGCCACGTTGACGGTGAAGACATCGCTGCCGCGCACGAACTCCCGCGTGCCGTCCAGGGGGTCCACTACCCAGAATCGCGCGGAAAGGCCCGGGTCGTGCGAGCCTTCCTCGCAGACAACGGGCAGCGACGGGGACAGCGCGCAAAGGCGGTCGCGGAGAATGTCGGACGCCGCGCGATCAGCACGGCTCACGGGGCTGCCATCGGCCTTGCGCTCCACGCCAGCACCCACCGCGTCAGAGCGCACGGCGAGGATCGCGCGGCCGGCCTCTGCGCAGGCCTCGCGTACAGCAGCGGGCCAGTACGCAGGAAAGCCGCCCCTCACGGTGCCCGCGCTCCCGACAGACGTTCACGCGCCAGGAACATCGCCGCCACCGCGTAGCCCTCGGGCAGCCGGCCCGCAGCCTGCAGTTCGAGCAACTCCTCGAACGCATGCCAGGAAACAATCAGGGGTTCGGGCTCGTCCCCGGGTAGAGTCTTCTCGAAAAGCTCCTGCGCCAGCACCAGCGTCATGCGATTGCCCATGTAGGACGGCGAGAGCGCGAGCTCCGCAAGCACCTCCAGCCGGTGCGCGCCGACACCCGCCTCTTCCATCAGTTCCCGGTTGCCGGCATCGAGCACGCTCTCCTCGGGCTGCAGCGCGCCCTTGGGGAACGACAGGTAGTAGTCACCGATGCCCGCGCCGTACTCGCGCACCAGCGCCATGCGGCCACCGCTATCCACTGCCACCACCATCACCGCGCCGTGATGGCCGGGGTTCAGACGCTCGTAGGTGCGCTCCACACCATTGGAAAAGCGGAGACTCTGCTCCTCTACATGGAAGAGCCGCGAGTGCGCGACCCAGCGCGACGAAAGAACCTCGGGCTTGCGCTGATCGCTCATGGGTAGCTCCGCGTAAAAGGCAGACTATACGCGCCGGGCCGCGCCTGACGCGCCAGACGAATGCCCGTAGACTGGCCGGCCTTCGGCGCTCGCCGGCAGGGCCGCAGGGAGACCCGCCACTTCATGGTGAACTGGAACGACATCGACACCGTGCTCCTCGACATGGACGGCACGCTGCTCGACCTGCACTTCGACAACCACTTCTGGCTGGAGCACCTGCCGCGCCGCTATGCCGAGATCCACGGCGAGGACCACGCCGAGGCGAGACACCGCATGATCGAGCGATTCCGGCAGGAGCAGGGCACGCTCAACTGGTACTGCGTCGATTACTGGTCCCGCGAGTTGCGCCTCGATGTGGCCGCGTTGAAAGACGAGCTCCAGCACCTGATCCGCATCCGCCCGCACGTCGAGGACTTCCTTGCCCGCCTGCACGCCGGTCCCCGGCGTGTGCTGCTGGTGACCAATGCGCATCGCAAGAGCCTCGATCTCAAGATGAAGCACACAGGGCTCGAGCGCTGGTTCGACGCCATCGTCTCTTCGCACGACTTCGGCATGGCGAAGGAACACTCCGGGTTCTGGGATGCGCTGCGCGCAGTAGAGCCTTTCGACCCGTCGCGCACGCTGTTCATCGACGACAGCATCGCCGTGCTGGAATCCGCGCGCCGCTACGGGATCCGCTGGCTCCTCTGCCTGCTGCAGCCCGACAGCGCGCGCGAGCCACGCACCGTGGAGGGCTTCCCCGCCATACTCCACTTCGACGAAATCATGCCCGGGCTGGAGCGCATCGATGCCTGAGCGCGTACGCATGGACAAATGGCTCTGGGCGGCGCGCTTCTTCCGCACACGCGGCCTCGCGCGGGAGGCCATAGAAGGCGGCAAGGTCTGGTACGAGGGCGCGCGACCCAAGGTTTCGAAGGACGTCGATATCGGCGCCGAGGTCCGGGTGCGGCAGGGCTTCGACGAGAAAACCGTTATCGTCACCGGCCTCTCGGGCGAGCGGCGCGGCGCCGCCGAAGCAGCCCTCCTTTACAGGGAAACCGAAGCCAGCATCGCGGCGCGCGAGGCAGAGTCGGCGGCAAGACGAATGGCACGCGCGGGGTTCCAGCCGCCCGCCACGCGACCAGACAAACGCGATCGGCGACTCATACACCGTTTCGAACAGGAGGCCGGAGAATGAGCTCGGGAGATGGAGACAGCCTGCTGCGCTTCGATTTCGGCGAGGTGCCCGTGCGTGGCGGGATCGTCCGGCTCGAGAGCGCTCTGGCCGACGTGCTCGGGCAGCACCACTACCCCGCCCCGGCCGCGGGCTTGCTGGGGGAGGCCCTCGCCGCGAGTGCCTTGCTGGCCGCGACGCTGAAATTCGCGGGGGCGCTCAGCCTGCAGGCCCGCAGCAAAGGCAGCGTGCAGTTGCTCTTCGCCGAATGCGGACACGACCAGCGCCTGCGCGGCTACGCGAGGGTTGCAGATGGGGCTCACGCCACGGGATTCGGGGCCATGCTCGACGGCGGCACCCTGGCCATCACCATCACGCCCGAGCAGGGGCAGCGTTATCAGGGCATCGTACCGCTCGAGCAGTCGGGTCTGGACGGCTGCATAGAGGCTTACTTCGAGCAGTCCGAGCAGTTGCCTACCCTGGTCCGGCTCGCGAGCGATGGCGTGCGCGCCGCAGGCCTGATGCTGCAGGTGCTCCCCGGCGGACGCGCCGACGATCCGCATTGGGAACACCTGCAGCAACTCTCGGCAACAGTGAGAGCCGATGAGCTGCTCGCGGACGATTTCGAGAATTTGCTCTGGAAGCTCTTCCACCAGGAGGAAGTGCGCCTGCAGCCTGCCGTGCCGCTTGCCTTCGGCTGCCGCTGCTCGCGGGAGCGCGCCGCGGCCACGCTGGAGTCGATAGGCGAGGCGGAGTCCAGGGACGTGCTGTCGGAGCAGGGCCAGATAAAGGTGCAGTGCGAGTTCTGCCAGCAGGAATACCGCTTCGATGGCCCCGCGCTGGACGCCCTGTTCGGGCCGCCCGGGGCTGGCAGCACGCGGCACTGAAAGACGGCACGGGCCAAGGCGTTCACCACGGCAGGGCTTTTTGCCATAATCGGCCCCCCCACGGCTCGCGTCGGCATATTTTCCGGCACGGCCATCCCTCACTCGGCCAGACAGGACACACGATGGATACGGGAACGATTTCGAGCACCACCCTCCACACCGACCTGAGCTCAGCGCTTCTGGTCGAGCACGCGATACGGCGCAAGGAGGGTCATCTTGCCGACACCGGCGCCCTGGTGGTCACCACCGGCAAGCGCACCGGCCGCTCCCCGGCAGACCGCTTCATCGTCGAAGAGCCCGGCAGCAGCGCCAACATCGACTGGGGCGGCATCAACCGCAAGTTCGACGCCGACCATTTCAACGCCCTCTGGGACCGTGTGGTCGAATTCTCCGACGGCCACGACCGCTTCGTGAGCCACCTGCACGTAGGCGAGGACGCCGCCCACTACATCCCGATCAAGGTCACCACCGGCACCGCCTGGCAGAACCTTTTCGCCCGGAACATGTTCATCCGACCCGACAGCTACAACCCCGCCGGCCGCACCGAGTGGCAGGTACTGAACGTGCCCGAGTTCACCTGCGTTCCCGAGCGCGACGGCACCAACAGCGACGGCGCGGTGATCATCAACTTCGCACAGCGCAAGGTTCTGCTGGCCGGTATGCGCTACGCCGGTGAGATGAAGAAAGCCATGTTCTCGGTGCAGAACTACCTGCTGCCGGCCGTGGGCGTGCTGCCCATGCACTGTGCGGCCAACGTGGGCCACGAGGGCGATGTGTCGCTGTTCTTCGGCCTCTCGGGCACCGGCAAGACCACCCTGTCCGCAGATCCCGAGCGCTACCTGATCGGCGACGACGAGCACGGCTGGGCAGAAGGCTCGGTGTTCAACATGGAAGGGGGCTGCTACGCCAAGACCATCAACCTGAGCCGCAAGAACGAGCCTGTGATCTGGGATGCGATCCGCTTCGGCTCGATCGTCGAGAACGTCAGCACGCACGAACTCCACCGTGTGGCCGACTACAGCGACACCACCATCTCCGAGAACGGCCGCTGCTGTTACCCGCGCGAGCACATCGAGAAGCGCGCCGACGCCAACGCCGCCGGCGAGCCCAAGACCGTGATCTTCCTCACCTGCGACGTCACCGGCGTACTGCCGCCTGTCTCGATCCTCTCGAAGGAAGCGGCGGCCTATCACTTCCTGAGCGGCTACACCGCACTCGTCGGCTCCACCGAAATGGGCGCAGGCAGCGGCATCAAGTCGACCTTCTCGACCTGCTTCGGCGCGCCCTTCTTCCCGCGCCCCGCGCACGTCTATGCAGACCTGCTCATGAAGCGTGTCGAGGGCTTCGGCAGCACCGTGTACCTGGTGAACACCGGCTGGACGGCAGGCTCCGGCGGCGCCGGTGGCAAGGGCTACCGTTTCCCGATCCCCACCACCCGCGCCATCATCGCGGCCATCCAGAGCGGCGCGCTCGTGGGCACGCCCACGCGCCACCTGCCGGGCATCAACCTCGACATCCCGGCCTCGGTGCCGCACGTCGACAACAAGATGCTCGACCCGCGCGAGACCTGGGAAGACAAGGACGCCTACGAAGTCGCCAAGCGCGAACTGATCCAGAAGTTCGTCCAGAACTTCCAGAAGTTCAGTGGCGTTGCTCCCGCCATCGTTGCCGCCGGGCCGCAACTCGAGGGCTGAGGCCATGCTGATCACCACCACTCCTTCGGTAGAGGGTCGCCGGATCACCCGCTACTGCGGGGTGGTGTGTGGCGAGGCCATCCTGGGCGCCAACATCTTCAAGGACCTGTTCGCAGGACTGAGGGACATCGTGGGTGGCCGCTCGGCGAGCTACGAGCGCGAGCTGCAACGCGCGCGGGAGATCGCCCTCAAGGAGCTCGAGTCGCGTGCCGCCGAGGCAGGCGCGAATGCCGTCGTGGGCGTGGATCTCGACTATGAGGTGCTCGGCCAGAGCAACGGCATGCTGATGGTTTCGGCGAGCGGAACGGCCGTCGTCATCGAGTAAAGGCCGGATGAGTCGCGGGCATTGCCCGCTCCTAC
>CAIYPF010000109.1 GCA_903928015.1 uncultured Gammaproteobacteria bacterium | reverse complement strand
GGTGGCTACGAGAGCCTGCGCTCGGAGGACGAACCTGCCGTGATCCAGATGTTCCGCAACTGGAACAAGCCCGGATTGCCGCGCCGCGAGCAGCACCGCGCAGGCCGCACGGAGATGCTGGCAACGCCCTTCGAAACCCTGGAGCGCGAAACACGCAGCCAGCTGAACCGCATGCTGGGCTCTGGTGGTTTCGATGCCCGGCGCGACATCCTCGCGCTCACCATCAACCGCTGGCCGCACGGTTATGCCTACACCTATGACACGTTGGGCGATCCCGATGTGCCCGAGGCGCAACGGCCGCACGTGCTGGGGCGCAGGCCTTTCGGGCGGATCTCCATCGCCAATGCCGATGCAGGCGCCGCTGCTTTCACCAACGTGGCGATCGACCAGGCCGAGCGGGCCGTGCAGGAGTGCCTTGCCAGTCGCGGGATGGTCTGAGCTACAGCCTCTTGCACCGGGAAGGCGCGCGGCAGGTGCCGCATCCCTGCGCGTGCACCTGCACGGCGCGCCGTTGTGGCCAGAGTGGACAATCCCGCAGCGTTTTTGCGTGGCATGGACGTTGCTCACCCGATCGCATCTCAGGAGTGATTTCCATATGTCCTTGGTCCGTTTCGTCATGCCTCAGCTGTGCGAGCGGCGGCCTTTGCCCGTTCCGAACGGTCCGCGTGTGTACGCATGACCCCTTCCATGTCGGCCGACGCGGAGGAGGAGCTCCAGGGCATCCTCTCGCAGGTACACGCGCAATGCGCTGCAGACACGCGCGGCGAGGTGGCGAGCTACATCCCCGAGTTGTCGCTGGCGTCGCCGGATGACTTTGGCCTGGCACTGGCCACCGTATCGGGCCGGATTTTCACGGCCGGCGAGACCGAAACGCCGTTCACCATCCAGTCGGTGTCCAAGGCCTTCACCTATTGTCTGGCGAACGAGTTGCTCGGCCCCGACGAGGTGATGCGTCACGTGGGCGTGGAGCCCAGCGGGGACGCCTTCAACAGCATCGAGTTCGATCCGACCACGGCGCGCCCCTTCAACCCGATGGTGAACGCGGGCGCCATCACCGTTGCGGGCTTGCTGTATAGCGAACTGGGGGAGGGCGCCTTCGATTTCATCCTGGAGCGCTTCTCGCGCGCGGCGGGGCGCACACTCGACATGGACGACGCCGTGTACCGCTCAGAGTGCGAGACCGGTCACCGCAACCGCGCCATCGCGCATCTGCTGAAAGGCACCGGCGTACTCGGCGGCCCGGTCGACGAGGTGGTGGATCTGTATTTCCGCCAGTGCTCCATCCGCGTGACCGCGGCGGATCTCGCATGGATGTCGGTGACGCTCGCGAACCTCGGCGTGCAACCGCGCACCGACGACACGGTCTTCGATCTGATGGCAGTACGCGACACGCAGTCGGTGATGTACTCCTGCGGGATGTACAACTACTCGGGCAACTGGGGATTTCGCGTGGGAATCCCCGCCAAGAGCGGCGTCGGCGGCGGGCTCGCGGGCGTGGTCAACCGGCAACTCGGCGTGGCGGCCTATTCACCGCGGCTCGATGCCAAGGGCAACACGGTGCGCGGTGTTGCCGCGTTCGAACTGCTCGCGGAGGAGTTGGGACTGCATGCGTTCTGTTGCACGAAGCTCGGCTCGAGCATCGTCGAGCGGTTTTTGCGTTGAGGTGCCGGGGTGTGGGCCCCGGCACCTGTTCCGGTCAGCGGATGTTGACCGTCGCGGTCACTGCTAAATTGACCTCGTCCCGCACTCGGATGGCGGCCGACCGTGGACTCTTACCGGTAGCACGAGCACAGCGGGAGACCGTTCTCCGGATGTGCAGTCGGTTCAAACCACTAACGTGATGGATTGGCCGGGCGCGCTCCGCACCATGGACCGGAAGGGTGTGCAGGGAACGGCGAACAGGGATGAACCGTAGAAACTGCCCTACAGCAAAACGCCTGCTTACATGGTGTTTGCACGGAAGGTCGGGCGCCATGGAGAGGCACCCAAGTGCTTGAAAGGAATGGTAGCGACGAGTGGACTTGAACCACCGACCCCAGCATTATGAATGCCGTGCTCTAACCAACTGAGCTACGTCGCC
>CAIYPF010000108.1 GCA_903928015.1 uncultured Gammaproteobacteria bacterium | reverse complement strand
CGTGCCCACGGCATTGCGCGAGAGGTAGGAGCGGGCCATGCCCGCGACCGCGATCCCGGTGGTCTACAGCCCCACCTGCCGTCCGTCCTTCATCACCCACGCCATTTTCTTGAGCACCGTCACGTCTTCCAGCGGATCGCCCTGTACGGCCACCATGTCGGCGCGCTTGCCGGGTTCGAGCGTCCCGATCTCCGCGCCCAGACCCAGCAAATCCGCGGCGTTCACTGTGGCTGCTGCAATCGCCGTCGCGGGCGTCATGCCGTTCTTCACCATCAACTCGAACTCGTCTGCGTTACGCCCATGCTTGCTCACGCCGGCGTCCGTGCCGAAGGCGATCTTCACTCCGCGCGGTGCGGCCAGTTGCAGTGACTTGCCCGTGACGCTGATGCGCCACTCGATTTTCGCTCGCACCTCGGGGCTGTAGGCCTCCGGGTTCGTGGCCAGGCGCTCGATGTATCCGTTCACAGTGGAGAGCGTGGGCACGTAGTACGCGCCGGTTTTCAGGAACAGCCTGATTTCTTCCTCTCCGAGCAGTGTTCCGTGCTCTATTGAGTCAGCGCCCGCTGCCAGGGCCAGCCGGATGCCGTCGGCGCCGTGCGCATGCACGGCGAGTTTCTTGCCGTAGAGGTGGGCCGTGTCTACCAGTGCGCGGACCTCGTCCTCGAATGCCTGTGCTCCCACGCCGGTACCTATGCGGCTGTTCACGCCGCCCGTGGTGGCGATCTTGATGAGGTCCACGCCACGACCGATCTGCAGCCGCACCGCGCGCCGGCAGGACTCGACGCCATCGCAGACGTTGTCGTGCGAGATCGCTTCGTGCAGTTCCTCGCGCATTCCCAGCCACTCGTCCATGTGGCCCGAGGTGGTCGAGATGGAGCGCCCGGCGTCGACGATGCGCGGCCCTTCGACGAGGCCTTCTGTCACGGCGTCGCGCAGCGCAAGCGTTGCCCCGGTGCCGTCGCCCAGATTGCGCACGGTGGTGAAGCCCGCGCGCAAGGTCTTGCGCGCGTTTGCCAGCGTGCGGTAGGCGATTGCCGCGTCCGACAGTGTGACGCCCTCGACCAGTCCGCCCACACCGCCCGTATCCGATTCCAGATGTACGTGACTGTCGATGAGGCCGGGCAGCACGAAGCGCTCGCGCAAGTCCACGACGCGCGCCGAGGGCAGGCCGAGCGCGCCGGGCTCGAGGAAGCCCTCTTTCACTGCGCTGATGCGCCCGTCGTGCACCACGACGGTTGAGGCGCCGCGGGCTGCTTTGCCGGGGCGGTCGAGCAACTTGCCGGCGTGTATGACGATGTCGTCGGCGATGGCGCTGGCCGAGAACAGCGCGGCGCAGGCGAGCGTGGCGAGGAGGGTGTTTTTGGTCATGTTTCGGGGGTCTCCTGCTGCGTGTTCCCGGTGTGTTGCGTGCTGATCCATGCGTCGATGTTGCGCTCGAGCACGGCGAGCGGCACGGCGCCGCTGCCGAGCACAACGTCGTGGAAGGCGCGGATGTCGAAGCGTTCGCCCAGTGCGCTTTCGGCGCGCGTGCGCAGTTCGCGGATCTTCAGTTGACCGATCTTGTAGGCAAGCGCCTGTCCGGGCCAGGTGATGTAGCGGTCCACCTCGACCGTCACGTCGTGCTCCTGCTTGCCGGCGTTCTGCATGAAGTAATCGATGGACTGCTGACGGCTCCAGCCGAAGGCATGGATGCCGGTGTCGACCACCAGACGTACCGCGCGCCACATCTCGTAGGTGAGCTGGCCAAAGCGCGAGTACGGATCCTGATAGAGCCCGAGATCCTGCCCGAGGCTCTCGCTGTAAAGGCCCCAGCCCTCGACGAAAGCGGTGAATCCCGATTCCGTGCGGAACTTCGGCAAACCCTCCAGTTCCTGCGCCAGCGCGATCTGCAGGTGATGTCCGGGCACCGATTCATGCGCCGACAGGGCTTCCATTTCCCAGGTGGGCCGCGTCTCCAGGCGGTAGGTATTGGCGTAGAAAAGGCCCGCGCGGCCGGCGTCCGGAGAGCCGGGCTGGTAGTAGGCAGTGGTGGCCGATGGCGCTGCATGTGCGGGGATTTCGGCCACTCCGTAGGGCAGTCGCGGCAGCGTGCCGAAGAGCCGCGGCAGCCCCGCGTCGATGCGTTTGCAGATATCGCGATAGCCGCGCAGCAGCGAAGGTGCATCGGTGTAGTAGAAGCGGGGATCCGTTCTGAGGAAGCGGAAGAAGTCCTCCATGCTCCCTTTGAAACCGGTCTCTGCCTTCACGTTTTCCATGGCGGCGCGGATGCGTTTGACCTCGGAGAGGCCGAGCGCATGTATGGCCTCGGGCGTCATGTCGGTGGTGGTGTGGTTGCGCACGGCGTGCGCGTACCAGGCCTTGCCGTCGGGCAGATCGGAAATCGCGATGCTTTCGCGTGTGCGGGGGTAGTAGTCGCGCGTCCAGAAGGCGAGGAGTTTGCCGTAGGCGGGAATCACGTCATCGCGCACCGCCTCGAGTGCCCCGGCCTGCAGTTGCTTGCGTGCCTCCTCGGGAATCGACGAGGGCAGGTCTGCGATCGCAGTGACGAAAACGCTTTTCTCCGGCGTTTGGGTGGCCAATGCCCTCAGTTGCGGCTCCACCTTGGCGAGCGGCGCCCGTGGTGGCGTGATGCCTCGTCTTGCGCCTTCAGCCAGAACTTCCTGCACTTCCTGCAGGGCGCGCGGTACCTGTCGGAGACGCGCGATGTAGTCCTCGACGTGACGCACCGAATCGAGTGGCGCCTGCGCCAGATCGGAGGACAAGCCGCTCGGCAGGCTGTATTGCTGGTTGACCGGCATGAGTTCGTAGGGGAAGCGCTGTCCGTCGACGGCGGTCTGCAGCTGGCCGAGGAAAATCTCCCGGTTCTCGCGGTTGCGGGCGCTCAGGCCTTCCACGGGCAGCGCGCGCAGCCTCTCCAGCGCCTCGCGGTCGTGGCGGTGGTTGCGTTCGATGGCCGCCAGGGAGAAGTCCCCGAGGCGGTCATTCCAGCGCAGGTCCCCCAGACTGCTCGCCCAGAGCGGCGATTCCTCCATCCGGTAATCCCACTCGCGGGTGAAAAACGCGTCCAGCGCGGCGTCTGCGTCATTCGCGCGAGCGTGGTGTGCCGGCGTGAGAGCCGCGCAGAGCAGGACAAGACCTCCAACCGTGCCGGAGAGGGCCTTGAAAGCGGATGCGGATGTGCTTCGGCGGTATTTCATGGACAGGGGTTTCCCGGGCGGGTCCGGCGGATGGTACACCATCGGATTGAGCCGGCAGCGCGCTTGTCGTTATGATCCCTGCACAGGCTGCGATGCGGCCAAAACCCCCGGTAAAACCCATGAAAATCCGCACCGCCACCGCCTTGGCGCTCGCCATCTCCGCTGCTTCCGGCGCGCGCGCCGGATTGCCCTTCGAGCAGATGATCGTCTTTGGCGCGAGCTATGACGATGCCGGTCAGTTCCCGGACCCTGACTTCGGCTACAAGACGGGGCTGCGCTTCACCAATATCGATCCGGCCACGGGCAATCGCGGCTATTCGATGCCCGAGTGGCTGGCGCTCGATCTGGGCATCGGTCGCATGACGCCGTCCATTCCGCTGGTGGTGGTGCCGCGCACCGACACCGTCCAGACCGACAACATCAACTTCGCCGTGGGCGGATACCGTTCGGAGCAGGTGCTGCAGTCGGTCACCGGCACGCAGCGCCTCTCGGTGGGGCCTTTTTCGTCTTCAGGCCCCGGCTTCCTTGATCGTCTCGCGGCCGGCACGCTCAGCATCGGGCCAAACACGCTGTTCTACTCGCTGCCCGCAGGCAACGACATCCGTGATCTCGATGATCCTGCGCAGACGGCAGCCACCAGCGTCCAGATCGCGGCTGCTCTGGTCGATGCCGGCGCGCGTTATGTGGTGACGCCCTTGCTGCCGAAGCTGGGCAGTTTCTCCGAATCCGCAAACTTCGATGCCAACGGCCGCACCGCGCGTGGCGTGGACCGAACCAACTCTTCCATCGCCTTCAACACCGCCTACATGCAGGGCCTCAAGGCCATCGACGGCAATTTCATCCTGATCGACATTCCCACTCTCTTCGACGAGGTGCTTTCCAACCCGGGCGGTTTCGGCCTGGCCACCGATCTCGACCAGACCCGCGTCTGTTTCAACGCCACCGCCGTTGGCGGGCCGGGTTGCGTGGAGCCGGCCGGTCGCGGCAAGGTCGGGGGCGGCAACCCCGATGAGTTCGTGTTCTACGACGGCCTGCATCCGACGCAGGTGGCTGCCCGCGCTGCCGCAGACCTGATGGAATCCGTGATCCGCGCGCCGGGTCAGTACGCACTGGTGCCAGAGGCTGTGCTTGGCGATGCACACGCCTACCAGAACACCCTCGACGAGCAGTTCGCCTCCGATCGCTGGAACCGGCCAGAGCTGCCCTGGCGGCTCTTTGCCTCGGTACAGGGAGCGAGCATTGATCCCGCCGAAGGAAACGCAACGCCGGGCGCCAACTCCGACTCCGCGGATCTCACCATTGGCGCGGTGCGTGCGTTGGGCAATGGCTGGCAATACGGCGCGGCCGTGGGCGCCCATTCCTCGGAACTCGAGCTCTCCGGAACCGGTAGCGGGTTTGATACCTCGGGCCTGCTCGGCTCCGTTTTCGTCGGCTTCCGCTGCCACCGCTGGTTCGCCGACGGTGTGCTCACGGTCGGCAAAACCGACGTCGAGAACATCAAGCGCGCATTTTCGCTCGGCCCGAACCATACGCGCCGCGAGCAGGGTGAAACCGAAGCCGAGGTGAAGGGACTCGCCGCAGACATGGGCCTGAACCTGGCTCCCGCTGGGTGGACGCTGCGCGCGGGGCCTTTGCTCGGCGCGGAGTACCAGCAGATAGAAGTACGGGGCTACGCCGAAGACGGCAGCAGTTCTTCGGCCATGCGCTATGCAGGTCTGGATCGGGATTCGCTGATCGGGCGCGCCGGCCTCTTCGCCGATTACCCGTGGCGCCTCGGTGCAGCCGAGATGAGCCTGCGTGCCGATGTCGCGTATTTCGAGGAGTTCGAAGATCCCGCCACGACGGTCAGTGCCGTTACCAAGAACCTTTCGGCAGGCCCCTGGTTCCGCATGCCGGGCTATTCCGTCGACGACAACGGCGTCCGCGCCTCGCTGGGCTTGGAGGGAGAGTGGAAGAGCGGGCTGCGCGTGGGCCTCGGCTACCGCTACGACGACAACGCTGCCGAGGCGAGTTACCTCGGGCTCAACGTCAGCTACGGGCTCTGAGCTGCAGCCGAGAAAATCCCTGCCATCCGCTGCTCGGCCCAGCCCCGCAGGCGCCAGTCGCGTATGAAGCCGCAGTGCCCTCCGTGCGGCACCAATTCGACCTCTAGCGCTGCGGGCCTTGCGATGCGTGAGAGATCCGATGCCGGTATCACCGGGTCGTCCGCGCTGGTGATCAGGTGGCTCTGCACCTGTAATCCCGCGAGCTTCTCCCCCGTGAGCGCGTAGGCCGCCAGGTACGCGCGCGTATCGCTGTAATCGGTATAGCGCGGCACGAAGAAGCGGTTCATCTCCTCCAGGCTTTGCAGTTTTTCAAG
The DNA here is from genome assembly GCA_903928015.1 of uncultured Gammaproteobacteria bacterium. Lineage (GTDB taxonomy): Bacteria > Pseudomonadota > Gammaproteobacteria > Pseudomonadales > UBA5518 > UBA5518. The sequence goes on along the minus strand of CAIYPF010000108.1, from coordinate 5,264 downwards.
CTCGGCTCCGAATCCGTATTCCGGGAAGTGACGCAACTTCTCGTGCATTGCGCGTTTCCATTTGCGCAGGAAGTAGCCGTGGTAGAGCGGGCTTCGCCCCAGCACCGACATGGTGTGTGCGGGGTCCAGAACAGGGCATATCGCCACGACGCGAGCGAGCGGGATGTGTAGCTCTGGCGCGGCCAGCGCCACGCGCAGGGCAAAGTTGCCGCCCAGCGAGAAACCGCCGAGGAAGAGCTTCGGGTGAGGGTGCAGTTCCGCGATGCGGGCCACGGCATTCACTACCTCGGGCAGACGCACCGAATTGAACAGCCCGCGGTTCAGGTATGAACTCGGCCCGTGGTCCCGAAGGTGCAGACGGAAGACCGAGAAACCCCGTCCATGGAGTTCCGCGGCGGCTGCCAGCAGGTAGGCCGCGCCTGTGTGCCCGTGCCAGCCGTGAATCAGCACGGCGAGCCCGCGCGCTTCAGCGCCCGCCTCCGCATATTGGCCGTGGAGCCGGATGCCCTCGCCGCAGTCGAGAATCTCGTCACGGCTTGCCCGGAGCATCGCGCTGGCACGCGAGCGTGCAAGCGCGCGGCGTGGCCCCGCGCTCGCCAGGATCGACTGGACGTGCGCGTTGCGTAGCCAGCGTGGCGGTGTGAAGTCGGTGTAGTCGTCCATTCGCGGCCCAAAAAAAGAGCGGCCCGAAGGCCGCTCTGTCACCTGGCAGGCCCGAAGGCCGTTAGGTCACTGGTACTGGTACGTCAGGTCGAGGCCGTAGGTGCGCGGCTCACCGTAGACGTCACCCGCGAAGCCCAGGGAGCCGAAGTCGATACCCCAGTTCCGGTACTCCTCGTCGGTCAGGTTCTTGCCCCAGAGCGACACGCGCAGTTCGCCATCGCCAACGGCGATGTTGCTCAGGCTGAGGCGCGCATTGACCAGGGTGCGGTCATCCGTCGAATCGAACTGGTTGTTGAAGGGGTGGAATACGAAGGAGTCCTTGTACGCCACGTCGACCCGTGCCGAGAACTGGCCGATGGCGATCGGCTCGAAGTCGTACTGGACGCCAACGTTGGCCGAGTTCTTCGGTGCCTGGGTCACGGTGGTGACGCTGGAGATGTCCTCGAGCAGGTTCGTGGCAGGGTTGCGTGCAAGGAACTCGTCGTACTGCGCATCAAGGTAGCCGTAGCTGGCCTCGATGGTCAGGCCGTCGATGGGTGCCGCGACGATTTCGAGTTCGAAGCCTTCGTAGGTACCTGCGCCGGCGTTGACGATCTTGCTGGATGCGCCACCCGTGCCCGCCTCGAACTGGGCGATCTGGATGTCGGTGTAGTCGTTGGTGAAGATCGCGCCGTTCACGCGCAGGCGGTTATCCCACCACTCGGACTTCAGACCCAGTTCCCAGCTCTCGACTTCTTCTTCGGCGAAGGGCGTGGTGAAGGACGGGAGCGTGCTGGCGCGGGCGTTGAATCCACCGCCGTTGTAGCCGGTCGAGTACTTGAGGTAGGTGCTGATGTCATCGGTCAGCTTGTAGTTGGCTACCACCACGTAGCTCGTGTTGCTCCACTCGTCATCGGCTTCGACTCGGCCCACCTGCGTGCCCGCAGTGCCCGGATCGATGTCAAGCGACTGGTTGTAGAGCCACTGATCCTTCTTGTCCTCGGTGTAGCGGATGCCCGCCGTGAGGTCGAACTGCTCGGTGATCTTGTAGGTGGCCTGGCCGTAGACCGCCATGGACTCCGTGTCGCCGCCGTAGGAGAAGTCGCTTACGCCGATTTCACCGACCGAGTCGAACAGCGGCAGGCGCTGTGTACCGGTGCAGACCGCGCCGCCAAAGGCCGCGGGGCAGAAGCCTGCGGCGTCGTAGAGCGGCCCGAGGAAGGGCGTGTTGGCGCCGGCCGGCGCAACGAAGGCGATCGGCAGAGAGAAGGTCTGCGGGTTCACCTGGATGACTTTTTCCTTGTAGGTGAAAACGCCGCCGGTGAAGAACAGTTTGTCATCCATCAGGTTGCCGATGATCTGCAACTCGTGGGTGTCGGTGTTGATGGTGCCTTTGTCGACCCCGGCGTGGAAACCGGGGGTGGGCACTGCAGCGCCACCGCCGTAGAAGAGGTCGCGTGCGACGTAGGCGCCGCCGTCGAGGTCGGTGCTGTCGTAGCCCGAGTCAACGCTGCGCATGCCGCCGATGTACTTCAGGGTGATGGCGTCGGAGAGTTCCCACGCTACGACGAGCGTGTGGCCTTCGATGTCGAGCCATTCGTCGGATACGGCGTCGAGGGTGTAGTCGTCACGGCGCTTCTTCGGGTCGCCCACGGTGGCGGCCATGTCCTGATAGAGCGAGCCGCCCAGGAACTGGAAGGGCAGGGGCGTGGTGGTGAAGCCGTTGTAGAGGCTGTCCTTGACCTTCACGATCTGGAAGGGAGCGGGAACGCCCGTGTTGTCGGTCATGTCGTAGGCGTAGTCGACGGTCAGTGCGTCCGTCGGGGTCCAGCGCAGTGCCAGGCGGCCGGACCAGTTGTCCTCGCTGGCGAGGTTCTTGGAGACCTCGTCGTTACGGCCCATGGTGGGCTGTGCCGGTCCGGTGTAGTTGTTGTCTGCCCAGCCGTCGGTCTTCATGCGGTTCAGGCTGACTTTGGCCGCGACGTTGGCGACTTTCGGGAAGTCGATGCTCGCGCCCTCGCGGGTATAGCCGAAGTTGCCCATCGAGGCATCGGCCTTGAAGCCCCACTCACCGGTGGGCTTCTTGGTGGTGACGCTCACCGCGCCACCCGTAGTGTTACGGCCGAAGAGCGTGCCCTGCGGGCCGCGGAGAACCTCGATGCGCTCGATGTCGACAACGTCGAACACCGCGCCGACCGTCTTGCTCAAGAAGACGCCGTCGATGTACATGCCGACTTTGGGATCTGCGAGGAGGGAGGTTTCACCCATACCCATGCCGCGGATGAAGATACCCATGTTGCCGTTGGAGGACGGCTGCTTCTGGATGTTGACGTTCGGGGCGAAGTCCGCGACCTGCGCGACGTCGAAGACGCCGAGGTCGGTCAGTTTGTTCTCGGTGAAGGCGGTGATGGAGATCGGGGTGTCCTGCAGGGACTCCTCGCGGCGCTGCGCCGTGACCACGATTTCCTCGAGGCCGGTGCCCTGGGCCTTGTCCTGGGCGGCGGCCGGGAGAGCCAAGCCCGAGGTGGCCGCAATCGCGAGTGCGATAGCCGATACTTGGAACTGGGAGATGGAAGACCTTCTGCGCATGTGATACCCCTTTCTCGGAAGCTGTTTAGTCGTAACTTATTTCAAGCCGGAACCTGGTCGCGTCGTGCGGGAAGCGGGGGCCGCGAGTAGGCGCCCCCCTGAATCCCGGCCGTACTATATCCCGATGATTCGTCCGGTTGCACCCCGGTGTATCGCCTCTTCGGGAATCGTCCTGCACTGAAGGATGGACCCGGATTCGGGGGGTGTCCTGCCCCGTTCGGGTCTAATGAGGTGAAAAATTGGCAGGCGTTGCTGCATCTGCGGGCCCTCGCTTCCTCAAAAAAGGGTAAGCATCGCGGGGAGTCTGCTGGGCTAGACTCCCGCCGAACGGGCCGTCGGCCCCCCCCCTCGAGGATCCACTCATGCTCTACGACCTGATCATCCGCAACGGCAGCATCATCGACGGCAGTGGTGCGCCGGGCTTCAAGGGTGATATCGCCATCGCCGGCTCGCGCATTGCCGCGGTGGGCGAGGTGAGCGGCTCCGGGCGGCGAGAGATAGATGCCGCCGGCCTGCTCGTGACCCCGGGCTGGGTGGACGTGCACACCCACATGGACGGCCAGGCAACCTGGGATCCGCTGCTCTCTCCCGCCTCCAACCACGGCACCACCACGCTGGTGATGGGTAACTGCGGCGTGGGCTTTGCGCCCTGCAAACCAGATGCGGCCTCCCGCGATGCGCTGATTGCCATCATGGAAGACGTGGAAGACATCCCCGGCACGGCACTGCACGAAGGCATCACCTGGGAGTGGGAGAGCTTCCCGGAGTATCTCGACACGCTGGATCGCTTGCCGCATGCCATCGATATCGCGGCCCAGGTGCCGCATTGCGCGGTGCGTACCTACGTGATGGGCGAGCGGGGCGTTCGCAACGAACCGGCCACCCCGGATGACGTCCGGAAAATGGCCGCCATCGTGCGCGAGGGCATCGAAGCGGGGGCCGTCGGCTTCAGCACATCCCGTACGCAGCTGCACCGGACCCGCGAGGGCGAGGTGATGCCGGGCACCTATGCCGACGAGAACGAGCTGCTGGGAATCGGGCGGGTACTCGGCGACATCGGCAAAGGGGTTTATCAGCTGGTCTCGGACTGGGACGAGTGGCAGAAAGAGATGGACTGGATCAAGCGCCTGTCCATCGAGACCGGCCGTCCGATCGGCTTTGTGCTGTTCTACCGCAGTGACGAGGAGTGGACGCGGGTGCGCGAGCAGCTGGAATACGTGCGGCAGGCCAATTCAGAGGGCGCCCAGCTGATTGCGCACGTGGGCGCTCGGCCAGTCACGATCCTGCTGGGTTTCGACGGCACTGCGCATCCTTTCATGATGCACCAGACCTTCGCGCCGCTCGCCGGCCTGCCGGCAGAGGAGCGTCTGGCGAAGCTGCGGGATCCGGCGGTGAAGGCGGCCATGCTTGCCGAACCCGCGCAGGCCTTCGGTCACCCCATCCTTGATCGGCTGCTGGGCGAGTGGGACAACATGTACCCGCTCGGCGACGACCCCTGCTACGAGCCCGCGCCCGGCGACAGCATTGCCGCAGAGGCAGCGCGGCTTGGCGTGAGCCCTGCGGAGCGCGCCTACGACCGCATGCTCGAGAACGACGGCAAGCGGATGCTGTTCTTTCCGGTCTTCGGCTACCAGACCCACGATTTGAGCCGTCAGCTCGCGATGCTCCACGATGAGAACGCGGTGATCAGCCTCTCGGATGCCGGCGCCCACTGCGGCGTGCTCTGCGACGCCAGCACGCCCACCTTCATGCTCCAGTACATGGCGCGTGACCGTCAGCGCGGGGAATGCGTGCCGATCGAATGGGTGGTCCATCTGCAGACGCAGAAGACGGCGCGTTCGGTGGGCTTGCTGGACCGCGGCTTGCTGCGCCCCGGAATGAAGGCCGATCTCAACCTGATCGATTTCGAAGGCTTGAAGCTGCACACACCGGGCGTCATCTATGACTTGCCCGCGGGCGGGCGGCGAGTGTTCCAGACGGCCGAGGGTTATGTGGCGACCATCGTGAGCGGCGAGTTGGTCTATGACCGCGGG
>CAIYPF010000107.1 GCA_903928015.1 uncultured Gammaproteobacteria bacterium | reverse complement strand
TGCTGCTTCATACGAAGGATTGCGACCAACAAGCGCTGACGGCTGCGTTGACTGCCGTGCAGGATTTGCAGCTCAACATCAACCGCAGCAAGTTTCTGGAGCAGACGGCACCGGGCAAGTACCGGGTTACAGGGCCGATGTCGCGATCAGGAACGGCAAGATTGCAGCCATCGGCGCGGGCATCAAGGGCAAGGCCACAACCGAGTTGGACGCTTCAGGCTGCATCGTCGCGCCCGGCGCCGTAGAGATCCATGGTCACTACGACCACCAGCTGCCTTGGGACCCCTACTGCACGCCCACAGGCTGGCATGGCGTCACCACGGTCACGATCGGTACCTGCGGCTTCGGCTGGGCACCTTGCCGCGAAGAGGACCGGGACGCCTATGTCCGCCTCCTCTCCCGGGTCGCTTCAATTCCGCCGGCATCGCTCAGCACGTGGCTGCCATGGGACTGGGAGACCTTCCCCCAGTATCTGGACAGCGTCGACAAGCTGCCCAAGGGTCTCAACGTGGCCTGCATGGTGCCCATCTCGCCGTTGCGGGCCTATGTGATGGGGGCGCAGGAGGCTTGCAGCAGGACCGAACTGACAGACGCCGAACTTCAGCGGATGAAGGCGCTCTTCCGTGAGGGCATGGACGCCGGAGCGTGGGGGATCTCGCTTCACCGCAACCCCGAGGACTGGCGTGAGGACGGCGGTCCGCTGCCATCGATGGTGGCGTCGCAGTCGGAGATGCTGGCGCTTGCCGAGATCATCCGGGAGTACAACATCGGGTCGGTGTACTGGACGGGCGGCGTCGAGGACGAGCGTGAGTTCGTGCGCAACCTCTGCCGGGCGAGCGGACGCCCGATGAACTGGACCGGTGTGATACAGCACAAGGACGAGGCGCGCGACACCTGGAAATCCGACCTCGCCTGGTCAGAAGAAAACCTGAAGCTCGGGCTGCCGATGTACGCGCAGGCCGTTCCGCCTGTGGACATGAACTTCCGCCTCGCCGAGTGCAACCTCTTCGACAGTATCCCTGCGTGGAAGGAACCCCTGCTCGGCACCGTCGAGGAACGCATCGCCAAGTTGAAGGTGCCTGCCACCCGGCAGGCGATGAAAACGGATCTGGATGAAGGCCGCGGATTCTTCCACGGCGAGTGGGACCAGATCTTCGTGACAAAAACAGTCGAGGAGCGCAACCGCAAGTACGAGGGTCAGAGCGTGGCGGACATCGCCAGCGCCATGGGGGTGCATCCCGTGGATGCATTCCTCGATCTGTCGATTGACGAGAAGTTGCTCACCGAGTTCTTCGAGCCACACGCGACCGGCTCCAACGACGATGCGACGGAAGCCCTGATAACAGCGACCTCGACGCACCCGGCGGTCTCCGATGGTGGCGCGCACTACCGGTTCCTGAGTGGCGGGCACTGGCCTACCTACGTGCTCGCGAAATGGACGCGTGACAAGGGCTCTTTCACGCTCGAGCAGGCGCACTACAAGTTGAGCGCACTCCCTGCGTGGATCATGGGCTACCGTGACCGGGGCATCCTCCGCGAGGGGATGGCAGCCGACATCATGGTCTACGAACTCGATCGCCTGGGCTTCAGCAAGCAGTCTCCCCGAAACGACACGCCTACCGGCGACCTTCGCCAGATCCGTACCGCCGAGGGCTACCGCTATACCCTGGTCAACGGGGAAGTCACCTTCGAAAACGGCACCTGCACGGGAGCCGTGCCGGGCCGTCTCATCCGCAGCACGGAGTACACGGTCTGATGAGCACCAAGATCAGGGTTCTGGACGCAGACGCAAAATCAGGCGATGTCGCTTCTGTACTGCGTGAGGATGGCGCGGTCATTGCGCGGGATGTCGTCAGCCAGCACGGCGTCAAATCGATGACCGATCAACTCGCGAAGATGATGGCAGCCGAGGAAGTCGGTGGCGGCGAGTTCATGGGCAACCGCACGAAGAGCTTCGGCAATCTCTACTCGCGCGGCGCGATCTTCTCGGAGCAGATTCTCCTGAACAACCGGATCCTCCAGGTGCTGGACGGCACTCTCTTGCCGCAGTGCCGTATGGGCGATGTTCCGGTCGACAGCCAATCGGGCGCCGCACAAGCCGGATACAACCCCGCCACATTCGATTATTCGTCCGGGTTCAACCAGCCGAAACGCGACCCCGTGACCGGACCGAACTGCCATCACTACCGACTGCACTGCGCGGGCATCATCGAAGTCTGGCCCGGCGGAAAACTGCAGCCCTTGCACCGGGAGATGGATATCTACCGGCCATTCATCGAGCACGACCCGGAGCAACCCGACTGGGTCGTCGCATGCCTCGTGGCAGGCACGGAATTCACCGCAGCGAATGGCGGAACGCGCATCGTCGTCGGCAGCCACAGATGGTCCGCTGACCGTGTCCCCCAGGAGAGCGAAGCCACGCAGGCAGAGATGCCGGCGGGCTCCGCGCTGTTCTGGCTCGGCCGAACGTTCCACGGCCTCGGGATCAATCGGACCGAGCTTCCGCGGACCGCGATCCTCACGATCTTTTCGGTCAACTGGCTGTCGCAGGAAGAGAACCAGTTCCTGTCTGTACCGCCGGAAATCGCAAGAACCCTTCCTGAGAAAGCCCAGCAGCTCGTCGGGTATCGCGGCTCCATGGTCGGCTGGTCCACGGGACGTGACAACGAGTTCCAGTTGCGCGAGAGCACGCCCGCCTGATGGCGGGCAAACATTGAAACAGACGCAGCCAGCCGACGCCGAAGTGCGGGTTCGCATCCAGAGGGTTCCAGATCAATGACCATCATCAACCGCGATGCACCCGAGAGCGGTGCGGACGAGCAAGCCATCGCAGCGCTCCGTCAGGCATTCGAGGTGCAGAAGAGGGCATTCCTCGCCGATCCCTGCCCCTCTTACGAGACACGTGTCAGCCGCATGCAAGAGGCGGCACGGATGCTCCGCGATCACCGCAAGGAGATCGGCGCCGCACTGAATGAAGACTTCGGTTGGCATCCCGCGGCGATCAGCGATCTCGTCGAGATCATGAGCACCTCCGAACGTGTGGAGCACGCGATACGGCATCTGCGCACGTGGATGATGGACGACCCGCGCGAATTCAACACGGCGCTATGGGGCGATGCGAAGGTTGTGGTGCGTCCGCAACCCAAGGGCGTGATCGGGAACATGGTTCCCTGGAACTTCCCTTTCGATATCGCCTTCGCGCCGCTGGGTGAGATGTTCGGAGCAGGGAATCGGGTCATCATCAAACCCTCCGACCTCACACCTGCCTGCGGCGCGTTGATGGCTCGCATGGTTGCCGAGCGTTTTGATCCTTCGGTACTCACCGTGGTGAACGGCGGCATCGGGCTGGCCAAGGCGTTCCCCACCCTGGCGTGGGATCACCTCGTCTACACCGGCAGCCCGGACGTTGCCAAGCACGTGATGCGCGCGGCGGCAGAGAACCTCGTTCCCGTCACGCTCGAACTCGGCGGCAAGAACCCGACGATCGTCGCCGAAGATGCCGTGGACCAGCGCTCCGTGGCCTCGATCATCGGCGCAAAGCGATTCAAGGCAGGTCAGGTTTGCGTGGCGCCTGATCATGTGTTCGTGCCGCGCGGGCAGCTGGGTCGCTTTCTGGATCTCGCAAAAGAGCAGTGCGCATCGGCTACGCCGGGCTTCGTGCAGAGCGACGACAACACGGGGATCATCAGCCGGCGCCACATGGCACGACTGACTGGCATGGTCGAACAGGCGCGGGCCGCTGGCTGCGAGATCATCGATCTGGATGCCGCATCAGGCGGAGTTCCCTCGGAACGCCGACAGATGCCCTTGATCCTGGTAATCGATCCTCCCGCACACCTCGACGTGATGACGCAGGAAGTGTTCGGTCCCGTCTTGCCAGTCGTCACTTACGACAACCTGGACGCCGTTCTGGACTCGATCAATGCCGGGGAGCGGCCGCTTGCCGTTTATCTCTACACCTACGACAAGCCACTCACGGAAGACATCCTGCGCAGAACGACCAGCGGTGGCGCCTGCGTCAATGCCGCTCTTTTCCATGCGTCCATCGTATCGCTTCCCTTCGGTGGCTCGGGCAACAGCGGCATGGGCCGACATCACGGCGTCGAGGGATTTCGCGAATTCTCGAATCCCCGCGGCGTGTTGATGCGCAGCGACGGACCGGACGGTCTGGAGGCCTTCAATCCGCCCTACCGCGTGCTTGAGGCAATCGCTGCCAGCGTGATGACAGAGCCGTCCTGAGGCGCACCACGAAAACGACGTCGGCAATTTGCGCAACACACCACGCCTTGCAGAAGCAGGAAAACGCATCATGACGGAAGCTCAGGAAAGCAGCGGGCCATCGCTGAAGCGGCGCACGCTCATCACGGGCGCAGCAGCGGCCGCGCTTGCTCTGCCGGCTGCGGTACGCGCAAACAGCGCGCGCGAGTGGCAAGAGGAGACGGACGTCGTCGTCGTGGGTGGCGGTGCCGCAGGTTGTGTGGCTGCATCGACGGCACGGGATGCCGGGGCGCAGGTAATCCTGTGCGAGAAGGCGGGTTTTCTGGGAGGCACCAGCGCCAAGTCGGGCGGCGGCTACTGGATACCCAACAACTTCGACCTCCAGGCCCGGGGCGTCGCGGACCCGAAAGAAGACTTCCTGAAATTCACGATCAAGTACTCCTACCCGGCCGCCTACGATCCGCAGCACCGCACTCTGGGAGTACCTGAAAACACCTTCGCCCTGATCGGTGCTTACTACGATCATGGCAACGCGATGGTCGAACACATGGCATCGATCGGCGCCCTGCAAAGCGCGCCGTTCCCGATCCCTACAGCGAACGGCGTGACGTACTACCCCGACTATCTGGAGCACATCGCCGAGAACGTCACACCGCGCGGCCGCTTGCTGGTGCCGAAACGCGCTGATGGCGTGCTCAGCGCGGGCGACGAACTGATGTCTCAACTGAGCCAGCACGTGCAGCGATCCGGCATCAAGGTGCTGCTCGACTCACCCGTCGTGGACATCGTGCAGGACGATGCCGGGTCAGTCATCGGCGTGGTCGTCACATCCGGGAGCGGAACGCGCGCGATCAGGGCACGCCGCGGCGTCATTTTCTGCAGCGGCGGCTATTCACAGAACCTCGATCTCGTGCGGGACTTCCAGCCCTTCCCGATTTTCGGTCGTTGCGCGCTACCGGGATGCACGGGCGACTTCGTCCGTCTCGGTGCGCGTGCAGGTGCGCGGCTCGGCAACATGACGGGGGCGTGGCGGGCGCAGTGCGTGGTGGAGCACGCGCTCGAGTACCAGAGCCTGCCGATGGATGTCTTCTGGACCATCGGTGACAGCGTGTTCGTGGTCAACAAATACGGACAGCGCTGCTTCAACGAGAAGCGCAATTACCAGGACCGCACACGGCAGTGCTATGTGTGGGACGCGACGAGGGCAGAGTACCCGAACCTTCTCACGTTCCCGATCTACGACCGCCGCACGGCCGAACTCTTCGCGGGCAACTACCCCTTGCCCGATGTACCTGCGGACGACGCCTGCGTCATATCTGCGGACACTCTCGAAGGCCTTGCCGCGGCGCTCGACGAGCGGCTCGCCAAACTGGCATCGCACACAGGTGGCGTGCGTCTCGATGCCTCCTTCCGGGAAAACCTGAAAGAGAGTTTCGGACGATTCAACCGCTATGCGCGCGAGGGACGTGATCCCGAATTCCATCGTGGGCTGAACCCCTACGATGTCGAGTCCCATCAGGCGGACCAGATCCAGCAGGCGGGCACGCAATGGCCGCCGAACCCCTATCCGTGTCCGGCGATGCATCCGCTGCTCGAGAGCGGCCCTTACTACACGATGGTGCTGGGGCCCGGCGTCATGGACACCAACGGCGGCCCCGTGATCGGCCCCACAGCGGCGGTACTGGACTCCGCTGGCAAAGCCATCGCGGGTCTGTACGGTGCCGGCAACTGCATCGCCAGCCCGGCTGCGGATGCGTACTGGGGGCCCGGGGCAACCTTGGGGCCAGCGATGACCTTTGGCTACATCGCCGGCAAGAGCGCGGCATCGAGGCGACCCGCATGACCTTGAGAAACCTGCTTGTTCCAGTGGCGCTGCTCGTTGCGTCGAGCACTTGCGCGGCCGAGCCGACGGTGAGTTTCACGCGCGACATCGTCCCCTTGTTCGCGCGGGAGTGCGCGTTCTGCCACTCGAAGGACGCCGCGGATTCAGGCCTGGTGCTTGAGGGGCGCTTCGCCTATCGGATGATCGTGGACGTCCCGTCCATCGAGAGTCCACTCATGCGCGTCACACCCGGAAAGCCCGAGCAGAGCTATCTCCTGCTCAAGATGCAGAACCAGCACCGCACCGTGGGTGGAACGGGCCGCAAGATGCCGCCGGGATGGCTCGAGGTCGTTCCGTCTGAAGTCGAACTGGTGAAAGCGTGGATTCTCGCAGGCGCACCAGAGAACTGATCGAACATACCAATCCACATCGAGGAGGGTCCGCATCCATGTCGGTTCATGCCGTTGAAAAAGCCTTGTGGGACGTCTGCAACAACCCCGAGAGCCACGCCTCTTACCGCGCGAATGCGGCGGATTTCGTTCATCGAT
>CAIYPF010000106.1 GCA_903928015.1 uncultured Gammaproteobacteria bacterium | reverse complement strand
CTCGCGCCCGCCGCAGGGGCGAAGCTTGCGCCCGCGGCCGAGCTCGCGCCCTCCACGGCCACGGCCAAGGCCGCGATCGGCCCCCGCTCCAACACCTTTTCGAACAACTCGTGCCATGTGGACGCAGCCCTCGAGGTGCTCTTCGCCGCGGGCTTCCCGTCCCGCTGCTCGCCGCAGGCGCCGGCTACGCTGCGCGCCCTTCTGGCCGGTGTGCTCGGCGACTCCCTCGACCCGGGGCAGCTCGACGCGCTTCTTCAAGCGGCGAGCTTCTCGGTAGCCGACGCTATCATGACGCACCGAGGCGGTGCGCCGAGTACCGAGCCGTGGGGTACCCCGGCAGAAATGGGCCTGGCTCTGCGCACCGCCGCCCCGGCTCTTCTCCACCGCGCGGCCCATGCGTGGATGTTGGCCCGCTCCGGGAATGCCGCCTCCGCTACACTCGACGTTCTGCGCGACGCGGTGCGGCGGTGCCTCCTGCGCGTCAGCGTGCTCCGCGGTATGCGGAGCGCCTCACAGGCCGCCCCTGCGGGGCGCGCCGCCCGGGCGGCTCAGGTTCTAACGGACGAGCCCGACATAACGGACGAGGCCGCAGATGCGCTGCTTCCGGCGGCGGCTCTTGTGGAGAATGAGATTGAGGTGCGCATGGGCCGCTACGGGTCTGCGGTGGAAAACGTCAAGTTTATCCTCGAGTCTTGCCCTGCACCGACGCACCTGCGCGTGCGCAGCGACGTCCCCTGCTGCGCGTCCCACCGGTTCGCCAGCGCGCGCGTCGCGCCGTGCCTCTTCCCGGCCACCGACGGCTCCCTCGCGATGGATGCGGTTGCGGCACTCCTCGCCCCGAAGCGTACCACATGCACCGCGTGCGGGAACAAGCAGGCGCAGCGCGTGTCGGTTACGTCGGACTCGGACCGTTGCGTGTTGATCGACTTCATGCCCGGCGCTGGCGGCCCGACCGCCCGCCCCGCGCTGTTGCCACTGTGCACGATGCAGCTTCCGGCCTCGCCGGTGGCGGCCGCACGCGAGGTCGACTATGACCTCGTCGCCGTGTGCTATTTTCAGGAACAACTTTGCCACTTCGTCACGCATGCGCGCACCCTCCACGAGGCGGAGTGGCACGAGTTCGACGGCTTGGCCACGCGTGCCGACAGGACGTTTCTGGGCCAGGGCACGGCCGTCGATGTGCCCGACGGCCTGCAGTACCTACTCAAGCTGGCGGTGTACGCGCCGCGCCTAAACTCGTGGAATCAAAGTCCACATCCATGACGGCCGTGTGCCGAGCGTGTTCGCCGCTCACGGCCTGAGAGAGAGACAGAGAGAGAGAGAGAGAGTCCGATGGCCTGAGAGTACGCGCCGGGCTGCGCGTGTGATACGCTCGACTTTTGTGCTAGTGTGACAGCACTATGATTACTGTTGGCAAGCGCCCGATCTCCCTTTCGGCGCGATCGATGCCCGTGCCGGGCCTATGCCGCTCAGTGAGCGTGCACTGGCACGCCCGCGGCGCTGTCACTGGCAGCCGCCCAACACGGCCCGCCGGGGCTGGGCAGGGTTCCAGTTCTCCCGCCGGGCCTTGGGGGTAGCGTACTGCTCCGAGTCGCCCGGCCGGGACCGCGAGCCGGCGGCCCGGGCCCGACTCGTCGGCACACTCAGAGTCCCTGCCCTCTGCTGTGCCGAGTGCCATCGGCAGGCACTGCCAGCGCCGGTCCCAACTTGACGCTGCTGGCAGGCTGACCCGCCGTCGGCGCCTGGTACAGTGGTACTAGTACCGCCTGCCGAGCCCCGCCCCGGCTCCGAGTCGAGTCCCGAGGGGGCCTTGAGCCCCGGGCAGTCCCGCACCTCCGGGTCATTGAGCTTGTGTGGGCACTTGAACTTCCACTTCAAGTTGGTCGGACTCCGCGACTCACTGCGCGGTGCACGGACGTCCAGCTCGCATTGCCGAGGGCCGCGTCTCCACTTCCCCCCGCTTTCTGACCCTCAAGCTACTACCATTCTCAGCCCCGCCGGGAGGCATCTACCTTATTTTTCGACACCAGACCTAAAAGTTGCAACTTATATACTCCCCTGGGCGAAAGCCGGGTCAGCACTTTTTGGAGGATTCCCCCCCTTTTTAAAGGGACTT
>CAIYPF010000105.1 GCA_903928015.1 uncultured Gammaproteobacteria bacterium | reverse complement strand
GGCCATCTCGCAGTTCATCAACGTGGCCGCCATCGATGCCTGCCGCCGCAAGGCTCCGGAGCTTTTCACCCAAACCCAAGCCGCGCGCTTCCGCGCCGCCATGGGCAAATGGCGGCATCTGCAGCAGGCCTGGTATCAGGGCCCGCTCACGCTGGTGCACGGCGACAGCCACATCGGCAATGTGTTCGTGGATGGCGAGGCCATGGGCATGCTCGATTTCCAGGCCGCGCACTGGAGCAAGGGCATACGCGACGTGCAGTACTTCCTCGTAAACTCCATGCGCGCGGATGATCTGGCGCGGCACGAACAGGAACTGCTGCGTTTTTACTGCGATGCACTTGCCGCGAATGGCGTGAGCCTGGGCGCGGAAGAGGCTCGTGCGCAGTACCGTGCCTTCAGCTTCCAGCCGCTCATGACCATCGTGACCTCGCTGGGACTGGGCCCCCTGACAGAGAACGACGCCGTGATGACCGAGGTGCTGGCGCGCGCCCTTGCCGCTGTGGGGCGCACGGGCTTTTACGGCTGGGTCGAGGGGCTCTGAAGAGAGCGCACGCTCGGGCATTCCCGATGGGATCAACAAAAAAACAGAGGCCATCGCCATGACCAGGGCCGCACTGCTGTCTCTCTGTCTCGCAGTACTCGCATCCCCCGCAACCGCAGTCTCGCCGAGCAGCGGTTGTGGGCACTCGCTTGAGAGCGGCATCCACACCATGACCTACGAGGGCGCGGAGCGGTCTTACCGCCTCCATGTTCCGTCGGGCTACAGACAAGACACACCCTTGCCCGTGTTGCTCGCCTTCCATGGCTGGGGTGGCAACGAAAACGATTTTCTTGACGAGGCCACCGTCAGGTCCGCAACTGACCGTCACGGCTACATCGTGGTGGCTCCGCGCGGCATCGGTTCCGGTGGGGCCGATCGCAGCAACAATTCCTGGACCTTCAGCGGTTCGGCCACGGGCCTCGACGGCGATGGCCTGAACGACAGCGTACCGGGCGATACCGCCGCCATCTGCGATACAGCCTCGACACCGGACTACAGCTACCCCTCGTGCAAGAACAGCACACCGCCCGCAGCCGCCAACACCTGCTCCTGGACCCACTGTGAAGGCGATGACGTGGCCTTCAGCCTCGCGCTCCTTAAGCACATCACGAGCAGCCTCTGCGCAGACACCGACCGCGTCTTCGCCACGGGTGGCTCGAACGGCGGGATGTTCGTCTGGGAACTGGGACAGAACCCGCAGAGCGCGCCGGCTTTCCGCGCCATTGCTCCTGTGATCGGCCTGCCGCACCGGGGATTTTCAGCTGCACCCGGGCGGGCGCGCCCGCTACCGGTGCTGCTGGTGACCGGAACCCTGGATACCACGGTTCCACCCGGCCCCTGGGAAAACCCGGGATTCACCACCACATCCAACGGCAGCGACCGCTACTTCTACACGGGCGCCACGGCCATCACCCGCGTGTGGGCCCGGGCCAACGGCTGCACGCTCACCACAGCGGCGGCCTTTGATGACGGCATCGCGGAAACCGACTGCCGCAGCTACTGCTCCGGCGCGAGCGGCTGGCCGAAAGTCCTCGACTGCCGCGCAAAGATGGGCCACGACTACGGACTCCCCTGGTCCTGGAACCTGATACTCGAATTCTTCGACCGGATGTAGCCGCGCGCGCTCAGCGCGGCAACACCCGAGGGAACATCTCGCAGGCGAGCGCGTCGCCGGGACGCAGGCCGTGCCCTTCGAGCGGCGGTGATATCTGCCCCGCGCGCGCGGCGTAGCGCGCATCCTCGCCGCACCAGCGCGTGGCCCAGGCCCTGCGGCGCAGCGCGCTCGAGCGGTTGCCCGGTGCCCCGTGCACCGTGAGCGCGTGGAAGGCGATGAGGTCACCAGGCTCCATGTCCCAGGACAGGAACTCATGCTGCGAGCGCTCGGCCTCGATATCGGGCATCGCCTCGAGGCGTGTGTCTTCGACCTGCATGTCCACACCGCCCTGCCGGAAGAACTGCGGCCGGAACCAGCGCCCCCAACGATGCGAGCCGCGCACGAACTCCACGGCACTCTCGCGCGGTACAGGATCGAGCGGCAACCAGAACGACACGATCTGCCGCCCGTCCACCGGGTAGTAGGGCTGGTCGTGATGCCAGGGCGTGCGCTCGGGCGTGTGGGGCTCCTTCACCAGCAGGTGGTCGTGGTAGTAGACCACCTCCCGCGAATCCATCAGCTGCGCGGCGAGTTCCGCTGCAGGCGACTCGAACACGAAATCCCTGCAGGCCTCGTGACGCTGCCAGAGCTGGAAATCCACGAAGAACAGCCCCTCACCGCCCTGCGGCGTGTTGATGCGCCGCATCGGCCCGGGGGAGGCCATGTCGGCATCCACCGCCGAGCGCAGTCGCTCTATCCATTCCATGGGTATCACCGAGCGCAGGCACGCGGCGCCGTCTTCCCGGTAACGGTGGATATCGTCCTGGCTGAGGGCGTTGGCTGGCATGGAGTCTCTCATGACCTGCGGACTGCAACTCAGCATAGGGTGGCAACGCGCACCACGCCACGCGTGCGCATGCGGCGGTAGGTGGAGACCCTCACGCACTCGCCGCCTCCGGCGTGACGCGCATCAAAGGGATTAACCGGTGGCGCGACTAGTGTGGAACCGTCGCCCCAGGGCGCACACAGGCGGGCGCCGGGAAGCGTTTCTCGCGACAAGGAAGACAGCGCGCGGGGCTCGGCACAACCATCACGATCAACGGACGAGGTATACGCGATGAAACCTTCAAGCAAACACGGCAAACGCCAACTGGCGGCGGTGTTGCCGGCGGGTCTTCTGGCACTGGCGGTTTCGGGGGCCGCAATGGGTTCTTCCTATTCGACCCTGCTGGATATCAGCACAACCAGAACTGGACCGACCCGGCATGGGCCGAGGTGACGATCCAGGACGACAACACCCAGGGCGCGGGCGGCATAAAGTTCACCGTCAACCTCTGCGATGACGAATCCCCGCAGTGCAGCAGCGGAGCCTCCTCGGACTACGGCTCCGGGCAGAACACTATCGAGCAGTTCGGCTTCAACTACGGCGGCTCCCTCGGTTCTGCCAATCTGGTCGGTGCGCCGAGCGGCTGGAGCCTCGACTCGAGTTCCAACATGTCGGTCTTCGGGACGTTCCTCTACTCCGTGGGCGACGGACCCAAATCCGATACGGCCGAACCGCTGGTCTTCTGGATTCTCGCCGACGGCGACAGCGTGGCCGATTACGCAAGCACCGGCAGCACTGGCGGGCAACCGCACTCGGGCTCTCTCTTCTCCGTGAAAGTCGCGGCGGAAGGTCCCGGGGCCTTTATCGGCGGCGGCACCGAGGTTCCGCTCCCGGGTACGCCAGGCCTGCTCGGCGCGGGCATCGCGGCACTGGGAGCCCTCAGACGACGCGCCTGATACGGCCGGCGGCGGAAGAACAGTTCCGCCGCATGCCTGCCTGAACCGCGCCCTGTCCACGGACAGGGCGCGACGTCCTGCTGAAAAAAACTGTCGAGTCGGGAACAATCCCCGTGCCTGCCGCGTGCAATGATCGGCAATTCCGATCATGGCTCCGTGAAGGGTACGCGCCCCGTGACCAGCTCCAGTCAACTCCCCTACGACGACGCCGACCTTGGCCCCTTCCACCTGCGCGCAGCCGTTGCGAGCTTCGGCGGCAGCTTCAGCGACGGATTCGGGCTGGGGATCATCGGACTCGCGCTCGGTCTCGCCACACCTGAGCTGGGACTCACGCCTTTCTGGCTGGGACTGCTGGGCGGCGCCGCACTGGCGGGATTGTTCCTCGGAGCGTTGCTCACCGGACCGCTCGCCGACCGCATCGGCAGGCGACCGATCTTCGCCTGGAACATGGGCCTGCTGGGGCTGTTGTCGGCAGCGCAGTTCATGGCCGATTCCGCCACCACGCTGCTCCTGCTCCGGCTTGCCATCGGCTTTCTGCTGGGCACGGATTATGTCGTGGGCAAGACCCTCCTCACGGAATACACCCCGCGGATCCACCGAGGCCGGTTGCTCAGCTCGCTCGCCGTTGCCTGGGCCGCCGGGTACACCAGCGCCTACGCCACGGGTTATGCACTGAATGGCAGCGGGCCGGACGCCTGGCGCTGGATGCTGCTGGCAAGCGCCGCGCCCTGCCTGCTGGTGATGCCTCTGCGGGCGCTGCTGCCGGAGTCGCCGATGTGGCTCGCCCGGCAGGGCCGTCACGCGGAGGCCACCGCCGTGGTGCTGAAGCACTTCGGCCCGGGCATTGCGCCGCCACCCGCGAGCAGCCTTGCACCGCGCACCGGCGGGCATTGGGCGGAACTGCTTGCCCCGGCCATGCGGCGGCGGACGCTGGTGGCCTGCGGCTTCTTCACCTGTCTCGTCATTCCCTACTTCGCGCTGGGCACCTTCGTGGCAAGGGTGCTAGACGCACTCGAGGTACAGGGCGGCGTGATGGGCGGCATGGTCTACAACATCGCGCTTCTGGGGGGCTCGGTGCTGGGGCTACTCGTGATGGACCGCCTGCCGAGGCGCACGCTGTTGATCGGCAGCTTCGCCATCACCTCGGCGGCGATGCTGGCGCTCAGCCTGTCGGCGCAAGCAGACCCGTGGGTCGTGATCGCCCTCTTCGCCGTCTTTGCCTGCGTGCTGTCTGCGGCATCGAACATGAGCTTCGTGTACGTGCCGGAACTCTTCCCCACCGAACTGCGCGCTTCGGGCACAGGTCTGGCCATCGCAGCCAGCCGCATGGGCTCTGCGGCAAGCACCTTCCTGCTGCCCGTTGTGATGGCCCGCTTCGGAGCGCCCGTAGCACTCTGCGCCTGCTGCGCTGTGCTCGCCGCGGGGGGACTGCTGTGCTGGCGCTGGGCGCCGGAGACGCGGCGGGTCGCGCTGGCGACGTGACCGGATTACGGGCATGGCCCTGCCCCCTCCCCGGGTGCCATCCAAGGTCTGAATATGTCGATTTTGTTTACACCTTTCTTCAACCGAGAAAGCGCAAACACTCCAACTCGTTGATAAACCAAGCATCCATGCGGCTGGCATCACTATTGCTGTGCATGGAATCGTAGTGCACTACCCGGACGAAAATTCTGCAGCCATGACGGCAAGCAGGCCGGGCGGGCCAAATACCAACGGAGCGCAAGGAACATGACCATGAAGAAGACCCTGCTCGCGACCACCCTGACGGCCCTGATCGGCGCCACCGCCTCGGAAGCGGCCTTCAGCAGCACCTACAGCCCCAACACGGTAACGGGCGGCGGCACCTTCAAGGGACTTAACGTCAGCAGCGCCAAAAGCAGCAAGCCCGACGACAAGAAAGACGACAAGAAAGACGACAAGAAAAAAGACGACAACGACTCCGGCAACAACGGCGGCGGCAACGACGACAAAGACTCCGGTGACAACGGCGGCGGCAACGACGACAAAGACTCCGGTGACAACGGCGGCGGCAACGACGACAAGGATTCCAGCGACAACGGCGACGGCAACGACGACTGGGACGATTTCGATCTGACCCCCGGTGATGACAAGGACGACAATGGCGACGACGAGTGGGACGACGAAGACCTCGCCTCCTCCGACGACAAGGACGACAAGGACGACAAGGACGACAGCACCTGGGATGACAAGGACGACAAAGGCGGCGACGACAAGGACGACAAGGACGACAAGGACGACAAGGACGACGAAGGCGGCGATGACAAGGACCACGGCGGCTGGGACGACAAGGACGACAAGGACGACAAGGACTGCGATGACAAGGACGACAAGGACTGTGGCGGTGGCGTTTCGGAAGTCCCGCTTCCCGGAACCCTCCCGCTCCTCGGCGCAGGCCTCTCGGCACTGATTCTGGCGCGCCGTCGCCGGAAGTAATCACTCCCGCACGAGCGCCGGACCTCCCCGGCGTACCCGGAAGACCCGCTACGGCGGGTCTTCTGCTTTGTGGGGGACGCCCCTCAATCCGCGTTGTCGGAACCGCTCATCCGACGCTGCCTGTGCAGGGATTCCAACAGGAACGCGGCCACGGGTTGCGCGGGATCCTGCTGCAGGACCTGCCGGTAGCCGATCTCGGCTTTCTCCGGCTGACCCTTCTGCTGGTAGCGCAGGCACTGCTCCAGCACCTCCCCCATACCCGACGGATCCAGGCCTTCCGCGGCGTTGCGGCGGGAGCGGGTGCGAATCGTGAGATTCACCAGTCGCCGGTCCGTGGCACCGAAAGAGTATTTGTAAGCCTCGTTGCCACGCAGGAAATCGTAAGCCTCCATGCCCTGCGCGATCGCATGGCGGATGCTCCAGGCATGCAGCACAAGGCCAGGAGAGATCTCGGTGCAGTCCGGGTCCCGTCCTGCGACCTTGAACAACATCGCCCGCTTGCGCCTGTCCACGAAATGCCCGAGCACACCAACGGGACGATCGCCCTGCCAGAGCACGGGCATGTACATCAGCCCCGCCTCGAAGGCATTCCGGAGGATCGACCGGTAGTACCGCGTAAGACGCTCGATATCGTCCCCTTTGTGGGCAGCCCACGCCTGCTTCCAGAACGTCAGCAGTACCTCGATGTCACGCGGGAAAGTACTGGTGTCGCTCTCGGTGATGCGCCACTGCCCATCGCCCTCCACCGTGCGCAGCAACCGCCGCAGTTTCTGTCGCGTGTTGGGGCTTGCCTTTTCGGCCAGAAAGCCCTCGAAGGATGCCGGCAACTGCACGCGCGGACAGGCGTCGTTGTCGATGCCGTCGCGGTTCGGGCCGCGCGGGCGCTGCAGGATCTCGAACTGCGCCTGCCCGAAAGCCTCGAGAAACAGCGCGAGCCTGTGCTCGGAGACGAGCAGGTTTTTCATCGCGAGCAGCGCCCAGGGCATCGCGCGCAGATGCATCGCAAGCGCGGCGATCACGCCGGCTTCGTCTTCCGGCCTGCAGAGAAAACCCGTGAAGTCCGCCCAGTTCACCAGCCCGGGCATGATCAGTTCGTTGCAGAACACCTGCTGGCTCTTGCTGAGGTAGGCGTTCACGCGCAGCGGCAGGAAGGCCTGATAGCCACCAGCGCCCTCCTCCGAGCGCACGGCAAGCACGCAGCAGTTCGTGCCGATCACGGCAAAGGCCTGCGCAATCCACTCCCGCGACAGGAAGAAATGCGCCTCGGGATCCGCGTCGAACACCGCATCCCAGGCCGGCGCGAGGGCAGCGAAATCTGCAGGGGATTCGATGCGTTCGACGATGTACATATGCAGGCCAGGCTCCTTTGCCACGCCAACAGGGTAGCCCGTGATCCCGACGCGTGCGGCCGTGGGTTCAGGCGCGGGATTCCCTTATCATCCGCTCCGTCGTGCAGAGCGCGCCCATTTCCTCTTTCCCTCAGGACAAGCCCCCGCCATGAAACTAAAGGACCTCGAGATTTTCGTCGTCGCTCCGCCCGCGCCGGGCTGGGGTGGCCGCTACTGGATCTTCACCAAACTGACCACCGACGACGGCATCACCGGTTACGGCGAGTGCTATGCCTCGACGGTGGGCCCGAAGGCCATGACAGCGGTGATCGAAGACGTATTCGAGCGCCACATGCAGGGCGAGAGCCCCGAGAACATCGAACTGATGTACCGCCGGGTCTACTCCTCGGGCTTCACGCAGCGCCCTGACCCCACGGTGATGGGCGCCTTCGCCGGCATGGAGATCGCCTGCTGGGACATCCTCGGCAAGGCGCGCAACCGCCCCGTCTGGGCCTTGCTCGGCGGCAAGATGAACCAGCGGCTGCGCAGCTACACCTACCTCTACCCCGAGCCCGGTCAGGACGCGAGCGAGTTCTGGGTGAACCCGGACTGGCAGGGCGAGGCCGCGGCGCGTTGTGCGAAGGAAGGCTTCACCGCCGTGAAGTTCGATCCCGCCGGCCCCTACACCATCCGCGGCGGCCACAACCCCGCGATGTCCGACATCACCCGCTCCGTCGCCTTCTGCCGCGCGATACGCGAGGCCGTGGGCGACAGCGCGGATCTGCTCTTCGGCACGCACGGGCAGTTCTCGACGCCGGGCGCCATCCGCATGGGCCGCGAGCTCGAGCCCTACAACCCGCTCTGGTACGAAGAGCCCATCCCGCCCGACAACCTGCTCGAGTTCGCCGAGGTGGCGCGGCAGGTTCGGATCCCGCTCGCCACCGGTGAGCGGCTCTCGACCAAGACCGAGTTCGGCACGCTGCTCCGCGCGGGTGGCGTGAAGATCCTGCAGCCTGCGCTCGGGCGCCTGGGCGGCATCATGGAGGCGAAGAAACTCTCCGCCATCGCCGAGATCTTCAACGCAGAGATGGCGCCGCACCTCTATTGCGGGCCCGTGGAATGGGCCGCAAACATCCACCTCGCCACCTCCATCCCGAACCTGCTGATGATCGAGACGATCCAGAAAGGCGGGGATTTCCACCTCAAACTCATCGGCCACACCATCGTCTGGGAAGACGGCTACGTGATCCCGCCGGAGGCGCCGGGACTCGGCATCGCCTTCGACGAGGATCTGGCCCGTGCGCATCGCTTCAGCGGCGAGGGCCTGCACCTGCAAATGCAGGAAGCGCCCTGCGATTACCGTCATGGCAACCGCTTCGAGGGAGGCGCACCGGCGGCGAACCCGGAGTGAAGCCGATGCCTCAGGCGCGAAGCGGGCTTCCTGTGCAGCGCGTGCGTCAGGCTCTCATGCAGGGGCTAGCCTGTCTCTGGCTCTTCGCGTGTCTCTGCGCTGGCGCCACGCTGCACGCAGAGGACGCGAGGCGCTCCCCGCACCCCGAGGTCATCGTGAGCGCGGAGTGGCTCCGCGATGCCCTCGCGCGGGCGCCGGGCGAGGCTCGCCCCGTGGTCCTGAACGCCAGCTGGTCTGAAGACGGCGTGGCGCGGGAGTACCTGTCGGGCCATCTGCCCGGTGCACTGCATCTCGACACCGACCGGCTCGAAACCGGCTTCCCGCGCTGGGCGTTGCGCACGCTGCCCGAACTGCAGCAGGTGATCGGCGAACTGGGCGTGGGGCCGGAGGACACGGTGGTGGTCTATGGCGAGCGCAGCATCGCGGCGGCGCGCGCCTGGTGGGTTTTGATGTATGCCGGCGTGCACGATGTGCGCTATCTCGATGGCGGACTCAGCGCATGGCGCGCGGCGGGCTTGCCGGCGCAGACCGCGGCGAACACACCGACGCCACGGCTTTTTTCGGCGCGTGCGCGCGAGGACTTCCTGATCTCGACAGACGAAGTGCGACGCCGACTGCAGGACCCTTCTCTGCAACTCGCCGATACGCGCGGCTGGGCCGAGTTCAACGGCCTCACCAGCGGCTACGACTACGCCGCCTTCGCGGGCCGCATTCCTCAGGCAGTGGCCGTAGGAAATGCCGACGACAGCGCGGAGATCTACCAGGACGCAGCGGGCCGTCTGCGCGACCCGCAGGCAGTGCTGACACGCTGGCGCGAGGAAGGGCTCGACCCGGGTACGCACGAACTGGTGTTCTACTGCGGCACCGGCTGGCGCTCGAGCCTGACCTTCCTGTACGCCTACGCGCTCGGCCTGCCGCGGATCCGCAACTACTCCGACGGGTGGCTAGGCTGGAGCACGCAGCACCAGCCCGATCCTGAGGCCAAGGGGCCCTCGCCCGGATGGCGACAGATCCCCTCCGGCAATCCCGTGGAATCCCCCGTCCCCGCGGTGCTCCGCCCAAGGTAAGAGGAGGCCATGCCCCCGACCAAGGCCCTGCCCCCGACTGTGCCATCCCCGGCACTGCTGTCGCGGGCATGGCCCGCTCCTACCACCCGGAAAAACGCCCTACCCCGCAGGAAGGGCCATGCCCACGACCAAAGGCCCTGCCCCCGATCCGCCAACCCGTAGGAGGGGGCCATGCCCCCGACCGAGGCCATGCCCACGACCAAGGCCCTGCCCCCGATCCGCCAACCCGTAGGAGGGGGCCATACCCCCGACCGAGGCCATGCCCCGGACCGTGCCATGTCCCGGACATCACGAGGCCACGATCAGCAACGCCTCAGGCAGACGCCCCGCCCGGCCTGACATCGATGGCACTGCCAGAGCGCGATTCGTCCCACATGACGTAGAGCCCCGCCACGATCACGATCAGCGCGCCGTTCAACACATGCGCTGCAGGGTCGAGGTCGAAGACCACCCAGTCCATGGCGATGGCCCACACGATGGCCGAATACTCGAAAGGCACGATGGCCGCCGCGCGCGCGGCACGGAATGCCGCCGTGAAGCAGTACTGCCCGAGAGCGCCGGTAATCCCGCAAAAAGCGATGAGCCATGCGTCCTCCAGAGACAGGGGACGCCATTGCGGCAAGGCAAAGGCACCTGTCACCAGACCCACCATCACGAGATGCCAGAACACGATCGCTGCGGTGGATACGACCTTGCCGATGAAACGCACGGCAACGACGGTGAAGGCGTAGCAGACCGTGCTGAAGAGCACCGCCAGCGCGCCGATCAGGTTCACGTTGCCGGAGGGATCGAGCGCGACCAGCACGCCAACGAAGCCCACGGCAATCGCGATCCAGCGCCGCAGCGGAACACGCTCGTGGAGGAACGGTACCGACAAGGCGGCCACCAGGAGCGGCGCGCTCATGTAGGTGGCGTAGGTGACGCTGAGCGACTGCACCGACAGCGCGTAGATGTAGCCCCAGATCACACCCACACCCAAGGCTCCACGCACGAGAAATGGCCTCGGGTCTTCCATGCGCAACTCACGCAGCCGTCCCGTGAACATCAGCGGCAGAAACACGAAAGGAACCGACGCCCAGCACCGCAGGGTCACCACCTGTATCGCGGGATAGTCCGCGGTGAGACGCTTGAGGCCGGCATCGAGAAAGGCGAAGAAAGCGACGCCCACGAGCATGGTGGCGATGGCCTTCAGGTTGTTTTCACGCATGCCCTGTCCCTGAGGCCGTTCTGAGTGCGCGCGATTCTGACACCGGGGCTCACGCCGGGGCGAGGAAAACGCCCGGCACTGCACCGCAAAGAGGATCCGCACTTGTCGCCGGGCGTTAACAAATCGTCGCAGTAGCGTCATGCAGGGCGATCCTCCCGTGCCATGATTGCCCCATAAACGACTGCCGGAGAGCCACATCGGTGAGCCCCGCACGCCAGACCCGCCAGCCCCGGCGCGAAAGCCCGGTCGCAGCGCGTGGCGGGCCCGCTGCCATTGCGGTCGACGCGGCCGCGCGCCGACTCGGTTTCCTGCTGCTTCCCCAGTTCTCGATGATGGCCTTCTCTGCCGCGATAGAGCCGCTACGCGCGGCCAACCGCGTACAGGACAGAACCCTCTACGAGTGGTGCATCGCCTCTGCAGACGGCAATGCGGTTTCCGCAAGCAACGGCATCCATGTGGCCGCGCAGGGCACCCTTGGCGAGCTCGGGCGACTCGACATGCTGCTGGTTTGCGTGGGACTCGATGCCCTGCAGCTCACGCTCGGGCACCCACGCCTCAAAGGGCAGTTGCGCCAGCTCGCCTCGCACGGCTGCCAGGTTGGCGGCATCAGCGGCGGGAGCTTCCCGCTCGCCGAGGCAGGGCTCCTCGACGGCAAGCGCTGCACGGTGCACTGGGAGTACGCGGAGCTCTTCGCGCGGCGCTATCCGCGTGCGCGGCTGCTGCCGGATCTGTTCGTGGTGGATGAGGGCGTGTTCACCTGCTCGGGCGGCACCGCCGCGCTCGACCTGATGCTGCACTTCATCCGCGAGCATCACGGCGCAGACCTTGCCAATGCCGTGGCCGAGCAGTTCATCCATCCCCGCATCCGCGAGCAGGACGACGGGCAGCGCATGGACTCGGGGCTGCGCTACCGCATCACGCACCCACGCCTTGCCGACGCAGTGCGGATGATGGAGTCCGCGCTGGACGAGCCACTGGGGCTTGCAGGCATCGCGGCCCGCGTGGGGCTCTCGCCGCGGCAGATCGAGCGTCTCTTCGCGCAGCAGCTGGGCACCACGCCAGGACAGTTCCATCTGGGGCTTCGGCTCGCGCGCGGACGCCACCTCCTCCGCGAGACCGCAGCCCCCGTACGCGCCATCGCCGAGGACTGCGGCTTCGATTCCGCCTCGCATTTCTCGCAAGCCTACAAACGCCTCCACGGCTGCCGCCCGAGCGACGAACGCCGTCGGCTGCGCCCTGCAAGAAGGAGTACTGCGACATGAAGACACTGCAGCGGCTCGCGCTCTGCGCGGCACTACTCGTGGACGCGACAGCGCAGGCCGGCCCCGCGTCCGGGCTTCTTCCGCTCGCGCGGATGCAATCGACTTCCACCCCCGCGGGCCCGGTGCGCAACGCAGCCTTCGCGCCCGGTGATGACGCGCGCGCAGCACCGCCCTTCGCGGGGGTACTGCGCATCTCTGCAGCGGAGCTGGCCGTCGCCCCGGCACTCGCCAAGCGCATCGTCGACGGCCGCGACGCCCAGGCTTTCCCCGGCGTTTCGCTCGCATTCATCACGCTGGACGACGGCACTCTGGTGCCGCTCGAGCGCGGCACCATGGTGGCCGAAAGCGCCCGCGGAAAAACCTCCAGCTACTGGAACCTGATCCCGCAGTTCGGGCGCGTCTGGCGCGAAAAAGGCGACGGCGACTGGTCCCGCGCGGCCTTCCCGCTGATGCTGGTGAACGACACCGAGAACCACGCGCACCAGGGGCTCGCTACATTCCTCTACAGGGGCTCGGACGTGAGCGCGCTGCAGTTCCAGTTCGTGCAGCAGAACGCGCCCTACCTGCTCAGTCCCTATTGCCAGTTCTGGGGGGCGGCGCGCACGGAATTCCGCGCATCGTCCGCAGATGCCGCAGCGCAGGCCAGCGCAGCCCGCACCGCGCGCGAGGAACTCGCCGCGCGCCTGCCGGCGCAACCGCTGGCAACACTGCGCAAGACGCTGCCACGCGGCACGCTCGATGGCTTGGGCGGCCCCGTGCTGCCGCAATGGCAAGTGGCGCTGGGGCTGTTCTGGAAGGGCACGCTCTACTACGAGGGCGCCGACACACCACAGGGCGCCTACCCCTACCCGCTCGAGATGCGCTTCGGCGTGCGCTCTGTCACCAAGAGCGTGGGGACGCCGCTGTCGCTGCTGCGTCTGGCGCAGGTCTACGGGCCCTATGTGCTGGACCTGAGAATCGGCGACTACGTGCCGGGCCTCGACCCCAAGTGGAGCCGCATCCGCTTCATCGACGCTGCGAACATGGCGAGCGGCTTCGGGGGCGTGGGCAGTTTCGTGACCCACCCCAACGACGACAACGAGGGCTACCTGCTCGCCGACTACGACGGCTGGTACACCGCACCCTCGCACGCGCAGAAACTCGCGCACATCAACAGCCACCTCACGCCCTACCCCTGGGAGCCGGGCACGGTGATGCGCTACCGCGATCAGGATTTCTACCTGCTCGGCGCCGCGGTGGACGCCTTCCTCAAATCCGTGCGCGGCCCGAAGGCCGATGCCTGGCACATGCTCGAAGAAGAGGTGTTCACGCCGATCGGCATCGCCCACGCGCCCATCGTGCGCACCCGAGAAGCGGACGGACGCGAGGGGCTGGCGTGGTTCAACGCGGGCTACTACCCGACGCTGGACGATCTGGCGAAGATCGCGCTGCTGATGGCAGACAAGGGCGAGCACGCCGGCGTGCAGATCCTCCATCGCGGCCTCACCGAAGACCTGCTCGCGGCGCGCGGCGCCATCGACAAGGACGGCGATGCGGCGCGCCCCACGGATCGCGCAGCCGGTGCGCCGCCGCCCAGGCTCTACCGGATGGGGTACCACTACACCGCGTGGACCGGCAGCCGCTCGGGCCAGTTGCTGCAACTGCCGACGATGTCGGGCTTCGGCGACAACGAGGTGAACATCTTTCCGGGCCGCACCATCGCCATCCGCGCGGCAAAGGCCGTCACATGGAAAGGCGGCCCCGTGGTCCACAGCGACGATCCGCTGGCCACTGCGCGCGCCGTCGACCGGCTCTCTCCGCTCTGAGGACGTACACATGAGCACGGAAAGCCCGCGCCGACGCGAACAGGCACGACCCCGCCGGCAGGCAGGGGGTGTACCGCAACTGCCGTGGGCAGAGCTGCGCCAGCCCTATGCGCCCATGGAGATCCTCTCGGCAGACCAGGTCGAGGCGATCCACGAGGCCTCGCTGCGCATCCTCGGCGACATCGGCATCGAGTTGATGTCCGCGCCTGCGCGTGCGCTGCTGCGCGCAGCAGGCGCGCAGACCGATGAGAAAAGCGGCCTCGTGCGCATGGACGAAGACGTGGTGATGCGCGCGCTCGCCACCGCGCCCCCGTTTTTCACGCTGACACCGCGCAACCCCGCACACCGCGTCACGCTGGGCGGAAACCACCTCGTCTTCGGGCTGGTGGCAGGCCCGCCCAATGTGCACGACTGCGAGCGGGGTCGCCGCGCCGGCAATTACCGGGACTACTGCGACTTCATACGCCTCGCGCAGTACTTCAACGTGATCCACGTGATCGGCAACCAGGTCTGTGCCCCGGTGGAATTGCCCGCGAATTCGCGCCATCTGGACGCCTACCTGGCGAATCTCCTGTACACCGACCGCGCCTACCACTGCACCGCGATCGGCGCGGGCCGTGCCATCGACGGCATCCGCATGATGGCGATTTCGCGTGGGATCACGCTGGAAGAAATGGCCGAAAGCCCGGGCGTGATCACGATCATTTCGGTGAACAGCCCGCGCCGCTTCGACGAGGCGATGGCCGAGGGCCTGATGGCCATGGCCACGCACGGACAGCCCGTGGTGATCACGCCCTTCACGCTGATGGGCGCGATGACGCCCGTGAGCCTTGCCGCCGCGCTCGCGCAGCAGAATGCCGAAGCGCTATTCGGCGTGGTGCTGGCGCAGGCGGTGCGCCCCGGCACGCCGGTGATGTACGGCGCGTTCACATCGAATGTGGATATGCGCAGCGGCGCACCCGCCTTCGGCACGCCCGAGAACGCCAAGGCGAACGTGGCGAGCGGGCAACTCGCGCGGCGCTACCGTCTGCCCTACCGCAGCTCCAACGCGAGTGCCTCCAACTGCGCCGATGCGCAGGGCGCGTGGGAGACGCAGATGTCGCTCTGGGGCGCGGTGCTGGGTGGCGCGAATCTTGTCTACCACGCGGCGGGTTGGCAGGAAGGCGGGCTCACGGCCTCGTACGAGAAACTCGTGATGGACGTCGAGATGCTGCAGATGATGGCGGAGTTCCTGAAGCCCATCGTGGTGGACGAAGCCGAACTCGGGCTGGACGCCATTGCGCGGGTGCCGAGCGGCGGGCATTTCTTCGGCGATGCACACACGCTCGCGCGCTACGAAACCGCCTTCTACCGCCCGCTGCTGTCGAACTGGCAGAACTACGAGAACTGGCAGCTCGCGGGCGCACAGGACGCCACCGCCCGCGCCACGCAGGTCTGGAAGCGCGCGCTCGCCGAGTACGAGCAGCCGCCGATGGACGCAGCCATTCGCGAAGAACTCGAGGCCTACGTCGCCGCGCGGCGCGCCGCGATCGGCGATGGCGAGCCCTGAACGCAACACACAACACACCGAGGAGACCCTGAGACCCATGCAATCCCATGCCCGTGTCGTCGTGATCGGCGGAGGCGTCGTCGGCTGCT
>CAIYPF010000104.1 GCA_903928015.1 uncultured Gammaproteobacteria bacterium | reverse complement strand
CGGTGTTACACGCACTGCATGCACCGTATGCAGCGCCTGCGCCATCCCTGCTCCTGCGTCCGCGCACGCGGCTTGCCGCGCTCTGTACCGACGCGCTCTGGGACTGGGCGTATCTGGCAGAGGGCGAAGACGTGCGCTGCGGCAGCGACACGCTCACCGTCATTGCCGCGCGCCACGGCCAACTGATGCCCGGCACCGTCGCACTGGTTTTGCCGGGCGAGGACATACTGATGCTCGACCTGCACATGCCACCGGGCACAGAGGCGCGTGCGGCATCGGTTGCGCCCTACCTGATGGAAGACTACCTGCTCGAAGAGCTCGAGGCTGTGCACGTGGTGCTTGCGGCCACCGGCAGCGCGGGCGTGCGCCGCGCGGTGGCAATCAACGCGCAGCGTCTTGCCGCGACGCTCGCGCAACTGGCCGAGGCCGGCCTGCCCGTCGCCTCTGCCTGGGCGGACCATGAACTCCTCGCCCAAGGGCGCAGTACTGCCTGCAGTTTCCGCGATGGTGAACGGGTATTGCTCTGTGCGCCCGGCGTGCCGGGCTTCGCCGGGCCGCCTTCCGTCGCGGCGCGATGGGCCGAAGAGCAGGGCCAGGCCATCGATATCTGCGACGGTGATGTATCCGCTGCGGCGTTCTTCAATGCGCTCGCATGGCCGGATGCCGCTCGCGCTGCGGTCGATTTGCTTCAGGGCCGCTTCGAGCCACAGGCAGGTCGCCTGGCGCGCCGGCGCAGCCGTACGGTCTTGCTGGCGGCTGCGTCGCTGCTGCCTGTGCTTTTCGCTGCGCCCGCGCTCACGCTCGGCCTCTGGCACGTACAGCAGGCGCAGACGATCCGTGCCGAGGCGCGGGTGCTGCTGGCGAGACACTACCCGGAACTCGCCCACGCGCCGCACCTCGGCAGGGCGCTCGAAGCGCAGGCACTACAGCCCGCGCGCAGGGCCGCACCAGAGGCTCCGGGGTTCGCGGCTCTGTTGGGCGAAGTCGGCGTGGTGCTGAGGCGCATGTCGCCGGAGGCGCGACCTCGGCTTGTGGGGCTTCGCTTCCAGCAGGCGCGGGGCTATCTCGAATTGCTGCTCGAGGCGGGCAGCGTTGAGGCGCTACAGCAACTGCAGGCCGGGCTGGAGGCAGACGGCGCGCCCGCGCAACTGCTTTCCGCCTCGCGCTCAGGAGCGCGCTTCGAGGGCCGTGTGCGGGTGGGGCGCGCGCGTGAAGCTCCCTGAGGCGGCTTCCTTGCGGCGCATGGCGCAGCGTGTCCTGCAGGCCTCGGCAGCGCCGCAGCACGATCGGCTCATCCTTGCGCTCGCTGGGCTGTTGTGGCTCCTGCTGATGATGTGGGTGGCGGTGCCGTCGCATCGCTCTCTGGACGCCCGGCGTGCAGAGCACCGCGAGGCGCGTGAATTGCTCGCACGCGCCAAGGCCCTGTCGGCTACAGGCGCACAGTCCCGGTCTGCAGTGCCCGACGCCGGCGCGCCTGCGTTGATCTCGGTGGTGAACCGCACCGCGCCGGGTTTCGCGCTTGCCTTCGGGGACTTCCGGCCTGAAGGCGACGCGCGGCTCGCGCTCGGATTGCATGGTGGGGACTTCGACGCGCTGCTGCGCTGGCTGGTGCTGCTCGACACACGCTTCGGCATCGATGTCGTGATGATGGATGTACGCCCGACGGACACGCCCGGCAGGGTCGATGCGGGCTTGACGCTGATGTGGCATCACTAGGCGCGCGGCTCCGGGGATATGCGTCGTGGTGTCATTCCCTGGCGTCACACGCTGCACGGAGCTGATCCCTCGGCGCTGATAAGTGCTCCCAAAACCCCATCGCTATGATTTCTTGCTAACCTCTCCCGCGGCCAAAGCAGCACTCCGCCTCCCGTTGCCACGCCTTGCCACTCGGGCACATGCCTGAAATACCCACGAAAAAAGGAAGCCCATGAAAAAACTTGCCGCCGCAGCAGTCGCCGGATTGCTCACTGCGCTGGCCCTCACGGGTTGCACCCGGGGTCCGGAAGTACTCATCCTGACTCAAGCAACCGATGGGTCGAAGCTGATCTCGCTAAACACAAACGTCGATGGCGACCTGGGGGACGAGTTCGTATTCGAATCTCCCATGCTCAAAGACGGAAAGCCCTATGGCGAGATGTTTGGCACAATGACGAAGGTCGGTGAACTGGGACACGGCACTGATCCCCATCGTGAAGATCGCCTGCTCAACGCTGTGTTCGATCTGCCCGACGGCGAAATAGTCGTGTTGGGGCTGTCGTTCTATGTTCCGTCGCATCCTGCCCTCGAGAAGCAAGAGCACGTAGCGCGCGCCATTGTGGGCGGCACGCGAGCGTATGCGGGCATTCGCGGCGAAGTGATTACCACACACAACGACGATGACACGTACACGCAGGAGTTCCGCTACTGGAAGTAGTCTCTGCGCCTCCGGCTCAGTGCTCTTCCATCAGGGCACCGAATCCCTCTAACCGGTCCTCGATGCCGTTCCTGCGCAATGCGTACCAGTAGGTGGCGGTGTTGATCGCGATCACGGGTTTGCCCAGCCAGAACTCCGCCATCGGCGCCACGTGCGCGAAAGCGAGGTTGGTGCCCACCTGCACGATGGCATCCACGTCCGGCCCGTCGATGGCCTTGACCGCGTCTCGCAGTTCCTGCCGCGAGACATGCGCGATCAGCATCGGGCTCGCGCATTTCAGCCCTGTCAGACGGACTACCTCGTAGCCGGTGTCCGTGAAGTAGCGGTGCACGTTGCGGTCACCGACTGGCATGTAGGGCGTGATGACGGCGATGCGGCGGATGCTGCCATAGGCGCGCAAGGCAGCCTCCACAGCCTCTGAACCCAAGGTCACTCCCACGCCGGCCCGCGCTTCCAGCGAGGCCTTCAACTTGCTCGCCCCGTCAGCGCCGTCCCAGAAGGTTTCCGCGGACATGCCGAGGATCAGATGCTGCGGGCTGCAACTCATGGCGGCATCCACCGCGGCGGCGGTGGCATCGCGGATGTTCTGCAGCATCGCCAGGAAGCTCGCATCGTCCGTGACGCGCGTATCGGGGATGATCGCCCGCGAGAAGTGGTTGGTGACGCCGCGCGGGCGCAGTGCGTCGTATTCGGGCTGTACAGACGTGTTGGTGGACGGCGCCACCACCCCGAACTTGCAGCGCCAGCCGAGCGAGTCCGTCATCTGCGCGCCTCAGCGCGGCCCGCCCATCCGTCCCTTGCGCGAGGCAAGGCGGGGATGGATGTGCTGCTGGAAGAGATCGATGTCGTGCTCGAAATCCGGGAAGGCGAACATGCAGGCTTCGAGTTTGGCCTCGTCATGCAGGCGGTCGAGGTAATTGGCGACCGTCGCGTAGCCGCCGACCAGGGTGGGCAGGCCCATGAACATGGATTTCTTCTTCAGGCTTTCGGACATGCCCTCGCTCTTGTCGAGTTCGGCTTGTCCGACCAGCGTGCGGATCGCG
>CAIYPF010000103.1 GCA_903928015.1 uncultured Gammaproteobacteria bacterium | reverse complement strand
CGATTCTTGCTGCGGGTCGCCATCCTGCCGTCGCGCGGCGGCCGATTGATGATGACGCCTTTGGAACTCAATTTGGCACACAGGGCATAGACATCGTCTACCTCGTACGCCAGGTGCCCGAAGTTTCGGCCTCCGGTATATGTCTCCGGATCCCAGTTATAAGTGAGCTCGACCAAGGGCGCAAAATCCTTGTCGCCTGCGGCCGCGTCCTCGGTGGCGGCGAGGAATACGAGCGTGAAGCGCCCTTGTTCGCTGTCGATGCGCCGCAGCTCGACCAAGCCGAGTTTGTTGCAGAAGAAATCTGTCGCTCCGTCCAGATCCGATACGCGGACCATCGTGTGCAGATAACGCAAGGGAAGACTCCTGAGCGAAAACCGTAAGGGATGGCAGTGTAACGCGGCGTGGCTTTTGGTTGACAGGGTAGGGGGCCACAGGTTGAGACTACGGCCTGAACAAACACGCGAAGAATGAGGTTCAGATGTCACGTTGTCCTTTCGCCGACCTGAGCGACCCTGATCTCCATCGTGGGGGCGTTCCCGCCGAGCTGTACCGGGAGCTGCGAGCAGCGCGAAGTGTGCGGATAGATGAACCCATGAGTGGGGGGGAGGGCTTCACCGCTTTCTTCAGGCAGGAAGACATCGATTTCATCTCGAAGCACCCGGCCCAGTTTTCATCAGCTGTGGGCAGTGCCTTCATCAACGACCCCCCTGCGGAGCAGTTGCCGCTGCTTCGGACCATGATCCTGAACATGGACCCACCTGAACACATCAAGTACCGGCGGATTGTTCGCAACGCATTCACCCCGACGAAGGTCGACAGCTACGAGGCGAGCTTCAGGAAAGTCGTACGAGAGGCGATTGAGTCAGTCCTTCATAAAGGACGCTGTGAGTTCGTGACAGAGATCGCCTGCGTACTTCCCCTTGTCGCCATCTGCGAGATCCTTGGTGTGCCGGTGACGGATCGTGACCGTTTCTTCTCTTGGACCAACACGATGCTCGGCGCCGACGATCCGGATCTGACCACGTCTGAAACCGATGGCCAGATGGCCGCCATCGAGCTGTACATGTATGCGGACAAGGTCATGGCCATGCACCGTGAGAACCCCCGCGATGACATCGTCGGGGCGTTGCTGCGCGGAACGGTGGAAGGAGAAAACCTGACAGAGGATGAGTTCCGCAGCTTTATGATGATCCTGATTGTCGCGGGAAACGAGACGACCCGGACGATGACAAGCCAGGGTATGCGCTTGCTGATGGAGCACCCCGACCAGTATCAGGCGCTGTGTGACGATCCCTCGCTGATTCCTGATGCCGTAGAAGAAATCCTGCGCTGCAATCCGGCTGTGATCAATTTCCGGCGCACGGTTACCGAGTCCGTTGTAGTCGGCGATCAGGCAATGGAGCCCGGTGAGAAGGTTGTGATGTTCTATCAAGCGGCCAGCCGTGACGAAGCGTTGTTCGCGGATCCGGACGTGTTCGATGTTCGACGTCCGTCCCGCGAGGATGTCCGGAACCAGCACCGGGCCTTCGGAATCGGTGAGCATTTCTGCCTTGGTAGCCATCTCGCGCGTCTGGAGCTGCGAATCGTCTTCGAAGAGCTTACGCGGCGGGTGCGAAACCCGCGGCTGGATGGCGAGATACGGTGGCTACGGTCAAATTTCATTCATGGCATCAAGGAAATGCCCATCGAGTTTGAGTCGGTAACCTGATTGCCGGATTCCGCGCGAGCGACTCTGTTGGGGCGGCAATAAATACGCATAATGTATATTATGTTAAATTTAACAATTGAAGAGCCGCCTCGCATGGCGACGCTTATCCTCTGCCAGCGGCGTGAATTCACTCGCGTCGCCCGCCAACTATCATTGACCTGTCATGTGTGTGACACAAAAAAGGCGAATTACCCCTCGAACCGTCTCATTACTGTCATCTAAGTGCAAAACAATGCCCCTATGTTAATGGCCGAATGCCGAAGGAGGCATGATGAACAGTATAAAGAGTTGGGTTCTGCGCAGCGCGACGCTGGTGTTTTGCAGCGGAGTGGCTCATGCCGGCGTGGATGCAAAGCTGCTCGACATGCTCCTGGCGAACGGATCCATCACCAAGGCCCAGCATGCTGAGCTCGTTCGTGATCTTTCCCGCGAGCAGCGCGTAGAGAAGCGCGCCAACAAGGAAAAACTCGACAAGAAGGATTTTACTGCGTTCCAGCAGCTCGCCGGGTGGGCTGCAAGCACGAAGCTGACGGGCGATATGCGCGTCAGAAACGACAACATCAACATTGAAGACGAACGCAAAAACGGTGGGCGTGACAAAGACCGGCAACGCATTCGTGCGCGGTTGGCGGCGATCACCCAGGTAAACCCCGAGGTCGAAGCAGGCATCCAGATCGCCACTGGAAACAGCGCTGATCGGCGCTCCACAAATCAGGACATGGACGCCTACTTCGACAAGAAGGCTGTCTGGCTGGATCTTGGCTACATCGACTACCACCCGCTGTCTGTCCCGGGCTTGAAGCTGTTCGCTGGAAAAATGAAGCAGCCGTGGATCTCGATGGCAGATGTTGCCTGGGACAACGACATCAATCCTGAGGGTTTTGCCGCCCAGTACGTGCGCAAGTCCGGCACAAACACTCTGACTAGCAGCGTCAGCTACATGATCCTCAAGGACAACGTGGACGGTGATGGCGTCGAGTGGGACAACGACCTTGCCGTTTACACGGGTCAGGTTGCCTATGCGTTCGATCCCGCCGATGCACTGAGACT
This sequence comes from uncultured Gammaproteobacteria bacterium, assembly GCA_903928015.1. Classification (GTDB taxonomy): domain Bacteria; phylum Pseudomonadota; class Gammaproteobacteria; order Pseudomonadales; family UBA5518; genus UBA5518. The sequence goes on along the minus strand of CAIYPF010000103.1, from coordinate 169,218 downwards.
CACGCTTGGCGTCAGCATCAATGATTTCAGCAACGAGGAGCAGCAACTGCCCTCCCCGCCTGAAGTCGTAGTTGGCCTTCGCGGGAACGGGAACACGACTGATGCCTTCAAGCTGTTCGAAGGCTTCGGTCAACTCGATGTGATTGGACTGCCGCTACCCCTGACCGTCTACGGGCAGTACATCGTGAACGACGCTTCAAGGGACTTCCTCGGCGTTGAGGACGGTAGTGAAGACACAGCCTGGCTCCTCGGGTTGAGAACCAACATTGCCGGAGTCGCGCTGGATTACACCTATCGGGATGTAGAGCGCAATGCCGTGGTCGGCACGCTTACAGATTCTGATTTTGCCTCGGGCTACACGGGCTCCAGCGGTCACAAGCTCAAGGCCCAGTATGATTTCCTCAAGAACTTCAACCTGACAGTGTCGTGGTTCCTCGCGGAGTCTGATGCCGCCAGCCGCATCAAATTGAACGACGCTGAAGTCCAGACCCTCATGATCGACCTCAACGCCAAGTTCTGAATCTCGACCCAACCTTGCACCAAACCGGAGAGTAACGAATGAAGTTCATCGCCAAAGCCATACCCGCCGGCATCGCGCTCATCGGCGCACTCGCCGGGGGCCCCGTTCACGCTGCAGGGGTCATCGAGATCGACGGATCGAGCACGGTGTTTCCGATTACCGAGGCCGTTGCCGAGGAGTATCAGGCGCAGGTCGGGGGCGCCAGGGTGACGGTGGGTATTTCTGGTACCGGCGGCGGATTCAAGCGTTTCTGCCGTGGCGAGACCGATATCTCGAACGCTTCGCGCCCCATTCTCAAGGAAGAAATGGTCCTCTGCGCGCAGGCAGGCATCAAATACTTTGAAATCCCGGTGGCATATGACGCACTGACCGTCATCGTGAGCACGGCCAACACATTCGTCGATCAGTTGACTATCCAAGAGCTGAAAACGATGTGGGAGCCCAGCGCCCAAGCAAAGGTGAAGAGTTGGAACCAGATCCGTTCCACCTTCCCTGATCAGCCGTTGAAGCTCGCAGGGGCTGGTGCAGATTCCGGGACCTTCGACTATTTCACTGAGGCGGTCGTGGGTCGTGCAAAGGCTTCAAGAGGCGACTATCAGGCGAGCGAAGACGACAACGTGACAGTCCAGTTCGTTTCGCGTGACAAAGGGGCTATCGGGTACTTCGGTCTGGCGTACTACGAGGAGAACACGGACAAGCTGCGTGCTGTCCCGATTGTTCCCCCAACCGGCGGCGCGGGCGTACTCCCCTCGGTGGCAACTGTAAACGACGGGACGTACCAACCGCTGTCGCGCCCCCTTTTCATCTACGTGAAGGAAAAGGCCCTCAGCCGCCCTGAAGTCCGCGAATTCGTTGAGTTTTATCTCAAGGAAGGCGGAGCCCTGGCGAGCGAAGTCGGCTATGTGGGGCTTCCGGAAGCGGCCTATGAGACCATCCTGAAGAACTTCAACGGAGGCAAAATGGGAACCGTTTTCGGCGGAACACCTGAAATCGGCCTCACGATCGAACACCTTCTGGAGCGAGAAGGCAAACTCTGACGGCACTTCTGAGGGACGAGGCAAGGGGATTTCGATCACCCTTGCCTTCTTTCCGTCACACTCTGACGGCATAATCCGCGAGTCTCATCTCAAGCCCTCATACATGATCCGGGAAAATCCCAGCCAGTCATCCGTCGGTTCGGGCAGCATCGATCCGGGTAGCCGTTTTGCCCACAGTGTCGGAAGGCATGTAGGCGAACGCATCATCGAGGTGCTTCTGTTTCTTGCCGCCTTCAGCGCAGTTGCTGTGACGATCGCCATCGTTGCGATACTCGTGTTCGAGTCGACCGAGTTCTTCAAGCACGTATCCCTGGTGGATTTCCTGACGGATACCCAGTGGACCATCATGTTCGCGGACAAACACTACGGCGTGCTTCCGCTGCTTGCCGGTACATTGGTGACCACCACCGTTGCGCTCATGCTTGCAGTGCCTGTGGGCACGGTAACGGCGGTTTACCTTAGTGAGTTCGCGAATCCCCGCGTGCGCGAAGTCGTAAAGCCCACGCTGGAACTGCTCGCAGGCATTCCCACCGTTGTGTACGGCTACTTCGCGCTTCTGATGGTGACGCCAGCCTTGCAATGGTTCATGCCGGATCTTCCCGGGTTCAATATGTTGGGACCTGGGCTGGTGATCGGCGTGATGATCATCCCCTACGTCAGTTCAGTGGCCGAGGATGCAATGCGATCTGTTCCCGCCAGCATGCGGGAGGGGTCCTACGCCATGGGGGCAACACGGATGCAGACATCGCTCAGGGTCGTTGTCCCTGCAGCGACGTCCGGCATCGTGGCGGCCTACATCCTCGGCATCTCTCGGGCGTTCGGAGAGACGATGGTGGTGGCGGTAGCAGCAGGGCAGCAACCCAATTTCACCTGGGATCCGCGCGAACCGGGTGCCACTATCACTGCCTTCATTGTGCAAGTCGCTTTGGGCGACCTCCCTCACGGATCGCTTGAGTACCAGAGTATTTTTGCCGTGGGCCTGGTCCTCGTGCTCATGACGCTGTTTTTCAACGTGCTCGGACATCTGGCACGCAAGCGTTTCCGCGAGGCCTACTAGCATGAGCAACGATCCGCAGGCCATCCGTCGTCTGGTCGTTCTTGGCCGCCGTTACGACCGCCTCTTCGCTATCGTGGGCATGATGGCCATGATGGTAGGCATCCTTACACTCGCAGTGCTGCTCGCAGGCCTGATCCATGACGGAGCTGAGCGGCTGAACTGGGATTTCTTCCAGAACTTCCCGTCACGTCGGGCAGAGCGCGCGGGGATCCTGAGCGCAATCGTGGGATCAAGCCTCGTCATGTTGATAACGGCAGTGACAGCGATACCTCTCGGAGTTGCAGCCGGCGTGTACCTCGAGGAATACGCGCGTCGCAACTGGATCACAGAGATTATCGAGATCAACGTCACCAACCTCGCAGGCGTCCCCTCGATCGTCTACGGACTTCTCGCCCTGGGGTTGTTTGTCTATGCGCTGGACTTCGGGCAGAGCATCCTGTCGGCTGGACTCACACTGGCCCTGATGATTCTCCCTGTGATTATCGTCTCGACCAGAGAGGCCATTCGTGCCATTCCGGGAGCAATACGCGAGGGAGCCTATGCGTTGGGTTCCACACGCTGGCAGTTGGTCCGGGACCACATACTCCCTTATTCGACCGGGGGGATACTCACCGGCGTCATCATCGGCTTGGCCAGGGCTATCGGTGAGACGGCACCGATCATCACTATCGGGGCGCTCACGTTCATCGCTTTCCTGCCACCCTCCCCTGTCACCGGCGATTTCCCGTTCCTGAGCTTCGAATGGCTCGAGTCGCCGTTCACCGTGATGCCGATCCAGATGTTCAACTGGCTTTCACGCCCTCAGGCACCCTTCCAGGTCAATGCAGCCGCGGCTGGTATCGTGCTGGTTGCGATGACGTTGCTCATGAACGGCGTTGCCATCTGGCTGCGCGTGCGCTTCAGGAACCGGATCAAATGGTAGACCAGACCGACCACAGCTTTTCCGTCGATGTGGCAAGCCGCGGCGACATCGACTCGGTGCAGGGCCTCAAGGCCGAAGCCCGGAATCTGAGCTTTTTCTACGGCGCAGTTCAGGCACTCAAGTCCGTGAACATGCCCGTGTATGACAGCAGGGTTACGGCGCTTATCGGCCCTTCGGGCTGCGGTAAATCGACGTTCCTGCGCTGCTTCAACCGGATGCACGACCTCACGGACCACACCCGCTATGACGGGGAAATCCTTTTCCATCCCGACAACGTGAACATCCTCCGCAAGAGTGTCGACCCGATCGAGGTGCGTATGCGCATCGGCATGGTCTTCCAGAAACCCAACCCATTTCCGAAGTCCATCTTCGAGAACGTTGCTTACGGGCTCCGGGTGCGAGGCGAGAAAAACCGCTCGGAACTTGCCGACCGGGTCGAGACTGCACTTCGTGATGCTTCGCTTTGGGAAGAGGTCAGCGGCCGCCTGGACAGCATGGCGTTCAACCTCTCGGGCGGTCAGCAGCAACGTCTTTGTATCGCGCGGGCTCTCGCAACCGGTCCGGAACTCCTGCTGTTCGACGAACCGACCAGCGCCCTTGATCCCAACGCCACCGCGAACATCGAAGATCTCATTCACCGCCTGCGTGAGAAGGTCACCATCCTTATCGTGACCCACAACATGCAGCAGGCTGCACGGGTGTCCGACTACACCGCATTCATGTATCTCGGTGAACTGATCGAGTTCAGCGACACGAACACGGTGTTCACCAACCCGAACTCCAAGCAGACGGAAGACTACATCACCGGCCGTTACGGCTGACTCTGGAGCGCATGGATGACGCTGGATACACAAGGGATCGGTCACCACATTTCGCGGCAGTTCAACCGCGAGCTGCTTGATCTGCACGCCCATGTGCTTGAGATGGGCAACCTGGTAAGCGCCCAAGTGCGTGATGCAGTGCGTGCGCTCATCGAGGCCGATACGGACCTCGCCGCGGCCGTCATCGCCCGGGATCCCGACGTCAACGCAATGGAATTGCACATCGACCAGGAGTGCAATCTGGTGCTGGTGCGGCGCCAACCCGCCGCCGGCGATCTTCGTCTCGTCTTTGCAGTGATCAAGGCGGTCATCGATCTCGAGAGGGTCGGCGATCTCGCAAAACGCGTGGCCACCACCGCTCTGGAGACGCGGGGGCAGGAGCGTATGGCTTCCCAGATCGGGCATCTCGGTGCATCAGTCCAGGCAATCCTCGGGAGATCGCTGGACGCGTTCTCTAGGCTCGATGTGGACACCGCACTCAAGGTACGGGCAGAGGACAAGGCGATTGATGCCGAGTGCAAGGCCGTGAGCCGGCAGATCCTGACCTACATGCTGGAAGACGCCCGCACGATAAGCGCTGGTCTTTCCCTGGTCTGGGCCGCGAGATCTCTCGAGCGGATGGGAGACCACGCCAAGAATATTGCCGAGTACGTCTTTTATGCGGTGCTCGGAAAGGATCTCCGCCATATGGCGGCGGCTGAACGCGAGGCCTGGATCGCATCCCGGGCCTCCTCTACTCCCTGAACCAGAAGCTCTCATGGTCCGGGAAGCAGCTTCCCCGGATTCATGATCCCGTCAGGGTCGAAAATCCCTTTGATGGCACGCAGGGCTGAAATTTCAGCCTCGCTCCGGCTGTATTTCAGGTAGTCGCGTTTAAGCAGTCCGATGCCATGCTCGGCAGACACACTGCCACCAAACTCCTGCAACAGCATTGCAAATCCCTTCGCCACAGGCGAGCAACGCTCAGCGAACTCCTCGGCCGACAGGCGATCGGGTTTGAGGATGTTCAGATGGATGTTCCCATCCCCGATATGCCCGTACCACACAAGCTCAAGCTCATCGTCGCCTTCCGCGACCAGAGCTGATGCTCGCTCGATGAACGCGCCGAGGCGCCCAACGCGGACGCTGATGTCGTTCTTCCATGGCTTCCACGGGGAAAGCGTCTCGGAGATGCTCTCCCGCAGACGCCAGATCGCACGCGCCTGGGCCTCTGAGCCTGCAAGTACTGCATCCACGATTTCTCCACGTTCGAGGCCTTGCTCGAATATGGAGACCGCCCGCTCTTCGTCTGCTTCGGTAGCGGGCTCGAATTCGACCAAAGCATAAAAAGGAGCGGGCGCGACCGGAGAAGAGGCCGCAAGCCTTGCTGTCACACGCTCAAGTGCATTGTGTGAAAGAAACTCGAACGCATTGATTTCCAAACTATTCGAGAATTCACTCAAGAGTCGCAGAATGGCTGGAAACCCCTGAAGCGCGAAGAGCATCACCTTGGAAGGACCAGGGGCGGGCAACAGTTGAACCGTAGCCTCCGTGATGATGCCGAAGATGCCCTCTGAGCCAACAAAGAGATGCCTGAAGTCGGGTCCCGTGTTGTTCTTGGCCAAGCCCCGATTGAGCCCCAGGATCTCACCCCTTCCGTCGACCGCTACGATTCCGCTTATCTGGGCGCGTGTCATGCCATAACGGATGACTCTGATCCCACCCGCGTTGGTGGCTATGTTCCCCCCGATCTGGCTCGAGCCCGACGAGGCGAAATCGACCGGGTAGAACCATCCTTTCTCTGCCGCCAGGGTCTGAAGTTGCGCTGTGATCATGCCGGCTTGGACCGTGACCGACCGGTCTGCCGGATCCACGTCCATTACGCGATTCATACGATCGAGCGCAACCACCAACTCGCCTGCCGCAGCCACAGCCCCACCGCAAAGTCCCGTACGGCCGCCCGAGGGTACGATGCCAAGTGAGTGCCGACGCGCGATCTGCACGATGGATTGAACTTCGAGCGTGTTTTCGGGAAGAGCGATTGCGCAGGGTCTGGCGGTCCAGCCCGGGCTCCGGTCTACGCCAAAACGCTCAAATGAGGATTGATCGAGGAGTAGCCGGGACTCACCGAGAAGGCTTGTCAGCTCTTTGACAGCCTCATTGGTCCGCGCATCGAGCGAACGGTCATGTTGCTTTTCATCGTCATAAATCACGTTCGTATTACTCTATAGCCAGCTGTTTATAAAGGTTTTATTATCGTGGCTTTGAAGTCGCTTCGGCGCAGAAACCGCAACTGTCGCCAGAAATGCATGGCGCTCCAGGGGTAGAGAGTCGAGATCTTCCCGTCCTCCCTGCGATACCAGCTTTGACATCCGCTGGACCAGACCGTGTGTTGCAGGGCCGACTGGAGCCGCTCGTTGTAGCGGTTGCAGGCCTCATCGGTCACGGTCAGGAGTTTGCGGCGCCCCGCAAAGCGGATACAGCGGAGGATGAACCGCACTTCCTGCTCGATCATGAAGACAATCGATGTGGTGCCGACCCCGGTGTTCGGCCCCGTGACCATGTAGAGGTTAGGCATCCCTGGAACACAGCATCCGTTGTACGCGGTGGGCAGGTCCGCCCACTGCTCGGAGAGTGACCGTCCGCCGGGCCCCGTAATCTCCACCCCTCTCATGTGGCCTTCAAGGTCAAAGCCGGTGGCGTAGACGATGAGGTCTACCTCGTGCAGCCGCCCGTCAGAGGTCCGGATTCCTCGCTCTTCGACGTGGCTGATCCGATCGGTGACCAGTTCGACGTTCGGGCAGTTGAGGCTCGCAAAGAAGTCATCCGAAATCAGGATCCGCTTGCAGCCCATTTCATAGTGGGGGGTCAGCTTCGGATGAAGGCTGCGGTCTTTCACCTGTCGGCGCATGAACGACAGCATCATGCGCCTCGCCCGGTCGCGCAGCCCCGATTTCTCCCTTGTGATCGGGTAGAGCAGCATGTCCATGCGCAGGAATATGCCCAGCCGGTAGAGGCGGAGCGCCCCTGGAACGTAACGGAACACCCACTTCTGTCGTTGGGAATACTCGCGATCCTCACGCGGGAGGATGTAGTTCGGGGTCCGCTGGAAGAGCGTGGCGCTCGCCACTCGCGGGGCGACCGCAGGCAGGATCTGGATGGCGCTGGCAGCGCTGCCGACGATTGCCATGCGCAAGCCGTTCAGGTTGAAGCCCTTCTGCCAGAGCGCCGAGTGCATCCAGCGCCCACCGAAGCTCTGGATGCCGTCTACCTCGGGCAGCTTGGGAACGTGAAGCCCACCGTTGCCGAGGATGACGTGCCTGGCGAGGAGTTCCTCCCCATCGCTGAAGTGAGCACGCCACAGCGAACGATCCTCCAGGAACTCGAGTCGACGAAGTTCCCGACGATGCCTGAGGTGGCGCCTCAAGCCGAAATTGTCCGCACAGCGCTCCAGATAGGCCTGGATCTCTTGCCGGGGCGAGAACTTGCGGGACCAGTCCGGGTTGGGAGCAAAAGAAAAACAATAGAGATGGGAAGCGACATCGCAGGCTGCCCCGGGGTAGGTGTTCTCCCACCATGTTCCACCGATGCCTGCGCTCTTCTCGACGATCAGGAACTCTTCAATGCCTGCATCCAGAAGTTTCTTGCCCGCACATATGCCGGCGAAGCCCGCCCCTACGACCAGCACATCAAGAATCGGAGCGGCACCCGCCATTTGTTTTTCCCTCCGTAACAGCGTTCATGGTAGCCCGCAGACCGGGCCCTTGCCGCCACGTAATGCCGGGGTTTCTGCCATATCGGTATAGTCGGAAAAAACAACAGGGGCTCACTCATGGAAAGGCGCGATTTCATTCTCGGTGCAACGGCCCTCGGCGGCGCAAGTGCGTTGATCTCGCCCGCGCTTTTGGCATCCGGCAGCACAATTGCATCGGCTGGCCGGGGCGCACTGGAGTCCTTGCTCAGTGCGTGCAATGAACTCCAGCGTGAATATCTGGACACGCCCTGGCGCATACAGACCGCAGACGACGTGGCCGAGGGCGAGCGCCTGCTGCTCCATATCCTGAACGCGGGTATCAATTTCTGGCTCGAGGCCGACCCCGAGAGGCCTGTCTTCACCCCCTATGTGACACCGGCCCGAAAGCTGCTGGGCGACAACCCGGATGCGCTCTATTTTTTTGCTCCGGTGCGTCCTGACAGGCGCTACCGGATTCGCGGCAATCTTGCCGGAGCCACATTCACCTCCTTCACTGTCGAAGGAGGCAGTGCGGAGGGCGCAGCTGCCAGCCGATCAATCTCCGCAATCGATGACTCTTCCTTCGAGGCGGATGCGGACGGCAATTACGAGATCACGGTGAGTGCAGAGCGCCCGGCTGCGGGCAACTGGTTGCCCTTGGGCGAGGGCGCGGGGCAGATCACCACGCGCCACTACTTCGAGAGCCGCAATTGCATCGTGAACCAGACGGGCTTTCAGTTGCCGCTGGCGATCGAGGCCTTGGACCCCGCCCCGCTCGCCGGGCCTCCGGGTGATGGCGGTATCGCTTCTCGCATCGGGGCGGTAGAGCGCTTCGTCCGCGGCATGATGCAGATGTCGATCGCGGGGGGGGCTGGCAAGGGGCCACGGCCTCCCTGGTTTTCGGTGGTGCCCAACACCTTCAACGCACCCGGCCAATGGAACAGCGAGTCGGGCTACGGGAACATGCACGCCCACTACTGCGCAGCCCCCTTTGTTCTTCGTCCGGACCAGGCGCTGGTCATCGAGGGAGAACTTCCTCAGTGCCGCTTCGCAAACGTGATGCTCTGGAACCGTTTCATGCAGACCCTGGACTACACGCGCAGACAGATTTCGCTGAACCGCTCACAGATGAGTTTCCTTCCGGACGGACGATACCGGGTAGTGGTCGCCGGCAGCGACCCCGGCGTCCCGGGATGGATCGACTGCGAGGGCCGCGCCTCCGGACTCGTCTATTGGCGCTTTCTGCTCGCAAGAGGCCCGGTTCCTACGCCTGTCGCGCGGGTCGTCGGGATCGGTGATCTGCAGTGAGCAGCAACAGCACCCTGAGCCGCGGAGCGCTGCATCGAACACTTGATGTGCTGGCGTGGCCTTTTTGCTCGCGCCAGGCTTGAGCCTGGCAGATTGATCGACCGGGCACGGCATCGGAGCGGATTGGCGGACTTCGGCCCTGACGGCCCCTTCGAGGAAGAGCTCGCCGTTCTGTGCCGGTCGCTGGATGACGAGGCGCAGCTATCACCCTTCGGGCGCGTGCTCGCTTCCGGAATGCTTCAGTCTGCCCTGGAAGTACAGCTTCGCCTGCAGGATGCGCTGCGGCGCGGGCCAGCGATACTGGAACAGCCGGTGCACGCCCCATTGATCGTGATCGGTATGCCCCGCACGGGCACGACGATTCTCCATGAACTCCTCGCGCTGGATCCGGCAAACCGCTGCCCACTCAGTTGGGAGATAGCGCATCCCTTTGCGTCGAAACCTGCGGACCCTGAAAGGCCGGATCCGCGTATCGCGATGACCGCCAGAGAGATCCGGCTCTCCGAGTACCTCATGCCCGGGGTTCAGGCGATGCACCGGATTGGCGCCGAATTGCCTCAGGAGTGCGTCGGCATAACTGCGTTTGCGTTCGGAAGCATGCAGTACAACACCATCTGGCATATCCCCACATATGCCCACTGGTTGCGCGAGAAGGCCGACCATGACCGCCTGTATGCCTTCCACCGCCGCTTCCTGCAGTACCTTCAGGCCGGGCGCCCGGGGATACGCTGGGCGCTGAAGTCGCCCGCGCATCTCTGGCAGTTGCCGGCATTGATGCGAACGTACCCCGATGCGCGACTCGTGCAGACACACCGGGACCCCTTGTCCATCATTTCCTCGCTCGCAAGCATGCTCCCGGTGATTCGCTCGGCGTACTCGGCAAAGGTCGACAAGGCGGCACTGGCGCTCGAGTGGCGGGATGAATGCGTATCGGCGCTGGACGCATCCATGACGGCGCGTGCATCGGGTGTGATCCCGGCCGGGCAAGTGCTGGACCTGCAGTTCAGGGAGTTCATGCAGGACCCGGCAGGCGCTGTGGGCAGGCTCTACGATGGCTTTGGCTATGACTTCACGCCGGACTTCGCGCGGCGTATCGCAACATACATCGCGGCGAACCCTGCTGGCGGAAGCAAGGGGCATCGACACACCTTTGCCGACACGGGCCTGGACGGCTCGACCGCCAGGGCCAGTGTGGGCAACTACCAGCGCTACTTCGGCGTCGCGGTGGACCCGGGAAATCCCGGGCTCCCAACGGCGCTCTGAGGTTCAGGCACAGCTGCGATCGAGCGCGCTCAGGGCATCGAGCAGTGCGTTCGGAGCCTCCACCATCAAGGTATGCCCTGCCCCGGCCAGAATGCGCGTTTCCGCGCGAGGCAGGGCGGCCCGCAAAGCAGTGCTGGCTTTCACCGGCGTGAGGCGATCCTCGGCACCCAACACCAGCAAACTCGGACAGGACACGTGCGCCGCACGCTCGATACCGTCGGTGAACGCGTTGCACGCCGAGAGATCGGCAAAGAGGCTGCCGGGCTTCGATCGCTCGAACAGACGCATGGTCGCGCCCGTCATCCATACGCCCGGGTTCGAGTTGCCGCCGAAAGCGTGTCGCTTGCTGTAGCCGAACTGCGTCAGCATCTCGAAGGCAGCGTGATCATTTGCCCCGGCTGCGGAGAGCAAGGCATCGGAAACCGGCATCGGGACCGCCGTCCCGACCATCGCGAGGGCGCGCGCACGGTCCGGGTATCTGGAAACGGCATCAAGAGCCACAAGGCTGCCCAGGCTATGTCCGAAAAACGCGGCTCTGGAAACACCGATCGCGCCAAGCAGACGCATCACCCAATCCGCCATTTCGGGCACTGACTGCAGCGGCGAGCCGCCACTGCGACCGTGTGCCGGAAAATCCGGCGCGATCACGGTCCGCCCGTGTCGCAGGAAGTGCCTGGCGACCAGCGTCCAGACCGTGTGGTCCATGCCGGCACCGTGGAGCATCACGATCGCGGGCCGCGTTACATCCGTAGCCCGCGAACCGGTGTAGCAATAGGCAGTAAAACCGTCGAGTTCGATCCTCATTTCGCGCCCTCCCCGCTCGCCTTTGCTGCCGCGCGCAGGCCGGCTCGCAGGTCCTCGACGAGATCAGCGGCATCCTCGAGCCCGATCGACAACCTGATCGTGCCCTCCCCGATCCCCGCGGCGGCCAGAGCGGCCGCATCCATCCGGTGGTGGGTTGTACTCGCCGGATGGATCACGAGCGAGCGTGCGTCACCGACGTTGGCCAGATGGGAGAAAACCGTCAGCGCGTCCACGAAGGCAATGCCCGCCTTCCGCCCTCCACGCAGATCAAAACTGAAGACCGCTCCGCATCCGCGAGGGAGCAGGCGAGCTGCCAGTTCCCGATCCGGGTGCCCCTCGAGTTCCGGGTGCCGAACGGCTGAAACCGTGGATTCGTTTGCAAGGAACTGTACAACGCGTCGGGTGTTCTCGACATGCCGCGCCATCCTGAGGCCGAGGGTCTCGATCCCCTGCAGCACGTGGAAGGCCGAGGTCGGTGACATGCAGGCGCCGAAATCCCGCATGCCTTCCTTGCGGGCACGCGTGATGAATGCCGCAGGCCCGAACTCCTCGCTGAACACCAATCCATGAAATCCGGCATAGGGCTCGGTGAGCGTGGGGAATTTGCCAGAGGCCTCCCAGTCGAAGCGCCCGCCGTCGACCAGCAGCCCCCCGATGACGATGCCGTGTCCGCTCAGGAATTTGGTTGCCGAGTGCATGACCAGATCCGCGCCCAGCTCAAGGGGTTTCATCAGCCACGGCGTAGTGAAAGTTGCGTCCACAAGCAGGGGAATTCCTGCCTCATGGGCGACTGCGGAAATCGCGGGTATGTCGAGGACCTCGAGATTCGGGTTGCCCAGCGTCTCGCCAAAGACGAGTCGCGTCTCGGGTCGGATCGCGGCGCGGAAGGCCTTGGGGTCACGCGGGTCCACGAAGGTGGTCGTGATCCCGAATCGCGGCAAGGTATAGCCGAGCAGGTTGTGCGAGCCGCCATAGAGAGAACGCGAGGCGACGATATGGCCACCTGCTCCCATCAGGGTAACGATGGCGAGGTGCAGCGCGGCTTGCCCACTCGCGGTCGCGATCGCCGCAACGCCGCCTTCGAGCGCGGCAATGCGCTCCTCCAGCACTGCATTGGTAGGGTTGCTGAGTCGCGAGTAAACGTGCCCCGTGCGCTCGATGTTGAAGAGCGCCGCAGCCTGGTCCGAATCGGTGAAGACGAAGGACGCGGTCTGGTAAATGGGTGTGGCGCGGGCTCCCGTTGCCGGATCCGGTTGTGCGCCGGCGTGCAGCGAGAGCGTGTCGAATCCGGGGCCCTGTGGGGCTGCCATGGTGTGTACCTCTATGGATCTTCGTTGTGCGTCCGCCGCGATGCGAGACGCGATTTTCAGAAATCCTCGCCCTCGGGATCCAGCACGGGCTTGCCGAATATTCCGGCGCTGGCGGCGCTGAGCGCCTTGATCTGCGGAACGCGGGGATTGGGGAGCAAGCGGCGCGCGATCTCGCGGTTGTGTGCACCTGCAACCCACATCGGCCCGCGACCAAGGAAGCCAAGGCCCTCTGCCGCGACCTGGGCCGGCGCCATCAATCCGGGATAGGCCGCAAAGGACGGCATGCTGTTCAACATGCTCGGCGTGCGTGTGGCGCCGACCATGAGGCACATGGCGTCTACACCCTGAGGTTTGAGTTCGTGCCACAGGCCTTCAGCGAGGATCATCTCGAAGGATTTCGTGGCGTTGTAGACGGCGGTGTAACTGCCACCCGAGAGCGAGGCGAGGGAGGACAGCAGCATGATCCCGCCACGTCCGCGGGCTCGCATCCTGCCACCGAGGTGGTGCGACAGCGACAGTGGCCCGACGCAGTTGAGCGCGACCAGTCCGAGCGCAGACTCCAGTGGCTTGTCGAGCACGTGTGCTGCGCCGTGAGTGGCGCCGGCGTTGTACACCAGAAGGCCGATCTCGAGATCATCCGTGTGCTCGCGCACCTGCGCGAGGATGTCCGGAGACGTGAGATCGGCCGTGATGCAGCGCGTGGAAATCCCGTGCTCGCTTTCCATCGATGCAGCAAGCTGCTGCAGCAGTTCGGTTCGACGCGCCAGCAGCACGAGGTTCAGCCCGCCTGCGGCGAGTTCCCGTGCGAAAGCCTCGCCGATACCGTCAGAGGCGCCCGCCACCAGCGCCCACGGGCCATAGCGCACCGACAGAGAGTCGCTCATGTTTTCACCTCTCTTTTCCGTCGCGGCAGGATATCCATCAACTTGCAGATGATGGAGAGCATCACTTCATCCGCACCGCCGCCGATCGAGGCAAGGCGAGTATCACGCCAGGTGCGTGCAACGGGGTTGTCCCACATGAATCCCATCCCGCCCCAGTACTGCAGGCAGGCATCGGTGACTTCCCGCGAGAGGCGACCGATTTTCAGCTTCGCCATCGAGGCTTTCATCGTCACATCTTCGCCGTGGATGTAGGCCTCTACGGCATCGTAGACGAGCGCTCGCAGGGCCTCGATCTCGGTCTGCAACTCGGCGATCCGGAAGTGGACGACCTGATTGTCGAGAATCGCTTGCCCGAAGGCCTGCCGGGAACGTGTGTAGTCGATGGTCTGGTGAATGCAGGCCTCCAGTCCTTTGAGCCCCGACACTGCTGCAAAAAGACGTTCCTCCTGGAACTGCAGCATCTGGTAGACAAAGCCTGAACCTTCCTCGCCGATCAGGAAGCGCCGCGGCACGCGCACGTCCTCGAGAAAAACCTGCGCCGTGTCCGAGGAACGCATGCCGAGCTTTTCGAGACGCGGCGAGAGCGAGACACCGGGCGTGGACGTTGGTACGACGATCAGCGATTTGTTGAAGTGCGGATTGCCCTCTCCTGTGTTGGCAAGGAGGCAGAGAAAATCCGCCTGCGTGGAGTTGGTGATCCACATCTTGGTGCCGTTGATGATGTAGTCCTCGCCGTCCTTTCGCGCGGTGGTGCGGATACCCGCAACATCGGATCCGGCGCCGGGTTCGCTCACAGCGATGGAACAGACGGCCTCCCCACGGATTGCGGCGTCGAGGAAATCCCTCCGCAAGGCTTCGCTGCCGAACTTGGCAAGTGCGGGCGTTGCCATGTCGGTCTGCACGCCGATTGCCATGCCCACACCGCCGCACTGGATGCGCCCGAGCTCCTCGGCAAAGACCATCTGATAGCTGTAGTCGAGCCCCATCCCGCCGTTTTCGACCGGCTTGGCAATTCCCAGCAAGCCCAGGGCGCCGAGTTTCGCGAAGAGCTCGTGCGCCGGGAAAATGCCGGCGGCTTCCCATTCCTCTGCGTGCGGATTTATCTCTGCGTCGATGAAGCGCGCAGTCGTGTCACGGATCGCCTTGTGCTGGTCGGTAAAGCGCACTGTGCCTCCTCAGAGTCCGTACTGGCGGGCGGCGAGATCGCGGAGGATTTCCTCCGAACCGCCACCAATGGCATTCACACGCACCTCGCGGTAAATCCGTTCAACACGGTTTCCCCGGATGTAGCCCGCGCCACCGAGCACCTGCATGGCTTCACGTGCGCAGAACTCGAGGGTTTCGCTCGCCTGCACCTTGAGAAGTGCGATATCGCCGGGCTGCGCCGACCCCTCGTGGATCTGGCGCGAACACACCTGGATCCAGGCCTGGGTAGCCGTTATGCGCTGCTTCATCTGCGCGATCTTGTGGCGTATGACCTGGTGGTCTGCGAGACGCTTCCCGAAGGTCTGTCGCTCCCTGGCCCAGTTGACGGCCTCTTCTAGGCACACCCTTGCGAAGGCCTCCATGCCGACGGCCATGGCCATGCGCTCGTTGTTGAAGTTCGCCATGATGACGAGGAACCCGGCGTTCTCGGGGCCAATGAGGTGGGTCGCTGGCACCCGCACCTCATCGAAGTGGATCGTCGCGGTATCGGAACACCACCATCCCTGCTTGCGTGAGAGCGGCGTGCGGGACACACCCGCAAGCTCCGCGGGTATGAGCAACACCGAAAGCCCGCGAGCGCCCTCCCCCCCGGTTCGCACCGCCGTTGTGAACCAGTCCGCGCGCATGCCCCCGGAAATGAAAGTCTTGGCGCCGCTCACCACGAAGTGATCGCCCTCCCGGCGCGCGCGCGTTTGCAGTCGGGCGACATCCGAGCCCCCGGAGGGCTCGGTGACGGCAAGCGAGATATGTCGCTCGCCCGCAAGCACCGCAGGTATCACGGTGCGCTGCAATTCCGGGGTTCCGAAGTTGACCAGCGGCGGCAAGCCGATGCCATGGACAAGCAGCGAACTGCTCAAGCCCCCAAGACTGGTGCGCGCCATCTCCTCGGCGACGATGTTCATGTGCCAGATGTCGATGCCATCGCGGATGCCGCCGAATTCCTCCGGGTAACCCATCTGCAGCAAGCCCATGGATGCGGCCTTGGGCCACAGGGAATCCGGCACGGTGCCGGCCTCGTCCCACTCGTCGACGAAAGGGTATATCTCCGCATCCACGAAACGCCTCAGGCTCGCGCGCCAGGCGTGATGCTCAGGACGCAGCGATGGATCGGGAAGGCGGGCGCTGTCGAAGTCGAGCGACACGTTTACTCCTGATTCCGTCAAACCGTGATCGACGACAGCACTATGTCGGAAAGCCGCTGCACGCGCTGCATGTGCCGCGTGTCCTCCATCAGCCCCGTCGACAACAGACTGAATGCGACGCCATGC
The DNA here is from genome assembly GCA_903928015.1 of uncultured Gammaproteobacteria bacterium. Taxonomy (GTDB): domain Bacteria; phylum Pseudomonadota; class Gammaproteobacteria; order Pseudomonadales; family UBA5518; genus UBA5518. The sequence continues at coordinate 153,106 of CAIYPF010000103.1, read as the reverse complement.
GCGGGATCGGACCAGAACGCCGTGGAGCCCGCCCCCCAACCGCCAATCGTCCCGGGCGAATTGAGGCTGCCCATCGGGCCTGGCGTGAGTGCATCTCCGCGGACATAAAAACCGAGTCCAATGCATGCCGGCCAGGGCTGCCAGCCGCGCAGGCCCAGGACCGACTCAAACAGCGCATCGGGGCGCTCGCCGGTCTGGTTGCGGGCGCAAAGCGCGAGCATTGCGGGAGACAGGATCCGTACACCGTCCAGTTCGCCGGCATTCGAGAGCATGCGTACGAAGCGTCGAAGATCCCCCGAGCTTGTCAGGTAGCCACCTGCAGGCATGCAGCCACCCGGCATCGCGAGCAGGTGGTTGAAGCCTTCCATGCCGTGCGGATCGAACAGGCCTGGCGGCTCGTAGCGGGCGACGACAGGACAGAGTCTCGGCAGGAGGTCTTCCCTGAGCCCGAGGCTCGTGTCCTTCATGCCAAGCGGTTCAAACAACTCCGTGCGGACGATCGCCGCGAAATCGCGCGTGCCGCCATCAACAACACGGACCAGTTCTGACAGCACTGCATGTCCCGCAACGGTTGAGTAACTGACCCGCTCACCGGGAGCAGACCGGGGACCCCGCGCTGCGGCAAATGCTGTGAGCCGGGCGGGATCCATGAGGACGTCCACCGGGACCGATGGCGCGTCGGCGAGCACACCGGATGTATGCGTGAGCAGTTGCGCTACCGTCATGCCACGCCAGGCGCTTCCCGAAAAGCAGGGCAGGAGATCGGCGGCTTGCGTGAGAAAGGAAAGCGCTCCCCGCTCGATGGCGGAAAGCACGATTGTGTTGGCGAACTGCTTGCCGATGGAGAAGGAAACGAAAACATCGTCCGGCGCCAGAGCACGGGCGTTGCGTCGATCCGCGAAACCCTGGCACGTCTCGAATACCGGCCTGCCGTCGATATCCACGCACACAGAGACACCATCACAGCGACCCGAGGCGATGTCGGATGCGATGGCCTCGCGCAGCCGTTCGATCCCGGCAGGCTCAAGTCCGCGACCTTGCATTTCCTCCACCGCGGCCCGCTCCCCGTGTTGACTGCGTTGCGATCAGGGGGCGATTCTACACGGGCAATCTTGCCGCAGTGGCCCTGCCCCACATGAGAAGTTTCCGCGCCGGAGTGAGCCGATGTCCGCTGTACTGTTGAGCCTCGATGCCGGCGTGCTCCGGATCACCATCAATCGGCCGGATCAGCGCAACGCCGCAAACGAGGACGTGCTGATCGGGTTGCGTGCGGCACTGGAGCGGGCCGCCGTCGACACCGATGTGCGCGCGGTCGTTCTCACCGGCGCCGGAGACAAAGCGTTCTGCTCGGGTGCTGATCTGCGACAGGCGCGGGATACCGGGGGCGGTGTCTTCCAAGGGGCCGGCGACACCCACCCCTTCATTGCCGTATTCCTTGCCGCGGAGCGGCTTGGCAAACCTCTCATGGCTCGCGTGAACGGGCACGCGATGGCGGGAGGTCTGGGCCTCGTCTGCATGTGTGACCTTGCAGTATCAGTGGAGGGCGCACGTTTCGGGACGCCAGAGGCCCGGGTTGGCGTCTTTCCGCTGATGATCCTGAGTTACCTGATGCGCCTCGTGCCGCGACGCAGGCTGATGGAAATGTGCCTCACCGCTGAATCTTTCGACGCCGCCACCGCGCTCGATTTCGGTTTGCTGAACCGGGTGGTCACCGCAGAACGTCTGGACCTCGAGGTCGATGCCCTTCTGGGCAAGCTGCTCGCCAATGCCCCGACCGCGCTGCTGCTGGGCAAAAAGGCATTCCGTGCCATGGAGGACATGACGCTCGCGCAGTGCTTCGAGTACGCGCAGCTGATGATTGCCCGTGCAAGCCAGACCGCTGACGCCAAGGAGGGCATGAGCGCGTTTCTCGAAAAACGGGAACCTCGCTGGCCGGGCCTCTGACAAGCGGCGTCAGGCCAGGTGCACTCGCACGGGCAATCTCTCGAAGCCGTGGACGAATGAGGACATCACGCGCTCGGGCTCTCCCCTCACTTCGATCCGGGCGAAGCGTTTGAGGATTTCTTCCCAGGCGATACGCAGCTGCATCTCGGCGAGGCGATTGCCCATGCAGCGGTGGATGCCGAAGCCGAAACCCAGATGGTGCCGCGCGCGCGGACGGTCAACGATGAAACGTTCCGCATCCGGAATCTCGTCCGCGTCGCGGTTACCCGAGAGATACCACATGACGACCTTGTCGCCGGCACGTATCTGCTGACCGCAGAGTTCCACGTCCGAGACAGCTGTGCGCCGCATATACGCGAGCGGCGTCTGCCAGCGGATGATCTCCGGAACGAGGCTCTCTACGAGCCGCGGTTCAGAGCGCAACTTGCGGAACTCCGCGGGGTTCTGGTGCAGCGCCAGCACCCCTCCGCTCAGCGAGTGACGCGTCGTGTCGTTCCCGCCAACGATCAGCAGCAAGAGGTTCCCGAGGTACTCCATCGGCGTAAGACCACGGGTCGCAGGGTGCTGCGCAAGCAGGGTGACCAGATCCACGGGCTGTCGTGCCGGACGCGAGGCCCGCTCAACCCACAGCGCGCTGAAGCGCTCAAGACACTCCCGCATGGTTTCGCGCCACTGTGTTGCGCTGATCCTGGCGGCGCCGGGGTTCCGCGGGCTTGATGTAGCGACGTCAGACCAATGGGTGAGTAGCCGCCGCTCCTCCCAGGGGAAGTCAAACAGCGTGGCAAGCATCTGCGTGGTGAGTTCCACCGACACCCGCTCGACCCAGTCGAAGTCCTCGCCAACCGGCAGATCTTCGAGGATGGCTGCCGCCCGCTCCCGGATCAGAGGCTCCAGCAACAGGAGGTTTGCCTGCGCCACCGCGGGCTGTGCCGCAGCACGGGTGACCGTGTGGCGCGGCGGATCCATGGCTATGAAGCCGGGCTGCAGATAAAAGTCTTTGGGGGGATTGCCGAGGAGGATCGTGGGCTCGGAGGAGAAAATCTCATGGTGACTGTCGACGTACCGGATGTCGCCGAAGCGGGTCACTGACCAGTAGGCTCCGAACGGACTGCTGCTGCAGTAATGCACCGGCGCGTCCTGCCGCAGTCTCGCAAAGAACGGCCCCCATGCCTCCTCGGCAAAGAGCCTGGGGTTGGAGACATCGAAATCTTCGAGGGGCAGCGACCAGGCATCCGCGCCCGGTCTGCAGGGATGGTCAGCCCAGGGATCTGTGTCCACGAGCAACTAGAACTGGGATTCCGGCATGTGCACCACGATACCGTCCAGTGCATCGTCAAGCGTGACCTGGCAGGCGAGTCGGGAGTGTGCCTCGCGCTTGTGAACGAAGTCGAGCATGCCCTCCTCCATGTCGGCCACAGCCGCAACGCGTCCTGCCCAGCTCTTGTCTATGTACACGTGGCAGGTGCCACAGGCGCAGCCGCCGCCGCATTCGGCATCGATGCCGGGAACAGCGTTATCGAGGGCCGCAGTCATCAGGCTGTCGCCGATATGCGCGTCAACGGGGTACTCGACGCCGGTATGGCTAAGGAACAGCACGCGGGGCATGGATGTGTCGCTCGGTACGAGGGCGCGGCGAGCCTACCCGCGCCCCACGATGCTGGTCAACACGCCGCGTACACCCGCGCGCTTCCAGAGCTCCGTCGGGCTGCTGCGGCGCGCCAGCCGGTCGCTCAGCGCGAGCCAACGCGCCACGGCTTCGAAGCACACCATCGCCTCCCAGACAGAGCTGCTGCGCTCGTCGAGTCCGCCATAGCCCTCGAGCAGCGACTGCTGCGCCCGGCGCTCTCCGAGCGGTACCTGCCCTACTCGCGCGCGCAGGGGAAAGAGATCTCCCATTGCGAGATACACAAACATCCGGGCGAGATCCTCTACCAGCGGAAGGCGCCGGTCAGCCCAGATGTCGATTCCCGTGACCGTCTCTGGCGAGACGAGAATGTTGGTGAAGGTGAAATCGCCGTGAATGCAGGCGACAGGCACTGGCCGACCATCAAGCCTGTCGAGTCGGGACTCCAGCCAACGAAGACTCCGCGTCCACACGGCATCAGACGCAAGCTCGCGGGCACCTGCCGGGGCTGAGGCTATGCGGGCGGCGAGCAGGGTTGTGTAACGGGCAGCGTCGAAGGGAGCATCGTCAATCCCGCTGAGGCTGTGGAAGTTGCGCAGCCAGGTCCCGACACGCACCAATGTGGCGCGATGCCGGGAGGGTGCAACTGCCGCCCTGACCAGCACCCACTCGAGATGTGGAGCAGGCACCCATTCAACCAGAAGCGATGCAGCGTCCTCGTCGTGGGCGTAGAGCACGGGGGCCGCACAGCCGGGGAAGTTGCTCATGGCAGCTCCCAGGCGCAGCCCCGCTGCCTGGCGCTCGGCGACGCGGGGATCGCTGTAGATCTTGAGGCCTGCTCCCCGACGTCCGCCGCGCTCCACGAGAGGGATCACGCGAGACTTGCGACATTGCATAACCTCCCCTCGGGCTGTCCACTCGCTGCCCGGATGGGCTTCGCTGAGCGCACGGCACGCCCGCTCCAGGAGTGGAGCGAGTTGGGCGTCGTAGGGGGTATGCGCCATGTTCATCGGCCGATTATGACCCAGCTTGCATCTCGACAGGACACCGACGGCTGCGGCAGTCTTCGGCAATGAAGCTCGACACGCACTCTGTACGGCGATGGATACGGTGGCCCCTGTGGCTGCTGTCGCCGCTTGGATCCGGCCACGATTTCCGTAACAACCCCGTCATCGGTTCGGCTCTGCTGAACCGGGCAGGTCTGCATGTGTTGCGGCTTCTGACAGCGCGCACGATGACGGCGTGGCGACGTCTCTGGCTACGCTCTCTGTTGTCGCAAGAGCTGCGTGAATCCTATGCCCGTGACGGATTCGTCCTGATCCCGGATCTGCTTTCTGCGGCGGATTTCGATGCCCTCAGGCGAGAGGTGTACGGTGCCTCTGGCGAAGTAAGGGAGTGCATACAGGGCGACACCCTCACCCATCGTCTGCTGCTCGACCACGTTACCCTGCCGACGCTGCCGTCTCTGCAATCCTTGCTCGCACGCCCTCCCTTCGCCGGCGCTGTGCGCTACATCGGTGCCAGCAATTCGGAGCCTCTTCATTACGTCCAGTCGATTCGCAACGGCGTGCGCGAAGGATCGCCGGATCCGCAAAAGGTCCTGCACTCCGACACCTTCCACCCCACCGTGAAAGCCTGGTTTTTCCTCCACGAGGTCACTGCCGGGCATGGGCCCTTCACCTACGTGCCCGGCTCCCATCGTCTGAGCCTCGCGCGGTTGCGCTGGGAATACCGCCGCAGCGTGGTTGCCTCGCGTCTGCGCGACGGGTACAGCGAGAAGGGGTCCTTCCGCGTCGATGAAGCCGAACTCCCTTCACTTGGACTTCCGCCTCCGCGCGCATTCACCGTGCCGGCGAACACCCTGGTTGTGGCAGACACCTGCGGCATGCACTGCCGGGGGAACGCGGCGCCCGGCGCCCGGCGCCTGGAGATATGGGCCTACAGCCGGTTGAATCCCTTCAACCCGTGGCCGGGTATCAATTCCTCATTTCGGGGGAGGCTGTTCACCACGCTCCTCAGACAGAAATGGGACCGCCTGGACAGACAGGCGGCGGCGAAGGGGGAGCTCTCGAGTTGGCACCGGGTGCCATCGGTCGAGTTGCATCGGGATTGCAGTCCCTGATCTCAGGTGCGCGAGCGGAAGATGATCCTGTCTTCCCAGTCTTCGAGCGGAACATCGACTTCAGACACCATACGCCCCGAGCGGGAAATCCCCGCAGCATGGACAGCCTGGGTGTCCCCGCACACAAGGTGATGCCAGCGCCGCAGGGGTTTTCCCTCAGCCAGAAGCCGATACGCGCAGGTACGCGGAAGCCAGCCGATCGACGGAACGACGGCGGCGTCCAGCGAGACGCAGTCGCTGACATGACGCCGTCGGCCCGGGTAATCACTGCAGCGGCAGGATTGGAGGTCGAGCAGCTTGCAGGCGACGTCGGTGAAATAGACCACGCCGTCGCTCTCGTCTTCGAGCTTCTGGAGGCAGCAGAGCCCACAGCCGTCGCACAGCGACTCCCACTCCTGGGGGTTCATCTCTGCGAGGGTCTTGCGCTCCCAGAAGGGGCGAGGGTCGTTAGGGTCCATATCGCTATACTGCCAGCGCCACGCCATCGCGCAAACCGGAGAGCGCCATGAACCCTGCCGAACACAATGAACTCGTCGCCGTCGCCGATGCAGCTGGCGTGCGAAGCATCACCTTGAACAACCCTGCCGCACGCAATGCGCTATCCGGGCCCATGATGGCAGCGCTCTGTGGAGCCTTCCGTGCCGCGGCGAGGGACCCTTCCGTACGGGTGGTCGTGCTGGCCGCCAACGGCCCGGCCTTCTGTGCCGGCCATGACCTGAAAGAGATCCGCGCCAATCCGGGTGCCGCCTTCCATGAAGCGCTGATGGCAGGCTGTGTAGACCTGATGATGGCCATCGTCCGCTGCCCCAAGCCAGTGATTGCACGCGTGCACGCTACTGCTACGGCCGCGGGCTGCCAGCTGGTGGCCAGTTGTGATCTGGCCGTTGCCGCCAGGGAAGCCAAGTTCGCAACGCCGGGCGTCAACATAGGACTCTTCTGCAGCACGCCGATGGTGGCGCTGTCGCGCAACCTCTCCAACAAGCATGCAATGGAAATGCTGCTCTGCGGCGAGATGATCGACGCTGACACGGCCTGGCGCATGGGGCTGTTGAACCGGGTGGTGGCAGCGGATGAGCTCGATGCGACGGTTGAGCATCTGGCCCGTACCATCGCCGGGAAGTCCAGCCATACCCTCGCCATCGGCAAAGAGGCGTTCTACGCACAGCGCGAAATGGGTCTCGAAGATGCTTACCGATACGCGGCCGGGGTGATGGTGGCGAACCTGCAAGCCGAGGATGCAAAGGAAGGCATAGGCGCCTTCATCGAGAAGCGTCCGCCCTGCTGGGTGGACCGTTAGCACCGGGAAACCGCCCGCGGCCTGCGCCGCGGGCAGTCGATTCACTCAGCGCGGCTGCATGCGGATGCCGCCGTCCATGCGGATGCACTCACCGTTGATGTAATCGTTCTCGATGATCGCAATCGCCAGATGCGCGATTTCGTCGGGCGAGCCCAGACGCTGCGGGAACAGCACGGACTGCGAGAGCGCCTTCACTGCAGGCTCGGGGAGACCGAGGAAGAGCGGAGTCTTGATCAGGCCCGGCACGATGCTGTTCACCCGGATGCCGTAGGACGAGAGGTCGCGCGCGATCGGCAGCGTCATGCCCACGATGCCGCCCTTGCTCGCGCTGTATGCGGCCTGCCCGATCTGGCCTTCGTAAGCTGCGACCGAGGCCGTGTTGATGATGACGCCACGGACGCCGTCCTCGTTCACAGGCTCGTTCTTGGCCATCTGCTCTGCTGCAAGACGTAGCGTGTTGAAGGTGCCCACCAGGTTGATCTGGATGACCTTGTTGAACTCGGCGAGCGGGAATACGCCCTGCTTGCCCAGCGTCTTCATCGCATTGCCGATGCCGGCGTAATTGCAGCAGATGTGGATGGCGCCGAAGCGCTCCATGGTTGCGGCAACCGCAGCGGCCACCGATTCCTCGCTGGTCACGTTGACGCTCTGGAACATCACGCTCGCGCCGAGTTCGGCGGCCAAGGCGTTGCCGCGCTCGGCGTTGAGATCGAAGATCACGACGTTGGCGCCCATGCGCGCGAGGCGACGTACTGTGGCTTCGCCGAGCCCGGAGGCTCCGCCGGTGATGATTGCTGTCTTGCCCGAAATCTCCATGCTGTCTGACTCCTTGGTGTCGTAGGTTGCGGAGGTGTGGATTACTTGCCGGACCAGGCCGGGGCGCGCTTCTCGGCAAAGGCCGAAGCGCCTTCGCGGGCATCGTCCGATGCGAACACCGGCATGACGATGGCGTCCTGGCGGGCCCACATTTCGTCTGCCGACCAGCTGGCCTGCTCGCGCATGACGCGTTTGCTCGCTGCCACCGAGAGCGGCCCGTTGGCTACGATGGCCCGCGCAAGCGCTTGTGCGCCAGAGAGTGCTTCCCCTGCAGGCACCACGCGATTGAGAAGACCGAGCTCGTAGGCGCGCGCGGCAGTGATCATGTCACCCGTCAGCGCCATCTCGAGCGCAACGCGGTAAGGCACGAGGCGCGGCAGACGCACGAGGCCGCCTGCAGCAGCGGCGAGGCCACGCTTGGCCTCCGGGATGCCGAGCCGTGTCGTCTCACTGGCGACGGCGAGATCGCAGGCGAGGAGCAGTTCCAGACCGCCGGCAAGCGCGTAGCCCTCGGCTGCGGCGATCAGGGGCTTCTCGGGGGGGCGCTCGACCAGACCGCCAAAGCCACGCCCTTCGACGGAGGGGAAATCACCGCCCAGGAAGGCCTTGAGATCCATGCCGGAGCAGAACACACCGCCTGCGCCCGTAAGGATGCCCACGCGCAGCGAAGGGCTGCCGTCGAGCTTGTCCATGGCAGCAGCGATGCCTTCGGCAACTGCGCGGTTGATCGCGTTCTTTGCGGCGGGACGGTTGATCGTGATGGTGAGGATGCCGTCGGCTTCCTCGAGCAGGACTTCATCGGACATGGCCGATCTCCGGATGGGTGACTGGGAAAGGGCTTCGACCCGGAGATCACCCCGGGAACGGGGGCGAATCTTCCCCGCTTGCCCCGCCCCGTGTCCATAGTGGCACGGCGACACTCAGGCTCCCGACCATCGGAGCTCCATCTCGATGCGCAGCGGATTCCCCGGGCTGACCAGATGCGCCGCCCCGTTCAGGGCATTCGGTGGGGCTGTCAGTGGCTCTACGCACACGGCATGAAGGGGACGGTCGTAGATCACCCAGTGCGCATGATCGGAGCGGAGCTCGAGGCGGAGAGCGCCGGGCCACACCAGAGCGGGGTTCTGCTCGAAGCCGGTGAAGATATCGTCCCAGGGGCCCGTGCCCGGGTCCGTCAGTTCGCCTGTGGGTATGCCCGTTTCGTCGCACACGTAGCGATACCCTGGCCGGACGTCGAGGCGCACGGGGCCGCCTTGCCCCAACTGCCGACGGAACCAGGGATGAAAGCCCGCGCTGGCCGGAAAGGCCCGTTCGGAGGCGTGGATTTCCAGTGTGACCCGGAGCCGGTCGGGCTCGAGGCGGAATCGCTGCTCCACGCGTCCCGGCCATGGCCAGTCCTTGGCAAGATCCGTTGCCAGCGCATCCTCGCCGACCCACTCCCAGGGCCGCGTGAAGACCGTGCCGTGGATGGCGTGCGGAGGCATGTTCCTCGGCAGTGCGTAACGGTGGGCTCCATGGAGAAACTCACCGTTGCGCAGACGCCCGGCGAACGGGGCCATCGGATAGCACCCCCACGCGAGAGGATCTGCTGCGCGAGACACCAGCAGTTCTTCTCCGCGAATGCGCAAGCTGCTGATTCGACCGCCCTCTGCCGCGTCTACACGCAACTCGGCGTCCCCGCCGCTCAGCAGACAACGTTCTTCGGCGCTCATGATTCTCCCCTGCGTCAGCTTCCGGAACGGTGCCACGACAGTCTCTGTTACAGTGCGGCATGACCCACGCGAAGCATAGCCGCATGAGCGATCCGCATCCCTACGCGCGCCTCACACCGGAGTTCGTGCTTGATGCAGTGGAGAGCACCGGACGGGTGTCTGATCTGCGCATCTCCGCGTTGAACAGTTTCGAGAACCGCGTCTATCAGGTGGGGATCGACGGCGAGGCGCCGATCATCGCCAAGTTCTACAGGCCCGAGCGCTGGAGCGACGAGGCGATCCTCGAGGAACACGCCTTCAGCCACGAACTTCTGGAGGCAGAACTCCCCGTAGTGGCTCCTCTGGCAGATGCGCAGGGAAACACGCTGTTGCGGCACGAGGGCTTCAGGTTTGCGCTCTTTACCCGCTTCGGCGGTCATGCGCCGGAGCCGGAGCGGGAAGGCACTCTGCTTTCGCTCGGCCGGATCCTTGGCAGGCTCCACGCGATCGGTGCGAGCAAGCCCTTCAACGCACGCCCCGTACTCGACATCGAGAGCTTCGGCCGGGCAAGCCAGAGATTGCTGTCGGCGGGCTTCCTGCCGCCCGAGCTGCGGGTCGCCTACGACAGCCTCTGCAAGGACCTGCTTGATCGCCTGGAGGCACGTTACCGACCCGGGGATCTGAACCTCATCCGCACACACGGCGACCTGCACGGCGGCAACATCCTCTGTCGCAACGGCGCTCTCTGGCTGGTGGATTTCGACGACTGCCGCCGGGCACCGGCCGTGCAGGACCTGTGGATGCTGCTCGCGGGGGAACGTCACGAGCGCGTAGCGCAGCTTGACGAACTTGCCGATGGTTACGGGGAATTCCACGACTTCCCCCACCGGGAGCTCGCCCTGATCGAGCCCCTGCGCACGCTGCGCCTCATGCATCACGCGGGCTGGATCGCGTCGCGCTGGGAAGACCCCGCCTTCCCGCGATTCTTTCCGTGGTTCAATACCCCGCGATACTGGTCCGAGCATGTGCTCGAACTGCGCGAACAGCTCGCAGCGTTGGACGAGGAGCCCCTGCGTCTACAACCTTGGTAACCCTTCAAGGAGGAAGAATGCAAAACACTGCACCGTTGGGAGCACGGATTCTGCTGCTCGGGTTCATCTTGCTGCTATCGCCCTTGCCCGCGGCGGCGAAAGAAGCGCCCTTCGAGGGCCTCGGCGGATTCACGCGCCATATCTCTACCGGCAACGCCGATGCACAGACCTGGTTCGACCAGGGGCTTGCGTTCATGTACGCCTTCAACCACGACGAGGCGGTGCGCTGCTTTCGCCGCGCCGCAGCTGCTGATCCCGACCATCCGATGCCCCGGTGGGGCGTCGCGATCGCGAGCGGGCCTCATATAAACAACGCAACGCTTCCGGAGGCCCGCAATCGTGTCGCCCTCGCGGCTCTTGAGGAGGCCCGGAAGCGCATATCCCGTGCGGCCCCTGTGGAGCGCGCACTGATCGTCGCGTTGCAATCACGCTACTCCGATGCACCTGAAACCAGTCGGGCCGAGCTCGACGCGCGGTATTCAAACGCGATGGCCGAGGTCAACGCGCGCTTCCCGACCGATGCAGATGTCGGCGCCATTTATGCCGAGTCTCTGGCCGAACTGAGACCCTGGGACCTGTGGACCCAGGATGGCAAGGCGCAACCGGGCACCGATGCACTGATCGCCGAACTCGATCGCGTGCTGGCAATGGCACCGCGCCACCCCCTCGCCAACCATCTGTACATCCACGCACTCGAAGCATCCCCCGATCCCCTGCGTGCAGATCCGGCGGTGAAGATGCTTCGAACGTTGCAACCCGGCCTCGGGCATATGGTCCATATGCCCTCCCACATAGATGTGCGTGTGGGCCGATGGCAGCAGGCCATAGACTCCAACACGGATGCGATCGCAGCGGACGATCGTTACGTGGCGCGCGTTCCGGAACAGGGTTTCTACCAGCTCTACATGGCGCACAACCGACACCTTCTGGTGTTCGCCGCGATGATGAGCGGCCAGAGCAGCCTCGCGTTGACGCGGGTGATCGAGATGGCAGCCGCAGTGCCGGAATCCACCTACCGTTCGGAAGCCTGGGCTGATGGCCTGATGGCGATGCCGCTCGAGGTGCAGATGCGCTTCGGTAAATGGGATGACATCCTCGCCACCCCGGAGTTTCCGGATTACGTACCCCTCTCGCGTGCGCTGCAGCATTACGCGAGGGCCGTGGCCTACGTCGCCACAGGCCGGATCGATGAGGCACGTAAGGAGCAGTCTGCCTTCGCGATTGCCCGCGCGAGACTTCCCGAAGGAGCGTTCTTCGGAAACAACGCGAGTGCCGATCTGTTGGACATTGCCGAGCGCGTGATGAGCGGCGAGATCGCCTTCCGCTCCGGAGACATTGATCGGGGCCTGTCCTTGCTGGCCGAGGCCGCATCGCGGGAGGACGCATTACGGTACGACGAGCCGCGCGACTGGATACAGCCGGTACGCCACCCGTGGGGCGCGGCACTGCTGCAGGCTGGTCGTGGCGCTGAGGCGGAGGCCGTCTTCAGGCGTGATCTGGAGATATCTCCCGAGAACGGATGGGCGCTCTACGGGCTGATGCGGGCGCTGCAGTTGCAGGGTCGCAACCCGGAGGCGGCAGCGGCGGAAGCCCGCTTTGATGCGGCTTGGAAAACCGCCGACATCCGGATCAAATCGCCGTGCCTGTGCCTGCCCGGCGTCTGAGAGAGGGAACGGATCAAGCAAGCCAGGCGGGAACGGGCAGTTTCTTGCGCCGCAGGAAGGCCGGATTGAAGAGCTTGCTCTGATAGCGCGTGCCGTAGTCGCACAGGATGGTGACGATGGTGTGCCCCGGACCCATCTCGCGGGCAAGCCTCACGGCGCCAGCGATGTTGATCGCAGCCGATCCGCCCAGGCACAGCCCCTCGTGCTGCAGGAGATCGAAAATCCAGGGCAGTGCCTCGGCATCCGGAATCTGGCAGGCGTAATCGACCTCCAGCCCGCTCAGATTTCCGGTAATCCGCGTCTGGCCGATGCCCTCGGTGATCGAATCGCCTTCGGACTTCAGCTCACCTTGCGTGTAATAGCTGTACAAGGCGGCACCCATCGGATCGGCGAGGCCGATACGCACGTCGGGCTTGCGTGCCTTGAGATAGTCAGAGACGCCCGCGAGTGTGCCTCCCGTTCCGACAGCGCAGATGAATCCATCGATTTTCCCCTCGGTCTGGCGCCAGATCTCGGCGCCCGTGGTATCGCGGTGGATAGCGCGGTTGGCGGGATTGTCGAACTGGTTTGCCCAGATCGCACCGTTGGTCTCACGCGCCGCGCACTCGGCTGCAAGCCTCCCTGAAACAGCCACGTAGTGGTTCGGATCGCTGACCGGCACTGCAGGCACGAGATGCAACTCCGCACCACAGAGTTCCAGCATCTGGATTTTCTCGGGACTCTGCGTTTCGGGAATCACGATAGTGGTGCGATAACCGAGCGTATTGCCCAGCAGGCAGAGCCCGATGCCCGTGTTGCCCGCCGTGCCCTCGACGATGCGTCCACCGGGACGCAACAGCCCGCTGCGTTCGGCGTCCCGGATGATGCCGAGAGCGGTCCGGTCCTTGACCGATCCACCGGGGTTCAGGAACTCCGCCTTGCCGAGAATCTCGCAGCCGGTCTGCTCCGACGCCGCTGCGAGCCGTAGCAACGGCGTGTTGCCCACGAGGTCGACGAGACCTTTCTTGATGTCCATGGGATGCTCCGGCTTGACGCGCCCGAACTATAGCGCCGCGCGGCCGTGAACGGCCATCGCGCGCAGCGGCGCGAGAGCATCCCTGCTAGCCGGGAACACACCGTGTTCGCAGACAAGGCTGCTCACCAGGCGTGCGGGCGTCACGTCGAAGGCGGGATTGGCTGCACGGGTTCCGGGCGGAGACTGCCGGATCAGGTGCACGGTACCGCAGTCGGACATCCCCTCCTGAAGCAGGATCTCGTCTTCGCTCCGGCTCTCGATGGGAATGCCGTCGATGCCGTCATCGATGCTCCAGTCGATGGTGGACACCGGGAGCGCGACATGGAACGGGATACGGTTGTCAGCCGCCGCCAGGGCTTTCTGGTAGGTGCCGATCTTGTTGCAGACATCGCCGCTTGCGGTTGTGCGGTCGCTGCCGACAAAACAGATGTCGACTTCGCCGTGCTGCATCAGATGACCTGCTGCGTTATCCACCACCAGCGTATGGGGAATACCCGCCTCGCGCAGTTCCCACGCGGTGAGCCTGGCGCCCTGGTTGCGCGGGCGTGTCTCGTCTACCCAGACGTGCACCGGAATCCCGTCCCGCCATGCCCGGTACACGGGCGCGAGCGCCGTGCCCCAGGCACCGGTTGCAAGCCATCCCGCGTTGCAGTGTGTGAGGATGTTCACGCATCCGCGCGCCGCAACGCGCTCGTTACGCCAGGCATCGCGGATGAGACCGGCACCGTGCACACCGATGGCCTCGCAGCACGCGTGCTCCGCTGTTTGCAGCGCCCCCGCGAGTTGCCAGGCCAGTGCTCGCCGCTCCGGCACAGGGGCCACAAGAAGCCGGTCTCGCATGCGCTCCAATGCCCAACGCAGGTTCACCGCTGTGGGCCGGGTTCCGGCGAGCAATTCGACAGCGCGTGTCAGCGCTGCGTCGCCGGGATCACTCGATACGGCAACTGCCAGTCCGCCTGCGCCCGTCAGCCCTATCAGGGGCGCCCCACGGACCAGCATTGAACTGATCGCCAGCGCGCAGTCCGAAAGCGTGTCCAAACTCACATGGACGTGATCGATGGGCAGGCGCGTCTGGTCAAGCACCTCGATGCGGGCCTGCGCCGGCAACAGCCGCAGGGGGGGCGAACGATCCCACGCCTCGGTCATGCGACGCCCCACCAGATCCAGGACACGATTACGGTGATGCCGATGATGTTCAGCCCGAGTCCGGCACGCAGCATCTGGGGCATCCGCACGAGCCCGCTCGAATAGGCGATGGCATTGGGCGGTGTTGCCACCGGGAGCATGAAGCCGCAACTCGCCGACAGGATCGCGATCATGAAGACCGTGAGCGGCTCCAGCTCCCGCGCACTGCAAAGCGCCGCGAGCACCGGCATGATCGCCGCGGCGGCAGCGACATTGCTGGTCAGTTCGCCCGAGAAAACGATGAGCGCCGAGAGAGCGAACATCAGCACCAAGCCCGCGGGAATTGCATCCCCGGCAAGCCATTCCGAGATGGGCGCGTCCGCGTGGCTGGCGCTGATCGATGCAGCCAGACTCAGGCCTGCGCCGAGGAGCAGCAGGATGTCCCATGGCAAGGCTTTGGCGCTCTCCCAGTCCATCAGCCTGCCGCCCCGCCCTGCCCCGTTCGGGAGCACGAACAGCAAGACAGCTCCGGCCAGAGCGATCACGCCGTCATCGAGTCCCGGGAGGCCGAGCGCCCGCGAAAGCACCGGGCGGCTGATCCAGCACACCGCAACTGCGGCAAACACCAATCCAGCCCGCCATTCAGCTGCGCGCGTAGGCCCCAGCGCCAGCAAACGCTCCCGCAGCAACTGGCGCCCGCCAGGAAGCTCGGTCGCGGTGACGCGCATGGCACCGAAACACAGCCACGCCCAGGCAAGTGGCAGCAGGATCACGAGCACGGGCAGGGCCATACGCATCCACTCCAGCATGCCCACATCCAATCCGTATTGTGTTTTGACAAAGCCGGTCATGACGAGATTGGTGGGAGTGCCCACCGGCGTTCCCATGCCGCCGATCGATGCCGAGTAAGCGATGCCCAACATCAGCGCCGCCCCGAAATCGCGGTCTTCCCGCCCCTCGTCGCGCATGCCCTGAACGACGCTAAGTCCGATGGGAGCCAGCATCATCGTGGTGGCCGAGTTGGACAGCCACATCGAGAAAAGCGCCGTGACCGCCATGAAAGCCCCCACCAGACGCCTCGGGCTCGCGCCCACCATCACGAGCATGTGCAGCGCAATGCGCCGATGCAGGCCGGAGCGCTCGAGCGCAAGGCCAAGCATCATTCCCCCCATGAATAGGTAGATGATATTGCTGGCGTAGGGCGCAGAGACGGTTGCGAACGGAAGGGACGTGAAGACCGGCAAGAGCACCAGGGGCAGGAGGGAACTTGCCCCCACCGGCACCGCCTCTGAAACCCACCAGAAGGCCATGAGGATGGCCACTGCAAGCACTGCACGCGCATCAGGCTCGAGGCCCGATCCTCCGAAGAAGGCGAACGCAAGCGCCGCCACCGGCCCTCCGATCAACCCGATACGCTGCACGATCTGCTGTGATGTTTCTGCCGCTGCCACGCGAAGGGTCCCTGCCCGGTATCGGGCCAGTATATCCCTCCGCCTTGCCCTTTCAGCCGCGCGAATGAAATGATCGCGCCCCCACCCGAGGACCTTCGCAATGCCTGCACAACCGCGTGATTTCGATATCGTCCTGTGGGGAGCCAGCGGCTTCACGGGTTCCCTTGTGGCGGAATATCTCGCTACGGTCCCCGGCCTGCGCTGGGCCATCGCCGGTCGTAATCCGGCCAAGCTCGCGGGAGTTGCGCGCGGACTCGAGGCCCTGGTCCCCGGCTTTGATCCGACAGCACTGCCCGTCATCGAGGCCAGTATCGATAACCCCGAGTCCCTCTCCAGGCTCGCGCAGTCCGCGCGCGTCGTGCTGAGCACCGTCGGTCCCTATGCGCTCTACGGAACGGAACTGCTGCGCGCCTGCGCCGAGTCGGGCACCGACTACTGCGACCTCACCGGTGAGGTTCAGTGGATCCACCGCATGGTGGCGGCCTTCGATGCCACCGCCAAGCGCAGCGGAGCGCGGATCGTTCATTGCTGCGGCTTTGACTCGGTCCCCTTCGACATGGGCGTCTGGTATCTGCAACAGGCGCTGGCCGAGCGCGGCAACCCGGTTGCGACTGAAGTACGGGGTGTGGTGAGGCGCATGCGCGGCGCCATGAGCGGGGGCACCTATGCCAGCCTGATGAACGCCGTGGAAGAGGCGACCGTGGATCCGGCAGTCCGCCGCATCGGGTCGAACGCCAACGCATTGCTGCCCCCCGAGCTCGGCGCATCGCGTGATCGGGCAGCGCTTGGACTCGGGTTCGAGCCTGCACTGGGACTCTGGACCGCCCCCTTCGTCATGGCCACCATCAACACCAAGGTGCTGCGCCGCAGCAATGCGTTGATGGGTTTTCCGTGGGGGCGTGACTTCCGCTACGAGGAGTCGATGGCGACGGGCAAAGGACTGGGCGGACGGCTGCGTGCCTGGATGGTGACAGCGGGGCTGGGCGCGTTCATGGCTGCGGCCAGCTTCGGGCCAACGCGCGCTCTGTTGACGAGACTCCTGCCCGCACCGGGCGAAGGGCCGGATCGCGCCGCCCGCGAGCGCGGGAGCTATTCGGTCGACTTCATCGCCTCAGGGAAGACTCCGGGCTCCGCAGCCCTGATCGCCAACGTCTCGGCCTCGCTCGATCCGGGCTATGCGTCCACGTCAAGGATGATCGCGGAGTGCGCTCTCTGTCTTGCGCAGGACAACGTCCCTGCCCCGGGCGGCAGTTGGACACCCTCCTCCTGCATGGGCGCGCAGCTGCTGCCCAGGTTGGAGGCGCGGGCCGGGCTCCGCTTCAGTGTGCGCGCTCCGTCCTGACGGGCCTGCAGGTTTCCACCCACAAGGGCCAGTCACTGGGGAGCATCCGGTAGAGATCTTCTTCGAGCCGTACGCGGGTGCCGAGGGGCTCCCGGCGAAGACGGCGATTGGCACGGAGAAAGCGACGAACGGCAAGACGGTGAAGCGCAGGATCGGGAAACTGCTGTGCGCAGAGGATCGCGTGGCGCAGGGGTTCCAGGAGTCCGGGTGTCATTTTTCTGTCTTCGCAAAGTGGTCGGCCATGCGCCTAATCAAGATCGATGCCAACTCGCCTCCGATCACGGCCTCTGGGCCACCCGTTTCCGCTCTGCCCTCAGCATCAAGACGCCTGCGATAACCACCCCCGCCGTCACCACGGCGATGATGATCGAGGCGAGAGCGTTTATGTCGGGAGTGACGCCCAGCTTCACTTTCGAGAAGATCAGCATTGGCAGCGTGTTCGCACCCGGTCCGCTCACGAAACTCGAGATCACCAGATCGTCCAGCGAGAGCGTGAAGGACAACAACCATCCCGAGAGCAGTGCCGGCGCAATGCCCGGCAGCGTGATGTCCAGTAATACCCGGAATGGCCTCCCGCCCAGATCCATGGCGGCCTCCTCCAGTGAAAAGTCCAGCGTTGCGACACGGGCCTGCACAACCACGGCCACATACGACATGCAGAAGGTGATGTGGGCGATGGTGATGGTGGTGAAGCCACGGGACTCGGGCCAGCCGGTGAGCGACTTGAGCGCCACGAACAGCAAAAGGAGCGACAGCCCGGTGATGATCTCCGGCATCACGAGGGGTGCTGCGACCATGCCAGTCAACGCCATGCGGCCCCGGAAGACGCCGAATCGCCCAAGGGCAAGCCCCGCGCAACCACCAATGAGCGTGGCGCCACACGCACTGATGAAAGCTACCCGCAGGCTGAGCCAGGCTGCGGCAAGGATTTGCGGGTCGTCGAGCAATTGCTGATACCAGTGCAACGAAAACCCGCCCCAGTGCGAACCGATGCGCGAGGCGTTGAAGGAGTTGACGACCAGCAGAACGATCGGCACATAGAAAAACGCATACCCGAAGGCAAGCCAGCTGTAGATGGCGAGCGAGCGGCCCTTCACGGATGCGCCCTCGCCTGCCCGCGCTGGAACACCATGAGCGGCAGGACAATCACCAGCAGGAGCACCGTTGCCACAGCTGCGGCCAGCGGCCAATCGCGGTTGATGAAGAACTCGTCGAACAAGGCGCGACCGATCATCCGGGTATCGAGCCCGCCGAGCAACGCGGGGATCACGAACTCGCCGATGGCGGGGATGAACACGAGCATCGAGCCGGCAACAACGCCCGGCATCGACAACGGCAACGTGATGTCGGTGAAAACGCGCAGCGGCCGCGCCCCCAGATCCAGCGCAGCCTCGCGCAGCGCGATCTCGTGCTTCTCGAGGACTGCATACAAAGGGAGCACCATGAACGGCAGGTACGTGTACACGATGCCCAGATAGACCGCGGCGTCGTTGTACATCAGGGCGAGCGGCCGCTGGATGAGCCCGAGATCAAGCAGCAGCGAATTGATCACGCCATGCGTGCCGAGCAGTCCCATCCACGCGTAGATCCGGAGCAGAAACGAAGACCAGAAAGGCAGTATCACCAGGAGCAGCAGCAAGGTGCGCCAGGGCTGTGGGCTGCGCGCGATGGCGTAAGCCATCGGATATCCGGCGATGAGGCACAGCAAGGTCGATATCGCGGCGATCCGCACCGAGCCCAGATAGCTCGACAGGAATAGCGAGTCGTTCAGCAGCAGCGTGTAATTGTCGAGGGTGGCGTGAATGCCACCCGCCGCATCGAAGAGCGGAGTGAATGGCGGCTGGGCGATGACGGGATCGGCGAAGCTGGTCCGGAACACCAGCAGGAAGGGCGCGAGAAAAAAAAGACCCAACCAGAGAATCGGAATTCCCGCGATGACAAGCCGGAAACCGGCCAAGGCAGCTGAACGGCGCAGGCTGTTCATTGGGTGAGCACGACTCCCGCCTGCGCCTCCCAAAACAGGTACACGGACTCATCCCATTCGAGCTTGCGGGTCGGGGAGCGAAGGCGGTTCTGGGCGCTTACGAGCACGGTATGGCCACCATCCAGCCGAACCCGGTACACCGAGCGCCCACCGTAATAGGCAAGATCCTGGACTACCCCTGTAAGCACGCAGCGCCCTGCTTGCGCCTCCGGCGCTTCCTTGCCCAACTGGATTTTTTCCGGACGCACCGCGAGCCAGGCCTGATCCCCTGCCGCAACGCCGCTGTGAAGCGCGCCGAGCAGCGGCGAGGCGATCGAATCCGCCGTGAGAGACACCACCTGATCGGATACACCCGACACATGGCCGCCGAAGATATTGGCAGTGCCAACGAACTCGGCCACGAAGCGGCTGCACGGGTACTCGTAGATTTCCTGTGGCGACGCAACCTGCAGGAAGCGTCCCTTGTCCATGACGGCAATGCGTGAGGCCAGCGTCATGGCCTCTTCCTGATCGTGGGTGACCACCACGAAGCTGGTGCCGAGCCGGTCCTGGAGGTTCATCAGTTCGAACTGCGTCTGCTCCCGGAGCTTCTTGTCGAGCGCCGCAAGCGGTTCATCGAGCAGGAGGACGCGCGGACGTTTGACCAGCGCACGCGCGAGCGCCACCCTCTGGCGCTGGCCACCGGAGAGCTGATCGGGTTTGCGAGCATCGAAGCCGGAGAGTTGCACCAGTTCGAGCATCTCCTTGATGCGTGCCCGCAACTCGGCACGCGGAACACCTTCCTTGCGAAGCCCGTACGCCACGTTGTCCGCAACGCTCATGTGCGGAAACAAGGCGTAGGACTGGAACATCATGTTCACCGGTCGCTCGTAGGGCGGCATGTGCGTGATGTCCACCCCGTCGAGATAGATCGCGCCGGCATCAGGCGTCTCGAAACCGGCCAGCATCCTGAGAAGCGTGGTTTTGCCGCAGCCGGAGCCCCCGAGTATCACGAAGACTTCCGCGGCTTCGACGCCGAAGGACACACCGTTCACCGCGGGCTGGCCGGCGAATGATTTGCAGAGTCCTTCAGTCCGGATAACGGGAACGCCGCTTGGCATCGATCAGTCCTCTCTCGCCATGCCGTACTTGACCCTCGACCATGCCCTCGAGCGAAGGCGCTCTGTCTTGGGCGCCAGCACCATCGGTGTGCTCATCCGCAACATCACGGACGCGTCCGGATAAATGGCCGGATCATTGCGCAGTTCCTCCAGAACGAGGGGTTTTGCGACGCGGCTTGCGTTGGCATAACGCACGGTGTTGCTTACCTCGGCTATCACATCGGGCCGCAGAAGGTAATTCAGGAACCGGTGCGCGTTAAGGGGGTGGGGCGAGTCTGACGGTATGTAGACGGCATCGAACCAGCCGGGCAGTCCTTCGCGGGGCATGGTGAAGGCGAGGTCTACATCCAGACCTGCGTCTTTTGCTCTGGCGCGGGCCACCGAGTAATCCCCCGACCAGCTCATGGCGATGCAGACCTCCTCCGAGGGAAGGTCTATCAACATGCGCTGGCTGCTGAAATAGCGCACATAGGGGCGGATTTTCAGAAGCAGTGCCTCGGCATCGCGCAGGTCTCTGTCATCCACGGAATCGGGGTTGCGCCCGAGATACGCAAGCGCCATCGGCAATACATCGGTGGCCGAATCAAGCAGCGTGACACCGCAATCCGCGAAGCGCGACACCACCTCAGGTCGCAGCACGAGTCCCGCACTGTCCAGGGGGGCATCGGGCATACGCTCGCGGATCTTGCGCACGTTGTAGGTGAAACCCGTGGTGCCCCATGTGTAGGGGACGCCGTAGCGCAGACCGGGATCGTAGTGCTCGAAAACCTTCAGGATCGCGGGGTCCAGATCAGCGAGGTTCGGAAGAAGACGCTTGTCGAGGGGTTTCAATATGCCCGCCGGAATGAGGCGCGCACTGTACTGGGCAGAATGGAACACCACGTCGTAGCCGCTGGATCCCGCCATGAGCTTGGTGTCTACGAGTTCGCTGCTGTCGTACATGTCGTAGTTGACCTTGATGCCCGTTTCCTTCTCGAAACGCCGCACCGTGCCAACGCCGATGTAGTCAACCCAGTTGTATATGTTCAGCACGGGGGCTTCGTCGGCGCGCGCATCGAGACGTGTGACGCACAACAGCAAAAGCGCCGCAAAACCGCGCAAAAAGATGGCTCTGCGAATGATCACGCGCAGGACTCTGGAAGCAATGTAATGACTCGTCAGGGGCTCGCTTTGAAGGAACCGTAGCACAGCACGCTCGCAACTGCATTGGGGGATGGACGCAGTCGCTTGCCGCGTGGCAGCATCGCGCCCGGCTTCGATTCGGGCCACTTCCAGCGTCAGAGGACACAGGCTTGGGCAGTACAAACCAGTACGACGCGATCGTCATCGGCGCAGGACACAACGGACTCACCACGGCAGCGTATCTGGCGAAGTCCGGGTTGCGCACCGTTGTCCTTGAACGCAACCCCTACATCGGAGGCGCTACCGTCTCACGCGAACTCCACTCGGGTTGGACCTACTCCAACTGCTCTTATGTGTGCAGTCTGCTGCGACCCGAGATCACACGCGACCTCGAGCTTCCGCGCCATGGATTGCAGGTCATCCCGTATGGAGGCGGAGTCACGTTCACCCGCGACGGCGATTACTTCGGCAACTACTCCGATCACGAGCAGCAGTACCGGGAGATGTGCCGCCACTCCAAGCGCGACGCAAATGCCTACGAGCGCTTCTCGACGGATGTGATGAAGCAGACCCGCCTCATCCGCCCCTTCCTGATGCGCACCCCGCCCGACCCGACCTCCCTGCATCCGAGCCAATTGCGCGAACTCGCGCGCTTCGGCAAAGCCTTTGCCGAATTGGGCGAAGAAGGCTTTGCTGATGCTCTGCGCTTCTGGACTGCCAGCATCGGCGACTTCCTCGACGGGTACTTCGAGACCGACGTCCTGAAGACCCACATGGCGGGCTCGGCCATCATCGGTACCGCGCTCGGGGTGTACTCACCCGGCACGGCCTATGTGCTCCTGCACCACTACATGGGCGATGTCGACGGCTCGATCGGCGCCTGGGGCTTTGCGCGTGGCGGCATGGGCGCGGTATCCGGTGCGCTGCAGAGCGCGTTGTTCTCTTTCGGCGGCGAAGTGCGAGTGGACGCGGGAGTGTCACGCGTCATCGTCAAAAACGGCCAGACCCAGGGTGTCGCGCTCGAGAACGGCGACGAAGTCCACGCACCGCTGGTCGTGTCGAGCCTCGATCCGCGGCGGACCTTCACCAAGATCATGGCTGCCGAGGACCTGCCGCCGAAGCTCGTTCAGGCGGCCAGGAACTTCAAGATCCGGGGCTCCTCAGGAAAGCTGAACATCGCGCTCGACGGGCTTCCGCACTTCACGGGCCTCGACCAGAGAAGCCCCCTGATGAAGGGAGATATGCATTGCATCGATTCGCTTGAACGCATGGAGCGGGCCTACGACGACTGGAAAGCAAAGCGCTGGTCCCGCGACCCGTACATCGACATGCTGATCCCGACGCAGGTCGATCCCACCATGGCGCCGCCCGGCAAACACATGATGACGGTCTTCGTGCAGTACTGCCCTCCCGAACTCTCGACCGGCGAATGGACCGACGCGGACCGGGATGCTTTCGGCAAGACCGTGGTCGACCAGATCAGCCGTCACAGTCCGGACTTCAAGAATCTGATCCTGCACATGGAAGTCCGCACGCCCCGCGAGATAGAGAACGAAGTAGGCCTGACGGAGGGCAACATCTTCATGGGCGAACTCACCTTCGACCAATTGCTCTTCAACCGCCCCTTCCCGGGCTACGCCCAGTACCGTGGGCCGGTGAAAGGGATGTACCTCTGCGGATCGGGCAGCCATCCGGGCGGAGGCGTGATGGCCGCGCCAGGCGCCAACTGTGCCCGCGAGATCCTGAGCGATCTTCGCCGACCGGCGCTTGTTCCGGGGAGCTACTCCGATGACTGATACACATGACGTCATCATCATCGGAGCCGGTCACAACGGGCTCGTGTGCGCGGCCACGCTGGCAAAAGCCGGCAGGCGTGTAGTGGTTCTCGAGCGCGCCGACCGTCCGGGTGGCGCTGCACGCACCCGGACGTTCGCGCCGGGTTATTCCGTTTCCTCCGGTGCGCACTTCCTGAACCAGTTCCCCGTTTCGCTCATCGAGGAACTGCAACTGGCGAAGCACGGTCTGCGCTTCGCCGCAAAAGGCCTTGCGACCGTTGCCCTGCAGGCCGATGGGCGGCACCTGCGGCTGGACGGCGCCAAGGCAGCAGCGACCGACCTTGGCGCAGTGGACCAGCAGGCATTTGCCGAATTCCACGCCGAAATCGCTTCCTACGCAGCCGTGCTGGCGGGTGCCTTCGGCAGGCGCCCTCCCCGTCTGGTCGACAGCGACTGGCGCGATCGCCTGGGCCTGCTGAAGCTCGGCTGGGATATACGCACTCTGGGTCGTGACCGTATGCGCGAGGTGCTGCGCATCGGCCTCATGAACATCCACGACCTCGCCAGCGAGCGCTTCGAGGATGCGCGTTTGCGCAGCGCGGTGGCCTTCGATGCCGTTCTTGGCACATCGATGGGACCCCGCGCGCCCAATACCGTCATGAGCTATCTCTACCGGCGCACGGCGGATGCTTTCGGGCATGCAGGGCCTTCAATCCCTGTGGGCGGCATGGGGGCCTTCGCCGATGCACTCGCTGCGGCAGCCACTGCCCGGGGCGCCGAGATACGGCTCCAAGCAGGGGTTGCGAGCATTGTGGTCCATGAGGGCCGAGCCACCGGCGTAGTGCTCGATTCGGGCGAAGTGCTGAATGCCTCCACCGTGATATCAAATGCCGATCCCCGCACGACGCTGAAGGGCCTTGTGGGCTACCGCGAACTCGACGCGGGCTTTGTGCGTCGCGTCGAAGGCATACGCATGCGCGGCATGGCTGCGAAGCTGCACCTCGCGCTTGATGCTTTGCCGTCCATACCGGGTCTTGATGCGGCAAACGCAGGCGACAGGCTTGTCCTCTGCCCCTCGCTGGAGGGCTTGGATGAGGCAATGAATCCCTCGAAGTACCGTCAGTTCTCGGCCGAGCCGGTGATCGAGCTCTGCATCCCCACCCTCCACGATCCTTCGCTGGCACCGCCCGGCAAACACGTGATCTCGGCCGTGGTGCAATACGCGCCGGTAGACCTGGAAGGTGGCTGGACGGCCGCTGCACGGGCGGAGTTCGAGGCGCGGATCATGGCGCGTCTCGAGACCGTCATGCCGGGCATCGGCAGCCTCGTGAGCAGCAGTGAACTCTGCGTCGCGCCCGACATCCAGTCCGAATTCGGGATACACGGCGGTCACTGGCATCACGGAGAGATATCCGTCGACCAGCTGCTGATGATGCGCCCCGTGGTGCTCTTCTCCCAATACGCCATGCCCATCGACGGGCTCTGGCTCTGCGGCGCAGGAGCACACCCCGGGGGCGGGGTTATGGGCCTTGCAGGTCGCAATTGCGCACAGGAGATCATTCGCAAGAGGGCATCGGCATGAACACGCTCGCCACGCGCCCCGCGCACGATCCGAGGGCGATGCTCGAGACCCCCTTCCATCCGCGCATCGCTGCGGCCAACGGCTTGCAGTCCTGGTACAACTGGAAGGGCTATGTCTCGGCGGAGCGACTCGACCAGATCGAGTTCGAGTACTTCGCCATCCGCAACGCCACGGCTGTCTTCGACATCTCGCCGATGACCAAGTACCGCATCGAGGGCCCGGATTCCGAGGCCTTCCTGAACCGCCTGTTCACCCGTGATGTTCGCAAAATCCGCGAAGGTCGCGTCGGTTATGGGGTGTGGTGTGACGACGCGGGGCAGGTGCAGGACGACGGCACGCTCTTCCACACCGGGCCCGACCTCTGGCGTCTGTGCTCGCAGGAGCGTTGCCTCGACTGGCTGCACTGGTCCGCGCTGGGCTATGACGTGCGCATCACCGACGAGACCGCATCCGTCGCAGCGCTTGCGGTGCAGGGCCCGACGTCCTGTTCAACATTGCGGGCGATGGGCCTTTCGGGAATCGAAACCCTGAAGCCCTTCGAGCTGCGCAGCTTCCCCTTCCACGACGGTGAACTGATGGTGTCTCGCACCGGGTTCACCGGCGATCTGGGCTATGAGATCTGGACCAGCACCGCGCTCGCCCTGCCCCTCTGGGACGCGCTGTTCGCGGCCGGCGAGCACTTCCTGATCAAGCCCATCGGCTCCGCCGCGCTGAACATCGCGCGGATCGAAGCGGGTTTCATCATGGCAGGAGCCGATTTCGTGCCTGCCGAGCAGGGTGTCCGGCACGGTCGCAGCAGGTCTCCCTTCGAGTTGGGGCTCGACTGGCTGGTGGACTTCGACAAAGGACAGTTCACCGGGAGGCGCGCCCTCTTGGCCGAGCGTGCGTCAGGCTCGCGCTATCGTTTCGTGAAACTGGATGTCGAGGGCAACAAACCCGCGACCAACTCGTTCATCTTCGGCGCCGGCCAGCGCAAGGTGGTTGGAACCGTCACATCCGCAGTGTGGTGCCCGACTGCCAAGTCCAACGTGGCCATGGCCTCGCTGGACATGCCGTATGGTCGGCCAGGCGAGGAGCTTTGGGCAGAAATTTATTACATGCGCGAGCTCAAGTGGACCCGCGTGATGGCAAGGGCCAAGGTGATGGAAACGCCTGTGTTCGATCCCCCTCGCAGACGCCAGACGCCAGCGCCGCGGTTCTGAACAGAGCCGCTACCAGCGCTTCGGCAATTCGGGATTCGGCAAGCGGGTTTTGCGCAGCCTCTCGTCGCGGCGTCTACGATCCACCCGCCGAGAGGCCTCGGCGTGATGCGGGGCGTTGCGTTTGCGCTGGACATCAGCCATCACCGAAAGCCAGATCCTCCGGAGCCCGGTGCGTTTCAGGAAGGGCTTGAGACCGACCCCCAGAAACAGCAGCAGTCCGATCCACCACAGCGCCAGAGCGGGGGATATGAACGGCACGATGGCCGCTGTGGAGAGCATCGCTCTGTAAACGCCCTGCACAACCGGTCCGAATGTGAAGTCCTCTTCCACGGCTCTTCCTCGCGTCAGCTCAGGTCCAGCGAAAACTTCAGGAAGTGCTGTTCCCGCACGTAGCCCAGATCCTTGTAGAGCCGCTGCGCAGGCAGGTTGTCTGACGCAGTCTCGAGATCGATACGCGCGGCGCGGGTCTCAACGGCAAAGCTGCGTGCACGTTCCATGAGGCTTCGCCCAACGCCCGCGCGGCGCGCGCTGCTGTCGACGTACAGGTCGTAGAGGATCCAGTAACGGCGCATCGCCACAGAACAAATCGCGGGGTAGAGCTGCGTGAAGCCAAGCAGCCGTCCGTCGCTGTCCTCTGCCACGAAGATCACCGAGTCTCCGGAGTCCAGCCGTTCGGCGAGGAAATCCCGCGCCGCGGAGGCATCGGCCGGATTGCGATAGAACTGACGGTACAGATCAAAAAGCCGGGCGAGTTGGGGCAAGTCTGCAGCGACTGCGGCACGCATCGAGTGGCTCGAGGCCCCATCGGCTGATACGGAGCCAGGCAGATGTGCGGGGAAATCGTAGGCCCAGGGAAAAACGCTGGCGAGGAACGCGAGGCACTGACCGCGTGCGGCCACCCGGTCGAAGCCAGTGCCCGCGAACAGGATGGATTGCCAGAACTCCTCGATCAGCCCTGACACCGCGTGGGCGATGGCGCTGCTGCTCACACGCACGCCAGGCACGGCCTTGCGCACGATCGCATCACACAGCAACTGGATGCGCGCGTAATAGGTCTGGTCTCGCTGCCCGCAGATTTCCTGGTAATCCTGTCGGGCTCCCGCTTCGGCACTGAAGGCATACCAGACTGCGACCTTTCGCGGCTCCGTAATCGTCGGCTCCAGCGACGCGAGCAGAATGGCCTGCAGCTGTGCTGCAGGATCGGCACCCACGGCGTCCACGGCCGCGTTTACCGTGTGCTCGAACTCCTCTGCGACGGTCTTGAGGGTCTCGAGGAGCAGCGCCTCCTTGGTACTGAAATAGAAGTTCACGATGCCGGCACTCAGCCCGGCGATGCCGGCGATGTGCGCGAGAGTCAGGTTGCTGAAACCCCGCTCGGCGATCGCCGTCATGGTGGCCTCGACCAGCATTCGGCGCCGCTCCTGCTGGGACTTCACGCCGTCCTTTGCCTGATTCATGCTGTGTGCTCCGGGTGCCGGAGCGCATGCCGCCGCGGTCTTATCGCGGCAATTTAACGCAGCTTGCGGCACCGCCAAACAGTATTCTTCGCCACGTCCGTTTTTTATCGCCGGAGGAAACACCCCATGAGCCTTAGCACCGCCGCAGCCTTCACCCTCGAGGACTGGAAACGCACAGGCGCGGAGGTCCTGCGTGGCCTGGATTCCCGCCTGTTCATCGACGGCGAGTTCCGCGCGAGCCCCGAGGGACGACGCATCGAGACGGTGAATCCCGCCACCGGTGAGGTGATCGCCGAGGTCACTGCCGCCTCCCCGTCCGACGTTGATCGCGCCGTGCAGGCCGCGCGCCGCTCCTTCCGTGCGGGCGCCTGGGCAGGACTCGCGCCCCGTGATCGCATGGCCGTGATGTATCGCTGGGCCGAACTGATCGAAGCCAACGCGCCAGAGCTCTGCGTCCTCGAGACGCTGGACATGGGCAAGCCCATCCGCGATGTGGTTGCCGGCGACCTCCCGAGCGTGGCCGGCTTCATCCGCTTCTGCGCCGAATGCATCGACAAAATTGACGGGCGGGTGACGAGCACGGACCCGTCCGCGCTGCACATGATCCTGCGTGAGCCGCTCGGCGTGGTGGGCGCCATCTCGCCCTGGAACTACCCGATGCTGATGGCCACCTGGAAGATCGCCCCCGCGCTCGCGGCGGGCAACTCGGTGGTGCTCAAGCCGGCCGAGCAGGCTCCCCTCAGCTGCCTGCGCCTCGCACAGCTTTTTGTGGAGGCCGGTGGCCCGGCGGGCGTACTGAACGTACTGAACGGGATCGGCGAGATTGCCGGTCGTGCACTCGCACTGCACACCGACGTGGACAAGGTGAGCTTTACCGGCTCCACGCAGGTGGGCAAGTTGATGCTCGTCTATTCGGGCCAGTCGAACATGAAGAAAGTCGCGCTGGAGTGCGGCGGGAAATCCCCCCAGATCTTCCTGGACGATCTTCCGGATCTTGACCGCGCCGTCGAAGCCGCCTTCCGCGGCATCTACGGCAACCAGGGCGAGGTATGCAACGCGGGTTCGCGCCTGCTGGTTGCCCGCAGCATCCACGAGGAGTTCGTTGCGCGCTTCAAGGCACGCGCGGCCGAGGCCTTCGTGCCGGGCGACCCCCTCGATCCTGCGACCTCCATGGGGCCCTTGGTCGACCACCACTCCCAGCGCCGCGTGCTCGGCATGGTCGAGGCCGGCGTGCGCGAAGGTGCCTGCCTCGAGATGGGCGGCGATGCACCCGCAAGCCTTGCCTCCGGCGCCTATGTGAACCCGACGCTGTTCACCAGCGTGCGTCCGGACATGAGCATCGCGAGAGAGGAGATTTTCGGGCCGGTCGCGAGCCTCATTCCCTTCGACAGCGTCGATGAGGCGCTCGAGATCGCCAACGACACCATCTACGGGCTTGCCGCGAGTGTCTGGACGCGCGATCTCTCCACCGCAGTTCGCTGTGTGCGCGCCATACAGGCCGGCGTGGTCTGGGTGAACACCTTCGACGAGAGCGACATGACCCAACCCTTCGGCGGTTTCAAGCAGTCGGGCAACTCCAAGGACAACTGCATCGACAGCGTCCGCGCGTACATGCAGGAGAAATCGGCGTGGATCAGGCTCTGAGAACAGCAATCGGCAACGCGCCATGAGACTGCTTGCGACAGACACCGACGGCCCGGAGCGCCTGCGCGCCGTTGCGCGCGAGGCCCAACAGCGTCCCGCGCACGCCTTGCCGGGATACTTCTATCGCTCGGCCGTTGCCTACGAGGCCGACCTCTCGCAGATCATCTACCGCAGCTGGCTGTACGCAGGACACGTCAGCCAGATCCCCGAGCCCGGGGATTTCTTCCAGTACGAGATCGACGAAGACGCCTTCATCATCAGCCGTGCGGAAGACGGCAGCATCCACGCGTTGGTGAACAGCTGCCGCCACCGCGGCGCACGCGTCTGTGAAGAGGCCTCAGGTAGCCGCAAGACTTTCGTGTGCCCCTACCACGGCTGGGTCTATGGCCTGGACGGGAGTCTGCGCGGCGCGCGCCACATGGAGCGCGAAGCTTCCTTCTGCGCCGGCAGTTCGGGGCTGCGCAGCATCAGGCTTGTCACGCGGCACGGCCTGATCTTCATCAACGCCGATCCCGATGCGGCAGACTTTTCCATGGCCCTTGACCGTATAGAGCCCGCGCTCGCGCCTTATCGTCTCGAAAGCGCGAAGGTGGCGCACCGCGAGGTGTATCCCGTCGGCGCGAACTGGAAACTGGCCCTGGAGAACTATCTCGAGTGCTACCACTGCGCGACATCGCACCGCAGTTATGCCCGTTCGCACTCCATCAAGGACATCAGCAGCAACATCGCGCCCTTGCGCGCAGCGCTCTGGGAGCGCGCGCAGCGCATGACCGGAGTCGAGGGTGTGACCTCCACGTTCGATGGCTGTTACGACCAGGAGGTTGCCTTCGGCTGCAGCACCTGGAACAACCGTTACGCGCTTTTCGACGGCTATCAGACGGCGAGCCGCGACGGCAAACCCGTTGCCCCCCTCATGGGAGCCTTCAGCGGCTACGACGGCGGCGCCGGCGATTTCCAGATCGGTCCGCTGGCCTTCATGCTGAACTATCCCGATCACTGCGTGCTTTACCGCTTCACGCCCCGCGGGCTCGCACGCTCCGATATGGAAGTAGTCTGGTTTGTGCGCGGGGACGCGGTGGAAGGACGAGACTACGCACTCGATAACCTGACCTGGCTCTGGCACACCACCACCCTCGAAGACGAATACATCATTTCCCGCAACAGCGCCGGCGTTAATTCGCGCTTCTACGAGCCAGGCCATCTGCAGCCCGACTTCGAGTACATCGAGATCCGCTTCATCAAGTGGTATCTGGACGTGCTGGCTGGCAGCGCTCTGCCCGCTGCGGACTAGGTTCCGGGCGGCGAATTGATGTTCCCGCCGAGGAACTGCTCCGTTTGCTGCCTCTGGGCCGCAGCGGCATCATCGTAAAGAAAGGGCAGGAACACGAAGCGCGAGCCGCTGCGCACCGGTGTGGCCTCGTGGAGCATCGAGCATGAGAAAACGACTGCCTCACCCGCGCCGGGCTTGAACAGCTGTCGCCCGTACTCCGGAAACCAGAGTTCCCCGCCCTCGTAGTCTTCGTTCAGGTTGATCGACACGGCAAAGCGGCGGTGAGCGGTGGCCTTGGTCGTGTTGTCACGGTGGGCGCGAAAGTGTCCGCCGTGCTCGCCCTCGTAGCAGGCGACGATATAGCGCTCCATCCGCGTCACATCGAACTGGAATGCACGCTTTATCTCGGGCACCAGCCTGCGATGGATGCGCAGCATGCACTGCCTGCGCAAGGCCTCGTCGTCTATGCCGCAGTCGAGGCGGCGCTTGGTGGTGTAGTCGTAGACACCGACGGTCTTTCCGTCCTGGTCCCGCATGAAGCCGGAATCCTCCGCCCCTGCGCCGCGGTAATAGCGCACGAGTTGCGCGCAGAAACCCGGCTCGAATACGCGAGGCACCATCAACGCCGGGGCCTGTCGCGCTGCAGGCGCCGCAGCATCGAAGGCAGGCAAGGCAAGTCCTGCAGAGAGCAACCGGGCCAGGTGGTTCTCGAGGCCGCCATCACGCAACGGGAGTTGCGCCAACACGCGCAGACGCTGGTCCAGCAACAAACTGAAGGGCTGGTAGTCGGAAGCCTGTGCGTCGGTCTCCCGCAGCGCTCCGTACAGCCGGCTCACCTCGCCCGAGGCGTCGTTGAACCAACGGATCCCCGGCAGGTCCTCGACCAGCCCCCCCGGCGCGAAATCGGCCGGATCCATCGAGACGCCGAAGAAACAGAAACGCTCGTCGTCAAACACCGTGCGCAGACGCGCAAGTTCAGTGTGCAAGGACGAGTGATCGGGATGCCGGGCTTGCCCCATGAAGCTCACAATCACGAGTCGACCTGCGGCCGCGCCGAACTGGAAGGGATGCGTGGTGTGAGTAGGCGCCGCAAATAATGGTGCCGGGTCGCCGATCACGAAGGGCATGCGGGCAAGGACTCAGGAGCCGATGTATACGACCATTCTTTATCGCTTCACGCAGAAGCATCAAGCCCGGGACGGACAGCCCCGGCAACATGTCGGCGCGCCACCATCGTGTAGATCAGCGGAACCACGAAGAGCGTGAACAGCGTTCCGATGGTCATGCCGAAGGTGATGACGATGCCGATGGAAACACGCGCCTGTGCTCCCGCGCCCGTGGCGAGCAGAAGGGGCAGGACTCCGCACACCATCGCAGCCGTGGTCATGAGGATGGGCCGCAGACGGACCGTGGCCGACTCGACCACGGCATCGAGCACGCTCAGGCCGCGCTGTTCCTGCAGCCGATTGGCAAAGTCGACGATGAGAATGCCGTGCTTGCTGATCAGGCCGATCAGAGTGAGTAGCCCGATCTGCGTGTAGATGTTCATGGTGGCAAGCCCGAGCGCAAGCGGTATCAGCGCACCGCACACCGAAAGCGGCACGCTCACCATGACGGTGAGCGGATCGCTGAAGCTCTCGAACTGCGCTGCGAGCACCAGGTAGATGACGATCAGCGAGAACAGGAACGTGAGGAGCAGCTTGTTGCCTTCGGCGATGAACTGACGGGATTGCCCCAGATAGTCGGCCGAGAAGCCCTCGGGAAGCATCGGGCGGGCAACCTCGTCGAACCAGCGTATGCCGTCCCCCAGCGACGCTCCGGGGCTCATCATTGCGCCGATGGTCGCGGAGTTGAGTTGCTGGAATTCGGTAAGCGAATTGGGCCGGTTACGCCGCACCTGGCTCACGATCGCCGAGAGCGGCACGAGGTCACCGCTGACCGTGCGCAGGTAATAGGTATCGAGCTGTTGCGGGCTCAGGCGATAGGGACGCTCGAGTTGCAGGATCACCTTGTAAGAGCGTGCATCCAGACTGAACCGGGACGATTCGATCTCGCCCAGGAAGTTGGCCAGCGTAGCCCCGATCTGGGCCATGTCGACCCCGAGCCGGGCAGCCTTGTCACGGTCGATCGTCAGCTGGAGCTCGGGCTTGTCGAAGCGCAACTCGGAATCGACGTAAACGAAAAGCCCACTCGCCCGTGCCTTGGCCTCGATTTCCTCGGCGATCTGGTGCACGAGTTCGTAGGAGCCGGTGGACGAGACGATGAAGCGCAGCGGCAGCTCGGCGGATGCGCCGGGGATGGAGGGAAAGTTCACGGTGTTCACGCGCATGCCCGGAACTTTCGCCACCTGCGCCAGCAGGTCCTGCTGAACATCGAGGGCGCTGCGCTCGCGCTCGTCCCAAGGCTTCAGCATGATCATCCCGAAGAAACTGTTTTGCCCGAAGCCGCCGCCTACCAGCCAGTAGCGCCAGCGCTCGGGGACTTTGCGCAGGATCTCCTCGGTCTCGGCCACCCAGCGCCAGGTGTGCTCGATGGTCGAGTCCTGTGGCCCCTCGCCCACGATGAACACCTGACCCGTGTCCTCAAGGGGTGCGAGTTCCTGCGGAATGGCGCTGAACAGGAAGAAGATGCTGACCAGCACGGTCCCCGCGAAGAGCAACACGGACGGACGGTTACGCAGAGTGGCGCCCAGCATGCGGCGATACAGCGCCTTGGTGAATTCGAAATTGCGATCGATCTGCGCCACCAGACGATTGCTGCTGCCCTCGTGCCGCAGAATGCGGGCGCACATCATGGGCGAGAGCGTGAGCGCCACCAGTCCCGAGACGACAACCGCGCCCGCAAGCGTGAACGCGAATTCGATGAACAATTTGCCGGTCAGCCCGCCGAGAAATCCGATGGGGGCGTATACGGCCGCCAGTGTCAGCGTCATCGCCACCACCGGAAAGGCGATCTCGCGTGCGCCAAGAAGCGAAGCCTCGAAGGGACGCATGCCCTCTTCGATATGACGCTGGATGTTCTCGACGACCACGATCGCGTCGTCCACCACCAGACCGATCGCAAGCACCATCGCCAGCAGTGTGAGCAGGTTTACCGAGAAACCCAGCCACAACATGACCGACAGCACGCCGATCAGTGACAGCGGAATCGTGATCACGGGGATGATCACGGAGCGCAGCGAGCCGAGGAACAGGAAGATGATGAGCACGACGATCAGGCTCGCCTCGACGAGGGTTTTCACCACCTCGTTTACCGAATGGCGGATGGTGGTCGTGGCGTCGAACACCACATCGCCTTTCAGTCCGTCGGGCAACTGCGAGCGAAGCTGCGGCATGACATCGCGCACGCGCTGTCCGACTTCGAGCGGATTCGCGCTGATGGCTGCCTTGATGCCGATGAATACCGCACCGGTGCCGTCATCGCTCACACGTGTGTCGTAGTTCTCGGCGCCGAGTTCGACGCGGGCCACGTCGCCGAGGCGCACCAGCGAACTGGAATTGCGGGCGACCACGAGGCCGGAGAAGCCCTTGACATCATCGAGCCCGGTTCGCGGATTGACGAAAAACTGGGTCGAATCACTGCGGAGCGTGCCCGCGGCGCTCTGTACGTTGTTGGCCTGGACCGCCGCACGTACGTCTTCCGGTGTCAGGCCGAAGGCGGCAAGACGTGCAGGATCGAGCCAGACGCGCATCGCGTAGTCGCGGCGCCCGAAGATCTCGACCGATCCCACCCCGTCCACCGTGGCGAGCACGGGTTGCACCACGCGGTCGAGATAGTCGGTGATCTGCTGCTGCGAGAGCCGGTTGCTGGTAAAGCTCAGGTACTGGAGGGTGTCCGAACCCATGCCGGTCTCTTTTGCGACAACCGGGTCCTCGGTCTCGCGCGGCAGGTTCTTGCGCTCCTGCTCTACCTTCGCGCTCACATCGGCGAAGGCGGCATCGACGCTGTAACCGGCACGCAGGTGCGCGGATATCCGGGAGACGCCGTCATCGGTCTTGGCCTCGATGAAGTCGAGACCCTCGGCACTGGCGATAGCACGCTCCAGAGGACGCGTGATGAAGCCCTGCACCAGGTCGGCGTTGGCGCCGGGGTACACCGTGGTCACGTTGATGACGGGATATGTGACCTCCGGGTACTCCCGGAGGCTCAGATTCTGGAAGGCGCGCATCCCGAGCAGCACCAGCAACAGGCTGAGCACCGTCGCCAGGACGGGCCTGCGGATGAAGACGTCGGTGATGTTCATGCACCCGGCGCGCTGCGATCGCGCGTATCGAGCACGACCTTGGCACCGTTATCGAGCTTCAGGGCGCCCGCAGTGACAACCTTCTCGCCCGCGGCAAGGCCCTCGCTGACCGCCACGCGCTGGTTACGGTGTGCGCCCAGTTTCACGTAGCGACGCTCGACCGTCATCGGTCCATCGCCCGATGCGGCCTTCAGCACGTACACCGCATCGCCGTAGAGGTTGTAGCTGATCGAGGTCTCGGGGACCGTGAGCACGGCCACGCGCTCCTCAACGATCACCTCCACGCTCACGAACATTCCGGGCAAGAGCGCAGCGCCTGCGTTGGGGATGCGGGCGCGTACAAGGACGTTCCGCGTGTTCGCGTCAACCTTGGCATCGATAGCGGCGATTTCCCCGTCGAACTGGCGCCCGGGATGAGCCTGTACCGCACAGCGCACACGCTGCCCCCCATGCAGGAGAGGAAGCTGCTGCTCCGGCAAGGAGAAGTCCACCTCGAGCAACTGCAGGGCCTGAAGCGTGACCATCGCCTGGCCTTCGGTCACATACATACCCTCGTCGACAAGAGGTATGCCGATCTGTCCGGCAAAGGGGGCGCGAAGATGCTTGCGGGCGATGATGGCCTCGGTCTTTTCGGCCTGCGCACTGACGTCCTTCAAAATCGACTCGGTCTTGTCGAAATCCGTCCGGGAAATGGCGCGCGTGGACAGCAGTCGCTGGTCGCGCTGGAAGTTGATCTCGGCGAGGCGCTTCTGCGCCAGCAGGCTCTTCAGTGTCGCCACCTCGACGCTGTCTTCGAGCGCGAAGAGTTCCGCACCGGCCGCGACGGATTCCCCGCCCTTGAAGAGGATGCGCGAGACCGTGCCGGGGGATTCGGTGGCCACATCAACACCCAGCGCGGCCTTCAAGGTACCCACCGCCGGGATACTGCGGTCCCAGACGTCATCGCGCACGGGCTCCACCACAACGCTCACCGGCGGCGGCTCATAGCTCGCCATGTAGCGCGCGATGAGCGCCTTCTTGCCGTAGATGAAGCCGAACACGCCGCCGAAGACCAGCACGAGGGCCAGGGCGGTCAGCATCAAGGGTTTCTTCATCGGGGGATCCATGCGCAGCAGATACGGTCAATCGTGCGCGTCGCGGCCACAGAACGGATTCTAAGGTCCGGCAGCGCTGCGCACCACGCGCACCGCGCTGCCGTTACGCGACCGTAACCTCAGGCAAGGGCAGCGAGCACCGCCAGCACGTCCGCATGGTGGGTCTTGGTGGCGACCTTGTCCATGATGTGGCGCAGCTTGCCGTCCTTCCCCACCACAAAGGTGGTCCTCAATATGCCGGTCACTTCACGCCCCATGAATTTCTTTTTGCCCCAGCAGCCCCATGCCTCGGCAACGGCATGATCGGGATCTGAAAGGAGATCGAAATCCAGAGCGTCGCGGTCGGCGAACTTGCGCAGCTTCGCTTCCTTGTCGGGGCTGATGCCGAGTGCCACAGCGCCATGCCTGGCAAGTTCAGCGGAGGAGTCACGCAGACCGCAGGCCTGAACCGTGCAGCCGGGTGTCATGGCGGCGGGATAGAAGTACACCACGACAGCCTGCTTGCCCTTGAAATCCTTCAGGCGGACGGGCTTGCCGTCCTGGTTGTTCAGTGTGAAATCAGGAGCGAGGTTGCCGATCTTGGGGTGTGGCATGGAATGGCTCTCCAGCGTGTTGTTGCGGTGAAGGAATTCGGGACGCGGCCTTTACGCCGGTCGCTGCAACGCAGATCAGGGCGCAATCAGCGCCGCAACCTCGCCCAGTCTTCGGGCCGCAGCGTCCTCGCCCTGAACGGGTAATTGCCTGCGCGCCGGTCGGCGAAGAAGTGCTCGAGGGTCGCACTCACCACCGGAAACGCCAGGTCTTCCCAGGGGATGTCCTGCTCGAGGAACAGCGCCACCTCGGTGCTTTCGGGCCCTGCCGCGTACTCGGCCTCGCTCAGCTGCGCCCGGTAGAACATGTAGACCTGACTTATGTGCGGCAGATCAAAGAGCGTGTAGAGCTCTTCACCCTCGGTGCGCGCACGGGCCTCTTCCCAGGTCTCACGGCGGGCTCCATCGAGGGTCGTCTCGCTGTTTTCCATGAAACCTGCGGGAAGCGTCCAGAACCCTGCCCGGGGCGCAATGGCGCGCCGGCAGAGAAGCACCCTGTCTTCCCAAACCGGAAGGCAGCCAACCACGATTTTCGGGTTCTGGTAATGCACGGTGTCGCAGTGCGCGCAGACGAAACGCTCCCGATCGTCATCGGGAGGAATGCGGCGCTCGACTTCACGCCCGCAGGCGCTGCAAAAACGCATCTCTCAGCCTATCTGACGGTAGCCACCGTCGAAATACAGCAGCGGCTTGCCCGGCTCGCCCGCGTGCATGGCAACAACCTTGCCCACGAGGATGATGTGGTCACCGCCATCGTGGCGCGCGTCGATCTCGCACTCGAAAGAAGCAAGCGCGCCGTGGAGAACCGGCAGCCCGGCATCGCCCGTGCGGTAGTCCGCGTCCTCGAGTGCATGGTCGCCTTTCTTGGCGAAGCGCCCGGACAACGCCTGCTGGTCTTCGGCAAGCACGTTGGCGCAGTAGCTCGTGGCGGTCGCGAACGCGTCCATGGTGTCGGAGGTCTTCTGCAGGCTCCACAGCACCAACGGCGGCGTGAGCGACAGTGAGGAAAAGGAATTCACCGTCACACCGAAGGGCTTGTGGCCAAGCGGATTGGCGGTAATCACGCAGACGCCCGTGGCAAAACGGCCAAGTGCGCGACGGAATTGCTGGCTGTCGAAACTCATGCTGACTCTCCGGTGGGTGTGTGTTGGCCGATCCAGCGGGCCGCCGCATCGGCGTCGCGCTCGCGGCACTCGATCCAGCGCTCGGCGCCGGATCCAATTTCTTTTTTCCAAATGGGCGCCCTGGTTTTGAGGTAATCCATCACGAACTCCGCGGCCGCAAAGGCCTCTGCGCGGTGAGCGCTGGCAACGCCCACGAGCACGATCAGTTCACCCGGCAGGAGCCGACCGACACGGTGAATCACCCGGACTGCACCGACCGACCAACGCGTGCGCGCCTCGGCTACAACAGAGGCAATGCTCTCCTCTGCCATGCCCGGGTAGTGCTCGAGCTCGAGCGCCTCAAGCGCGCCCAGCCCGCCCTCGCCCCGGACCGCTCCCGTAAACAGTACACAGGCTCCGGCGCCGGGCGTGGAGGCGAGCAGCGCGTCGTGCTCAACGCCAACATCAATGCCGCCAATGCGGATCTCTACCTCGGGCAGAGCGCTCATCCTCCGGTCACCGGCGGGTAGAACGCGATCTCGTCTCCGTCTTCGACACTGGTCGACGGGCTTGCCAGCTGCCGGTTGATCGCGACCAGTGAGTTGTCGGCAAGCAGCGTGGCCGCACATCCCGGCATGGGGCCAGCATCGAGATGGCGCACGAGAGAGGCAACATCGACAACGTCAGGAGCCGCTCTCACATCAAGCGAGCCCTGCCCCAGCTTTTCGCGGATGGAAGCGAAAAATCTCAGTTTGAGCATGGACTCAGCCGCCCGCCGTCCATTCGCCGGAACGGCCACCCCGTTTCTCGAGGACACGGACGCCCTCTATGACCATGCCGCGATCCACCGCCTTGCACATGTCATAGACGGTGAGCGCGGCCACGCTTGCTGCGGTGAGCGCTTCCATCTCGACACCGGTACGACCCTGTACCCGGCAGCGGGTGACGATCCGGACCAGCGATTCCTCGGGCACAGCCACAAGACTCACCTCGACGGCATCCAGTCCGAGGGGGTGGCAGAGCGGGATGAGGTCTCCGCAACGTTTTGCTGCCTGTATGCCCGCGATACGCGCAACTGCGAAGACATCACCCTTGTGATGTCGTCCTTCGACAATGAGCTCGAGGGTGGAAGCGTGCATGCGCACACAGGCCTCGGCCACAGCCTCGCGAGCCGTTACCGGCTTGTCGCCGACATCGACCATACGGGCCTCGCCCGCCTCGTTGAGGTGCGTCAGTGCAACCAAGGGTGCTCTCCGGAAGGGCCCGCGCGGCTGTCGCACGGGCGAGGCGCACACTACCATAGCGACGAGCAGCCTTTCGAGACGCAAGACCATGCCAGACAAGCCTTCGCGCTCGATACGGCGCAACCTCGCAGTTCCCCTTTTGTCACTGTTCTTCGCTGGCCTGCTTGCGGCCTGCGGCGCAGAACCTCCGGTCACGGGCTGCGTGCCCGCGCCCGGACTCACGCCTGTGTGCGGATTCTCCAACCCGGAGGACATGGAACTGCTTCCGGACGGTCACACGCTGCTGCTCAGCCAGATGGGCAGCATGGACGGGGCCATCCCGGGCTCTCTGGTGATGTTCGACACGGCCGGCGGCATCGTGACGCGCTTGCCGCAATTCACGGTGCCCTCTGAAGAGAATTGGGGAGGCACGGACTGCAGGACACCACCCGGCAGTGCGTTTTCTCCGCACGGGATAGACCTCGTGCTGCGCCCCGACGGACGACGCGAACTCTTCGTCGTGAATCACGGCGGGCGCGAGAGCGTCGAGTTTTTCGAAGTGCTGGGCGGCCCCGATACCTGGCAGATCGTGTGGCGGGGCTGTGCGCTTCCGCCCCCCGGCACCTACATGAACGATGTCGCCGCCCTGCCCGGCGGAGAATTTCTTGTCTCGCATATGTTCCCGCGGGACGCATGGACCGTGGGTGGCATAAACCTGTATCTGTTGCGCGGCATGCTCGGCTTCGACACGGGACTGGTGCTTCGCTGCACCCCTGCAGGCAGTTGCAGCCCGGTGCCCGGTTCAGCTGCGCCCTTCCCGAACGGCATACAGGTCGATGCCACGGGCAATACGCTGTTCCTTGACGCCTACCTCGCGGGAGAAGTGCGGAAGATCTCGCTCGCAGACGGCAGATTGCTCGGGACCGCCGCCATCAAGGGGCCTGACAACAGCCAATGGACCAGCGACGGCAAACTTCTTGTGGCAAGCCAGACGGCAAGCGCGGTAGAGATGAACGCGTGCTTCGGTGTGCGCAACGGGGCCTGCGCAGCCGCTTTCGAAATCGTGCAACTCGACCCAGACACCCTGCAGACGCGCACGCTGCTGTCTCACCGTGGCGCCCCGATGGGTGCTGCGACGGTCGCACAGCGCGTCGGCGACGCGCTCTACATAGGGTCTTTCGCAGGGGATCGCATCATGCGGGCGGATCTGGAGCCGGAAAGCCTCAAACCGCCTGCGCTTCGAAATCCATGAGGGTGTCCTCATCAGCGTCGTGCACGCCATCGCGAAGGCGCTCGGCGCGGGCCCGATCCACCGCGAGGTAGCGGTCCAGGCCATCCTCGCCCGTCTCGCGCCCCAGTCGCTTGTCCGCAATCAGGTAATGGAGATGCGCCAGAAGCTCGCCCATGGCGAGCGAGAACTGCTCGACGCCAAGTGAGCGCTTGAAGATCACGGGCAGCAATTCCACCGCTGTACGAGGCTCCACGCACGCGGCCTCGAGCGCGCGCAGATGTTCCCCATGGTGCGACAACAGATAGCGCAGTCGCGCGTGCAGGCCGCGGAATGGCGTGTTGTGCGCGGGAAGCACGAGCACATCGTCAGGGACTTCGCGCAGGAACTGCCGGTGCGAGTCCATCCAGTCTGCCAGCGGATTTGCCTCGGGCTCGATCGCCATCACGCTCACGTTCGAGGTGATGATCGGTATCACCTGATCACCCGAGAGCAGCAATCCGCGCTCCCGGTCGAGCAGGCACAGGTGCTCGGGTGAATGACCGCGGCCGACCACGGCTTCCCAGCGGTTGCCACCAATGGTGAGCGCATCCCCGTGGGAGAGCCGGTGAAAGGAGCGGGGCATGGGTTCGGCCATGGCCGAAAAGCCCTTGTTTCCCTTGCCCATGCGGTCGAGGAACTCCTGAGAGGCGCCGGCTCTGGCATAGAAATCGCGCGCTTCCCACAGTGGCCCTTCGGACACAGGGCTGCAGAACACCCGCCCCATGAAGTACTCAGCCCAGGTCATCCAGAGAGGCGCATTCCAGCGCTCGCTCAGCCAACCCGCCTGACCAATGTGATCCGGGTGGCAGTGGGTGCAGACGATGGCCTTTACCGGCTTGCCACCCATGGCAGCAGACGCGAAGACCGACTCCCAGTCGTTGCGCGTGGATTCACCGCGCATCCCGGTATCGACCACCCACCAGCCCTCATCGTCCTGAAGCAGGTACAGGTTGATGTGATCGAGGGCGAGAGGCAGTTTCATCCGCAACCACAGCACGCCCGGACATATCTCGATGGTCTGGCCGGCACCGGGAATGCCGGCGAACGGGTAGTCCAGCACCGGCTTCACGAGGCACCTACCGCAGGCTGGATGGACGGCATCCGGTCCTACTCAGCCGAGCGAGAGCGGCAGGCTACGCTGACGCTCCCCGGTGGCGGCGAACAGCGCATTGGCAAGCGCCGGAGCAAGCGGCGGCGTGGGCGGCTCGCCGATACCGCTGGGGGCTGCGTCGGAGGCGATCAACACCACCTCGATCGGCGGGCACTCGTTCATCCTGAGAACCGGGTAGGTGTCGAAATTGGATTGCTCGACTGCGCCCTCGCGGATGGTGATCTGTCCGTGCAGCGCGGCAGAAAGCGCGAAAACGACGGCGCTCTCGACCTGCATCCGGACGACGTCGGGATTGACGACAGTGCCGCAGTCCACCGCGCACACGACGCGCTCGATGCGGCTCTTGCCGGCGTTCGATGAAACCTCGACCACCTCGGCGACCACCGTCCCGAAGGACTCGTGCACCGCGATGCCCTGGACGCGTCCCGCGGATGGTTTGCCCCATCCTGCCGCCTCCGCTACGGCCTGCAGGGCCTTGGCATGGCGAGAGGTGGCCGGCAGCCGCTTCAGACGGAACGCG
Organism: uncultured Gammaproteobacteria bacterium; assembly: GCA_903928015.1. Lineage (GTDB taxonomy): Bacteria > Pseudomonadota > Gammaproteobacteria > Pseudomonadales > UBA5518 > UBA5518. Next base: position 111,634 of record CAIYPF010000103.1, on the reverse strand, counting down.
AGAGGATCCTCGCCCACCGCGTGCGCGATTTCGTCGACGAAGGCTTCAGCGAAAAACGCATTCTGGGAATGCCCCACCGAACGCCAGACACCGGAGCGGACGCCCGGGTCGTATTCGAGGGACTCCATCCGGACATAGGGCAGATCGTAGGGAAGCGCCGAAATGCCCTCGTGGATGGTGCTGTCGCTGCTGCGGACCAGCGCCGCCGCTCCCGCCATGACACCCGCAGGCATCCAGTTGGGCAGCATGGAGGGCCCGATTTCCTTGGCCATCAGCGAATAGATGCTGGGCGCAACGATCCTGCCTTCCACGCCTTGCAGGCTGCCGTCGGCGGCGATATCAGCGCTCAGCCTCGCAAGCGCCGATGGGCGGTAGAAATCGTGCTGCATGTCGTCTTCACGGGACCACACAAGCTTCACCGGGGCACCTGCGGCCTTCGCGACCAGCGCCGCCTCGACCGCGAAGTCGAGCATGCAGCGCCGCCCGAAGCCACCGCCCAGAAGTGTGGTGTGTACACGGACCTTGGACCCGGGAAGCCCCAGCGCCCGTGCAACCAGCCCCTGCAGCACGTCCGGTGCCTGGTTGCCGGTCCAGATCTCCGCGCCCTCGGCGGTGACCGAGGCAACGGCATTCAGCGGCTCCATCGTGGCGTGCGCAAGGTAAGGCACGCTGTACTCGGCCTTGACCTGACGGGCAGGCGCCACGGTGCTCGCATTGCCATCCTCACGCACGACCTTCCCCTTTTCCTCATCGAGGTGGCGGGTTTGCTCGCGTGCGATCGCAGCCGAGTCGAGCCCTGCGAGGGGACCCTTCTCCCATTGGACATCCACCAAAGCAGCCGCGCTGCGCGCACTCCAATAGCGATCGGCGATCACGGCCACGCCGCCAGCGCAGGCAAACACGCTGCGCACGCCAGGCGCCGCCGATGCGCGCGCGCCATCGAAGCTCTTCAGGCTCCCGCCCTGATGCGGGCAACGCAGCAGCACGGCAGTCAGCATTCCCGGCAGCTTCACATCGATACCGAAGGTGGCGGAGCCATCGACCTTCGCCGCTGCGTCGACGCGCGCGCCGTGCTTGCCGATCAGGGTCCATTGCGCCGCAGGCGTCAGGCTGACGCTTTGCGGCACGGGCAATGCCGCAGCAGCAGCGGCAAACTCGCCGAAACCGCCCTCCTTCGAGCCGTCGCGCAGACGGATCTTGCCGCCCGCAACAACGCAGTCCGTCGCACTCACCTTCCAGCTGGAGGCGGCAGCCGTGAGCAGCATGGTTCGCACCGTCGCCGCGGCCTCGCGCAGCGGGGTCCAGGCGCCCTTCAATGAACTGCTGCCGCCGGTGATCATGATCTGGTTCTCGGGATCACCGTAGTCCGGATGCGGCTCCGCGAAGGCAAGCTGCAGTGCCAGCGGGTCCATGCCTAGCTCTTCGGCAACCAGTGTGGCAAAGCCCGTCGTCACGCCCTGCCCCATCTCTGCCTTGGCAACGGTGAGCACCACCGTGCCATCCGCTCTGACTTGCAAAAAGGCATTGGGCTGGAAGACGCCTGCCTCGAGGTTCGGCCAGGGCGCTTTTTCGCCACAGCCCGAGAGCCCGAATCCGAGCACCAGTCCGCCACCGGCAACACCGGCGACCTTCAGAAAACCGCGTCTGCTGAGATTGTTCACGGCTGCACCTCCGCTGCGACGGCTGCGGGTTTCATCAGTTCCGCCGCGCGTTTGATGGCGATGCGAATCCGGGGATAGGTGCCACAGCGGCAGATGTTGCCCGACATGGCTGCGTCTATGTCGGCATCCGTCGGTGCCGGATTGGTGGCAAGCAGCGCTGCCGCGGACATGATCTGCCCGGACTGGCAGTAGCCGCATTGCGGCGCGTTTGCGTCGATCCAGGCGCGTTGCAAGGGATGCAGCCCGTCGACTGCCAGACCTTCGATAGTGGTGATGCTGCGCCCGGCCGCGAGCGACAGCGGAAGCGAACAGGAACGCACCGGGGTGCCATCTAGATGCACGGTGCAGGCGCCGCAAAGCCCTTTGCCGCAGCCGAACTTGGTGCCGGTGAGTTCCAGGTCTTCACGCAGCACCCACAACAGGGGCGTCTGCGCATCGGCATCCGCCCGCGCGGGTTTGCCGTTCAGCATGAATTCCGTGGCCATTACTGCTTCTCCGGTTGCTTGTCTTGTGTGGGCTGCTGCTCGCGTGGGGGCAGCTTGCCGATGTCTTTGCGCACGCGCTTGTCGGTGAGTTCGGCGACTTCGGCAGGGCCGACGCGCCGCATCGACGAGAGTGAACAACGACCGTTGCGCGTGATGATCTCGTCACCGGGATCCCCGCACAGAAGGTTGGTGCCACGGGCACGGAAGGCGACTGTTTCGGAGACCCCGAGATCGGTGCAGGTAGCGAACAACTTCAGGTGCCAGACGTCTTCCTTGCGCCGCCCGAACACCAGCAGCTGACGGTTGTCGATCACGCGCCAGTTCTGGATGTCGGAGACGCGCAGGCAGCGTTCGGTGAGGGGTTGAGCGGGCATCGCGGACGCGGACTGCTCTACCGCAGGAGTGGTACAGCCCGGCAGCGCGGCGCAAAGGAACAGCCCAACTGCGATGGCCTGAAAGCGTGTCTTTCGCATCGTGGCGGGCTCCGCTGGATCAGGCCAACGTGAAGACGCGCTGCGGACGATCAAAGCCCTTGAGCGTGTGGTCGCCACGATCCTGGAACTGCACGCCCTTGCCGCCACAGAGGTCAGCAACACCTGCGGATACGGCGCTCTCGCCCGGCGCTGCGAACTGGCACAGGCGCGCAGCCAGTTGCACCGTGCAACCGAAGAGGTCGTTTTGCTTCATGACGGGTTCACCCGCGGCGATGCCTATCCGCACCCGCAATGACGGAAAGTCCGGATGCGCGCGCTCAACCGTTATGTCCCGGTGAATCCTCGCGGCACACCGCGCAGCCAGCACGGCTGAAGAGAAACTCGCCATGATGCCGTCACCCATGTGCTTTACCTCACGCCCGCTGTGCGCCTTGAGCGCGTCACGCACGATCATGTCGTGGTGCTCGACGAGGTCCATTGCAGCTTCATCGCCCATCTGCTGCGCAAAGGTCGTGGAGTCGACGATATCGGTGAACATGACCATGCGCACAGGGTTGTCGAGAGCGGTTTTGCCGTCGCTCTCGGACACGACGGCATCGGCAGCGTTCTTCCCCACGCGGCCCATCATGGCGTCATGGACATCCTGATCGATCTCGATCACCTTCCCGGGAACCAATCCGTGGGACTCACGGTGCACCTGTACGGCGGCCTCTGCGCTGGGAGCGGAACAGACACAAAAGACTTTTCCGCTTTCCTCGTTCACCCAGTAGTGGTGGAAGGACACGCCGTGCCGGGACTGAACGCCGAGGTCGGCATGGTGCGCCCTGGCCACATCATCAGCCGTGACACCTTCTATCTCGTGGACGTCCATATACAGCGGCACGGGTGGCTCCTTGAGCACGGGGTGCGGAATCTGCCTGATGGCCCAAAAGCATAACAGCAGGCAGCCGGAACAATCGGCCGCGCGCATTACGAATCAATGGAGTATCCAGATCGCCGCGAGCCCCAGGAAGACGAGAAAGCCCATCGAATCCGTCACGAAGGTGAGCAGCACCGAGGATCCGTGAGCGGGATCGCGGCCGACCGCATTCAGCGCGAGCGGTATGAACACCCCCGCCAGCGCCGCGATCAGCAGGTTCACGGCGACGGCAACGCCCATCACGGTGGAGAGCATCGGCTGGCCATAAAAAAACAGGGACGCCAGGGCGATGATGGCACCCCACATGAGCCCGTTGACGGCCGCGATGGACACCTCCTTGCGGATGACCACGCCAAGGCTCGCACTGCTGATCTGCTCGAGCGCGATGCCGCGGATCATCAGCGCCACCGTCTGGTTGCCGGTGTTGCCCCCGATGCTCGCCACGATCGGCATGAGCGCCGCGAGCGCGACCTGCTGCTCGATGGTCGCCTCGAAGGCGGCGATCACGCGCGAGGCCACCAGCGCGGTGAGCAGGTTGAGCCCCAGCCAGGGCCACCGGTGGGTGGCGCTTTGGAGCACGGGCGCGAAGAGGTCTTCGTCTTCGTTCAGACCGACCTGCTTGAGGGGCTGGTTCTCGGCTTTCTCGCTGATGAGGTCCATCACCTCGGCGAAGTGCAGCACGCCCGCGAGCCGGCGGTGGAGGTTCACCACCGGCGCAGACACGAGGTCGTAACGCTCGAAGGCCCGCACCGCTTCGTCGGCGGGATCGTGGGTACTGAAGACCAGGGCGTCTCGCACCATGATCTCGCTTATCGGCGTGTCGGGGTCGTTGGTGAGCAGATCGCGCAGGCGCAACACGCCTACCAGGACCGCGTCGTGATCGACAACGAAGACCTGGTCAAAGGGCTCCGGGAGCTCCTTGTGGCGGCGCAGGTAGCGGAGCACAACCTCGACATCGACATCGTCACGCACGGTGACCATGTCGAAGTCCATGAGCGCGCCGACCGTCCCCTCGGGGAAGGACAGCACCTCGCGCACCTGGCTGCGGTCGCGCTGGTCGAGCTGCGACATCACCGCAGCCACGGCATCCTTGGGCAGGCTGGGCACCAGCCAGGCAATCTCGTCGGATTCGAGGTGCGTCGCGGCCTCGACGATGTCCTGCTGCGGCATGCCCGCGACCAGGGACTCGCGCACCCCTTCGGCGAGTTCCAGTAGCACACCGCCCCTGCGCGTGGCTGGAATCACTTCCCACAGCGCCTCGCGTTCTTCCTCATCAGGAAGGCGCTCGAGGACGAAGGCGATGTCGGCCGGGTGCATGCGCACCGTACGGCGCTCGAGTTCCCCGCGGTGCTGCCGGGCGAGCAATGCGCCCACCAACTCGCCCTGCCCGTGAGACTGGCGAAGGCTCACGTCGCGCTCGAGCTGCTGCTTGTCGAGAAGCGCGAGGATTTCCTCGAGCGTGGCCTCGAGGCTGCGTTGGTAGAGTTCGACGTGCTGCTCGTCCATGTGGCCTATCCCGCGCCAATGCGCTGCACGAACACCACGCGCGATTGCGCACGCAGCGGCTCGAGGAAAGGAGACATCACGAGTTCGCCGTCGATGGCCACGTTGCAGCCCTCGACCTCGGTCGCAGGAAGCGCGGGGAATCTGCGCAGCAGCTCTGCCATCGCCGAACGGACATCAAGCGCCTCGACCTCAACCTCCCCGACGCCGCCCGTGTGGGTGCGCTGGGAAGGAAGCAGCACGAGGCGCGCCACGTTCAGTCCTTGGCCATGATGGCCGCGAGCACGCGCGGCGGAGACAGCGGTACTTCGCGTATGGTGGTCCCCGCTGCGGCGTTCAGCGCCGAGGCCACCGCGGCAATCGGCGCACAGATCGGGGTCTCGCCCACACCACGAACGCCGAAAGGATGATCGGGCCAGGGTACCTCGACGATCACCGTATCGATCATCGGAAGATCAGAGGCTACCGGCATTCGATAGTCGAGGAAGCCCGGGTTCTCCATGACGCCGTTCGCGTCGAAGCGGTATTCCTCGTTAAGCGCCCAGCCGATGCCCTGAACGGCGCCGCCCTGGAGCTGGCCCTCGACGAAGTCGGGATGGATCGCTCGGCCGGCGTCCTGGATCGCGGTGAAGCGCAGAACCCGCGAAGCCCCGGTTTCGGGATCGACCTCCACGTCAGCGATGTTCACGGCAAAACTGGGCGCGGCGCTCTTCAGGTTGACTGAGCCCTGTCCGGACAGCGGGCCGTCCATACGACCCGAGAGAGCAGCGAGTTCCGCGATGCTCATGCTGCGCGATGGATCGCGGCCGTCAATCGCGACGCCGTCGCGCCACTCCACCTGCGAAGGCTCGACGCCCCACACGGTGGCCGCTCTGCTCTTGAGCCTTTCGACAAGCTCGCGGCAGGCTTCGATCACCGCATAACCGGTGGCATAGGTCACGCGGCTGCCGCCCGTCATGTCGCTGTACCCGACGCTGGCGGTGTCGGCAACGACCGGATGGACGTCGGCGTAGGGAATGCCCAGCGTGTCGGCAGCCATCAAGGCCATGGATGCGCGCGAGCCGCCGATATCGGGATTACCTTCCTGCACGAGCAGCTTCCCGCCCTCGACGAGATGCACGCTGGCGCTCGACTGCGCACCGTGATTGAACCAGAAGCCGACCGCGAGCCCGCGGCCCTGGTTCGGCCCCAGAGGAGCGGACCAGTGCGGATGCACGCGTGCGGCATCAAGGCATTCCTGCAAGCCGATGTTACGCAGCGTGGCACCGTACACGGTGGGCGTTCCGTTCGTGACGGCATTGCGGCAGCGCAGATCGAGCGGATCGATGCCGAGTTCGGCTGCGAGCTCGTTCAGCAGACATTCCGTGGCATGAGCGGCCTGCGGCGCACCCGGTGCGCGGTAGGCGGCCACTTTGGGTTTGTTCACCACAACGTCGAGCGCCACGGCGCGCTGATGGGGCGCCGAGTAGGACGTGAAGATCGTCATTGCGCCGGCACCCGCAGGCGAGCCCTTGAAGGCGCCTGCTTCGTATTCCATGAGTGCGTCCATCGCGATCAGCGTTCCGTCGCGGCGTGCACCCACCTTCACCGTGATGCGCGTTGCGGAACCCGGCCCGGTGGCGCGGAAGACTTCCTCGCGGCTCATCTGCATCTTCACGGGCCGGCCGCATTTGCGCGAGAGCGCCACGGCGAGCGGCTCCAGGTACACGGTCGTCTTGCCGCCGAAACCACCACCAATCTCGCTGGCGGTAACGCGTATCGATGCCGGATCCAGCCCCAGCAGCGCCGCGGTGTAGGAGCGGACCGCGAAGTGACCCTGCGTGCAGCACCACAGATCGATCTGACCGTCCGCACCCGCGGACGCCAGGCAGGCATGCGGCTCGATGTAGCCCTGGTGTGCAGAGGCGCAGGTGTAGGTGCGCTCCATCACCACCTCGGCCTCGGCAAAGCCTTCGTCGACGTTGCCCTTCTGCATGACGAGTCGCGAAGCGATATTCGATGCCACCGAAGGCGTCTCGGGCAGGCCGCGCGTGAACATGCCCGGGTGCAGCACGGGCGCATCGGGGTGCATGGCGGCATCGAGATCCAGAACCACAGGCAAGGGCGCGTACTCGACCTGGATGGCCTTGAGCGCCTCTTTTGCGAGCCGCTGGCTGGTGGCGGCCACCGCTGCCACAGCGTGCCCGTGGTAAAGCACTTTCTCGCGTGCAAGCACGTTGCGGGACATGTCCTGCAGGTCGATGTGCGACTCCCCCGCCGCAACATCGGCACTGAAGTTCGCGGCCATGTCGGCTGAGGTCAGGACCGCGAGCACCCCGGGAAGCGCGAGTGCCGCGCTGGTGTCGATGGAGAGGATGCGCGCGTGCGCGTGCGGCGAACGAAGCACGGCTCCCCAGACCATACCGGGGAGAGAGAGATCTGCGCCATAGCGTGCTCGCCCGGTGACCTTGTCTGCGCCATCGGGACGCTGCGGACGGGACCCTACGACCGGAATGTGCGGGGCGTGTGTCATGCGCGTACTCCTGCGCCTTCGCGCATCGCTGCGGCCGCATCGAGGACGGCGCGGATGATCTTGTCGTAGCCCGTGCAGCGGCAGAGATTGCCGGCGAGCGCAAAGCGGACGGTGGTTTCGTCCGGATCCGGATCGCGGTCCAGCAGGGCCTTGGCCGCCACCACGATGCCGGGAATGCAGATGCCGCACTGCATCGCGTTGTGCTCCAGGAGCTTCTGCTGCACCGGATGCAGGCCGCCGGGAGGGGCGACACCTTCGATGGTGAGCAGTTCGCGCCCTTCGAGTTCCGCGCCAAGCACGAGGCAGGCGCAGACAAGGGTGCCGTCGAGCAGCACCGAGCAGGCACCGCAGTCGCCCGAGTTGCAGCCTTCCTTGCTGCCGGTCAGTCCGAGCGTGTCGCGCAACACATCAAGAGCACTGGCGTCCGCTTCGCAGAGGAATTCCGTTGCCTGGCCGTTGACCCGCGTCTGTACGTGAATAGCCATGCTTCAGCCCTCCTTTGCCAAACGTTGCGAGGCAGCCAGGATCACGCGGCGCAAGAGCACCCCGGCAACGTGACGACGAAACTCCGCAGTACCGCGCCGATCGCTGATGGGACTGCAGGCGGCCTGCGCGATGGCGACGCAGGCGGCGATCGCCTCCGGCTCGAGCATCGACCCTGTGAGCGCGGCATCGGCCTCCGGCGAGGTGAGCACAGTAGGCGCCACCGCACCCAAGGCAATGCGGGCAGCGATGCAACGACCGCCCTCATCGACGCGCAAGGACGCGGCCGCACCCACCACCGCAATATCCATTTCCGTGCGCGGGATGAACCGCAGATAGGCGTCTGACTGGCGTGCTGCGGGACGCGGGATCTCGATGGCGCACACGAATTCTCCGCGCCCCAGCACCGTCCTGCCCGGGCCGAGCGTGAGGCACTCGGCTGCGATCCTGCGCTCGCCTTCCGGCCCGGCCACAACGAGCACTGCCCGATTCGCAACGAGCGCGGGAACAGAATCTGCTGCAGGCGAGGCGTTGCAGAGGTTTCCACCCAGGCTTGCGCGCCCCTGTACCTGCTTGGAGCCGATAAGGCCCGCCGCCTCGACCAGGCCGGGAAGCTCGCTTCGCAATCCGGGATGGGATGCGACCTCGCCGCAGGCCGTGGCCGCACCGATACGCCACAGTGAAGGCAACTGCTCGATACCGAGCATCCCCGGAATACGCTTCAGGTCGATGAACGATCCGGGCTGCCGCGCACCGGAGCGCTGCTGCACCAGAAGATCGGTGCCGCCACCGAGCGCAAAGGCGCCGGCCTCGGACGAGAGGAGGCTCACGGCCTCCGGGATGCTGCGCGGTGCACGGTATGCCTGGACACCCATATGGGCCCCTCGGTTCGAGAACTGGATAATCGCCGAAGCATAGCCTCCCGCCCTACGGAGGGGCAAACCGGAGGGGGCCCGAATCTGTTCGGGCGACGTGGCGGCTCAGGGCTCTTCGTAGACGGCGTAGTACTTGCGGACTGTGCCTATGCTCTGCCAGGTGCCCACAAAGCCCGCCGGAACAACGAAGGCATCGCCGGAACCGAAGCGTCGCGACACGCCGGCAGCATCCGTGAGGATCGCCTCGCCCTCCAGCAGGACGCAGAGCTCGTCCTCGGTATAGCTGATCCGCCAGGTTCCCGGTTCCGACACCCAGACACCGCAGTGGAAGTTGCCACGCGAATTGCTGAACTGGTTGAAGGCCGCCTGCCGTGGATTGCCCTCGATCAGGCGAGAGGCCTCGACCGGAGTGAGTTCAACCCCGGCAAGACCGGGCATCACGGGAAGCGCAGTGGGGACATCGGCCATGAGGGGTGCTCCGTACGGGGTGGCCACAAGAACAGTGGGCTCGCGTATATTCGCCCTGCCCGCCTCCCTGCGCCAGTACGCAGGCCAGGCACTGTCGCCCAGACGCCCCGGAGAGCATGCATGCCATTGGCACTCGGCCTTGTCGCACTGGTTTTCGTGGTGGGCTACGTGTTCATCATCCTCGAGCACAACACCGGCATCGACAAGGTGGCCGCTGCCCTGCTGACCGGGGTGCTGTGCTGGACGATCTACACCCTCGGCGCTCCGCAACTCCTGAACGCGGATCTGCTGCCGCCGGAGTTCCTCGCCGCACACCCGGGCGAACCCTCCGAAACGCTCGCGCGCATCTGGGTGGGCGAACACCAGCTGCTGGAGAGATTCGGCGAGATCGCGAGCATCCTGTTCTTCCTGCTGGGCGCCATGACCATTGTCGAAATGGTCGACACCTACGGCGGCTTCTCGATCATCACGGACCGCATCAAGTCCCGTGGAATGCCAAGCCTTCTCTGGATCATCGGGATGGTGACCTTCTTTCTGTCGGCCGCACTGGACAACCTCACCACCACCATCGTGATGATCTCGCTGGCGCGCAAACTCGTGCGTGAACACGACGACCGGATCCTGATCGCCGGCATCATCGTGATCGCGGCGAATGCCGGGGGCGCCTGGTCACCGATCGGCGACGTGACCACCACGATGTTGTGGATCGGCGGGCAGATAAGTTCATCGGGAATCATCCGTTCGATGTTCCTGCCCAGCCTTGTCTGCATTGTGGTGCCGCTTGCGATTCTCTCTGCGCAGACGCGGGGCCGGATTGTTGCCTCACCCGATCCGGACGATGGCGAGGCGCGCGCCTTCCAGACCAGCGCCCGCCATCGGAACATCATGTTCTGGGCCGGGATGCTTGGCCTTCTCTTCGTTCCCGTATTCAAGACGGTGACGCATCTTCCGCCGTTCATGGGCATGCTTTTCAGCCTTGGCGTCGTGTGGGTCATTTCAGAGATCCTCCACGACGATCGCGACGCTGCCATCGAATCCGGCATGCACGTACTCAAGGTTCTGCGCCGCATCGATACCCCGAGCGTCCTGTTTTTCCTCGGGATACTCATGGCCGTGAGCGCACTCGAGGCCTCCGGCCTGCTGCGCCTTGCCGCAGACTGGCTGGGTGCCGTGTTCAGCCAGATCCACGTGATCGTGTTTCTGATCGGGCTCCTGTCAGCGATTGTCGACAACGTTCCGCTCGTCGCCGCGGTGATGGGCATGTACGACCTTGGCACCCACCCGACCGACGACCTGGTGTGGACCTATCTGGCCTTCGCGGCCGGCACGGGTGGAAGCTGCCTCATCATCGGCTCGGCCGCTGGCGTGGCAGCGATGGGCATGGAGCGCATCAACTTCTTCTGGTACATGCGACGGATCGGCCTCCTCGCCCTGGCGGGTTATGTGGCCGGAACCGCCGTCGTGTTTCTTCCGGATCTCCTGTGAACAGCAGCTACCCGCAGGATGGCATCGCCCCGATCGTCGTGATCGGTGCAGGCGCTGTGGGAGCGAGTTCAGCGCTCGCGCTTGCCAGTGCGGGTCACAGGGTTCTGATGCTCGACCCGCGGGGTTTATGCGGAGGTACATCCTTCGGCAACGCGGGCGGGATACACATCGGCGCGATCCAGCCCTTCGCAACACCGGGGATCCTGTGGTCGGCCATGAAGATGCTTGCCGACCCGCAAGGGCCACTGCTCCTCGACTGGCGCTACCTCCCGCGCAGCCTGCCGTGGTTCGCGCGATTCCTCCTCAACTCCAGCGCCAGGCAGATGTCTGCCGGGGCTGCGGCCACCGCAGCAATCAATCACACCGCCATCGCCGCGTGGCGCAAGGCAGCGGATGCCGCGGGGGTTGCAGGCCATCTGCGGGAGGTCGGTTGGCTCAAGGTCTATGACCGCGAGCAGGATTTTCTCGCGGCGGGCTCGGAACGCCGGTTGATGCAGGAGAACGGCTTTCCCTTCGAACTGCTCGACGCTGGCGCGCTGCACGAACTCGAGCCTGCACTGGGCCCCTCACTCGCCTACGGCATGCTGCAGCCAGGCTCGCTGTTCGTCGACAACCCGGGCCGCGTGGTGCGCGCCATTGCCGAAGCGGCGATTGCCCGCGGCGCGCGCTTCGCTGCCGACGAGGTGCGCAGCATCCGCCCTTGCGCCGAAGGCTGCGTGGTTCAGACCTCGTCTGGGGAAGTCCTTGCGAGCAAGGTGGTGTTGGCGGCCGGCGCGTGGTCACGGACTCTCGCCGCGCAGGTGGGGTTGCGCGTGCCCCTCGATACCGAGCGCGGCTATCACGTGATGCTGCCGACGCCCGAGAGGAGCGTTGGCAGGCCGATCATGTTCTCGCGCAGGCGCTTCGTGCTCTGCCCGATGGAAGAAGGCCTGCGTGTGACCGCCTGCGTGGAATTCGCCGGGCTGGAACGCAGCCCCGATTACCGCCGGATCGAAAAACTTCTGCCCTTCACTGCTACAGTTCTGCCCGGCCTCGATACGCGCATCCAGAGCCGCTGGCTGGGCTTCCGCCCCTCTCTTCCCGATGGCATTCCCGTGATCGACAGCGTGGCCGACGGCCGCGTTATCTTCGCCTTTGGACACGGTCATCTTGGGCTGACCCAGGGCCCTGCCACAGCCGCGGCGGTGCTGTCACTGGTACAGGGTTCCGCCTCACCCTTCCCGCTCGAGCCCTATCGCGCCGACCGGTTTTTCCTGAGCCGCATCACATCCCGCACGTAGGAGCGGGCCATGCTCGCGACACAACAGGCAGGACCGCGCCAGCCGCCTCAAGACACCACCGGCTCCAACAGCGAGACAACACCCGTGCTCGCGTCCATCCGCGCCCGCACGCCCACGGGTATGGCGCTGTTCTCGGGAACATGCCCGAAGGCAGCTCCGAGGAAAGCCGGCTTTCCCGCCGCACGGCAGTGCTGCTCCAGCACCTCGCCCAGCGTGAATTCGCCGTAGCCGTTCTCAGGCGGAATGTCCTTGAACTCGCCGAACACCACGCCGCTCACCTGATCGAGGATGCCGGCGAGCCGCAACTGCGTCATCGCGCGGTCGGTGCGATAGACAGCTTCGTGCACGTCCTCGAGGAACAGCAGCTTGCCGCGCATATCGGGCAGATAAGGCGTACCTACCAGAGAGCTGAAGACCGTGAGGTTGCCGCCGACCAGTTCGCCCTCAGCAACCCCGGGCACGAGGGTCTGGATCCTGCCCTCAAGCGTGGCAAGTGAATCTGTCTCCGGACGTCGCGGACGGTACTCGATGCGCTTTCCCTCGAAGATAAGCGCGCGAAGGATCTCCACCACAAAGGGGTTCCAGTCCGACAGCAGGTTCGGGCCGTGCACGCCAACGAGGCCGGCTCTGGCATTCAGCGCCAGCAGCAGCGCCGTGATATCGCTGTAGCCCAGCACGAGCTTCGGCGTGCGGGCGATGGCGCTGTAGTCCAACAGAGGGAGCAATCGCCCGGAGCCCCATCCGCCGCGCAGGGCGAAAACCGCGGCAACCGAAGGGTCAGCGAAGGCCGCGTTGATGTCCGAGGCACGGGCTGCGTCCTCTCCCGCCAGATAGCCAAAGCGCGTGGACACATTCGCGCCGAATCGAGGCTCCAGGCCCAGCGCACGCAACACGTCAGCTGCGTACTCGATCTCGATCTTCTCGAAGGTGACGCTGGCGGGGGCCACCACGCAGACCACGTCGCCCTTGCGGAGGCGGCGGTAGCGCGGAGAACGCTCGAGTGCAGCACGAGCCGGTGGCACTGCAGCCATGGCGAGACCTGCAGCGCCCATCAGAACAATGTCCCGTCGCAACATGTGATAACCCCGTTGGTGATGCGCGATTGTAAAGGGCTGCCCGGAAGGGTGAAATGAAGCGGAGCATCACCGGAGCGAAACCATGCTGCGAACAGCGCGCCGAGCACGCCTCTGCACGAGCCTCCTTGTTCTGGCCCTGACGCTTGCGGGTGAAGCCCGTGCATCAGAAGAAACAGAACACCAAGACCCCGGGCTGGTCGATATTCTCGAGTACGTGTCCGATGCCCGGATTGCCATGCGTTACGCAAGCACCGACAACTTCGTAGGAGCTGTGGTCGACGGCTATGAAACGCCGCGCTGCCTGTTGAGCCCGCCCGCAGCAGACGCATTGGCCGGCGTGCAGGCCGAACTCAGGAGCTTCGGCCTCTCGCTGATCATGTTCGACTGCTATCGGCCCCAACGGGCCGTGGACCACTTCGTGCGGTGGTCCCGGGACCCGTCTGACCAGAAGACGCGCTCACGCTACTACCCGGCCGAGGACAAGGCGCTGATGTTCGAGAAGGGCTATATCGATCGCCGCTCGGGGCATTCGCGCGCAAGCACGGTGGATCTCGGCCTCGTCGACACAACCGGCGCGGAACTCGACATGGGCACGGGCTGGGATTTCATGGACCCGCGCTCCGCCACGGAATATCCCGGGTTGACGGATCAGGCCAGACGGAACCGCCTGATGCTGCGCTCACTGATGGCAGCGCACGGTTTCCGCAATTACGCAGGGGAATGGTGGCATTTCACCCTGCACGACGAGCCGTGGCCCGACAGGTATTTCGATGTGCCGGTGCGGTGAAGCACGGCGAAGCAGCAGCGGCGCCCCTGAGAGCGCCGCCACCGCCCTGACCTCAGCCGTGGCCGCTGCTGCCGCAGGAGTTGTCATCGTCGACTGAATCATCCGTGCCATCGTCATCATCGTCGGTGTCGATGTCGTTCGAAACGCCGTCGTTGTCATCGTCCGTGTCAGCGGCGTCATCCGAACCATCGTTGTCGCTGTCGTTGTCATCCTTGTCCGACACCGCGTCGTTGTCCCGGTCCGCGTCCACGGAGTCGTCCACCCCGTCTTCGTCCTTGTCGTTGCAGGAGTTGTCCTCGGAGTCATCGCCGAGCTGATCGTTGTCGTCGTCGGTGTCGTTCACGTCGACAATGCCGTCGTTGTCGTCATCCGTGTCGATGCTGTCGTCTATGCCATCGTTGTCGTCGTCGGAATCGGCGCTGTCGGCGATGCCATCGTTGTCGTCGTCCGAATCAAGGCTGTCACTGCGGCCGTCCCGGTCGTCGTCAAAGTCGCTGCGGTCGCGAATGTCCGGAATCTGGTCGTTGTCGTCATCCGTGTCGACCACGTCGTCCAGGCCGTCGCCGTCGTCGTCTGCATCGCTGCAGTCGGGGATGCCGTCCTGGTCGTCGTCGGCCTTGGGCGTATCGCAGGCGTCACCCAGGCCGTCGTTGTCGTCGTCGGAATCGCTTTCGTCGGGAATGGAGTCGTTGTCGTCGTCGCGGTCCGCTCGGTCACGGATTCCGTCGTTGTCGTCGTCCTGATCGAGGCGGTCGGGAACTCCGTCGTTGTCGTCGTCGCGGTCGAGTGCGTCGCGAATACCGTCGCCGTCGTCATCCAGCGCGTCGGAGGCATCGCTCACATCAGAGAGGTCGTTGCCGTTGTCATCCCCGTCCTGTGCGTCGGGAATGCCATCGTTGTCGCTGTCGCTGTCCTCGCTGTCGGCGATGCCGTCGTTGTCGTCATCGTTGTCGTCGCTGTCCTGGTCGTCCGCGATGCCGTCGTTGTCGTCATCGGTGTCGACGCTGTCCAGACTGCCGTCATTGTCGTCATCGTCGTCTTGCGCGTCGGTGATGCCGTCGTTGTCGCCGTCGTTGTCCTGGCGGTCGAGGCGATCCACGATGCCGTCGTTGTCGTCGTCGCGGTCCCGGGCGTCGAGAGTGCCGTCGTTGTCGTCGTCCGTGTCCACGCGATCGAGGACGCCGTCGTTGTCATCGTCCCTGTCGGCCGCATCGGCGATGCCGTCGTTGTCATCGTCGAGATCCGCGGCGAAGGCGACGAGCCCCGCCAACGGCAGCGCATGGCCCGTGAGCGGCGCAATAGCGGGGGCGACAACCAGCGCGATGGCAAGAGCGAGGGGCTTGGGGCTCAATCTGGACATGGGACTCCGAGGGCAATGTCATGGGTTCGACCCGACACTACTACGTCGGCGGTACGCTAGCCATGAAAAGTCGTGGGTCTGAGACGCAGGACACACTGCGGATAGGAAAACTTCAGTGGTATGGCGCGCCCGAGAGGATTCGAACCTCTGACCACCCGCTTAGAAGGCGGGTGCTCTATCCAACTGAGCTACGGGCGCGTGGCGAGGATTGTAGCGGTGGCCAACGGCGTGCAGCCAGTTCGATGCGGCATCAATCCTTGAACTCCGGCTTGCGTTTGTCACGCCTCGCCTTGATGGCTTCCTCGAAATTGCGGGTCGTCATCCGTACGAAGAGCTGCGCGTGGCCCTCGTGGTTCATGTGGGAATGCATGCTGCCGGCCTCAAGCCCCGCCCACAGCATCTGCTTGGTGAGTTCAACGCCCAGTTGGCTGTAGCCGATGATGCGTTCGGCAAGGGTGTAGCAATGTTCGAGCAGTTCAGGGCGCGGAACGCTCCTCGACACGATCCCGATCGAGGCGGCCTCTGCCGCGTCCACATCGCGGCCGCTCAGCATGATCTCGAAGGCCCTTGTGCTGCCGATGGCGCGGGGGAGCGTGAAGCTCAGGCCCAGCTCCGCAGCAGTCAGGCCGTTGTTTATGCCTGCTGCGCGGAAGTAGGCGCCGTCGGCGGCGATGCGGATATCCGTTGCCATAGCCAGACAAAAGCCGCCGCCAATCGCCGGCCCGTTGATGGCGGCGATCACCGGCTGATGCATATCACGCAGCGAGCGGATCACGTCATCCAGGACCTTCATCGCGCGACGCGAGATGCCCGGCACCGTGAGCCCGTCGAAAATCGGCAAGTACCCGGGATCCACCAGATCAGCGCCCGAGCAGAATCCATCCCCGGCGCCGGTCAGTACCACCACGCGCACGGTGTTGTCGAAGCTGAGTTGTTCGAGTGCTTCGCGCAGAGGAACCATGACGTCGAAGGCCATGGCGTTCATGCGCTCAGGGCGATCGAGGGTTACCAGCGCAATGCCGGGACGAGGTGTTTCGATCTTGACGAAGGACATCGGAGACTCCGGATGGGCGCTTGTGGGCCGGAGCCGCGAGAATACCGTGCGAGGGGAAATTTGGGGTGACTGACGGGGATCGAACCCGCGACACCGGGAATCACAATCCCGTGCTCTACCAACTGAGCTACAGCCACCATTGAACTTCTGGATACGGAAGAGTGGTCGGGGTAGAGGGATTCGAACCCCCGACATCCTGCTCCCAAAGCAGGCGCGCTACCAGACTGCGCTATACCCCGAAAGCCTGAGCTCCGCCCTCCCTTACGGGGACGCGATAGTACTGGCGGCCTGTTAACCCGGTCAATGCAAGCACGAGGGAATTTGGCGCCGCTTGGCCCGCTCACTGCGCGGTGACAGAATACGCGCCGCTTCGATCCGACACTGCACACACGGAAGGAACTCCCCACCATGTCCGCGCTCATCCTGGACGGCAAGGCCGTTGCCCAAAAAACAGAAACCGAACTCTCCGGCCGCGTTGCTGCCATTCGCGCGCGTTCGGGCCGCACCCCGATCCTGGCCACCATCCTGGTGGGCGACGATCCGGCCAGCGCCACCTACGTGCGCATGAAGCAGAACGCCTGCAAGCGCATCGGCATGGAATCCATCGCGGTCGAGATGCCGTCCAGCACCACCACCGAGCAGCTTCTGGCGCGCATCGGCGAACTGAACGCCAATCCCGACTGCCATGGCATCCTGCTCCAGCACCCTGCCCCGCCCCAGATCGATGAGCGCCTGTGCTTCGACACGATCGCGCTCGGCAAGGACGTGGACGGCGTCACCTGCCTGGGCTTCGGCCGCATGGCGATGGGCGAGCACGCCTATGGCTCGGCGACCCCTGCCGGGATCATGCGCCTGCTTGAGGCCTACGAGATTCCGCTCGCAGGCAAGCACGCTGTCGTCGTGGGCCGCAGCCCGATCCTCGGCAAGCCGATGTCGCTGATGCTGCTGAACGCCAACTGCACCGTGACCATCTGCCACTCGCGCACACGCGATCTGGAATCCTTCGTGCGGCAGGCAGACATCATCGTGGGCGCCGTGGGCAAGCCCGAATTCATCCGCGCCGCCTGGATCAAGGACGGTGCCGTTGTGGTCGATGCGGGTTATCACCCCGGTGGTGTGGGCGATATCGAACTCGGACCGCTTGGCGATCGTGTCGCCGCGATCACCCCGGTGCCAGGTGGCGTGGGCCCGATGACGATCAACACCCTGATCTACCAGACGGTTGATGCCGCAGAAAAATCACTGGCCTGATCGGGCCTGACGGGATCGGGGCGTACCGCAGAGGGCGGGGCCCCGATCAACCTGCTATTGCCACCGCAGCGCGCTGATGCGGGCTTGGCCAGCTGAGGCTGTGCCAGCGGGACGTCACTGCCGCCGACATACACTCATCGAAGCTGGATCTGCCCGTTCACGCTCACGGTGATGGAGGCGGTTCCCGACTCAACAGCCACTGGCGCGGGCGCGGCATCGGCAGACATGGCCATCATATTCACGCCCCGGGTCCGGTAAAGAACGGGTTCCGGCGCGCTACCTACGTTGACATCCACGACCTCGTAGCCCTTGGCTCCCATCGACTCGGCAATGAGCTTCGCCCGTTCCGCAAAGGCCTTGAGGGCCTCGCGGGTCAGATCGGCCTCGGCTTTCTGACGGGTGGCGCGGGTGGGCACGAAACTCATGCTCCGAACCTGCAGCTTCTGCTGGAGCTCCGTGACGAGCGCACTCACGGCGGCAAAATCCTCTCCCTCGATGCGCAACTCCTGAACGGCGCGCCACCCCACGATACGGGTCGAGGCGTATTCGGGCTGCGTGCTGTACTCGCCGGTCTGGGCGCGGACCGCAGGCCGCTTGGCTGCGGCGTCGAGCGCCCAGCGCATGTCCGTGTTGACGAGATCGGGCAAGGTGCCGGCATCGCGGGCGTTGTGCTCGACCGCCAGGTCAACGCGCATCTGGTCGTTCTTTACCTCGACCGTGGCAGAGGCATCGAGGCGCACGAGGTTATAGTCGAGGCCATTGGCCCCGGCGGCCATCACGCCGTGGGCAAAGAGCAGGGAAAAAACGAGCATCAGCTTGCGCGTCATGCGGGAGCCTCCTGGAATGGTTCGCGGGCATGCTAACCCACCATGCGCAACACGGCGAAACAGATCCACCCCGTTCCCGATTCGGTAATCAGGCCCATGAGCACCGCCCTGCCACACCTCCCGGACGCCGAACTCGAGCGCCTTGTTGCGCCGCTCGTTGCGCTGCTGCTTGGGAAAGCCCCTGCGGTGGTGTTGAGCGGAGCCGGATGCAGCACTGACTCGGGCATACCTGCCTACCGTGATGCAGAAGGAAACTGGCGCGGACGCGCACCGGTGCAGGCGCAGGAATTCGCGGCAGATCCCGCCGCAAGACGCCGTTACTGGTCGCGCAGCATTTTGGGTTGGCCCTACTTCAGCGCCGCGGCCCCGAACCAGGCGCACCATGCGCTGGCGGGCCTTGAGACAGGCGGGGCATTGAGCGGCGTGATCACCCAGAACGTCGATGGATTGCACCAGCGCGCGGGCAGTCGCGCGGTTACCGAACTCCACGGCTCCCTCCGGACCGTTCGTTGCCTGGCATGCGAGGCTCGCTTCCACCGGGACCACATCCAGCAACGACTCGAGGCCGATAATCCTGACTGGGCACGAGCAGCCTCGACACCCGCACCGGACGGCGATGCAATGACCGAAGAGCGGGTTCCCGAAGACTTCCATGTTCCCGAATGCGAACACTGCGGCGGCATCCTGAAGCCCGACGTCGTGTTCTTTGGCGACACCGTGGAGCGGGCGGTGGTGCAGCACTGCATGCAGAGCGTCGAACGTGCGGGAGTACTGCTGTGCGTGGGTACCTCGCTCGCGGTGTATTCGGGATTCCGCTTCTGCCGGCACGCCGAGGCCAGCGGTGTTCCGATCGTCGCGCTGGGGCTGGGCCGCACCCGCGCCGACGGGATGCTTGCGCTGAAAGTGGACGCTCCCTGCGGGCCCGCCCTGCAACTGCTTGCACGTGAACTGGGCGCGCCGCTTGCGCCCTTCGCCTAGGAGCGCATCGGCAGAGCAGCACCGAAAAGTTCGGCCGCGCCGGAACCGCAGGCAAGCACGACGCGCATCGCTGATTCGAAACCGATATCCGGGCGCAACTCCACCACCTCGGGCCGCAGGTGATACACAAATCCCTGCGTGGGCAACGGAGCGGTTGGCACGTAGACCGTGAAGCTGCCGTCGGCATGCCGCGCGGTGACGATCGCAATCTGCGCGACGGCCGACTCAGGGCCCCAGAGCCGCACCAGCGCAACCTCGCCGCGCAAATTGCCCGCGCCCTGGCCCGCGCCCAGAAGCTGCACCACAGTATCGCGCAGCGTGCCGTAGCCGGGTGTGAGCCGGGCGAGGAGAACGTCGATGCTTTCCCATGCCATGGCGCCTACACGCGTCCGCAACAGGATGCCGGTGAGAAAACAGGCCGCGAGCATCGCGGCGACGGCCACCGCGAAGGCAACCGTGCCCCCACCGGCGATATGCGGCCCTATGAGATCTGCGAGTGGCAGGGTGAGCTCACGAAGGAGTCCCGCGAGCCATCGCGCCAGCGCCACGAACAGCAACAGGGGAAGGATGACCGCGAGTCCGCCGAGCATGGCGGTGAGAACGAAATTGCGAAGTTTCCGCATGGCCTGTATTCCGGAATGAGTGCGGAGCGAGTCTAGCCGCAGGCACTCGCCCCTGCCCTCCCACACTGCGCAGCCCCTATACTTCGCCCGACTCCCTCGCTCCCCGGCACGATGAAACGGCTGATCATTCTCTGTGACGGCACCTGGCAGGATGCCGACAACCCACAGCGCGCCACCAACGTGCTGCGCTTGGCGCGTCTGATCACACCTCGCGCGCCCGACGGTACCCATCAGATCACCTTCTATCACCCGGGGCTGGGTTCAGCGGGCGGTTTCGATGCGCTCGGAGCAGGTGCCTTCGGCATCGGGATCGACCGCGAGATCCAGGCCCTCTACAGGTTCATCGTGCTGAACCACAGCCCCGGAGATGAACTGTTTTTCTTCGGTTTCAGCCGCGGCGCCTACACCGTGCGCTCCTGCATCGGGATGCTGCGCAACGCCTGGCTGCTCGAGCGCAGGCACGAACCCCTTATCCAGGACGCATACCACCTCTACCGGACGCACTGGGGGCCCGATGCGGATAACGCCCAGCGCTTCCGCGAAGGTCGCTCCCGCGAGGTGCGTGTACGGTTCCTCGGTGCCTGGGACACGGTGGGGGCGCTCGGCATTCCGCTCGGGCTCTTTCCCGGCTTCGACGCCACGCGGCACAGCTTTCACGACACCACGGTGAGCCGGATTGTCGACCACGCCTGCCACGCGCTTGCCATCGACGAGCGACGCGCCGCCTACGTCCCCACGCTCTGGAAGACCCGCTCCGACCGCACGCGCACGGAGCAAGCCTGGTTCAGCGGCGGGCACGGTGACGTGGGCGGAGGTCCCCGGGAGGCCGGCCTCTCCTACATCAGTCTGGCGTGGATGATCGCTCAGGCCGAACGCGCCGGATTAGGCGTAGACCGCAACGCACTGGATCTTCTGCTGGCCTCCGACAGCGAGGAGCTCGTTCACACGCGCATCCCGCTCGCGATGCGCCTGCTGGGGACGCTCTGGAGGCCCATAGGCACTACCAACGCCGACGAAACACTGCACCCGAGCGCCGAGCAGCGCTTCCTTCACGATCCCGGATACCGCCCCCGAAACCTGCGCGATTTTCTCGCGAGGGACGATCAGATACGACTGCCCCTCTGAGCCCACAGGAGTTCCCATGCCCAGCGTCTTCACACACATCATCAACGGCGATCTGCCCGGCCATTTCGTCTGGAAGGACGAGCAATCGGTCGCCTTCCTCACAATACAGCCCATCCGCGATGGCCACGTGCTGGTGGTGCCGCGGGCTGAGGTAGATCACTGGGACGCCCTGCCCGAGGAGATCGCGCGACACCTGATGTCGGTGGCACGGAAGATTGCTCACGGCATAAAAGCGGAGTGGAATCCGCTGCGCGTCAGCCTGATCGTCGCCGGATTCGAGGTGCCGCACACGCACCTGCATCTGATCCCCGCAGACGACATGGGTGACCTCTCCTTCGGTCGGGCACGATCCGCAAGCAAGGATGAACTGGCCGAGGCCGCGAGCCGGTTGCGCGCAGCACTGCGCGCGCAGGGAAACGCCGAAGCGGAATTCTGAGCCGGGGTATCAGTCCGGACCGATCGAGGGCTTCGCCGGCCCGGTCACGATCAGCCGTGAATCCTCGAGCGCGGCCGTGCGATGCACAGCAATCTCGAGATAGGCCGGATCGGTAATCATGGTGGTGAAGGCGCGAAGGTCCGGGTAGCGCACGATCAGCACATCATCCCAGGCCTTGTCCTGGGGGCCGATGAACATCAGTCGCGGCGTACCGTGCCAGACGATGTTCGCACCGGCGCGATCAAGAAATGCCTGCACTGCCAGTCCGTACCGCAGGTAGGCCTCGCGGCCGGAGCAGGGACTGTGGGCGCTGCCAGAACCGTAGTCGGCATGCTCGCGGTAGCGCAGCATGTTGATCATCTCGACCGGCCCCATCGCGGGGTCCATCGCCATCAAGGCCCGGAACGCCTCCTGACCGGGTTCAACGTGCTGCATCTCGAGACTCCTGATCTGTGAAGAAAACGTCCGCGCTCAGGAAGAGCGGCCGGACACGACGGGGGCCCGTGGGACCCGTAGGGGTACACAGGGCAGCTTCGCACCTGCCTCGCCAGAGCTGAAATCGCTTGCACCATACGCCGAAGCGGCATCGCCCAGAGCCTGCGCATAGGACGCACGCACACTGTCGATGACCTCCTCTGCCGGCGCAAGCCCAAGCCCGGAAATCGCGCGTGCAAAGCCCTCGATGCGATAGCGAAGCGCAGGCGTTGCGCCCTCTCCCCGCGCCAGTGAATCGAGCAAGGGTGCAAGTTCGTTTTGCAGCGCGACGCGCCAGTCGATGATGCTCACACCTGCGCTCCCGCGCGCTTTCGTTTCGGGCGGCTTCGATTGAGCACAGGCTTCAAGGCCTTACCGGTGTGGGAGGCCTTCACCGCCGCAACCGCTTCGGGCGTGCCGCTGGCGACGATGCTGCCGCCTCCGGCACCTCCCTCGGGGCCGAGGTCGATCAGCCAGTCGGCCTCGGCAAGCACATCGAGGTTGTGTTCGATCACCAGAACAGTGGCGCCGCCCTCGACAAGACGGTGCATTACCTCGAGCAGTTTCTCGACATCCGCCATGTGCAGCCCCACCGTGGGCTCGTCGAGCAGATACAGCGGTTGCGGGCTTCCTTGCGCAGGGATCTCGCCTTTTACACGCGCAAGTTCCGTCACCAGTTTGATGCGTTGCGCTTCACCGCCCGAGAGCGTGGGGCTCGGTTGCCCGAGACGCAGGTAACCCAGCCCCACCTCGCAGAGCAGTTTCAGAGCCCGCGCTATCGCGGGATGCGCCTCGAAGAACACCGAAGCGTCAGACACACTCATCTCGAGTACGTCGCTGATCGTCCGCTCGCGGTAGCGCACCTCGAGTGTTTCCGAGTTGAAGCGCGCGCCGCGGCACTCCTCGCATGACACGCTTACATCCGGAAGGAAACTCATCTCGACCTTCTGGACGCCCTGCCCTTCGCAGGCCTCGCAGCGTCCGCCGCCCGTATTGAACGAAAAGCGTCCTGCGGCAAAACCGCGCAGCCGTGCCTCGGGAGTATTCGCGTACAGCTTGCGGATGGCATCCCACACACCCACGTAGGTTGCAGGACAGGACCGCGGCGTCTTGCCGATGGGGCTCTGGTCCACTTCGAGCACACGCTCGACCTGCGCCCAGCCCTCGAGCGCATCGCAACCCTGCCACTGCAGGCGGGTCTTTCGCTTTGCCGCGAGCGCCGCGCGCAAGTTGGGTTCGAGAATCTCGCGCATCAGGGTGCTCTTGCCGCTGCCGCTCACACCCGAAAGCGCGACCAGACGTCCAAGCGGCAGCGACACATCGACACCACACAAATTGTGCAGACGCGCCTGGCGCACCACGATGGACGGTGCCTCGACGGGCACAGGCCGCCGCTCGCCCCGCGTGGGGTGCTGCAAAGGCTCGCGCAGGCAGCGCGCAGTCTCCGATCGCGGCGAGCGGAGGATGTCGTCGAATGTGCCTTCAGCCACCACCTCGCCACCCAGGCGCCCCGCTCCCGGGCCCAGATCCACCACATGGTCCGCGCGACGGATCGTCTCCTCGTCATGCTCGACCACAACCACCGTGTTGCCCTTGGCGCGGAGTTTGTCGAGCGTATCGAGCAGCATGTCGTTGTCGCGCGGGTGCAGACCTATGGTGGGCTCGTCGAGGATGTACAGGACACCACGCAGGTTGGAGCCGAGTTGTGCTGCCAGACGGATGCGCTGTGCCTCGCCGCCGCTCAGGCTCGGAGCAGAGCGCTCGAGTGTGAGATAGCCCAGCCCCACTTCGCGCAGGAAACCGAGCCTCGCTCGCAACTCCGGAAGGATGTCGCGCGCGATCTCGCGCTCGCGACCGGAAAGGCGCAGCGCCGCGACAAGGCCCGAGGCCGCGTCGACTGTCATCCCGTTGTACTCCGCGATGCCGCGATCCCAGAGCTTGACGGCCAGTGCCTCGGGCTTGAGGCGCTGGCCATGGCAGTCGGCGCAGGACTGCTCGCCGCCTTGCCACCAGTCGGTCCAGAAGTGCTCTTCGCCGGTCTGCTCCGCATCGAAGCCCTGCATGTTGAGCCCCGTCCCGAAACACGCTGCACACCAACCGTGCGCGGAGTTGTAGGAAAAGAGCCGGGGATCGAGTTCGGGAAAGCTGCGCTGGCAACCGGGGCACGCACGGCGAGTGGAAAAGCTGACGAGCCGCGCCCGTCCTCGCCCACGCGTGAGAACCTGCACCATGCCATTGCCCGCCTCCAGTGCTTCGGCGAGCGCCTCCGCCAACAGCGCCCGGTTGCGGGGCTGGATCTCGATTTCGGCGACGGGAAGCTCGATCGAGTGTTCCTTGAACCGGTCGAGTCGCGGCCACGGCTCGGTGGGGAGGAACTCTCCATCGACGCGCAAGGTGGCGTGTCCGCGCTTGGCGGCCCATTTCGCCAGATCCGTGTAATAACCCTTGCGGGCCACCACGAGCGGCGCGAGCAGCATCAGCTTCTGGCCACGGAAATCGCTCTGGATGCGGGAGAGGATCAGTTCCGGGGACTGCGCCTCTATCGGCACAGCGCATTCGGGACAGTGCTGCACGCCGAGTTTGACGAACAGAAGGCGCAGGTAATGGTAGAGCTCCGTTGCTGTCGCAACCGTGCTCTTGCGCCCGCCCCGGCTGGTGCGCTGCTCCACGGCCACCGAGGGCGGGATGCCGCGGATCGCGTCCACGTCCGGCCGGGCGGCCGGCTGCACGAACTGGCGTGCGTAGGCGTTCAGCGACTCGAGGTAACGCCGCTGGCCTTCCGCGAACAGGATGTCGAAGGCGATGGTGCTCTTGCCGCTTCCGCTGATTCCGGTAATGACCGTCAGAGCATCACGCGGAATGCTGATGTCGATGTCTTTCAGGTTGTGCTCGCGGGCACGCTGTATCTCGATCCGCGGGGGACCGCGCAGCACTGGCGCAGACCTCAGTTGCGGCGGGGCCTCGGCGATGGACTCGCGCTGCAGGCGGTACTCGCGCAATGCCGTACCCGTATGACTGGCCTCGCACCCAAGAATGTCTTGCGGCGTGCCGCTGAACAGCAGTTCTCCACCTGCCTCGCCACCTTCGGGGCCCAGGTCGACCAACCAGTCGCAGGCCTCGATGACATCGAGGTTGTGCTCGATAACGAGAAGCGAATGCCCCGCTGCGATCAGTTTGTCGAAAGCGCCAAGCAGGCGTGCGATGTCCTCGAAGTGCAGGCCGGTGGTGGGCTCGTCAAACACGAACAGGGTGCGTGCGCCCCGTGACTTTCGCGAGCCCGCCTCGGCGAGATGCCCGGCGAGCTTCAGCCGCTGCGCTTCGCCGCCGGACAGGGTGGGCACCGGCTGACCGAGGGCGAGGTATTCAAGCCCCACGTCACGCAGCGGCTGCAGCGCCTCCAGCACGGTGTATTCGCCCTCGAAGCGCTCGATTGCCTCGGCTACGGTGAGCGCCAGCACATCGGCAATGGACTCGCCGCCCGCGAGCCGGGATTCCAGCACCTCGGCACGGAAGCGCTTGCCGTCGCACTCGGTGCAGCGCAGGTAGACATCGCTCAGGAACTGCATCTCGACATGCTCGAAGCCGCTGCCTGTGCATGCCGGACAACGCCCGTCCCCCGAATTGAAGCTGAATGTGCCTGCCGTGTAACCGCGCTCCTTCGACACCGGTGTGCGTGCGAACAGCTCTCGGATCGGCCCCCACGCGCCAACGTAGCTGACGGGATTGGAGCGTGCGCTCTTGCCGATCGGGGCCTGGTCAACGAGGACAACGTCGGTGAGATCGGAGGCCCCTCGCAGGGCTGCGTGCTTGCCAACGCTCAGGCCGGTCTTGCCGAGCGCCTGGGCTACAGCGCCGTACAAAACGTCTCCAACCAGTGTGGATTTTCCGGAACCGCTGATGCCGGTCACACACACCAGATGTCCCAGCGGGAATCGGACATCGATTTGCTTCAGGTTGTGTTCGGCCGCGCCGTCGATCTCGAGCCAGGGGCCCTCAGGGCGTACAGCGCGCGCCATGCTCCGTTGCACGACTCTGCGCCCGCTCAGGTAGTCCGCCGTAAGGGAGTTCTCAACGGCCAGCACGCCTGCCGGCGCCCCCTCGTACACAATCCGGCCGCCCGCCTTGCCCGGACCAGGCCCCATGTCGAGCAGGCGATCGGCGGCGAACATGAATTGCGGGTCGTGTTCCACCACGAGCAGTGTGTTGCCGGCGTCGCGCAGGCGCTCCAGAACGCCGATCACACGGCCCACGTCACGCGGATGCAGGCCGATGCTCGGCTCGTCGAGCACGAAGAGCGTGTTCACAAGCGAGGTGCCCAGCGCCGTCGTGAGGTTGATGCGCTGCACCTCGCCACCCGAGAGCGTGCGCGACTGACGGTCAAGCGAGAGATAACCGAGCCCCACGTCGACGAGATAGCCAAGCCGTGAACGGATGTCGGCCAAAACAAGGGTGGTGGCCTCGTCCATCGCCTGCCCGAGACGCAACCCGGCCACGAACTCGCGTGCACGCAGGATGGGAAGCTGTACCAGTTCGGGGAAATTCAGGGACTGCAGAGCCCCGGGCAGGTGCCACAGCAGGGCATCGGGCTTCAGGCGCGCACCGTTGCAGGCGCGACAGTCGTCGTAGCTGCGGTACTTCGACAGCAGCACACGCAGGTGCATCTTGTAGCTCTTGCTCTCGAGCCACTCGAAGAAGCGACGGGCCCCGTACCACTTGCCGCTGTCGATCTCGCCTTCGCCGTCTATCACCCAGGCACGCTCGTCCTCGCGCAGCGCCGACCACGGGACGTCGAGGCGGACGCCGCGCTTGCGGCCATACTTCTCAAGTTCTTTCTGGCACTCGTTGAAGCTCTGGGTTTGCCATGGCTTCACGGCGCCCTGCGACAGTGTGCGGCTGGGATCGGGAACCACGAGGCTGTAATCGATCCCGATGGTGCGACCGAAACCACGACAGGTTTCGCAGGCGCCCACCGGCGAGTTGAAGGAGAAACTGTTGGGCGTCACATCCGCATAAGCGATGTCACAGGACGCGCAATGAAGACCTGCAGAGAACCGCCGCTCCGGCTTGGGTTCGCTGCGCCCGAAACGGAGGCACAACCTGCCCCGCCCTACACGGAACGCGGCCTCGAGGCTCTCCTGCAGACGCGAGCGGTTTTCCGGGGTGATCCGCAGGCGGTCCTGGACCACCAGCAGGCGTTCGCCCTCCGGCGTCACGCGGGTGTAGCCCTGCGCCGAAAGGATACCGACCATCGCGCTGGCGTCGATGCCGGGCAGTGGGTCGACGTGGAAGCACACTTCAGCCGCTTCGCCGGCAAGCGCCGGATCCGAGAGCAAAGCCAGAGAAGCCGTCTCAGCGCTGTCGTGCCGGACAAGCTGCCCACATCCGCGGCAGTGAAGCACCGCAGCACGCGCAAAAAGCAGCTTCAGGTAGTCGTTCAACTCCGTCATCGTCCCGACCGTGGAGCGCGAGGTGCGCACCGGGTTGGTCTGATCGATGGCAATGGCAGGCGGAATGCCTCGTATCGCGTCGACCTGGGGCTTGTCCATCCGCTCCAGAAACTGGCGCGCGTAGGGTGAGAAGGTCTCGACGTAACGGCGCTGCCCCTCGGCATAGACGGTATCGAAGGCGAGCGAGGATTTACCCGAGCCACTCACACCGGTGATGACCGTAAGTTGCCCGAGTGGCAGTTCCAGGGTGAGGTTGCGCAGGTTGTTCTGACGCGCGCCCTCGATGACGATCCGGTCTTCCACGGTTCAGGTGTCCAGCGCAGGTTGGAGGGATTGGTACGCGGCGCAGCGTCTCAGCGACCAGCCACCTCGGCTGCAGCGACATACCCGAAGACCATCGCCGGCGCCAGCGTCGACCCGGAGGCCGGGTAGGTGCTACCGGTGACAGGCGAACTGCAGTTGCCGATGGCAAAAAGGCCTTCGATCACGGAGCCGTCGGCGCGCAGCGCACGTGCGCGCGCATCCACTGCCACCCCCCCCTTGGTGCCAAGCTCACCCGGATAGATCCGAACACCGTAAAACGGTGCCTTGTCGAGCGGCCCAAGGCAGGGGTTCGGCAGATCGTGCGGGTAACCGTAGTAGCGATCGTAATTTGCATCGCCGCGCTGGAAATCCGGGTCCTTCCCGTTGCGGGCGTAGCCGTTGAAATCGGTGACTGTCTTCGCCAGGCCTTCCGGGTCGACGCCCAGTTTGCCGGCAAGCGTGCGGACATCAGGCGCGCTCGGGATGGCCTCCTTGACCGACGCAGATACCGACCAATCCGGCTGGAAATTGCTGGGCAGCATGGGGCCGATGGGGAAACGCCCGCGGTAGGTGGCGTCGAAGATCATGTAAGCGGGTATCGATTCCTCACCCGGGCGGTTGGCGGCAAAGATGCCGCGGATGACCTTGGTGTAGGAGGAGCTCTCGTTCACGAAACGCTTGCCCGCGCGGTTGACGATGATCGAGCCCGGAAGATTCTTCTCGATGATCAGCATCCGCGCCTGAGGTTCGCCGGGCATCATCACGGTGGGGCCCCACCAGCCCTCGTCCATGAATTCGAGTCCTGCGCCCAATTGCTCTGCAGCAGTGCGGATGACCTCGCCGGTGTTCCCGGGCGAACCCGCACTCCAGCGCGGATCGGTCGGCTGGTCGAGGTACTGCTTGCGCATCTCCTCGCTTTTCTCGAAACCACCACTGGCCAGAATCACGCCCTTGCGGGCGCGGATCCGTGCGCTGACACCGTCGCGCCTCGCGATCACACCGGTGACCGCGCCAGACTCGTCCGTGATGAATGACTCGAAGGGTGTGTTGAGCCAGAGCGGCATATTGCGATCCAGCATGGAGCGGCGCAGTGCCCCCACCAGAGCGCCACCGAGGACCAACCTGCGGTCGCGCAGCGAGCGGAGCCGCCAGGGAAGATCCAGCAGGTAGCGGCTCACCATGTCGAAGGCGACTTTCTTCCAGCCCGGGCCACGGGCCTGCAGGACCAGCGACTCGCTGGGCGTCCAGCCGATCTTGCCGAAGAGCGCCGTTTGCGGGTGCTGCGGACGCAGCGCGAGGAGCTCGGCGTCGGGCAGTACGCGGCCGTGGAAGGGCAAGGCCTCGTGGCAGCGGTGCATCTTTGCCGCGGGATTGTCCGGATACATGTCGGGAAACTGGGGCAGCACGGCGAAGCGCAGATGCGTCGCGCTGTGGATGTATTCGATGAAGCCCGGGATGTTGTCGACGAAGGCGTCTATACGCCCCGAGAGTGCGGGTTCATCGACGACCTCGTGCAGATAACGCTTGCCCTCATCCGCGGAATCCGAGCCGCCGGAGCCCGCTATCAAGGGGCTGTTGGGTAGCCACAACACGCCTCCCGACATGCCGGATGTGCCGCCGTACATATCGGTTTTCTCGATGACCAGAACCTCGCAGCCCAGATCACGGGCGCGCACCGCCGCCGTGAGCGCACCGGCGCCCGAACCCACCACCACCACATCAGTCTCGTAGGCCCACGCACTGCCAGTCGTCATCGCGATCACTCCAGAATGCTCAACATCCCGGAGAGTAACCGGAGCGCCCGGCCGGCGCACCCTCCTGCCGGACGAGGCCGCGCGGCGATTCGCCTATACTCGGGCGACACACAGTCCCAAGGTACTGACGTCATGGCGAAATTCCCGGCCGGAGCATTCGCGATCGTGACCGCATTTCTCGCCTCGGGCGCGCAGGCCATGGGAGTGCTGCCGAATTGCCTCAGCACCCTCGCCGCAGATACACGGAGCTGGACCGAATGCACCGAGGCGTTTGATCGTCAGGACTCGCGCTGCAAGCTGCGCGCGGCACAGATGTCCGAGAGCATGCAGCGCTGCGAGGCAAAGGGATACTCGAGGAGCCGGATTGACCAGGCCATGGCGCAAGGCGCGAGCGCTGCCCGGAACTACGTCCCAGAGGAATCCGACACGTTGCCGGCCAGGCCCGCACCACGGCCCGAACGTGGACCAATTCCGGGATACCGGAAGCCCGACGAGACTTGAATCTCACTCCACCCGCAGCGCTTCGCCCCAGTAATTGAAACCGGCAAAGCGCGGCGTGCCCGGCAGATAGTCAGACTCCAGACGGTGCGGGTCGAAGCCCCCTGCACGCAGCAGTGCGGGAATGTCGCGGTTGAGATTGCAGCCGCCGCACAAGCGCCTCCAGCCGGCGTTGATGCGGTTCTGCCAGGCCTGCACGCCGGGGTCCGGCGCCAGCCCGTGTTCGCAGAACAGCATCCTTCCACCGGGTTTCAGCACCCGGTGCATCTGCGCCAGTGCCGCAGACCAGTCGGCGATGGTACACAGGGTGTAGGTCAGGACGACCGTGTCGACGCTGGCGTCATCCAGAGGAACGCGTTCACCGGGAAGGTCGAGCCAGCGGACCGGTACGGGGGATGTCTGGAGATTGCGTTCGGCACGCTTGCGCATCCCTGCCGCCGGTTCCAGACCCCAGACCATCTCGACCCGGGAAGGATCGTAAAGCGCGAGGTTGTGACCCGGACCCATGCCGACTTCGAGAACCGTTCCCGAGGCCAGCGGGACGACTTTGGCGCGCTGCTTCATGATCGGGCCAGTGCCACAGCCCGCATCAATCAGCCAAGGAAGGATCCGGTCTTCGTAGAGACTCACGCTAGCGGTACACGCGCGACATCACTGGATGTTGAGGCCGCGGCGGACGTATTCCTCGACACGGATGCCGAGACGACCGTTTGGCACCACGGTGCGGACGAGCCAGCCTTCCTGACCCTCGATGCCCGACACACGCTGGAGGTCGAGCACTTTCTCCTCACAGGGTTTGTGGTCTTCTCCGCGCACCACCAGCACGCGCGGCAAACGCCGGTTCCGGTAGTTCGTGCCGACCACGATGCCATGCGCTCCGTTGCGCAATTCGACAACCGACCCGGTGGGATAGAGGCCGATACAGCGGACGAACTCCTCAACGAGTCGGGTATCGAACTTGAGCCCCGCCTCACGATTAAGGACGTCCATGGCCCGCAGAGAAGATTGGCCATTGCGGTAGCAGCGGTCAGAGGTTATGGCGTCGTAGACATCGCAGATCGTGATGATCCGGGTGAGGTCCGAGATGCCGCTCGCCTTGATCTTGCGCGGGTAGCCAGAGCCGTCGAGGCTCTCGTGGTGGGCGTAGGCCGCATCGACGGAGCCATGCGAGACCTCCGGATGACCCATGAGGATATTGCGCCCGTCAGTGGTGTGCTGACGCATCACCAGGAATTCCTCGGCGTTCAGCGCGCCATCCTTGTGCAGGATATCTACCGGGGTGAGGGCCTTGCCCACGTCGTGCAGCATGCCTGCAACGCCGATGGTGTTAAGGTCTTCCTCGCTGTAACCGAGATGCCGGCCGAAGGTGATCGCCAGCAAGCCCACGTTGACGCAATGCTCCGCTGTGTACTCGCTGCGGTCGCGGACCTTCTGCATCCACTGCATGGCATCGGGGGAATCGATGATGGTGCGGACGGCTGACGATACCGTTGCTTTCACTTCCTTCACGTCGATGGCCTTGCCGAGCCGGACATCGTCCAAGATGCTCCGCGTCAGTGCCTGACTGGCGCCGACCACACCACGCGCGTTGCCGTAGTCCCGGGGAGTTGCCGCGTGGTAATCGTAGGCCGCACGCGCCTTGGGGGCACTGAGAACACCGCGCTCCGTTGCCGGCACCCATTGGTCTTCGTCAACTTCGACGACGACCTCGGCGCAGTACTTTGCGAGCTCATCGATGTGCTCGATGCTCTCGATCACGAAGCCTTGGAAGAGAAAAGGGGTTTCGGTCCAAGGGCGATCAAGATCGACCACCCGCATGCCGATCTTTACGGCCATGACAGGCAAACGCACACGATCGGTTACCTTCTGGAACCGGCCGGACGCGATGACGGTAGTCTTTGCAATGCTCATCAAAGCCTTGATGAATGCCTGTTCAGCCTGCGGGATTGTAGAACATGGGACAGCACGCCTGTCAGGAAGTGGCCGGATTTTTTTCCCGCCCCCCTGCTTCACCTGAACTCTCGGCCGCGCCCGGAGCCTTGGTCCCAGCGCCTCTGAGAGAAGAGATGAAGAAAACCCCCGAGACCAGAGCATAGGCCGCCGCACCCGAGAGCGCGGGCCATGAGTTGGCGCCAAGAAGGACGAGTACCGGAGCGGATGCGATGCGGAGCCACTCGAGCGGAGCCGCCCGGGTTCCGCCTTCGAGGAGCACGCCGACGGAGACCAGCCAGGTCAGCAGATACCCAAACGACATCCACCGTAGCGGTTCAGGCATATCGGGTGCTGCGCGCTCAAGCGCGAGCGAAAAAACAATCGCCAGCAGGAACTGCGCTGCCGCGTAATAGCGAACCACCGCAGAGGCAGGCGGATCGTAAGGGCTGAAGCTCTTGACCTCGCCGACAGCGCGGGAGAGCGCTTCGCCGGGATGCCAGCCGGTCCGAGACACCAAAACACGAAGTGCGGCCCGGGCAGAACCCGAGCGCCTGATATCACCCAGCATCCCGGCATAGATATGAAGGTTCGCCCACAGAGGGTTCCAGCTCCGCAGAGGGGTCGTTATCCCGTAGACGCAGGGTTCCTCGTCGCGCTCATCCGCAAAGGTTCCAAACAGCCGGTCCCACACGATCAGCAGCCCCCCATAGTTGGTGTCCACATAGCTCGCATTACGTGCGTGATGGACCCGATGGTTGGAGGCGGTCACAAGAAACCACTCCAAAACGCCGAGCTTGGGGATATGCCTGGAATGAATCCAGAACTGGTAGATGAGGTGTGCCGAGCCTACGGTCACGAACACCTCGGGAGGCACCCCCAGGAGAAAACATGGAATGTAGAAGACCCACGAAACCAAAAACCCTGTCGCGGTTTGCCGGAGCGCGGTGGAAAGGTTGTATTCCTCACTCTGGTGGTGAACCACGTGGGACGCCCAGAAAAGCGTGCGCTCGTGACTGATCCTGTGAAACCAGTAGTAGCAGAAGTCGTAGACCAACAAGCTGAAGAGCCATGTCAGGGGCGACGCGGCGTCGAGGTGCACGGGAGCCAGACGATCGTAGGCGATTGCGAAGACCGGGCCCGCAAGGTTGAGACCAAGCAATTTGATGGCGGTGCTGAGAGTCCCGAGACTGAGGCTGTTGATCGTGTCGTTGAGTCTGTAGGTATCGGTACCGCGCAACCGTCCCCAGCCGAACTCGACGAGGATCGCAACAAGGAAAAACGGTACCGCGTAGGGAACCAGGTCCATGAACACCCCACCTGCCAATTCGCGTTCGGGAGGAGTCTAACGCGGCTTGCTGCCGCACGCAGAGTTGATTCCCGTGATTGCACCGTTGATACATCAACGAACACAGACCTATCATGCGCCGCCCCACGAAGGAGAGGCCATGAACTCCGTTGTCCGCCCTCGCCGTCGTCACCTGACGATTCTCATCATCGTTCTTCTGCTCGGCACCGTTGCCGCCGGAGGCACTTACTGGTACCTGAACGTCGGACAGTGGCGTGAAACCACCGACAACGCCTACCTCACGGGCAATCTCATCACGGTGTCGGCCGAGGTAGACGGTCCGGTGGTTCAGGTGGCGGTAGAGGACAACGAAACCGTATCAGCAGGCCAGACCCTTGCCCTCATTGCAGAAGGGGACCTGTTGCTCACCCTCGACTCGCGCAAGCAAATGCTTGCGCTCGCGGTGCAGGAGGTGCTCGCCAGGCGCGCCCAGGTCGAGCGGGCCCGATCCGAACTCAGCCTCAAGGAAATCACCCACCGGCTTGCCGTTGAAGAATACGAACGCCGCAAGCGACTTGCGGCCCGACGCATGCTGGCCGAGGAAGAACTCGACGCGGCGCGTACGCGCGCCGAGGAGACAGACGGCGAACTCGAGACATCCCGGCGTGCGCTCGCGGAAGCCCAGGTGCGGGCAGGAACCGGAGAGGTTGCGGCTCACCCCATGGTCACCGCGGCGGCGTCCAGCGTGCGAGCGGCCTGGCGAATGCTCAGGAAAGCCCGGGTGGTGGCGCCTGTCGACGGAACCGTGGCGAAACGCCGCGTGCAAGTGGGGCAAAGGGTTGCGCCAGGCTCTCCGCTGTTCAGCATCGCCGAGTCCGGAGCCGTGTGGATCGAAGCCAATTTCAAGGAAAACCAGCTGCGTTTCATGCGCCCCGGCCAGACAGTGCGTATCGGTTCCGATCTTTACGACGACGAACTCGAGATGCGGGGGAAGGTGCAGAGCATCGGCAGCGGCACGGGATCGATTTTTGCCGTTTTGCCGGCCCAGAACGCCACCGGGAACTGGATCAAGATCGTCCAGCGTGTCCCCGTACGGATCGTGATCGACGGAGGGCTGGACCCACAGCATCCCTTACCCCTGGGCGCAGGCCTCCATGTAGAGGTGGACACACACGAACGGGGAACCTCGAGGACGGCCAGCGCAACACGCACCGGCCCCCTGGGGACCTCGACGGCTTACGATGACCGCGATGCGGGCGGCGATGAACTCGTCGCAGCAACCATCTCTGCTGCGATGGGGCCGGGACCGGCACGGTGAGCACTGCATCGCCGCCCCGCCTTGCGGGCCTGCCCCTGCTGATAGCCTCGGTAGGCATCGCTACCGCGAGCTTCATGAACGTGCTCGACACCACTATCGTCGTCGTGGCGCTTCCGACTGTTGCGGGCGATCTGGCCGCCACACCTTCGCAGGCGAGCTGGATCATGACGATCTACGGCGTATGCCTTGCGGTGATGCTACCGCTCTCCGGCTGGATCACCGGACAGTTCGGCCAAGTACGCACCTTCGTTACCTCCGTATTGCTCTTCACGATCGCGTCATGGCTCTGCGCAGCCGCCACGAGCTTTGACCAATTGCTGCTGTTCCGAGCGTTCCAGGGACTCGCCGGCGGCCTGCTGCTACCCCTGTCGCAATCGCTGCTGCTGAAGATCTATCCTCCTGAAAAACACGGACTGGCACTCGGGATCTGGAGCCTGACCAGCGGTGTCGCGCCGATCGCCGGACCGGTGCTGGGTGGTCTGATCACCGACACCCTCGGCTGGCCCTGGGTGTTCTATATCAACCTCCCTTTCGGGCTGATGGCGGCATGGTCGGTATGGGCGCTGGTGCGCCCCTACGAGTCGGAGCGCGTGCGGGCGCCCGTTGATTTCATCGGACTGGTGCTGCTGGTTACCGGCGTCATCACGGGACAGCTTGCACTGGATCGCGGACACGAACTCGACTGGCTCGCCTCGACCCAGATCTGCGTGCTGCTTGCCACCTCCGCCACGTGCCTCCTGTTGTTCTTCGCCTGGGAACGGGACGAGCCGCACCCGGTTGTGGATTTCTCGATCTTCTCCCACGGGAACTTCGTGCTCGGTTGTACGCTCATTTCGATTTTCTACGCGGGACTGGTGATATCGGGCGTCATTTATCCCATCTGGATGCAGACCGTACTGGGCTACAACGCCAGGGTCTCCGGCATCGTCATGGCCACCACCAGCATCATCCCGTTGATCACGCTCCCGGTGGTCGGGCAGGTTTTCCGGAAAATGGACCCGCGTCCGCTGATCACCATCGGAGGCATCCTGGGGGCGTGGGCGCTTTGGCTGCACGCTCGGTCCACCACCGGAGTCTCCTTCGAATACCTCGCCATGACCCGCTTTGCCATCGGCCTGGCGATGCCGCTCGCGTGGATCCCGCTCATGATGACCATCATGACCGGGCTGCCGCCGGCGAAAATCAACAGCGCGGCCGGACTCTTCAATTTCTGGCGCATGCTCGCGTCGAGCGTAGGCACTGCCATTGGCGTGACCTTCTGGGACGAGCGGACCGTGGTGCACCGGGAGCGTCTGGTGGAGACGGTGTCACGCGGCGGGGGCAGCGAGGGAATGGATCTGATGCAGTCCCAGCAGGGTCCGATGCAGGACCCTCAAGCGACGCTGGCAGCACTGGACGCGATGATCATCCGTGAGGCAAGCACACTCGGGCAGCAGGATCTTTTCCTCATCTTTGCGGCCGCAATGCTTGTGATGGCAGCGGGTGCGTGGTGGTTGCGCGTCACACCCGCATCGCCGGGCCAATCACCCGCGGCAGGGGCAGTTGCCCATGATTGAACTCGCCGATAGCGAAGCGCGCTACATCTCCATCCTCCGGCGCAGAACCCTGCGGATGCTGGAGCGGGAGCTCGCCCCGCTGGGTTTGGGGCCAGGCCGTTATCTCTACCTCTTCGCCCTGTATTTCGAGGATGGGCGCTCGCAACAAGCGCTTGCGGACGCGGTTTCGGCCGACAAGGCTGCCGCCACACGTGCGCTTGCGCGACTGGAAGCCGATGGCTACGTGCGCCGCGCTGCCTGCAACTGTGACCGCCGCGTAACGCGGGTCTACCTCACACCCACCGGGCTGGAACTGCAGCCCGTCCTTGAAAGCGCTGCGATACGCGTGAACGACGCGCTGGTATCCCCGCTCGGGCAAGCGGAGCGGGCGCATCTGCGCGACATGCTGCGCAGCATGACCCTCGCGGGGTCGGACGCCTGAGTGTTCCGGTGACCGCCACGTGAAAACTGCCTCCACCCACCGAAACCTTGCGATCCAGCGCGAACTGCTGCTGGTGGGTGGCGGCCATGCGCACGTCGCCGTCATCAGACACTTCGGCATGAAGCCGGTATCCGGTGTTCGCGTCACGCTACTCAGCCGGGATGTGCACACGCCCTACTCCGGGATGCTGCCCGGTCTGGTTGCCGGCCACTACACACATGACGAGTGCCACATCGACCTGCGGCGCCTCTGTACAGCCAACGGCGTTCGGCTGATCCATGGAACTCTCGAAGGTCTGGATATCACTGCACAGACGGTGGACGTCTCCGGGCGTGGCAGCCTGGCCTGGGATCTGCTGTCGCTGAACACGGGATCGAGCCCTGCACTGGACGCGATACCGGGAGCACGCGAGCACGGGTGCGCCGTCAAACCGATCGACCGGTTCTTGTCGCAGTGGGAAGAACATGAAAGGCACATCCACAGCCGAGCGGGTCCACACCGGATAGTGGTTGTCGGCGGCGGCGCGGCAGCAGTGGAGATGGCGCTCGCAATCGCCTGGCGTTTGCGGCAGGCAAGACCGCGGGCTCCTGATGTGAGCATCGCATTGGCCACTGCGGGTCAGCAGTTGCTCGAGGGACACGGCGACCATGTCCGGCGCACCATCGCGGCAAAACTTTTCGAGAGCGGCATAGAAACGCATTTTTCCTCACGGGTAGCGGGCGCCACTGCAACGCATCTGGAGCTTGAAAGCGGCAGGCACATCGAATGCGACTTCCCTGTATGGGCCGTGCATGCCGGCGCTCCAGTGTGGCCTCGCGAAGCAGGGCTTGCCTGCGATGCCGCCGGGTTCGTGCGCGTAGAGCAGACGTTGCGGTCGATCTCGCACGCGCGCGTGTTCGCGGCCGGCGACATCGCGTCGCTGCCGGAACCTGTCCCGAAGAGCGGTGTTCACGCAGTTCGCGAAGGGGACTCTCTCGCGCGCAACCTCGTTCGCGCCCTTGAGGGCAACTCATTGCGCCCCCATCGCCCCCAGCGGCAATTCCTCTCGCTGCTCGCCACCGGAGACCGCTACGCCGTTGCATCCCGAGGCGCCTTTCATGCCTCCGGGAAGTGGGTGTGGAACTGGAAGAACCGGATAGACCGCACATTCATGGCCATGTACCAGCCCACCGCCCTGCCGGCCGCAGTGCTGGCTGCGGACGAAGGCATGCGCTGCGGTGGTTGCGCCGCCAAGGTAGACGCAGACACGCTGGCCAGCGTTCTCCGTGCGATCGCACCGGGCAGTCGCGAGTCCGTACATCACGGCATCGCCAGCGCAGAGGACGCCGCGGTCATCGCACCCCCGCCGGGGCAATTGCTGGTGCAAAGCGTCGATTACTTCAGGGCGTTCATCGATGACCCGTGGCTCCTCGGTCGGATAGCCACCGTGCACGCGCTCGGCGACCTCCATGCCATGGGCGCCACGCCGCATTCAGCGCTCGCCATCGCAACCGTTCCCCATGGAGCGCCACGCGTCGTGCGCGAGACCCTGACGCAACTGATGCTCGGTGCGCGCAGCGCCTTGGAGGCCGAGTCGCTGACGCTGGCAGGTGGTCACAGCAGCGAGGGCGCCGAACTCGGATTCGGACTCAGCGTGAACGGCTTCGTGCTCCCCGAGGCCCTTCTGCTCAAGTCAGGCATCGTGCCGGGACATGCGCTCGTGCTCACCAAGGCGCTGGGCACAGGTGTTCTCTTCGCAGCGAATATGGCAGGGGCGGCCGCAGGCAACTGGATCGAGGACGCCTTGTCTGCAATGCAGCAAGGCCACGGCACTGCGGTCAGGATTCTCCGCCATCACGGCGTCAGCGCCTGCACAGACGTCACGGGCTTCGGACTGCTGGGCCATCTCGGGGAGATGCTACGGGCCTCGGGCCTCGGCGCTCGCCTCGATATGAGCGCCATTCCCGCGCTGCCAGGGGCCCGGGAATGCCTGCTCGCGGGCTACAGAAGTTCACTGCACGCCGGCAACGCTTCTGCACTGTCGAGCATGGAAAGCCTGGATCGGCTGGACCAGGTGACGCAGGCATTGCTCGTGGATCCGCAGACAGCTGGCGGGCTCCTCGCCGCGTTACCGGAGGCTCGCGCGCAAGAGTGCGTCGAGGAACTGCGAAACGCCGGTTATGCGGCAGCTGTCATCGGGTTCGCGGACGGTGGACTCCCACCGGGAAAAGTCAGTACTGGCTGAGCGCCCACTCGCGTACCGCAGCCGTATCACCCCTGAAAACCACGCGACTGGCAGACTTCGAGAGCTGGTAGTCGTACATGGGATCGTAGTACTCCTTCAGCAGGAGCTCGATCCAGGCGCGATGTCCACTCGTGTCACCGTGTGAACCATGAGCGGTGAGCGCGGCCTGCAGAAGGCTGCTGGCGAGAAGAAATCTCTCTGCACCGAGACGCTTGCGGATCCTCGCCAGACTCTCCTCAAGCTGAACCGAGAAGTTCCGGAAACCACCCTCCGGATCGATCCCCACATGCTCCTCAAGATCCACCCGGATGTAGTCGTCCAGGATCTTCGACACGCGCTGCTCGAGGGGGACTTCGACCACCGCTACCGGTGTCTCGTGCATACGTCGATAGACCTCCAGCGGCACCGACAGCGCACCGATCTGCCGACTCTCGTCCTCGAGAAAAAGACAGCGGCCGGGCGCAGCGTGCCTCCGCCGCAACATCGCGAGGGCAAGCGCGTTTTCGAAATCCACCTGCGCGGGTGATGGGCCTGCCCGACGCCCGAAACTCGAACCCCGATGACGTGCGAACCCTTCGAGATCAATGCCACCGGGAAGCGCATTCACCAGCGCCGTTTTGGCACTACCGGTTCGTCCGCCGATGACGAACCAGGCCTCGGTATGCGCGGGTTGCGCCAACTCGTCGATCAGTCTCTGCCGTAGCGCCTTGTAGCCACCCGGCACCACCGGCCGGATGCAACCCGCCTCCGCCATCCACTGCGCGGCAGTACGGGACCGAAGGCCGCCGCGCCAGCAATAGACCCAGGCTTGCGGATGCCGAGTGGCGAAGGTGCACCATGCATCTACCCGGGCGGCCTTCACCGGACCGTTCACAAGGGTGTGTCCGAGTTCTATTGCCGCCTCTTGCCCGAGTCGCTTGTAGCAGGTCCCGACGCGCTCACGTTCGTCGGTATCGAGAATAGGAAGGTTGACCGCTCCGGGAATGCTTCCCTTCGCAAACTCGATCCCGGCGCGAACATCGATGAACGGTGTTCCCGCAAGCAGAAGCGAGGCGAGTTCAGTTGTAGCTGTAGCGCTCACACGGACATCTCAGGTAGGGAGTGCGGCGAGCAATTCGGGGCAAAGCGGAATGTGAATCAACGAAGCATTCGTCGGAGACATGCAAGACTGGCCCGGAGGGATTTGGCGGCCGGAGGTTAGCACGCCACGGCGACCCGGTTTCGGGTTCGGACAAGGCATGAACGCCAGCCCCTCATCTTGTTGCTAATAATTCTCATTAGCTCCTATGATTCATCCATGAGCAGCGACCCGACCATCAGCTTCGCAGACCTGCACCGCGGCGACCGTGCGGAGGTCGTTGGTTTCGGCGGTATGGCAGAGCACTACCGGAACCGGCTACTGAGCATGGGACTGACACCCGGCACCGCATTCCTTGTGGAAAGGCCTGCCCCTCTCGGCGATCCGATCGAGATACGGCTGCGCGGTTTCCGGATGAGCCTGCGCCGGGACGAGGCTTCCGCCCTGCGGGTCAAGCTGCTGTGAACAGCCCCGCCACGATCGCCCTGGTCGGCAACCCCAACTGCGGCAAGACCACGCTGTTCAACCGCCTGACGGGCGCGCAGCAGCGGGTCGGCAACTGGCCCGGTGTCACGGTCGAGCGCAAGACCGGGACCTTCCAGCACGCCGGCGTGCGACACAGCCTCGTCGATCTGCCCGGCACGTTTTCGCTTCACGTTTCCCACGAAGCGGACTCCCTGGACCAGCAAATCGCACAATCCTTCGTGCTCTCGGGCGAGCCCGACCTCATCCTGAACATCATCGACGCGAGTTCGCTGGAACGCGGACTGTATCTCGGCAGCCAATTGCTGGATGCCGGGCTGCCGATGGTCATCGCGCTGAACATGCTCGACGTGGCCAACGATCAGGGTCTGCATATCGACGCGGGACGACTCGCGGAGCGTCTCGGGTGCCCCGTGATCCCTATCGTCGCCAGCCGGGGTGAGGGGCTCGAATCCCTGCTTGATGCCATCGACAGCCAGCTTGGCGCAAAGTCTCCGCCTGCCCGCGTTCCGCTCGGGCTGGCATTCGAACACGCCTTGCTGGAGCTCCAGAGCGCACTCCCATCCGGCTTGCAGGGCGGGAACAGCAGGCTCGTAGCCGCGGCCGTTCTCGAGCGGGATGCCGCGGTAATGCAGCGCCTGGATGAGCAAGCTGCCGCGCGTGTCTCGGGCATGGTAGAAGCGCTGGAAAGGCAGATCGGCCGCCGTGCCGGCGACGCGCTCATCGAAGAACGATACCGCGCCATCGCCACACTTCTGCAGGGAGCGGTCGAGCACCGTACCCCACCCAAACGGGATTACACCGCACTGATGGACGCGGTACTGCTCGATCGCTGGGCAGCGTTCCCGCTGTTCCTTGGCGTGATGTACCTGATGTTCACCTTCACGATAAATGTGGGCGGTGCCTTCACGGACTTCTTCGACCTCGCCGGTGCAGCCCTCTTCGTGGAACTTCCGCGCGGCCTGATGCAGTCGGCAGGACTCCCGGCATGGTTGGTCGCCGGAGTCGCCGATGGCGTCGGCGGCGGTGTTCAACTGGTGGGCAGTTTCGTACCGGTGATCGCCAGCCTGTTCCTGTTCCAGAGCTTCCTCGAGGATTCAGGCTACATGGCACGGGCTGCGTTCATCCTCGATCGACTCATGCGTGCGATGGGTCTTCCGGGCAAGAGTTTCGTACCGCTTATCGTCGGTTTCGGCTGCAACGTGCCTGCGGTCATGTCGACCCGCGGACTCGATGCGCAACAGGACCGCCTGCTGACGACGCTCATGGCGCCGTTCATGTCATGCGGCGCTCGGCTCACGGTCTACGCGCTCTTCGCAGCAGCACTGTTTCCGCGCAACGGACAGAACATGGTATTCGCCCTCTACCTGATCGGCGTTCTTCTGGCTGTTGTCACGGGTTGGATGGTCCGCAGAGCCCTGCTTCGGCGCGAACTATCGAGCTTTGTCATGGAATTGCCGCCCTACCACCTGCCGACGATGCGCGGACTGTTCACCCACACCTGGCACCGCCTGAACGGTTTCGTGCTGCGTGCAGGCAAGGCAATCGTCGGGGTCGTGATCGTGCTGAACGTGGTGAATTCGCTGGGTGTGGACGGCAGTTTCGGCAACCAGAACTCTGGGAATTCCATGCTCTCAGCCATCGGCAAGAGCATCACGCCGGTCTTTTCGCCGCTCGGGCTCAAGGAGGAGAACTGGCCGGCGACCGTTGGCATTTTCAGTGGCATCTTTGCGAAGGAGGTCGTCGTCGGCACCCTGGACGCGCTGTACTCGAACATGGGAGATGAACCCTCCGGAACCAGGACGGCGCCCACCGTAGGCGGACTTCTTGATGAGGCATTGGCGTCGGTGCCGCGCAATCTCGCGGGCATAGGAAGCCGGCTTGCCGACCCGCTTGGCCTCGACATGGGCGATATAAGCAACAAAGCGGCCGCAGCCGAAGCACAGCAAATCCACCTCGGCACTCTCGGACAGATCGGCCGGCTCTTTGATGGCCAGCTAGGCGCCTTTGCCTACATGCTTTTCGTTCTGCTCTACATGCCCTGCGTGGCAACGTTGGGCGCGATTTACAAGGAACAGGGCGGTTTCTGGGCATTTTTCTCTGCTACCTGGAACACGGTCATCGCCTGGTCACTGGCGGTGTTCGTGTATCAGTCCGGGCAACTCGCAAGCTCGCCAGCCCAGGCCTCGGGCTGGATTCTCGGTTGTGGAGCGCTTCTGATGGCGTGCTGGATGTGGCTGATGCGCCTTGCACGTACCCGTGCCCGTGCAGGAAATCTCATACCTGTAGTGAATCTCTGAGGGGAGCGTCACGCCCTCCCCTTGCAGCCCTGATCAGGACCTGCGCCAGACCGTGCCTTCGCGGGTGTCTTCCAGCACGACACCGCGCTCCAGCAAACTCGCGCGAATCGCGTCAGAGCGCGCGAAATCGCGCTCACGCTTGGCGCTGCTACGCTCGGCAACAAGCGCCTCGATGTCGGCGTCGTCACTGCCACTGCCTCCGCCACGCCGGAACAGCAACGGATCCTCCTGGAGAATCCCGAATATCCCGCCGAAACCCTTCAACTCGGCAGCGAGTCCACGAGCACGCTGCGTGTCGCTGCGCGCAGCCGCGTTCAGCTCGCGGGCGAGATCGAAAAGCACCGCAAGCGCCTCTGGCGTGTTGAAGTCTTCGTCCATAGCCGCTACGAATCGCGGGTAATGGGCGCTGGAGGCCAGCGTCGCGGCATCTGCGGCGGGCACGTCACCGAAATCGCGCATCGCCGCGTAGAAACGCTCGAGCGCGGACTCCGCGCCCTGCAGGCTGTCCTCGGCATAGTTGATCGGGCTGCGGTAATGGCTGGAGATCAGCAGGTAGCGGACGACCTCTGGCCGCCACTTCGCCAGCACGTCGCGGATCGTGAAGAAATTCCCGAGCGACTTGGACATCTTCTCGCCATCGATGCGAAGCGGTCCGACGTGCATCCAGAGCCGCGCGAATTCACAGCCCGTGACAGCCTCCGACTGGGCAATCTCGTTCTCGTGATGGGGAAACACCAGATCCGGCCCGCCGCCGTGGATATCGAAGGTCTCGCCGAGGCATTTCATCGACATCGCCGAGCATTCGATATGCCAGCCTGGCCGACCCGCACCCCAGGGCGACGGCCAGCTGGGCTCGCCCGGCTTGGCGGCTTTCCAGAGAACGAAATCGCGCGGGTCTTCCTTGTCTTCGCCGATCTCGACCCGCGCCCCGGCAAGCAGTTCGTCGGGCTTGCGGCCAGAGAGCTTGCCGTAGCCCTC
Source organism: uncultured Gammaproteobacteria bacterium (assembly GCA_903928015.1). Classification (GTDB taxonomy): domain Bacteria; phylum Pseudomonadota; class Gammaproteobacteria; order Pseudomonadales; family UBA5518; genus UBA5518. The sequence goes on along the minus strand of CAIYPF010000103.1, from coordinate 67,961 downwards.
GAAACGGCTGACACGGTAATAGACGTCACCGTTGGCGGCCGCATACGCGAATCCGCGATCAACCAGTCCTGCGGTGATGCCGAGGATTTCGGCGATATGCGCGGTCGCACGCGGCTCATGATCAGGCGGAAGGTTCCCCAGCGCGCGCTCGTCATCGTGCATGGCCCGGGTGAAACGCAGGGCCAGTTCCTCGAAGGTCTCGCCGTTTTCGGCAGCGCGACGCAGGATCTTGTCGTCGATGTCGGTGACGTTCCGGACGTACTCTAGCGACCAGCCCCGAGCGCGAAGATAACGCGCGATCACGTCGAATCCGACGAGCAGGCGCGCATGGCCCAGGTGGCAGTAGTCGTAAACCGTGATGCCGCAGACGTAAAGACCTATGCGGCCCGGCTGCAGCGGATGGAAGTCCTCGACACGACGCGAAAGCGTGTTGTAGATGCGCAGCCCCACCCTAAGCTCCCTTGGACGCGGAGGCCCATGTGTCCCGCAGCCCGATGGTGCGGTTGAACACCGGCACATCGCCCTCGCCACGCCGGGGATCGAGGCAGAAATAACCCTCGCGCTCGAACTGGAACCGCTGCCCGGTCGTTGCGCCGGAGAGACTGGCTTCTGCCTTGCACCCGGCGAGAATCTCGAGGCTTCGCGCATTGAGGTTGGCGAGGAAACCGCCCTCGGCAGCGTCGGGCGATGCGTCCACGAACAACCTGTCGTAGAGCCGAACCTCGCAATCCACCGCACCCGCTGCCGCCACCCAGTGGATCACGCCTTTGACCTTGCGGCCGTCGGCCGGGTTCTTGCCCAGCGTGTCAGGATCGTAGCTGCAGACGAGCTCGACAATTTCACCGGCAGCGTCCCGAACGACCTCCTCGGCGCGGATCACGTAGGCATTACGAAGCCGCACTTCCTGACCCAGCACCAGACGCTTGAAATCCTTCTCGGGCTCGACGCGGAAATCGTCGCGATCGATCCACAGCTCGCGGCCGAAGGGGAGTTCGCGGGTTCCCAGATCCTCGCGGGAGGGATGACAGGGTGCTCGCAGCGTCTGTTGCGCTCCAGCGTCGAAATTGCGGAGCACGACCCTGAGCGGCCTCAACACACACATGGCGCGAGGGGCGTTCTTGTCGAGGTCGTCACGGATGCAGAACTCGAGCACGCCGAGGTCGACAACGCTCTCGGATCGGCTGACCCCTGTGCGCTCGACGAAATCCCGCAGTGAAGCCGGGGTGAGACCGCGCCGGCGCAACCCGGACACGGTGGGCATGCGGGGATCGTCCCATCCCTCGACATGTGACTCCTCGACCAGTTGCTTCAACTTGCGCTTGCTGGTGACGGTGTAGCTCAGGTTGAGTCGGGCAAACTCGTACTGCCGCGGCCGTGCCGGCACGGGGAGATGCTCGATGAACCAGTCATAGAGCGGACGATGGTCTTCGAATTCGAGCGTGCAAATGGAATGGCTTATCCCCTCGATGGCGTCTTCCTGGCCGTGGGCGAAGTCGTAGGAGGGATAGATGTGCCACGTGTCACCGGTGCGGTGGTGGACCGCGTGTTTGACGCGGTAGAGAACGGGATCGCGAAGGTTCAGGTTGGGCGAGGACATGTCGATCTTCGCGCGGAGGGTCATCTTCCCCTCCTCCACACGCCCGGCGCGCATTTCTTCGAGCAATGCCAGGCTCTCGGCTGCAGGCCGGCCCCTGAACGGGCTGTCCCGACCGGGCTCGGTCAGTGTGCCGCGGTAGAGGCGGGTGTCCTCTGGCGAGAGCTCGCAAACATAGGCAAGCCCTGACTCCACAAGGTGCCTTGCCCATTCATAGAGACGTGGAAAGTAATCACTGGCGTAGCGCACTTCGCCGTTCCACTCGAACCCCAGCCATTGCACGTCACGGATGATCGAGTCGACGTACTCGGTGTCCTCGGTGTCGGGATTGGTATCGTCGAAGCGCAGGTTGCAGGTGCCGCCGAACTCCTGCGCCAGACCGAAGTTCACGCAAATGGATTTGGCGTGCCCGATGTGGAGGTAACCATTGGGCTCCGGCGGAAACCGGGTGGCGACCGCGGAGGCACGCCCGGATTCGAGGTCTTCACGCAGGATGGTACGCAGGAAATTGGAAGAACGGACGGGTTCGGTCATCGTCTGGCGCTGGAAGTGCAGATTCAGCAGTATAGCCTCCGGTCGCGCTCCACAGTATTCGAAGGCGCCCATCCCGGCACACTTACCTATCCCTGCCGCAACCGGAACAGAGGCAGCATCATGCACATCGGTCACGTCCTCCCCGAGTCAGCGCTGGACATGCGCGACTTCGACCCACTCAACGTCTCGCGGGTTGCCGAGCGCCACCTCGCGACACTCACCGACGCTCGGCAACGGCAGATTCTCTGCAACTTCATCGAGCATGCCCGGGCCGAAGCCACAGGCGATTACACAGCGCTCATGGCCTCCTGCTCTCGCAAGCGCCAGTCCTATACCGCGTGGGGCACGGGCGGGGACTATGCAGCGCGTCTGCCGCAGAGTTACCCCGCGCTCGAGGAGCACTACCTCGGCCTGATCGCGATGAATCTCTACCTGATCCATGTGGACGTGGAGAAACTGGTCGTGGGGCAGGACACACTGATGCTGGAAGGCATCGTCCACCAGTTGTATCCGGGCGAACTGGTCGAGCCCATCTTCGGCATCGCGGTTGATGATCCCGGCAGGGTTTATCAGCTCAGCAAGCGCAGTTGCATCATTTTTATCTTCGATGAGGACGGCCTGGGATGCGGCGAGCACGCGTATTCGAATGGACCGACCACGGCGGAAAACCTCTGCCCCGTTGACCCTGCTCTGGTACCCACCGCGTTCTGGAACAATCCGGTGAAGGCTGCCTGAGCCGCCGTGGGCGGTTATGATGCGCGCCCCGACTTCACAACACGGACTGAGACATGATCACCCTTCACACCACTCTCGGCGACATCGGACTGGAGCTGGACGCCGAGAAAGCACCGGCCACCGTTGAGAACTTCCTGACTTACGCAAAAGACGGTTTCTTCGACGGGACCATTTTTCACCGGGTGATAGACAACTTCATGGTCCAGGGCGGCGGCATGCTGCCCGACATGAGCCAGAAGCCCACGCGCGACCCCATCAAGAACGAGGCTGACAACGGGCTCAAAAACGCCAAGGGAACAATCGCCATGGCGCGTACAAACGACCCGCACTCGGCCACGGCGCAGTTCTTCATCAACGTCAGCGACAACGACTTCCTGAACCACAAGTCCCCCTCTCCGCAGGGCTGGGGCTACGCAGTGTTCGGGAAAGTGGTATCGGGAATGGACGTGGTCGAGAAGATCAAGGCGACCAAGACGGGCCGCCGCGGCTACCACGACGATGTGCCCGTAGAGGCCATCACCATCGATCGGGTCACCATCTCCTGAAACGCCTCTGCGCGCTCCCCGGCAGTCGTCGCCGGCGGAGCGCACCGGCCCCGCGGGGCCTCTCGCGCAGCGTCAGCTTTTTTTCTGGATCCGCGCCTGGAATGCAGCCATGCCGGCACGCGATTCCGCGCTCAGTTGCCGCACGCTGGGACGGGACTCCAGATTTGCCAGCGTCCCGGCCAGTCCGGGAATCTCGGCCACAAGGTCCCAGCCGTATACCTTCTGCGTGACCATCCCGGCGATCGGGAAACTGAACACCGCCAGGACATCCGCCAGGCCAAGCTCGTCACCCAGCACGCAGGAGCGGCAATCGAGTACCGCCGTGAGCGCCGCAACGCCACGACGCAGCACCGGTTCGACCTCCCGGACAGTCTGCTCATGGTTGGTGGCGCCCATCAGCACGCCCGGAAACAGGCGTCGCGCTGGCAACTCGACGTACAGCTCGATCATCTTCATGACCTGCCGCACGCGAGCCCGCCCGAACGCATCCGTCGGCAGCAACCGTGGCCCGGGTACCGTCTCCTCGATGTATTCGAGGATCACGGATGTTTCGGCGAGGAAGCCTTCGGGGGTCTCCACGAAGGGCACCTTGCCCATCGGACTGCGTGACAGGAAATCCGCGTCCTGCGCAGGGAAGGCTTCGACCGTCCGGAATTCAGCGCCCTTTTCCATCAGCGCCATGCGGACCATGTTGTAGTAATTGCTGACGGCAAAGCCGTGGACATTGATCATGTAGCCTCTCCGGATGACAGGGGTGCAGGTCGGGGATCATCCCTGCGGGCGGCCATCAAAGGCAAGGCTCGCAACGCCAGTGCCGCGCGCCATTCTCTTCGCTTATCCCCCGCATCTGCGGCTGCTGGCCGCTGCATCACTGCACTATAATCGGCGCGCAGTCCGGGGCACCTGCCCCGTCACCCTTCGAGGAGACATCACCGTGCTTGAAGCCTATCGCCAACACGTTGCCGAACGCGCCGCCCAGGGCATTCCGGCCAAGCCACTGCACGCCGAGTGGACCACCCAACTGGTCGAGCTGCTCAAGGCCCCGCCAGCTGGCGAGGAAGCCTTCCTCCTGGACCTGATCACCAACCGGGTTCCGCCCGGAGTAGATGAAGCCGCCTACGTCAAAGCCGCGTTCCTGAGCGCGATCGTTCGCCGGGAGGCGTCCTCGCCGGTCATCGACCGTGTACGCGCGGTACGGCTGCTGGGCGACATGCTCGGTGGCTACAACATCGGCACCCTGGTCGATGCACTGGATGACGCCGAACTCGGTGCGCTCGCGGCAGAAGAACTGAAGGGAACGCTCCTGATGTTCGACGCCTTCCACGACGTTGCCGAGAAGCACCATGCAGGCAACGCACACGCGACTGCGGTCGTGCACTCCTGGGCAGAAGCCGAGTGGTTCACCCGTCGTCCGGCGGTACCCGAGTCGATGAAGACGGTGGTCTTCAAAGTCAGCGGCGAAACCAACACCGACGATCTGTCGCCGGCACCTGATGCATGGAGCCGTCCCGACATCCCCCTTCACGCACTCGCCATGTACAAGATGCGCCGCGACGGCCTCGAGCCCGACGAAGCCGGTGCGATCGGCCCGCTCAAACAAATCGCCGCGCTGCAGGCGCGCGGACTGCCGATCTCCTTCGTGGGTGATGTGGTCGGTACCGGATCGAGCCGCAAATCAGCCACCAACTCGGTGCTCTGGTTCTTCGGCGACGACATCCCCGGCGTACCCAACAAGCGCACCGGTGGCGTCTGCTTCGGCGGCAAGGTAGCACCGATCTTCTACAACACGATGGAAGACGCCGGCGCCCTGGTATTCGAGGCGCCGGTCGACCGCATTGCAATGGGTGACGAGATCGAGATCCGCGCCTATGAAGGCAAGATCCTGAACGCCACCACGGGCGAGTTGCTGTCTTCCTTCGAACTGAAGTCCGATGTGCTGCTCGACGAAGTCCGCGCCGGTGGCCGGATCAACCTGATCGTTGGCCGCGGACTCACCCAGAAGGCCCGCAAGGAGCTCGGGCTCGAGGCGTCTACGCTGTTCCGGCTTCCGCAACAGCCCGCAGACAGCGGCAAGGGATTCACCCTGGCGCAGAAGATGGTTGGCCGCGCCTGCGGAGTGCAGGGCATTCGTCCCGGCACCTACTGCGAGCCACGCATGACGACGGTGGGTTCGCAGGACACGACCGGCCCGATGACGCGCGATGAGCTGAAGGATCTGGCCTGCCTTGGATTCTCGGCGGATCTGGTGATGCAGAGCTTCTGCCACACCGCGGCCTATCCGAAGCCGGTGGACATCGAGACCCAGCACACGCTGCCCGACTTCATCATGACTCGGGGCGGCGTCTCGCTTCGCCCGGGCGACGGCATCATCCACAGCTGGCTCAACCGCATGCTGCTGCCCGACACCGTGGGCACCGGCGGCGACTCACACACACGGTTCCCGATGGGCATTTCATTCCCTGCGGGCTCAGGTCTGGTGGCGTTTGCCGCAGCGACCGGCGTGATGCCGCTCGACATGCCCGAATCCATCCTGGTGCGTTTCAAGGGAACGATGAAGCCGGGCATCACGCTGCGCGATCTCGTACACGCGATTCCCTATTACGGCATCAAGAACGGGCTTCTGACGGTCGAGAAGAAAGGCAAGAAGAACGCGTTTTCCGGGCGGATCCTGGAAATCGAAGGCCTTGAAAACCTCACCGTCGAACAGGCCTTCGAGTTGTCCGACGCATCTGCCGAGCGCTCGGCCGCGGGCTGCACGATCAAGCTCTCCGAGGCCACCATCTCGGAATACCTGCGCTCGAACATCACGTTGCTGCGCTGGATGGTGGGTCAGGGTTACGGCGACCCCCGCACCCTCGAGCGTCGCGCCTGCGCCATGGAAGCCTGGCTCGCCAAACCGGAACTCCTTGTGGCAGACGCAGATGCTGAATACGCGCATGTGATCGACATCGACCTTGCCGAGGTGAGCGAACCGATCGTTTGCGCACCCAACGATCCCGACGATGCACGCTTGCTCTCCTCTGTGGCCGGCGACAAGGTCGACGAGGTCTTCATCGGCTCCTGCATGACCAACATCGGCCACTACCGCGCCGCCGGCAAACTCCTCGAGAAATTCAAAGGCACCATACCTACACGGCTGTGGATCGCACCGCCCACCCGCATGGACGAGCACGCCCTCATGCAGGAAGGCTACTACGGCATATACGGCAGGGTCGGTGCTCGCACCGAGATGCCTGGCTGCTCGCTGTGCATGGGTAACCAGGCCCGGGTGGCAGCAGGCGCTACGGTGCTGTCCACGTCGACGCGCAACTTCCCCAACCGACTCGGCGAAGGGGCCAATGTCTATCTCACCTCGGCCGAGCTTGCGTCAGTGGGAGCGATCCTTGGCCGCCTGCCCAGCGTCGAGGAGTATCTGGAATACGCCAAGCGCATCGAGTCGATGGCGAGCGACATCTACCGTTACCTCAACTTCGACACCATCGAGTCCTTCCAGAAAGGCGCTGAAGACGGCAAGCGCATCGCCGCCATCGAGATCACCGAGGTGTCCATGAGATGAGCCGCGCGCCGGCGCAGGACGTGGCGGACTGGTGGCAGGACTCGCACCGCCAGTACGCCGACGGGAGACTGGTGTTCGGGGGCCGTGATCTCGCGTCCTTTGCCACCGGTCGAGAGACCCCGTTCTTCGTCTACAGCGCAGAGCGCGTTCGCGCCAACCTCGAACGGCTGATCAACGCCCTGGATGCGGCACGGATGCCGCACCGTATTTTCTATGCCATCAAAGCCAACCGCTTCGCTCCGCTGGTGGAGCGCATGAGGTCCTGGAATCTCTGCGGCATCGACACCTGCTCACCGGCAGAAGTGCTCTACGCACTCGATCGCGGCTTCGCGCAAACCGACATGTTGTTTACCGGCCACGCCGTCTCGAACGCCGATCTGGACGTGCTGGCGGCACACCCGGGTGTCCACATCAACTGTGACGCGATCTCAACCATCCGCCGGCTTGGCGAGCGATGCCCTGGACGTGAGATCGGCATCCGCATCAACCCGCAGGTTGGCGCGGGCTATCACGCCGGCGTCCATTACGCCGGCGCCAAACCGAGCAAATTCGGCCTTTACCCGGACCGTTTTGAAGAAGCGCTATCCGTAGCTGCCTCCTTCGGCATGCGGGTGACACAACTGCATTTCCACTTCGGCTACGGCTACCTGACGCAGGATCTGCCCCGCCTCTCTGCCGCGCTCGAGGCCTCGGCCTGGTTCATGGATCGCTGCCCGGATCTGGAGACGGTGGACATCGGTGGCGGCCTGGGTACGCGCATCACCGCCGATCGTGAAGCGCTGGACCTCGAGGCCTGGGCTGCGCTCATTGCATCCCACCTGCAGCCCAGGGGCCTGAAGGTCCATCTCGAGCCGGGCGACTACCTGATGAAGGACGCGGGTGTGCTCGTGTGCGAAGTGAACACGGTCGAAGAAAAAGCCGGGGTGATGTTTGCCGGTCTGAATGCAGGCCTGAACCTGCAGAACCTCTGGGCCTACTACCAGACGCCCTTCATCGTGGCTCCCCTGCAGCGGCGCAGCGGAGCGCTCAGGACGTACACGGTCACCGGAAACATCAACGAGGCAATCGACATCCTTGCCGAGGACATCGACCTCCCGCCGCTCGCCGAAGCCGATCTGCTTGCCCTGATGAACGCCGGTGGGTATGGCTCATCCAGCGCTTCCAACCACTGCATGCGCGGACGCTTTGACGAATACCTGATCGACTGATAGCCGCCGCCCCGTTCAGCGGGAGCGGCGACCGCGGCGTGCTCCTGCGCCCGACGCGCTCCCACCTGCAACGCTGAGATCACCTCCGTACTGCGCCTTGGCGCCGTTCGAGACATCGCCCAATGCAGCGAGGATTTCGTCGAGCGATGGAGCGGCAGGATGTTCAGTGCTGCTCTCGAGCGCCTGCCGCATTGCACGCAGATGTTCCGGCGTGGTGCCGCAACAACCACCGATGATCCTCGCTCCCGCCGCAAAGGCGTAACGCGCATAGGACGCCATCAATTCGGGCGTGCCGTCATAGACGATATGTCCGGCTGCCCACTGCGGAATGCCACAGTTGCCCTTCGCCACGATCACCTGATCGGGCGTGGCGCCACGCGCCATGTTCAGAACGCTGAGTACGGTCTCTGACGGGCCGACACCACAGTTGCTGCCACAGCCAAGTGGCGGGTGCGGCAAAGCCGCCACCGTGCTTGCCACGTCTCCGGGTGCAAGCCCCATCATCGTGCGGCCATTGGTATCGAAACTCATGGTGCAGACCACGGGACAACCAAGACCGGAGGCCCCTTCGACTGCGGCCTCCATTTCCTCGTGCGATGAGATGGTCTCGATCCAGAGAACGTCGGCACCACCACGCACCAGCGCCTCGGCCTGTTCACGGAAAGCGGCGCGCGCGTCCTCGATTGCAAGCGGGCCGATCGGGGCGTAGATCTCACCGGTCGGCCCCATGGAACCCGCGACCACGACCTCGCGCCCGCTCTCTCGCACCACCTCGCAGGCGATGCGTGCGGCGGCCTCGTTCAGTTCGGCCACACGGCCCTCGTTGCCATGCAGTTTCAGGCGGTAACGGTTACCGCCAAAACTGTTGGTGAGGATGATGTCTGCGCCTGCATCGACGAAGCTGCGGTAATTGGCCGCGATGCGGTCCGGGTGTTCGATATTCCAGGCCTCTGGCGGATCGCCGGTCTGCAAGCCCATCGCGAAAAGATTGGTCCCGGTGGCGCCATCGGCCAGCAGCCAGGGACGGCGCGCAAGAAGAGTCTGGAGTAGATCGCTCATGTACTGCTGTTCCGTGAGGTACCGCTGAAGAAAAATGCCCTGCTTGCACGCAAGCGCCGGACTGAGGCCTGCAAGCGTGCCAGCCGTGCGGCCGATTGCGTCCCAGCATAACCGAGGGTGAGGAAATCGTCTGTGATGCCACGCACTGCCGCTGCCATTTCCGGGCGCTCGCGGCAAACCCGCTCGCAGTAGTCGATAGGCCCCTCTCCCGGTAAGCGCACAAGTCCGGAGTGGGCGAGCGACGTGCACATGCGCAGGTACGCCCGCGTGGCCGGATCATGTCTGCGACGCGGAACGGCACCGAACAGGCTGAACACCACAAGCATCAGCGCCACTCCACCTGCCACCAGCATCGCGACCACCAGGCGAGCAGGACTGAGCCCGCCGAGCATGCGGTTCAGCAAAGCCGCCTGACGTTCGGTGTCGTACTCGAGGACCAGCTTTGCCCATTGGTACGTGAGCAAGTCCCAGCGCATCCTGACGAGCGCGATGATGGGAATGCCGCGGTAGCGTTCGAAGGCCAGCGGGGAGCCCGCCAGAAACTCATCGGACAGCACCTCGCCCAGGCTGCTCTCGATCCGCCCGGGCGCTACGGCCGCTGTGGGATCGAAGCGCACCCACCCCTCCCCCGGCAACCATGCTTCGGACCAGGCATGGGCGTCGAACTCGTGCACGAGCAGGTAGTTCTCGTACGGATTGCGCTCGCCACCCTGGTAACCCACAACCACGCGGGCAGGAATCCCCGCTGCGCGAAGCAGGAAGGTGAAGGCGCTGGCGTAGTGCTCGCAGAAGCCCCTGCGCTCGCCAAACAGGAAATCATCGACGCTGTCACGCCCGAGGAGCGGCGGCGTAAGCGTGTAGAAGAAATTCTCCTGACGGAACCAGGCGAGCACCCGGCTGATGAATTCGCGATCCGAACGGGCACCTGCGCGCCACTGCCTTGCCATCTCACGGGCACGCGGGTTGAAGCCCTCTGGCAAGCGCAATTCCAGTGGCCGACGCAGCGCGGGAAGTTCCGGCTCCAGCGTGGCATCGAGGTCCGACTGCACCCAATAGGATTTGCGCTGGCTGATCATCGTTGTGCTGATCAGGCGGAAATCGCTGCCGATGCGGAGCCCCTCGTCCCAGGCGCGTGGCGTGCCCAGCGCGTAGGCCCATTGCCGGTTGCTGGGTTCAAGGATTACCCGGTACTCAACGCTCTCGCGACCCGGGACTGACACGGGTTCCCGTACCGCCACCTTGCGCAGACCGCGCAGCGCGAGATCGGCCTCCATACGCGCAAAGGCCGGAACGCTCCATTCCCGACCATCGAACTGCGACAACACGAGCCCGCGCCAGTAAAGATCGTGCTGGATCGGGGGAGCCCCATCGAAGGCCACCCTGAATGCGAGCGCATTCGAGCCCCCGAGGCGCGCGATATCGCCAGGGGAAAGAGTGTCCGACGGGCCCGTCTTTGCGGCGGCCTTGCTCTGGGGCATGGACCACAGCGGGGCTATACGCGGAAACACCACGAACAGCATCAGCATCAACGGCAAGGCCTGCGCGAGCATCTTCGACGCGAGCAGCAACGGCGAGGGGAAGCCGCGCGCACTTTCCCGTTGATGGCGCGCGACCAGGGCCGCCGTCACCGCAACGAGCCCGGCAAGCGCCATTGCCGCGTGCTGGATTTCCTGCTCGAAAAGCACCTGGGAGGAGGCCAGGAAATAACCGGTGAAGCAGGCGATCAGGTAATCGCGCGTGTCCCGCATTTCGAGTGTCTTCAGGCCAGCAGCGATCACGAGAAGCGCAATCGCGGGGTCGAGGCCGTTGATGGTGCGAAACTGCAAGCCAACCCCGAGAAACGACACCAGCACCAGCAGAGCTCTTGCCGCGACCGGTGGGAACGGCCAGCGCCCCTGATACACGCGATAGCGCCAGAAAAGCGCGAAACCGAGCACAGCCGGAACCCAGGGTGCGAGATGCGGCAGATGGGGCGCCGTACAGACGACAAGCGCCCCCATCACCCACAGGAGGCTGCGTCTGGGCAGGCGCATGCTCATGCTGCGCCCGCGCCAACGGCAGCCGGGAGGCCGAACAGCGAAAGCGCTGTGAGGGCGCGATCACGGTGCGTATCACCGCTCCCGGGCTCGATGCGCACATCGGGCAGTATCAATCCGAATTGCAGCTGCGCACGGTGCAACTCCAGAACCCATCTGCAGAGCAGCGACACTCTTTCCTCTACGCCGCCCGCACCCTCACTCTGCTGCCAGTCGAGCCAGAGCGAGCGATCTGCGTAGGCGATGTATTCGCGCGTCTGAAGTGGTTGTCCCTTCGCGAGCGTACGCCAGGCGACGTGACGCAGCGGATCCCCGGGAACGTAACGCCTGAACCCGCTGAAGTCCTCGCTTCCCGCATCCGGCGTGGCAAAACCCTCGTCGCCGCGGCCCGCCTCCACGGGCAATGCGCCCGAAGCCGCCGGGCGTGGATAGACAAGGCAGGCAAGGTCGAGGTCGATCCAGGACCACGCGCGCAGAAGGCCCAAGGGATAATGACTGCGCACACGCAGCCGCCCGGGACGGAACCAGCCGCGTCGGGTGGCATACAGGTGCAGCGTGATCGTCGACTCGCCACCGGGCGCGACTCGCGCCTCGGCCTCGTCCCCGTCCCGCCACCATATGCCGACGGCATCGTGACAGCGGGCGGCAGAATCCCGGAGACAGAGGCTGAAAGCCGCACGCTCACCGGCAAACACGGGACTCGACCCCGCACCGGAAAGCGTCAGCCCCGCGAGATTGGCGTAAGTGTGCAGCACGGCGACCACAAAGAGTCCGCCGAGCAAGAACGTGAAAGCGAAAACAAGGTTGTTCTCGTAATTCATCCCGGCAAGGAGCATTGCGAGCAGCAAGCACAGAAAACCGTAACCCTGAGCAGAAGGCATGATGTAGACGTTTCGCTGCGTGAGCAGTACCTCCCGTGCTGGCGGTACCCGTCTGGCCAGCCAGCGCTCCCAGCGCGACTCGATCAGCCCGCGCAGGCGTGCGCGCAGGCTGGCGCTCATCCGAAGACGTCGACCCGCGCGAGCAGGTGCTCCACCAGAGCCCGGCCATCAGCGGAGTGATCGCCGGTGCCGCGCAACCGATGCGCCGCGACAGAAGGAAGCACAGCTTGCACATCCTCCGGCACCACATGTTCCCTGCCCTCCATGAACGCCCACGTGCGCGCTGCCGCAACCAGGGCGAGCGCACCGCGTGGAGACAATCCATGCGCGAATTCCGCGGAATTCCGGGTGTATGCCGTAAGACGCTGAACATAATCGAGAAGCATGTCAGAGGTGATGACCCGTGCGGCTGCGGCATGGATACCCGCAAGCTCCTCACGTGTGAGCCCCGGCACCAGCGCCTCTACGCTGCGCGCGTCCAGATGTCCTGACAGCATCGCCCGTTCGGCCGCCCGATCCGGATAGCCGATCTCTATGCGCATGAGGAAACGATCGAGTTGCGACTCGGGCAGGGGAAATGTTCCCGCCTGGGATATGGGGTTCTGCGTTGCGATGACGAAGAATTCCGGAGGCAAGGGCCTCGTCTCTCCCTCTACCGTGACCTGTCTCTCCGCCATCGCCTCGAGCAGGGCGCTCTGGGTCTTGGGGGAACTGCGGTTGATCTCGTCCGCGAGCAGGACCTCGGTGAAGATCGGGCCGGGATGGAAGCTGAATCGTCCGCTCGACTGCTCGAACACCGAGACGCCGAGAATGTCGCCCGGGAGCATGTCGCTGGTGAACTGGACACGCGCGAACGAAAGCCCGAGTGCACGCGCAAGCGCCTGCGAAAGCGTGGTTTTGCCCATGCCGGGAAGGTCTTCGATCAACAGGTGTCCACGCGAAAAAAGCGCGCAAAGTGCGAGGCGGATCTGGCGCTCCTTGCCGAGGAGAACGCTGCCGACGTCCCGTACTGTGCGGTCGATGATCTGCTGCACCTGCCGCCCCCCGGGTTGATGATCAGCCGCGCAGCGCGGCGAGGCCGCGAACGAGGTCTTCGCGAAGGTCCTCGATATCTTCAAGCCCGACCGCCACACGCAGCAGGCCGGGGCGGATGCCCTGCTCAGCGCGCTCTGCTTCGCTCAGTCGCCCGTGCGTCGTGGTCGAGGGGTGGACGATGGTGGTCTTCGCGTCACCCAGATTGGCTGTGATCGACAACAATCGCGTCGCATCTATGAAACGCCAGGCTGCTGGCTGACCGCCTTCGACCTCGAAGGACATCACGCCACCGAATCCGCGTTGCTGTTGCAGCGCGAGCGCGTGCTGCGGGTGGGACTCCAGTCCGCAGTGGTTGACGGCGATCACGCCGGGCTGCTCCTGCAGCCAGCGCGCGAGTGCAAGCGCGCTGGCACTGTGGGCATCCATGCGCAGGCGAAGTGTCTCGAGGCCTTTCAGCAACACCCAGGCGTTGAAGGGGCTGAGCGATGGCCCCGCCGAGCGCATGAACGCCACCGCCTGCTCGATCAGCGCGCTGCTGCCGCAGAGCACACCACCGAGAACCCTGCCCTGCCCGTCTATGTACTTGGTGGCGGAGTGCATTACCACGTCAGCACCGAGATCCAGCGGCCGCTGCAACACGGGCGTCAGGAAGCAGTTGTCGACCACAAGAATGGTGCCTGCCGCACGGGAAATCGCGGCAACGCGCGCGATGTCGACGATCTCGATGGTGGGGTTGGAAGGCGTCTCGAGAAAGAGCATGCGGGTGTTGGGCCGCAGCGCCGCCTGCCAGCCGGCGTAATCCGTCGGCGCGACATAGCTCACCTCAACACCGAAGCGCGCAATGAAGCGGTTGAGAAGTACCGTGGTGGAGCCGAATACGCCACGGGAGCAGAGGATGTGGTCTCCCGCGGAAAGCCAGCTCATGCAGGCCGTGAGCATGGCAGCCATGCCGGACGCAGTTGCGACCGCCTGCTCGGCGCCCTCCATTGCCGCGATACGCTCCTCGAAATTGCGCACTGTCGGGTTGGTGTAGCGGGAATAGACGTTGCCGCAGGCCTCGCCCGCGAAGCGTGACGCGGCCTCCTCCGCCGAACCGAAGACATAACTTGACGTGAGGAACAGCGCCTCTGCGTGCTCGCCTTCGGGACCTCGCCGCTGTCCCGCACGCACCGCCTGTGTGTCGGGGCGTGCGGTGCGCAGATGTTCTCGACGCTCGTGTTCGTCCATCGGGAACGTGGCCCCTGGCTCAGAGATTGTGGTTGTGGAGGCCTACGAGTGCGACCTCACCCGCGCGGGTTGCGGCTTCGCGCTCGGCTTTGCGGCCGTCGTTGCGGTCGTCGTGCAGTCGGGCGAGATAGCTGCCGTCGACGTCACCGGTCACGTAGTTCCCGTCGAAGACCGAACAATCGAAGCTCTCGAGTGCGGGGTTGCCGTCTCGCGAACAGGAAATCAGATCCTCGATGTCCTGGTACACCAGCCAGTCAGCGCCGATCTGCTCACAGACCTCCTGCTCGGTGCGGTCGTGGGCGATAAGCTCCTCGGCGGAAGGCATGTCGATGCCGTACACGTTGGGATAGCGCACGGGTGGCGCCGCGGACGCGAAATAGACCTGCCGAGCGCCCGCATCGCGCGCCATCTGGATGATCTCGCGGCAGGTGGTCCCGCGGACGATCGAATCGTCGACCAGAAGAACGTTCTTGTCGCGGAACTCGAGTTCGATGGCGTTCAGCTTCTGGCGCACGGATTTCGAGCGGATCGCCTGCCCGGGCATGATGAAGGTGCGGCCGATGTAGCGGTTCTTCATGAGGCCTTCGCGGAACTTCACGTCGAGTTCGTAGGCAATTACCTGCGCACAGACCCTGCTGGTATCCGGGATGGGGATGACGACATCGATGTCGTGGTCCGGGCGCAGCCTCCGGATCTTGTCGGCCAGCCGCTCGCCCTGGCGCAAGCGGGCCTTGTACACGGAAACCCCGTCCATGATCGAATCAGGGCGGGCGAAATACACATGCTCGAAGATGCAGGGACGCAGCTGCGGGGACTCGGCGCACTGCCGTGTGGCAATGGTGCCGCGTGCATCGAGGTAGATGGCCTCACCCGGAGCGACATCACGCACCACGCGGAAGCCGAGCACGTCCAGCGCCACGCTCTCCGAGGCGACCATGTACTCCTTGCCACCATCGACATCACGCTCGCCGAACACCAGCGGCCGGATCCCGTTGGGGTCGCGGAAAGCAAGGATGCCGTGGCCGGCGATCATCGCCACCGCCGCGTAGCCTCCACGAGCCCGACGGTGCAGACCGCGCACTGCGGTGAAGAAGTCATCGGCGTCGGGATGGAGTTTGCCCAGGATCTGCAGCTCGTGCGCGAGCACGTTGAGCAGAACCTCGCTGTCGGAGTCGGTGTTGATGTGACGAAGGTCTGCCTGGAAGACCTGCTCCCGCAGTTGATCCGCGTTGGTCAGGTTTCCGTTGTGCCCCAGACATATGCCGTAAGGGCTGTTGACGTAGAAGGGCTGCGCCAGTGCCGAACTCGCGCTTCCCGCAGTGGGATAGCGGTTGTGGCCGATACCGTAATTTCCTGTCAGGCGCTCCATGTGCTCGGTGCGGAAGACGTCCCGCACCAGCCCGTTCCCCTTGCGCTGGCGAAACACGCCGCGGTCGCAGGTGACGATACCCGCCGCGTCCTGCCCGCGGTGCTGAAGCACCGTGAGAGCGTCATAGAGGTGCTGGTTGACCGCACTGCGCCCGACCATTCCGACGATGCCGCACATCTGTACCTCCTCCGCTCAGTTGCCGATGCCGGAAAGAACGCCACCGGCCGCACCCGTGACGCTGCGAAACCAGCCTTCCATCAGAAGCAGGTGCGGCATCAGCACCGACTGCTGCCACCAGCCGAACCGCTCCGGTTGTACCACCGGCCTCAACATGACGGTCGCGGCCAGCAGTACGAATACTCCACGCGCGAAGCCGAAACCCATCCCCAGTAGCCGGTCCAGAAATCCCAGCCCGACGAAGGCGATGAGACTCTGCAACAGCCGCGCAAGCAAGGCGGCGGCGATCAGCGTGAGCACGAACAGCGAGGCGAAGGCGACGACATAACGCCCGGTCTCGTCCTGGATGCTGCCCGTGAGAAGGAAGGCGAATCGGTCTGCGAACACCATTGCCACGATGAACGCCATCACCCAGCCAACGAGCGACATCGCTTCACGCACGAAGCCGCGAAGCAGGCTGATAACCATGGATATGCCAACGACGGTGATGATCGTCCAGTCGGCTGCGTTGAGCGCGTCCAAAGAGCGTTTTCCGGACCTGGAAGATGGTGCGCAGTCTAACGCAGCGAACGCGCCCTATCCCACCCGCATCGCTCAGGGATAGTACCGCGTCACATAGCCCTTTATGCCCAGCTTCTGCTGTACCGAGGCGGCTGCGCGCTGCACCGCTGCACGATCGAGCTTGGGCTCGGCATACACCCGGTATCGGAGGGCTGCGCCCTTGCCGACGGGCTGCACGAGGGCATGAAATCCCGCCTTCTCGGCCCGGGCCCGCAGTTCGAGGGCGTTGCTTCTATCGGAAAACACACCGAGTTGCAGTGCCCACTGCTCGGGAAGTCCGTGGGAGTCGTTGCGCACAGGAGGTACAGGCTCGGGCGCAGGCCGCGGCGCGAGGTTTTTACGCGGCTCCGCGGGTCGAGCTACAGGCGCGGGATCCGGCGCCAACGCACTTTCAGGCGGATCGGGAAGCACCTCGCGCAGCGCATCGCTGTCGGGCTCCGGCGGAAGATCGACGGCCTGTGGCTCTGCCACGATGAAAGGCTGCTCTGCAGGCGGATCGGGGATCTGGCTGCGCTGGCTGATCTCGCGCACCGGCGTGGTGTCGAATACCACGGGCCAGGCGATGACGCCCAGACCGATCAGCACAGCCGCCCCGACGAGGCGGTGTTTCATGGACTCCTTCACGCGCCCTCCGGATGCTCGTCAAACCAGTCCAATGCCGGACCCACGGCATGGAAAGACCCACACACAAGTAGCCTGTCTCCCGGCACAACTGCCGCGAAAGCAGCGTCGAGCGCCTCACTTACCCCGGCATGGCAGGTGGCCGGAGCAGCACCTTGCACAAACCCGGCGAGCCGGGCGGCACTCTCGGCGCGATCACCGGGGAGGTCACAGAAAAACCATGCATCAGCCACTGCCGCCAGCGACGCGATGATCCCGGCACAATCCTTGTCCTTCATTGCGCCCATCACCACTACGCTGCGCCCTGCTGGCGGCGCGGCCAGAAGCCGCTGCACAAGAACGCGCATGCCATCGGGATTGTGCGCGACGTCGAGCAGGCATTCCACGCCCCCTCGCTGCAGAGACTGCATCCGCCCTTCGATCTCGATATGCGGCAGGACGCGCTCCAGGACATCACGACCTGGCAGCGCAGCGCACAGCGACAGCGCCTGCAGGGCGCAAGCAACGTTGCTGCCCAGCAAGCGCGGCGCAGGCAGCCGGGTGTACTCCACCCTCGCACCATCACGGCCACAACCGCGCCAACTCCAGTCGCCGGACGCGCGCGTGCTCTCGTCGAATGCGTCACCGATCGCATACCACGATGAGCCGAGTCGGGCAGCCGTCTCATGCAAGGAATGCGGAGGATCCCTGTCGCCGACGACGGCGGGGATTCCGGCGCGGAATATGCCGGCCTTCTCCCGGCCGATGGACTCGCGGTCAGGTCCGAGCCAGTCCTGATGATCGAGGCCGATACTGGTGACCACCGCGACGGTGGGCGCGACGATGTTGACCGCATCGAGTCGGCCGCCAAGGCCGACCTCGAGCAGCAGCCAGTCAGGGGCCGCCTCACGAAACACCTGCAGCGCTGCAAGCGTGCCGTGCTCGAAATACGTGAGCGAAACCCCTTCGCGCGCACGATCGACGGCCTCGATGGCGGCGCACAGGCGCGCGTCGTCGACCTCGGTGCCATCGAGCCTTACGCGCTCGTTGTAGCGTCGAAGGTGCGGAGATGTGTAGACGCCGGTACTGCAGCCGCTGGCCAGCAGCAAGCGCTCCAACGTGGCGACGCAGGAGCCTTTTCCGTTGGTGCCGGCAACCGTGATCACGGGACAGGCAGAGCGGTCGAGACCGAGACGCTTCGCAACCGCGAGCACCCGATCGAGCCCCAGATCAATCTGGGAGGGATGGGCCGCCTCGAGCTTTCCCAGCCAGTCGGCGAGCGATGTGTCCCTCACGGCCGGGCGCCGATTGCGGCCATCAGGCGGGCTCTGGAGCGCCACCGAGCTTGGCGAGCAGGGAGGAGATCCGGTCACGCAATTCGCCGCGCGGGACGATCATGTCTATCGCGCCGTGCTCGAGAAGGAATTCGCTACGCTGGAAGCCTGGCGGGAGTTTCTGCCGGATGGTCTGTTCGATGATGTTGGGTCCGGCAAATCCGGCACGGGCGTTGGGCTCGGCAATATTGATGTCCCCGAGGATCGCGAGGCTCGCCGACACACCGCCGTAGATCGGGTCCGTAAGCACGGAGACGTAGGGCACACCGCCCCGCTTCATGCGCTCGATGATCGCGCTGGTCTTGGCCATTTGCATCAGCGAGATCAGCGCTTCCTGCATTCTCGCGCCGCCGCTCGCCGAGAAACACACGAGCGGGATGCGTTGCTCGAGCGAGGCAGACGCGGCACGCGTGAACTTCTCGCCAACCGCATAGCCCATGGAGCCACCGTGGAAATCGAACTCGAAGGCAAGCGCATGCAGCGCGAGCCCACGGACACGGCCTTTCATCGCCACCAGGGCGTCGCGCTCGCCCGTGGCCTTCTGTGCAGCAGAGAGACGATCCTTGTACTTCTTGACGTCCCGGAAGCGCAGCCGGTCAACCGGCTCCACCTCGGTGCAGATTTCGCTGCGACCGTCGGCGTCGAGGAATGTGTCGAGGCGCCGCCGTGCACCCATGCGCAGGTGATGGGAACACTTGGGGCAGACGTCGAGGTTGCGCTCGAGTTCGGGACGGTAGAGCACCGCTTCGCAGCGCGGACACTTGCTCCAGAGCCCTTCCGGCACGGTCGCCTTGCGGACCTGCTCACCCCGACGGACGACCGCGGGAACGATCTTGTCTAGCCAGCTCATTCGACATCCGCTCCAGCGCTGGGCCGATCATCGGCCGCATTTGCGCGTGCCACCGCACGCATGAATTCCTCGATCTTCGCCCGATCCTTGCGCCCGGGGATGCGCTCTACGCCACTGCTCACGTCTACCGCCCACGGCCGCATCGCTCGGATCGCCGAATCTACGTTCGCGGGATCCAGACCGCCCGCCACGACCAGCGCTCGCCCGCTGTCTGCAGGCACCAGCGACCAATCAAAGCGCCGCCCCGTGCCACCGTGACGCTGCGCGTCCAGCGTATCGAGCAACAGGCCGCGAGCCGCAGGATGCACTGCGAGGGCGTTGGACTCCAGCGCCACACCTCCCACCCGGATGGCCTTCATGTACGGCACACCGAACTGCTCGCAGAACGCGGGGGACTCATCCCCGTGGAATTGCAGCAGATCGGGCCTCACACGCGCTATGACCTCTTCAACCTCGGCCACGCCGGGATTGACGAAAAGCGCGACGATGTTGACGAAAGGGCCAGCAGCCGCAGAGATCTCACGCGCCGCCGACAGGTCCACCGCGCGGGGGCTGGGCGGGTAGAAAACAACGCCCAAGGCGTCTGCTCCCGAGCGCGCGGCAACCTCCGCATCGGACGGGCAGGTGATGCCGCAGATTTTCACCCTGACGCGCATTACCTGACTGCCCCTGACGCTTGGTCCCGAATGATAGCCCGCCATCCAGCGCGGCACTACTCGGGCCAGGGAATCGACTCGGCAAAGGGTGGCGGTGGCGCAGGAGGCAAACCCCACTGGGGCGGATAGCCAACGGACACAAGGAACAAGCCCTGCGGTGGCGCGGTACTCGCGGCAAGCCTTCGGTCACGGCCATCAAGGAGCTGTCCCATCCACTCCGGAGGCGCCTCGCCCCGGCCCACTTTGAGAAGGCTTCCGACGATGTTCCGCACCATGTGCAGCAAGAAAGCGTTCGCGCGGATATCAACACAGACGAGTTCGCCAGAGCGCTGCACACGGATGGACTCCACCCGCCGCTGGGGCGTATTCGATTGACACCCCGCCCCACGGAAAGCGCTGAAATCATGTTCGCCCAGAAGCGCTTGCGCAGCGCTCTCCATGCGCACCGCGTCCAAAGGCTGCCGCTCCCTGCAGCTTCGGCCAGCAAGCAGCGCGCTACGCTGCGGCCGGTTCAGTATCAGGTAGCGGTAACTTCTTGACACCGCAGAAAAGCGGGCATGGAACTCACGGAGTACCTCGCAAGCCCATTGCACGGAGATCCCGGGTGGCAACAGCGAGTTGCTGCCGAGTACCCAAGCCCGATCCGGGCGCACCGCAGTGGTATCGAAATGCACAATCTGGGCGCTGGCATGCACTCCAGCGTCAGTTCGCCCCGCGCACACTGTCGATACTGGCGCTCCCGCTATCTCAGCGAGAGCCCGCTCGAGTGCTTCCTGGACAGTTGCGAGGTGGGGGTCGCGTTGTGCCTGCCATCCCGAAAAAGCGGCGCCGTCATATTCGATGCACAGCGCAATACGCCGGGCACCGGCAAGAACAGGCACCGATCAACCCGGATGCAGGGTATCGAGCAGCAAAGAAGCCGCCTCGCGCTGGCTTTGGGAACCCTCGGCCATCACCTCGTCGAGAATGTCCCGGGCGCCGTCGGCATCGCCCATCTCTATGAATGCCTTCGCCAGCTCAAGCCGGGTCTCGACCTCGTCCGCGCCCTGCATGAGGTCGAAGTCAGCGGCATCTTCGGCCGCATCTGCAGGCAGCACTGCGGACACAAGCTCGGGCGCAAGGCCGACCTCATCAAGGGCAAGCGGGGCTACGGCAGAAGCCTCGAGCTCGGGATGGGCGAGAGCGCCGGGGGGTTCGGGGATTGCGGGGGCAAGCTCCAGATCGCCAAGATCAAACTCATCAAAGCCAGGCGGTGGGGCATCGGGCAGCGCCAAATCGTGTTCCGGGATCTCGTCCGGTTGCCCTTCCTCGCTGCCGGAATCAAGCTCCAGATCAAGATGCAGATCCTGTTCTGGCATGGGAGCGTGAAGGTCGAGATCAAGACGCGAGAGTTCAGGAGCATCGTCATCGACTTTCTCGAGAAGGCTCTTGGGCTGCTCGAGAACGGGCGCGAGAGCCGGACCGGACAGCTGAACCCC
This sequence comes from uncultured Gammaproteobacteria bacterium, assembly GCA_903928015.1. Classification (GTDB taxonomy): domain Bacteria; phylum Pseudomonadota; class Gammaproteobacteria; order Pseudomonadales; family UBA5518; genus UBA5518. The sequence goes on along the minus strand of CAIYPF010000103.1, from coordinate 46,526 downwards.
GGCGGGGGCATCCAGTTCGGAGAGCCAATGCGGATGGCCAGTCTCGACAGCCAGCGTGCGAGCGACCTGGACGTCGTCGTCGCTACCCAGTGCGAGGACGCGGTCGTATTCGGTGAGGAACTCCGCCTGGTCCCCTTGAAGGGCCAGAATCTCCATGAGTTTCAGCCGCAGCTCGGAACCCTCGGGATCCTCGACCAGGGCGGCGCGAAGTACTTCCATGGCGCGCTCGTGCCTGCCGTAGGCCACGAACATATCCGCCTCTGCAAGCGGATCGTAGGTCTCTACCGGCTGCTGATCGGCCGGCACAGACGGCGCAAGAGAGGGAGCGCTCACCTGTGCAACCACTGCGGCAGGCGCCACCGCTGGCGCCGCGACGGCCGCTGAGGGGACCGCCTCGACTGGTGCGACAATCAAGGGAGGCACGACGGGCTCGCGACCACGCGCTGGATCCACCTCCACGTCTTTGGACTGCGAGGAGCGGAACCGCTGCATGGCGGAGGGAAGCGGTGCATAACTCGGCGCCTCGCGCCGGCGCCGGGCCACAAGGAAGCCAACGGTGCCTAGAACAGCAGCAAGCAGCGCAGCCCCCAGCAGAAGGCCGTTCTCGAGTATCGAATCCAGCAGGCCAGGTTCCGCCGCTGGCGGAGCAGGCTGAGACGGGGCCGGCGCAGGAGCAACGTTGGCGGCGCCGCCCTGGGCAGACGCCATCCCATCACTCTTCAGATCAACAACTCGCTGGTAGTTCTTGACCTGATCTTCCAGATCCTTGACCCGGGAGGCCAATTCCGCGTTTTCCCGCTCCTTGGCTGAGAGACTCTCCTGAACGGTCGTGACATCAACGGCAGACGCCTCAGGGCCGCCGCTGGCACCGGGTTCGCCACCGGCACTACCACCACCGTCTGTCGCCTGATCGCCGGCGATACGAAGATACGGTTTGTCGCTGCCTGAAGCTCCGTCCGAAGAACTCGAATCTGTCGAGGAAACACTGGTATCGTTTTGTTTTTCCGGAGAATCTACCGCTTCCGACGCCGAATCAATGCCAGACCCACTGGAAAGCTCCGCCGGCACCCTCAAGACGACCCCGGCACGCAGCCGATCGATATCCCCGTTAACGAAAGCCTCAGGATTATCGCGGTGGAGCGCGGTGAGCATGTCCTGCACGGACACTCCGGAGGGGCGGGTCCGGTTCGCAATGCTCCACAAGGTGTCGCCCGAACGGACGTCATAGCTCGCGCCGCCGCTCCAGGCACCGCCACCATCCGAACGGGGAGTCACGGAGGGGCGGGCCCGAGCCCGGGTGGCCGGAGCGCGCGCAGCAGGCGCAGGCTCGGCGGTGTACGTGGGAAGGTCCAGCAAGACCGTGTACTCGCGGAGCACCCGGCCGTTCGGCCAGCGCACCTCGAGCAGAAAATCGAGGTAAGGCTCGCGAACCGGCTGGTCGGTTCGAAGATAGACCACCCCTTCGCCGCTGGAATTGATCTTCACCTCGAAGTGCATTTCGTTCAGCGCGTACAGGCGTTCTATACCGGAACGATCGAAATCTGCCGAGGGAGCAAGCCGGACAATGACCTGATCAGCGCTCAAGTCATCCGCGCCACGCAAACGGATTTCCGCTTTCAATGGCTCGTTCAAGGCTGAGCGCATGGTGATATCGCCAAGCCCCAAGGCCAGGGCCGACCCGGCATCGAGTACTGCGGCAGCTATCAACAGGGCGGAAATGCGTTTCCTTAACATCGGCCATCCCGGGGAAATGAGGGCGAAGCGGTCCTTGCGTGGGATTTCAGGGAGCACGGTCCCGGACAAAATCCTCGCCCGAGTATTGGCTACAAAAAGTCCCGGATCAAGGTTTCAGCGATCTGGATGCTGTTCAGAGCTGCGCCTTTTCGCAGGTTATCCGACACGATCCACAGGTTGAGACCGCGAGGATGGGAGATGTCCTCCCTGATCCTGCCTACAAAAACCGGATCCTTGCCGCTCGCGTCCCCGACCGGCGTGGGATATCCCCCCGGCTTGCGGTCGTCAATGACGACAACGCCTGGCGCCGACTGGAGGAGAATTCGCGCCTGCTCTGCCGTGATCTTGTCACGGGTTTCAATGTGGACGGCCTCGGAGTGCCCGAAGAAGACCGGCACACGAACGCAGGTCGGATTCACCTGGATCGTCTCGTCTCCCATGATCTTGCGGGTCTCCCAGACCATTTTCATCTCTTCCTTGGTGTAGCCGTTGTCCTGGAAGCTGTCGATCTGCGGCAAGACGTTGAACGCGATCTGCCGTGGATACACCTTTGTTTCAACGGGGCGGCCGTTCAGCAGGCAGGCCGTCTGCGTCGCGAGTTCCTCGATGGCCTCCTTCCCGGTGCCAGACACCGCCTGATACGTCGCGACATTTATCCTCTCGATGCCAACGGCGTCGTAGATCGGCTTGAGCGCAACCAGCATCTGGATGGTGCTGCAGTTGGGGTTGGCGATGATGTTGCGGTTGCGGTAGACCGCGAGCGCGCCGGGATTGACCTCCGGCACCACCAGCGGAATGTCTGCGTCGTAGCGGAATTGGGAGGTGTTGTCGACGACTACACAACCGGCAGCCGCTGCCTTGGGCGCATAGATTGCCGAGACGCTGGCACCGGGAGAGAACAGCCCAATGCTCACCTTGCTGAAATCGAAGTCGGCAAGATTCTCTACCTCCAGCTCCTGTCGCCCGAATTCCACCGTGGTGCCTGCCGAGCGCTCGCTTGCAAGCGCATAGACCTTGCCCACGGGAAACTTGCGCTGCGAGAGAATTTCGAGCATGCAAGCGCCGACCGCACCGGTGGCTCCTACTACAGCTACATCCCAGGTCTTGCTCATATTCGGAGCCCTCCTCTATTCAAGTGGACGCACAGGAGCGCCGTATCGTCAGGCAAGAGCGGCGCATACCGCCTCGCCCATGGTCGTGGTATCGGCCAGCCGGGTACCGGCCGTGTGGATATCTCCCGTGCGAAGACCGGAATCCAGAACCTTTCCCACCGCCGACTCGATGGCGGCGGCGGCCTCTCCCATCGATCCGCTGTAGCGAAGCAGCATCGCGGCAGACAGGATGGCAGCGAGGGGATTGGCCTTGCCCTGCCCCGCTATATCCGGCGCGGACCCGTGGACAGGCTCGTAAAGCCCCTTACCGTGCTCATCAAGGGAGGCCGAGGGCAGCATGCCGATGGAGCCCGTCAGCATGGCCGCAGCGTCCGAGAGGATGTCCCCGAACAGATTGCCCGTAACGACGACATCGAACTGCCGCGGGGCCCGGACCAATTGCATGGCAGCGTTGTCCACATACATATGCGACAACTCGACATCAGGATACGAGGGCGCGAGAGACTCCATGATCTCGCGCCAGAGAACCGTTACCTCGAGCACGTTGGCTTTGTCCACCGAGCAGAGGCGCTTGCCGCGCTTGCGCGCCGCCTCGAACGCCACCCTACCGATTCGCCGTATCTCGGACTCGGAATACACGTCTGTATTGAAACCCTCCCGCTCTCCGTCAGGCCGGGTGCGGATCCCTCTGGGCTCACCGAAATAGATCCCCCCGGTCAACTCCCGAACGATCAGGATGTCGAGACCAGACACCACCTCGGGCTTCAGCGCCGAGGCCGCCGCCAGTTGGGGGTACAGAATTGCGGGACGAAGGTTGGCAAAGAGGCCGAGCGCCGCACGGATCGCAAGCAGCCCGCGCTCGGGGCGCAGAGAGCGCTCGATCCCGTCCCAACGGGGTCCGCCAACGGCCCCCAGAAGAATTGAATCCGCCTCGCGGGCAGCAGACAGAGTGACCTCGGGCAGGGGAACGCCATGAGCATCGATGGCAGCCCCGCCAATCAGCGCCTCACTGAAGGACAGTCCCAGACCGAAGCGCTGGTCCGCAGCGCGAAGCACGCGAATGGCCTCACGCGTGACTTCAGGCCCGATGCCATCACCTGGCAATGCAAGTATTTTCATATGCTTACACCAATCTCATGAGAAACGTTAAGCAGTCTGCCGGTCGAGCCAAGGCCACCGCTTGAGATGCGCCGCCTCGAAATCCCGAATCCGCGCAGACTCTTCCAGTGTGAGACCGATATCGTCCAAACCATTCAGAAGGCAATGTTTGCGGAAGGAATCAACCTCGAAGGGAATCCGAAGACCCTCAGGGCCTCGCACTTCCTGGGCCGGCAGATCAACGGTGAGGGAATATCCCTCGTTGGCACCGGTGACGGCAAACAGAGACTCGACTATTTCTGCTTCAATAACAATGGGTAACAAACCATTCTTGAAGCAATTGTTGAAAAATATGTCCGCAAAACTGGGGGCAATGATTACGCGAATACCGAAGTCCTCGAGCGCCCATGGGGCGTGCTCGCGGCTGGAGCCGCAGCCGAAATTCTGCCGCGCCAACAGGATGCTAGCGCCTGCGTAGCGCTGGGCATTGAGAACGAAGTCAGGGTTAAGGGGCCTGGAGGAGCAATCCTGGTCAGGCTGCCCCTCGTCCAGATAGCGCAACGAGTCGAACAGATTGGGACCGAAACCGGCCCGGCGGATCGACTTGAGGAACTGCTTCGGGATGATCAGGTCCGTGTCGACATTCGCGCGGTCGATGGGGGCGACCAAACCGGTATGCACATTGAAGGACTGCATCTGTTTCTACTCCCCCGCCAGCATCTGGCGGACGTCGACGAATGTGCCAGAGATTGCTGCCGCTGCCGCCATCGCCGGACTGACAAGATGTGTACGCCCACCAAAGCCCTGACGCCCTTCGAAATTCCGGTTGGAGGTCGAGGCGCAATGCTCGCCTGGCATCAACTTGTCGGCGTTCATGGCAAGGCACATGGAACATCCGGGCTCGCGCCACTCAAAGCCGGCATCGAGGAAGATCCTGTCCAGCCCCTCGGCCTCGGCTTGCGCCTTGACCTGACCGGAGCCGGGGACCACCAGAACCTGTTTGACACTGGATGCCTTGTGCCGACCTCGCGCCACGACAGCGGCATCGCGGAGATCCTCGATGCGGGAATTGGTACACGACCCTATGAACACCCGGTCGAGCGCGATATCCGTGATCGACTGCCCTGCACGGAGGCCCATATAAGACAGGGCACGCTCCACACTTCCGCGTCGATCCAGATCTGAAATCACTGATGGATCAGGAACTTGCCCCGATATCCCGAGAACCATTTCAGGAGAATTACCCCAGGTGACCTGAGGTTCGATGCGCGAGGCATCGAGCACGACCACCCGATCGAAGCTCGCAGCCTCATCGCTGTGCAGGCCCTGCCAAACGGCCACGGCCTGTTCCCATATCTCGCCTTGGGGAGCAAATTCGCGCCCTTTGACATACGTGATCGTGCTCTCGTCGACCGCCACAAGTCCGGCACGAGCGCCGGCCTCGATCGCCATGTTGCAGACCGTCATGCGCCCTTCCATCGACAGCGCGCGGACAGCCTCGCCACCGAATTCAATCGCATAACCCGTCCCACCGGCCGTGCCGATTTCGCCGATCACCGCCAGCACGAGGTCTTTTGCAGTCACACCAGCGCCCAAGCGCCCGTCGACCCGGACCAGCATGTTCTTCATCTTGCGGGTAACCAGGCACTGGGTCGCGAGCACGTGCTCGACCTCGCTGGTGCCTATCCCGTGCGCAAGACAGCCGAGGGCGCCGTGCGTCGAGGTGTGCGAATCACCGCAGACCACGGTCATGCCAGGCAACACTGCGCCAGTCTCGGGACCAACGACATGGACAATCCCCTGCCGGCGATCGGCCAGCGGGATCTCATGAATGCCGAAGCGCTTGCAGTTGTCGTCCAGGGTCTGCAGCTGGATACGTGAGACCTCATCGGTCATCGCCGCGTAACCGCCACGCCGCTCCTGCGGATCGGTGGAGACGTTGTGGTCCGGGACAGCGAGGTTTGCCGCAAGCCGCCACGGGGCCCGTCCGGCCAAAGCGAGTCCCTCGAAGGCCTGCGGCGAGGTGACCTCGTGGATCAGGTGGCGATCGATGTACAGCAAGGCCGTGCCGTCATCACGTTGATGCACGAGGTGCGCATCCCAGAGCTTGTCGTAGAGCGTGCGGGCCATCGATGACTCCCCTTCGTTGATGGCCGCAGTCTAGTGAAGCAGCCACAGATAACACAAATTCATGTTTTTCATGATATGCATTCCGTGATCGAATCCGAAATCGATTTCTTTGGACATCGCGCATGGACACACACGCACTTCGTGCATTCGTTGCGGTCGCCGAGACCGGCTCGTTCTCGATGGCAGCTGAAAGACTGCGCCTGACCCAACCCGCCGTTAGCAAGCGGATCGCCGGGCTCGAGAGCGTCCTCGGCACCCGTCTCTTCGATCGCATCGGACGCAGTGTTTCCACAACAGAGGCAGGGCAAACGCTGTTACCACGGGCGAACAGGATCCTCCGCGAGATTTCCGATGCCGAGAGGTCTCTCCGGGAAATCCCAGGCACGGTAGGCGGAAATCTCGCCATCGGCACCAGCCATCACGTGGGGCTCCACCGCTTGCCCCCGGTGCTGCGCAGCTTTGCCCGCAACCATCCGGGCGTGGAACTCGAAATCCGCTTCATGGACTCGGAAAAGGCGCATGAGGCAGTCGCGGCCGGAAAACTCGAGCTTGCGGTGGTGACACTCGACCCGCAGGCTACCGATCCGCGCCTGCGCTCGACCCCGATCTGGGACGACCCGCTGTCGCTGATGGTGGCCTGCGACCATCCACTGGCGGGGGAAACCGAGGTTGACGTGGAGTCCCTCGCTGCCTGGCCCGCCGTGCTTCCCGGTCCGGGTACCTACACCGGACAAATCCTGCAGTCCTTGTTCGCCGCACGCGGTGCGCGCCTGAACATCGGGATGTCGACCAATTACCTCGAGACCCTGCGGATGCTAGCCGCCATCGGGCTGGGCTGGTCAGTACTGCCTGACACGATGCTCACGCAGGATCTCGTGAAGCTGGAACTGGCGGGTACGGCGATGCGCCGCGAGCTGGGCTATGTGGTTCATCGCGAACGCAGCCTCTCGAATGCCGCGCGCGCCTTGCTCGGCCTTCTGGACGCCGAAGCCCCTGCTCAGGAAAGTTGAGACGCGATGGTCAGCAAGGCCTCGGGCGTATCCACATCCAGCACGATGCCCGGGTCGGGGAGCTCAAGGAAGCGGCAGCGCAGGCCTTCAGAGACGATGAGTTGCCTGGCCCCGGCGTCACCCGACAAAGCCGAGAGTGCGGGGAACAACCTGCGGGGAAAGCCCACGGGATGCCCCCACTCGCCCCGGTGACAGGGAACGACGATCTCTTCGGCCAACGCCCTTCGCACGGCGAGCACGGTCTCGGGCCGGACGAAGGCTTTGTCGGCAAGCGCGACCAGACAGCCGTCCCAGTCCGCGGGTACGGCGCGCACCGCTGCCGCCAGAGAGGCGCCCATACCCGACGCAGAGTCCGCCGCGCGCACAACCGACCAACCGGGCAGGCTCGCGGCAAAGGCGTCGGGATCATCGTCACGCCCGACCACCAGCAGGCAGGCATCCACCGCGCTCGCAAGCACTGCCGCCGAGCGCGCAAGAAGGGTCTGCCCGTCCCCCGTCAGCGCAAAGCGCTTGTCCGAGCCAAAACGCCTCCCCTTGCCAGCGGCGAGCAGCACACCTCCGACACGAGGCGCGCTCACCCGGAAAGACCTCCGCCGCGCCGCAGCTCGATCAATTGCGCGAGGATCGCTATGGCGATCTCCAGGGGTTGCTTGCTTCCGATCGGAAGGCCGACGGGAGCGTGCAAGCGCGCGAGCCGAGCGTCGGGGATATCGAGTTGGCGAAGGCGCTCGCGTCGCTTCTCCGACGTCCTCGGCGAACCGAGGGCGCCAACATAGAAGGCATCCAGACCCAGGGCCTCCATCAATGCCATGTCATCGATGCGCGGATCGTGGGTGAGGGTGATGATCGCGGTATGGCGGTCGACACCGGCTTCGCGCAGGTAGTCATCCGGCATGGCGCACACCAACTCGACCTGCGGCCCGCGCCAGGCATCGATTGCCTGACGCCGCGGATCACATACGACGACGCGGTAGTCGAGCATGCTGGCGAGAAGCGAGAGGCTCTGGGCCAGTTGGCCAGCGCCGATCAGCAGAAGCCTGAAGCGCGGGCCCAGCGTGTGGCTGAGCACGCCGCCCTCGATCACCAATGGAGCCACCGCGTCTGCCTGCCGAGTGCTGCAAGCACCGCCTTCGAGACGTACGGCGCGCGTAACGCAGGAGCGTGCTGCCAGGGCCCTCAGGAGCTCGTCGATGTGCCCACCGTGGGAGCCCTCACGCACCGGCTCGACCATGACAGTCAGCCGTCCACCGCAAGGCAAGCCGAGGCGCTCGTTCTCTTCGGCACTCAGTCCATAGGTGCACAGTTCCGGCCCCGTCGCCGCGACCCGACCGTTGCGCAGCCGGTCGATGAGATCCTCCTCGACGCAGCCACCCGAGAGGGAGCCCGCCTGCGGACCCTCTCCGGCGCAGGCCATCAGGGTGCCCAAGGGGCGCGGCGAGGAGCCCGCGATCTCGACAATGGTGCACAGCCATGCACGCTCTCCCTCGCGAAGCCAGTCACGCAAGGTGGCGAGGACCTGCTCCTCGGCGGATTCGATATGCATGGATGACTCTCCGCAAACTTCTCAGAAAATGCCCAAGGCAAGCCCGGCCGCGAGCGCGGCACCGGTTTCGTACGCCTTCAGCAGCGCCGCCGGATCCGGGGGGCCGTGTAAAACGAGTGGTTCGACCACTTCGCGCATCGGGTAGCCGCGGAGGATGCGCTGCATCTGCCGCAGCGCGCCGCTGCCATCGTTGCCCGCACTGATAATCAGAGCGCAAGCGCGGTTCAACTGCTCGGCCTGCACCGCATAGAACGTCCGATCGAAGAAATCCTTCATGCCACCGGAGATGTAGCCGAAATTCTCTGGCGTGCAGAGAACCAGCCCGTCTGCTGCCCGGAGGTCATCCGCGCCCGCCTCAAAGGCCGGAAGCATCAGGCTGCGGCAGTCTGCCTCGCTACGCGCACCGTCCAGAGCCGCGTGAGCGAGCTGCAATGTCGCTCCGCTTTGCGTGTGGTAGACGATCAGCAATTCCTTCAAGCGCCCGACTCCGCCCTGCCACGGACACGCCACTCCAGAGCTCCAAGCGCCAACAGCAGACCGACCAGGTCAGCGGCAAGATCCAGCATCGAAAACTCGCGCCACGGCAGGAACCACTGGACGCACTCGATCAGGAGCCCGTAGCCCAGCAGCAACGGCAGAACAAAGGCCCAGCGATGACGAAGTGGCCAGCCCGCCCCACCCAGACCACCCAGCGCAGCGAAGGCGAGGATGTGCTGGAGCTTGTCGTTCAGCGCTGCAGCCGGCGTGGACCCGAAATCCATTACCGAGCCGATGGACACCAGCAACAGCAACACCAGAAAAACAACCCGTAAGAGGCCGTTTGCGGATGGGTTGGACCTTGTGAACATGCCGATGCCGGAGCTCCGTTCGGATCAGAAAGTTGCAAGGGCGCTCAGGCCCCGCTCGATGCACCAGTATGCCGAGAGCACACCGATCAGGTACACGGGCACCCAACCCAGCCAGGCATGCCGCGCAAGCGGCGTACGCCGGAAAAGCGCCGCGAGCAGCATCGCAGCGCCAACAAACGCGAGCTGCCCGAGTTCGATGCCGGCATTGAAACTGAGCAGCGCGAGGGGAATGTCGCCGTCCGGTAGCCCGGCGTCGCGCAGGGCGCCGGCGAAACCCATGCCGTGGAGAAGACCGAACAGCGCTGCAGCCCCCCACGGAAAGCGACGCAGGATGTGCGCACCATCAGATGCCCCGCGGCCCAGCTCGACCGCAACCACAAGGATGCTGAGCGAAATCCCGAATTCCACCAGATCCACCGGATAGCGCAGGACACCAAGCGCGGCCAACGCCAAGGTCACGCTGTGCCCGGCGGTAAAGGCGGTAATCGTGAAAACCAGTTGCCTGCCGCTGCCTGCCAGCAACAGCAAACCAAGCACGAATAGCAGATGGTCCGCGCCACCCAGGATGTGTCCGATCCCGAGACGCGCGTAGTCCGACACTACCTTGAAGGGCCCTGCAGGCTCCGGCACACGGAACCCGGGCTGGCTGCCGTTCAGCAATCCCTGCGAGACGGAGCCTGCCACCCACTCGACCCGCACCAGCGCGGCGGACTGGTTCTCTGCGAGACCATCGACCTGTAACAGGGCTCCCGCGAGAGGATCACGGCAACTGACGCTCCACCGCACTCTGACGCCCGTGCCCTCATACACCGCGCTGTGCGCACCGGTATCGCGGCAGCTCTCCGGCAGGCGGGGAACGATGGGCGTCGGGGTGGGCGAGAATCGCGGCGTCTTCCATGAAACATCGTATTCACCGGGCGCTGTCTCGTGGATCTCGAGCAGCGAGGGCGCGAGCTTGTGCCCGAACGCCGGAGATGCCAGCACCCACAGCACGCTGAGACACATGCCGCGCCAGAAGCTGCCCATCAGTTCAGCGCCCCGTATTTGAGCCGCAGTGCGCGGAGCCCCTGCTCCAGACGCCCGGATGCTCTGAGGCGACGGACATCGGACTCGATCCGCGCTCGCACGTCCGGCTCATCCAGCCCTGGCAGGCGCTCGGGCACATACTCTTCGAGCAACACCGCGTGCTGACCGAAACTCGAGGCAACGGGTGCACACCACACCTGCGGCTGACAACGCCGCATGGCCTCCACGAATCCGCTGCCGAACTGCCCCTCAAGCTGATTGGCCGTCAGCAAGGGAAGACTCTGCCCCCCGAGAAAGGGGTCCCCCATCGTCGCTGCGGCCTGCGCAGCTCCCGGAGCCTCGCGCAAGCCCAGAGCAGCTGCGACCGCGTCGTCTGCCGCGTGCTCTCCTCGCCGTTCGGAACTGAAGTACACCTGCCGGATACGCCAGCGCGCAGGCAGGATCAATTCCGTGCGTCTGCTCTGGTACATCTGCGCGGCTTCGGTATCAGACACCGGCGCATCAGCAGGGACGTCGGATAGAGCGAACTCCATCAGTTGCACCAGCCGTCGCCGAACGACCAGATCGTTGCGGTGCATATCCATGCGGATCGCCCGGGCCACGAGCGCGTCGTCGTCTTCGCCGCTATCGGGCGCGAGGAAACGCATGTTCATCACGAGCCGCTGGCGGACAACGGCGTCACGTTCCTGCAAGCCCGCAGCGAGGGCTTCCCGGAAAAGGATTTCGTCATCGAGCTCCCGGCGGAGTTCGGCCGCGAATTCCTCCGCCGAAGGCTCCCGGCCGGTCGAGGCGATCCAGCCAGCGCGCAGGCGCGATTGCATCTCCGGCGTAATGCTTGCCGGCTCGACGGCATGCCGGCGTTCGGGATCATCAAGCAGCACAAATAGCAGCAGACCGCCCAGCAGGAAGTGCAGCGTCCGCGCGCGACTGAACCACGCAATCAACGAACGCAAACGCTCAGCCACCCGATTGCGCCCGTGGCTCTACCCATATCGGCGAACTCCACGCCCTCTCCTGTATCACGCTCTGGTGAGAAGCACTGCAGCAGGCCTCGTATCCGGAGGCAATCGTGGACGGATCTCCGCAGCGAACGCCTGCCGCGACACAGAGCTTCTGGCTCCAGCGACAACTGGGATTCTCCAGCACGCGGGCGTAGTACCAAGCCCTGTCGCCGGGCTTCCAGTCCGGGTCTTCCCAGCGCGCGCACAGGCGGTCCTCGCCACCTGCGGAACTCTGGCATGTTGCCGGATCGAGCTGAGATTCCCGCGCCGCACGCGCGATCCCGAGCACTGTTTCACCAGCGCGACCGTCCGCACCGATCCAGCCCTTCACCAGCTGCACTTGCGCGAGCGGTTGGCCAGCCAGTGCATCACGGCTTGCGGCCACCACAAAAACCGGGGCTCGTGCATTCACTGCCGGAGGATGGAGTTCACCCCCCATCGGGACTCCGCCCTCGTAACCCTTGCGCACGAGATCGGGATCGGAACAGATATCCTTCGGGTAGTCGAAGCCACCGAACACGCGCAACTGCGGGCGGGTGCCGCTCGTGGCGTAGGTTTCCCGACGTCGCAGCGCCCCGAAGAGAGAGTCTCGCGTGTTCTGCTCGGCCCACACCATCGCGAGGCCGCCAGGCCCGAATTCCAGTGCGTCGGGAAGCCCGGGAGGAACACCGTCACGAGCCGGTTGGCCAGCACCGCCGTGCCCGAGGAAGCGTTCCTCCTGGGTTGCTCCTGCGATACCGAGATGGGTATCCGTACTGCCTATCACGCCCATCCGGAAGGGATCTGCACCCACCTCGCTTCCGACCTCCAGACCGAGCCGGAGCACATCACGAAAGAAACCCGTCCGGTGTGTGCCGGGCTTCGCCTCCCAGGAGCGCACCTGTCCCGCAAAGGAGTCGTAAGGAAGTTGCTCGAAAGCGCAGGCCTCATCCACACCGACCCCAGCCTCACCGGCAGCCGCCACACACTCCGAGGCACCCTTGTGCTGCATGATCTCGAAGAGAGGCTCGGCTCGCGCTCGGCGCAGGGCGTCCTCACGGCTGAAGCGCACACCGTCCGATCGCGTGGGGCCGAACATCTTTCCGCCGCTCAGATTCGAGTTATGGGGGACGGCAAGCCAATCGCAACCCGGGCCGATGGCGGCGCACTCATCCTCCAGCATCTGCCACAGCCTCTCCGGGCTGCCACTGTCTACAAAGGACACGGGTAGCCGCGGCGTCTCGGCTCCACGGAAAATCACGTTGCGGTGCATGTTGTTGCCGTTTCCCTCGGCCCCCGTCCACTCGTAGGCGACGAAGCTGCTGAAGCGGCATGGCGCGTTGGCATCCGCTGCCGCGCTACGGACTTCATTCCATGGCCCGCTTGCGGCCTCCCGGCATATCGCCCCGTCCTCGCCGCAGTTGCCGAGGCGGTGCGTCTTGCTGGCGACATAATTGAAGAGGTAATAGGCGCCGCGAGGCCAATGGCGGTACAGGACACACTGCCAGGACGCGTAGTTCGCCGAACCCGGCGTGCGGCACAACTCCACCTCGCCGAGCAGTTCCGAGTGATCGGTCACTGCAGCAAAATCGAGCGGGCGCTGCAACTGCTGGCTGCGCAACGCCACCCCCGCTGCATCGTAGGGCTGCACACCCAGTGGCTCGCCGCGTGCAAACCGATAGGCGTCCGCAGGGCGCGCACGGGTGTCCTGCGTGGCCGCGTCCAGCGACAGCGCGGTATGCACGTGGAGATCACCCACGTACAGATTGCGTAGCGGGTTGTGGTCCTCGCAGTCCGGTGCCGGATCAGGCCCGGCTCCGGCGGCGCACTGGGCGATCAGCAAGAGCAGCGAGCAAAGCCGAGCTACCACGGAGCGCACGGCAGGCATCCGCATCAAGCCCCGGCATCGGCCTCGAAGCGCTTCTTGTAGGGCATCCAGTGCACGAAACCGAAGAGCAGCGTAAGCACGACGCTGGTCACGACGGATCCGGGGTACAACTTGATCCAGCGGAAGCAGAACAGTACCTCCGCCGTGTGGGCGACAAGCAGGGCCAGTGTTCCGTACTGCAGCACCGCCTCAAGGAGCGGCGGGAAATCAACAAACAGCGACAGGGCAGCAGCAGCGTAGAAAGCCAGAACGGACACACGCGCAACGAGATCATTCATATCGACGGCTCCAGAATATCGGGGGGCGCGCTATGGTGCGCAAAGCTCCTTCCGAAGGGAAGCCTCTGCGCACTGGCGCGTGGCGGCGCCCTCCCCCATCATCGCGCTCCACTACAGGTGCCAGGCAAGACATGACGCAACCGCCCTCGAGCCAGACGGACATCGTTCACATCGAGGGTCTCGCCCACGACGGCCGTGGCGTTGCACGCCGCGCAGGGAAGACCGTGTTCGTGGGCGGAGCGCTTCCGGGTGAGGAGGTTGCCATCCGCACCCTGCGCGTGAGGGATCGCCACGACGAGGCCTTGCTCACGTCGATCATCAGGCCATCGCCCGAGCGCGTGACGCCATCATGTCAGCACGCCGGTGCCTGCGGAGGTTGTGCCCTGCAGCACCTCGCGCCCTCGGCCCAACTCGCCGCGCACCGGCAACGGCTCTCCGATGTGCTCACCCGGATAGGGAAGGTATCCCCGAAGCGCTGGCTCGAGCCGGTGGAATCCACAGCCTGGCATTACCGGTCACGAGCCCGGCTCGCGGTCACGCGTGATCCCGGAAGCAAGGCTGTTCAGATCGGGTTCCGGCGCGAGGACTCGACGATCATCGAGTCCATAGCGCAGTGTCCGGTCCTCGTTCCTGAACTCGCGTCCCTGCCCGGCGCGCTCCGCGAGGTGTTGCAGACGCTCTCCGGAGCATCGCTGCCGCAGGAGATATGGCTCTCAGCAGGCGACGACGGGATCGGCATGGGTTTCTGCTCGCAGAAAGCACTGCCAGCGCACGACCGCGAAAGGCTTGCGGACTTCGCGCGCTCTCTGGGTGCCGTATACGGCTTTGGCGTGCAAGGGACATCGCAATCGCCACGCTGGGAGTCCCCTGCGCCACAACTGCACTACAGCCCGGAGCCCGGATTGAGCCTGGGCTTCGCTCCCTGGGATTTCACGCAGGCCAATCGCGAGGTGAACGCCCGGCTCGTGGAACGTGTCATCGAGTTGCTCGCACCAACGCCAGCAGACGCAGTGCTCGATCTGTTCTCCGGCATCGGAAATTTCTCCCTGCCCCTTGCACGCCGCACGGCACGGGTGCTTGGCGTCGAAGGAAGCGTGCAGCAGGTCGCCACCGCGAAAGAGAACGCCATAGCCAACGGCATCGCCAATTGCGATTTCCGTGTGGCGGATCTCTTCAGCGCGGAGGGTGTCAACGGCTTTCGGCGCAATGACCACCGATTGGCCGTGCTTGATCCACCGCGAGCCGGTGCCGCACTGCTCTGTGACCGCATGGCATCGCTCGGTGTGAAGCGTCTGGTCTACGTGTCATGCGATGCCGCGACACTGGCCCGTGATGCGCAACGGCTCTGCAGCACGGGTTTCAAACTGCACGCGGCCGGGGTTCTTCACATGTTCCCGCACACGGCACACGCAGAGAGTCTGGCCTTGTTCGCGCGCTGATCAGCTGCACCAGGGGCTGTGCTAGTCTCGCCCGCGACCGCTCCGGAGAGCTCGTGAATGGATACGACAACGACAGCGCAGCAGCGTCGACGACCGCTGATGACGGGTATTGCGCTGCTCTGCTGGTTTGCTGCTCTGTATGCGCTGCGCTACGGCTACTTCGAGATCAGACCGGAGGACGACCCCTGCCTGAACGCACCAGAGAGTCTCGCCTGCGCAGTCAGGGCAACGCTGGGCACCACCATCCACTGGCAGGTGTTCGGGCTCGGTGGCCTGGTGGCGGCTGTTTGTGCACTGCCCCTGCGCGGAGCGCCACGTCGGTGGCTGGCCACAACTGCCCTCTTTGTGTCCGCCGCTGCGCTTGTGCTCTACAACGCGCGCTACGGGGCGCCTGCGGCGGCGCTTGCCGTAGTGGCACTGGCAAGCGAAGCATCCATCCGCGAAGACTGAGCCCCACCCCTCAGGGCGCCAATGGCGAGGGCCGCCACGACCGCCGACCACGCGAGCGCCTGGACGTTTTGCAGCGTCTCCTGCAGCAGCATCAGTGGGACGGACGCGAGCATCGCCCACCCGATCACCCTGCCGCGACTGCGCCACAGTTCCGTACTCAGCCCCATCGAAAGAAGACCCCAGGCCGGAACAATGAAGACCGCGACGGGGAAGTGCCGGTAGCGCGCATCGAAGACGAGCCCGATGACCTCTGCAAAGGCCATCACAAGCGCCCATCCCAGCACCGTATCGTGCCAGGCGTGTTGCTCGCGGGAACGGGAGCGGCCGACGAGTGCGAAAGCGCAGCCCATGGACAGCAGGCCCTGCGCCCCGAACCACGCGGCCTCCGGCATGCTGCGACTGTAGAGCGACATCAGGTGCACATGAAAAAGAACCGTGCTCGCGGAGAGTCCGATAGCGAACACCCCCGAGGCACGTCGGGGTCGAAGCAGTGCGCACCCTGCCGCCAGGGCCAGAACGGCTCCACCCATCAGGCCCTTCCACTCGGGCAAATCAGAGACGGGACCGCTCACCACGCCTTTATCCTTGCGCGAGGCATCGAAGAGCCCCCAGTAACCTCCCACCGCGCCTTCCTGCCCGCGCTTCCACGGCTGATCGAAGGCCTCGATCAGGTTGTAATGCCAGCCCTTTTCCTTGGCGCGAGCAACGAATCCGCGCACGAAAAGCGCTTCGCTCACCCGCCCGGGCTGCGCGCCTTCGCGACGACGCCCCTCTGAAGGCCAACCGGTTTCGCCGATCAGAATTGCCTTGCCCGGAAAGGTGCGCGCGATCTCGTCATGCGCGTGCTGTACCGCCTCGATCGCTCCCGCCACAGGCGTCGGGTCGTTCTCCCAGTAGGGCAGGAGGTGGATGGTCACGAAATCCGCACCATCGACGATGGAAGGATTCTGCATCCAGAAGTCCCACACATCCCCATAGCTGACCGGCTGCTCGACGCGCTCGCGGACGCGCTGCATGTACACCAGCAACTGCGCCGCCGTGCGCTCGCGCCGCAACAGCACTTCGTTGCCAACCAGCACCGCCCGAACCACATCCGGATAACGCGCAGCCATGCCTTCGACAAGGCGCAGTTCGTTTTCGGTGTCGACATCGTCGCGGCTGATCCATGCGCCAGCGATAAGCCCCAGACCGAACTCTCCCGCCACCTCTGGAATGAGCTCCATGCCCTTCATGGAGTAGATGCGTATGCACCCCACCTGACGCGAGAGCAGCGCGAAATCCTCGCGCAGCCGCTCGCGCGTGACCTGGAACGCGGCGGGTGTTTCACCCTCCCGGAACGGCGTGTACGAGGCGCACTGGAGTTTTTCGCCCGAGGGCAGGCCGCCAGGAACATCCTGCGGCCGCCCCAGGCCGAACCAGACCAGTACTGTCCCTGCGACGCAGGCAAGAAAGGCAAGAGCCAGCTTGGGCAACTCAGGCCCCCGCCGGCACGATGGCCGCTTCCTCGCGCGGGCGTGCAAACACCGCAACCCAGGACATGCACACCGCCGCCAGATACGGCAATGACTGCACGAGAAGCATCGTCAGCCATGCGTAGGCATCGGATGTGTCGAGGTGGTGCAGCAACACCATACCGATCGCAGCGCCCCACAACAGCAGCATCACATAGAGTTCCTCACGCGCCTCGGCAATCGCCTGCAGCGCTCCTCCGTGACCCGACATCTTTGGCGTGCGGAAGAAGGGAATGCTGCGCGTCATCATGCCGAAGGCCACCGCCTTGCCAATGGTGTGCGACAGGGCCAGTCCGGCGATCGCCGCGCCCATGGACGTGCGCAAGGGCACTTTCATGTGGCGGATGTAGAGGTAAAGGATTTTCGCAAGTTTGCCGATGAAGAGCATCAGGGGCGGCACCGCGAAGATGAGATCGGGCGGCATGGCCTGTGTCGGCGCGATCAGGATCGCCGCAGTCCATACCAGCGCACCGGCGGTGAAGAAGAGATTGAGACCGTCGGCACACCACGGCAGCCAACCCGCCAGGAAGTGGTATCGCTGCCCACGCGTGAGCTGGCTGCCTTCGCCGAGGAAGAGCATCCGCGCATGCCTGCGCATGATCTGCATCGCACCGAAAGCCCAGCGGAAACGCTGCTTCTTGTAGTCGATGAAGCGGTCGGGCATCACACCTTTCCCGACCGAATCCGGCACATATGCTGCCGAAAAACCTGCGGCAAAAACCCGCAAACCGAGCTCCGCATCTTCGGTGATGGTCCAGTCGCCCCAACGCAGCTGATCGAGCAGCGGACGCCGGATCATGGTCATGGTGCCGTGCTGGATGATCGCGTCCCGGTCATTGCGGGTGATCATCCCGATATGGAAGAAACCCTTGTACTCGGCATAGCAAAGCCGCTTGAACAAGGACTCCTCCCCGTCGCGATAATCCTGCGGGCCCTGCACCACACCGATGCGCGGATCCGCAAAGTGCGGCACCAGAGAGGTGAGCCAGTTCGGCTGCACGATGTAATCGGCGTCGATGACGGCTACAACCTCGGCATCAGGCGACGTCCGTTCCAGCGCGTAGTTCAGCGCACCCGCCTTGAATCCCGCCAGCGGGCGAACATGGAAGAACCGGAACCGCGGCCCCAGCGCGGCGCAATGCGCCTCTACAGGGCGCCAGGTGGCCTCCTCCGGCGTGTTGTTGTCGATGACCAGAACCTCGAAGTCCGGATAGTCGAGCAGCGCGAGTGCGTCCAGCGTGAGCTTCAGCATCTCGGGAGGTTCGTTGTAGCAAGGCACGTGGATCGAGACTCTGGGCATGAAGTTGCCGTGCTCGCGCACCGGCGCGAAAGGCCGTCGACGTTCGGCCCAGATGGTCTCGGCCATCTCATGGGCCTCGGCAAAGAGGACCGTGAACACCCCGAGAGCGGAGAGCACGAGCACTGCGCCCAGCAACCATTCGAGCAAGCCCAGATACTGCCTCGAATAGTCGTAAGCAACGAACACGAGGAACGAGGCCATTGCGAACGCGATAAGAGCCAGAAAGGTGCGCCCGCGACGCTTGAGCCCGGAACTGTCGATCAGCAGCAGTCCAAACGCGAGTACCGCCATGACTACCGACACACCCGCGAGCGTCCGCCACTCGGGGATCGCCACCACCGGCCCCGAGAACGGGAACTTGGGCCGGCGCTCCACGTCATAGACACCCCAATAGGCTCCCACGTCGCCTTCATCGCCCGTCTTCCATGTCTGGTCGAATGCCTCGATCACGAAGTACTCGTAACCGCCGCTGTTCAGCTTGTCGAGCATGGTGCGGAGGTAAACGGCCTGTACGGCCGGCGTAGCCTCGGCATCGCCCTGCGGCCGCCCGTGTGACGGCCAGCCCACCTCTGCAAGAAGAAGCCGTTTCTTGGGAAATGCCTTGCGAAGCTCCCGCGCCCGCTCAATGGTCACCTTGACCGCTTTCTGAGCAGGGACTTTCTCCCAGAACAACAGCACGTGCGCACCGATGACCTTCACGTGCGTGGCAAGTTCCGGGTACTTCAACCAGATATGCCACGGCTCGGCGGTGGTCACACGCACCTTGACGGCTGCGCGCACCCGCTCGATGTAATTGATCATCTCCTCCGGCGTGACTTCGGTCCGGAACAAGGCTTCGTTGCCGACGATGATGAGATCGATGTTGTGTACGCTGTTGGCGATCTCGATGGCGCGGTTGATCTCGTCTTCGTTGGCCACAGGATCGTTGCTGATCCAGATGCCGAGGGTGACGTTGATGCCGTAGTCCTGGGCGATGCGGGGAATATCGCCAAGCGTGCCTTTGACCGAATAGGTGCGCAAACGGTTGGTGTGCTCGGAGAGCAGTTCGATGTCGGCGCGGATCTGCTCCTCGGTAGGGAAGAGATTGCGCGTGGGGTCCTGTCCCTTCCTGAAGGGCGAGAACGAGTAACCCGAGACGTGCTCCGGCCAGTCGGGCGCTTCGATAGGCCGGTTGAACCAGGCCCAAGCTGCGACACAGGCGGCTGCGACACTCACGAATATCGCAAGGTTGAAGATGAGCGTGCGCTGATACATATCGGGGTCTCTCGACTGCAAGGGCCCGGAAGCGAGGCCGGATAGTGCAGCCACCCGGATTCTAGCCAGCTTGGGGATGTGCCACCACCAGCGCAGCGAGTGTTGTGGAGCCTTCACTGCCACGCTAGGATGCGGCGGGACTCAGCAGTGGAGCACGGTAGCGGATGAATACCATCATTGGCCTGGTGATGGTGCTCGGGGCCTGCGCACTCGGGTTCACCCTCTCGGGCGGAAAACTCCTGGCGCTGTGGCAGCCCAACGAGCTCATCATCATCGGCGGCGCTGCCTTCGGCGCCCTCGTCATGTCGAACCCCATCGCCATCAGCATCGGAGTGCTCAAGGGTTTCGGCCAGTTGTTCACTGCGTCCCCTTTCAAGAAGGTTCTGTACCTCGAACTTCTCGCGCTGATGTACGAGATATTCAACAAGATCCGTCGCGAAGGCCTTCTCGGCATCGAGAAAGACATCGACGCCCCCGCCGAAAGCCCGATCTTCAGCAAGTACCCGACCATCGAGAAAATCCACGGCTCGATGGACTTCATCATCGACTACCTGCGCGTGATGACGCTCGGCGGCGTAGCCAGCCACGACCTCGATGCACTGTTCGATGCTGAACTCGAAACCCACCACACGGAATCGCACCTCGTGCCTGCCTCCCTCGGGAACCTTTCCGACGGATTGCCCGGTTTCGGGATCGTGGCGGCCGTCATGGGGGTGGTGATCACCATGAGCCACATCGGGGGCGACCCTGCGGTTCTCGGCCACCACGTCGGCGCCGCACTCGTGGGCACCTTCCTGGGGATCCTGATGTCCTACGGGATCTTCGGCCCGATGAGCAAATACCTCGAGCACAAGGCCCGCGAAGAAGCCAAGTTCTACGAGTGCATCAAGGTCTCCATGATGGCGAGCTTCAACGGCGCGCCTCCCCAACTGGCTGTCGAGTTCGGCCGCAAGGTGCTGTACCACTCGGTACGTCCCACGTGGACCGAGGTCGAGGAACGTGTGAAGCAGAAGCCGGCCTGATCCATGGCAAGCGCCGGCGGCGAACAGCCGATCATCATCAAGAAGAAAAAGGTGTCCGGCCACGGACACCACGGCGGCGCATGGAAAGTCGCCTACGCCGACTTCGTGACCGCGATGATGGCTTTCTTTCTCCTGCTCTGGCTCCTTGGCAGCACCAGCAAGGACGACCGCCAGCAGATCCAGGCCTACTTCAGGGACCCCGCCGGCTCCATCGCCGGCCAGGGCGGCGGGCTCGACGCGCCGGGCATGGGTAACACCGGCCCCGGCGGCGCCAATCAGGGCATGATCAACTGGGACAACCCGCTCACCCAACCGGAGGCGAAGCAGGAGCCCTTGGCCCAATCAGGCGCAGAAGCCGCACCTACCGAACCGGCACCCAAGCCGGCCACCGAAGGCAAACCGGATCTGGAAAAGGCCTCCGACGACGAAGTTGCCCGCGAGCAGGCCGCGCGCGAACAGAAAACGCTGGACGCCTTGCAGAAGGACCTCGAGAAGGAACTGGCCAGGGATGATTCGGCCTTCGTGAAACTCCACGACCAGATCCTGATCGACCAGACCGCGCTCGGCTTGCGGATCCAGATTGTCGACAAGGCCAACCGCCCGATGTTCCAGAGCGGATCCAAAGAACTCGAGATCTACGCTGAGGAAGTGCTCTATCGCCTTGCCACGATCCTGAACAAGGTGGTGAACAAACTCAGCGTCAACGGCCACACCGATGCCGTGCCCTATGGTCCTGGCTCTGACTACACGAACTGGGAGCTCTCTGCAGACCGGGCGAACAGTGCAAGGCGCGCCCTGCTGGACGGAGATTACCCCGAGAAAAAGATCCTGACGGTACAGGGCATGGGCCCCTCGGTGCCCAGACTGCCGGAGAAACCGGAGGACCCGTCGAACCGGAGGATCGTGATCCTCGTGCTCAAGAAGGAAATCGAAGACGCCCTCAAAGGCAGTTCCCTGGTCAGCCGGACGCAGGAAGAGATCATCAAGGATGAAGAGGCCGCGAACCCACCCCCGGGCAAGGCGTCGCCCGACGCTCCCCCTCCCTGATCAGGCCCCCGCGGGCGGGCTTCCGCCCTGACTGTTGCGCCTCATCCGTATGTTCAGCATCTCGACGCTCACCGAGAAGGCCATGGCCACATACAGGTAGGCCTTGTGCACGTGCACACCACAGCCCTCGGCGATGAGCGCCGTGCCTATCATCACCAGGAACGCCAGCGCGAGCACCTTGGCTGTGGGGTGGCGGTCGACGAAGTCGCCGAGCGGCCTCGCCGCGAACATCATCACCGCCACCGCAGCGATCACGGCCAGCACCATGACGGGAATATCGTTGGCCATGCCGACGGCCGTGATCACGGAATCGAGCGAGAACACGATGTCGATGATCGCTATCTGCACCAGCGTACCCACGTAGGCTGCGTGAGGGACCGCACGGTCTGCCTCCGCCTTGTCGCCCTCCCCCTCGACTGCCGCGTGGATTTCCAGGGTGGCCTTGACCAGAAGGAACAAACCGCCCAGCAGCAGCACAAGATCACGTCCGGTGATCTCGAAACCGCCCACGGGAACGACGAAAAGCGGATGGGTGAGCTTTGCCACCCAGGCCAGGGACACAAGCAGCATGATCCGGGTGATCATCGCGAGACCGAGGCCGAGAACGCGGGCTGAATGACGCTGCTCCGGAGGCAAGCGTCCGACAAGGATCGTGAGGAAGATGATGTTGTCTATGCCGAGAACGATCTCGAGCGCGGTGAGGGTCGCAAGCGCTGCCCAGGCTTCAGGGCTCGCCATCCAGTCAAACATGCTCACGGCATCCAAGGGCGGGGCGCCGCAGACTAAGGCAGCGGCAACTCAAGAGCAAGGCAGGCCGATCACGCACCTGAACTCCTGCAAACGGAGTATCGCAGGCAGGGTTGGGCACCAATACACTGCGGTCGGAGCACACAAACGTCAGTGGAGACCCGCATGACACATCAGGACGAGGCAATCCGCGTCTGGGAAGATTTTTGCGACAACCTGAAGCAGGCCGGTCGCCTTCTCGCACGGCCTACCACCCCCAAGGGCGAGATCGACCAGGTGACGGGGACGCGCGCGCTCGCCCGGAACATCGCGCTCGCCTTGCAGTTCGAGCTCGAGAACAACGACCCGCTCTACCCCGAGCTCATGCATTACTTCGATCCGGTGCGCAAACAGGGCGGCGACAACACCGACGCGATCTACGTGGGCGCGCCTGTAAACGGCAGCGACACCTATCTGATCCACGGCGACCGCGGCACCGCCCGGTACTTCGCCATCACCGTCCTTGAGGACGGCGCCACGCCTTGGGGTGGCAAGGTGGTGGGCACGCTGCTCGGCAAGGACCTCGAGGTGGACGCAAGCGGGCAATTCCGCGTGCTGCTCTCTCCGGAGCCGCAAGCGGGTAACTGGATTCGCACATCCCCCGGCACCTACCGGGTCACGATCCGCCAGTTCTTCGGTGACTGGTCAGCCGAACGCCCGATGCGGGCGCGCATTGACCGCATGGGCGCGGACGCGCTTACGCCCCCCGCGGTGCCCGATACGGCACGCCTCGCGCGGGGACTGTCAGCCGCCGCACGCTGGGTCGACGTGTCACTTCACTACTGGGCAGACATGCTCGACCGCTGGCAGTCACAGCCCCACCGATTCCTCTCGTATCGCGAGCTTGACCGCAATGCCATAGACGCAACGCCAGGAGGCGAGCCGCTCATCTGCTACTGGAAAGTGGCGCCGGGCGAGGCTCTGATCCTTCGCGTCAGACCGCCCACAGGCTATTGGTGGGGCGTCGAGTTCGGAAACTACTACTGGGAAACCATGGACTACCGCTACCGGTTGTGCAGCACCAACTGTGATCACGCGGCCATCGAAGACGACGGCGAACTGATCGTGGTCGTGAGTCACGAAGACCCGGGCCTGCCGAACTGGCTGGACCCATCGGGATACACCGAGGGCTACATCACCTTCCGCTGGATCGGCACCGATCATTACCCCCGACCGGACTGCACGCTGGTAGAGGCCTCGGGCCTCGGCTATGCACTGCCCACAGGAATAAAGCGGATCAGCCCGGAGCAACGTCGCCAGCAGCTGGCGGATCGTCGGACCGGCATCCTGAACCGCTACCCGTCTTGAGGGCAGAGCCCACGTAAATTCACGAAAAATTCATCCCCCGCATGCTTGATATGGGGGGGGGCGCGACGCACCATGCGCGCCCCACCCGGGTATCGACCATAGCATCGGAGGAACAGGCAGGAATTGAAGACCAACGGAACTCCCCACTGGACGGCGGCTGACTCCGCCGAACTGTACGGCATCAGGAACTGGGGGGCTGGTTACTTCGACCTGTCCGACGACGGCGCGGTCACGGTGAACGTACAGTTCCCGGACGGGCGCGTAGGCGTCAGTATCCCGAAAATCATCGAGGGCATGCGAGAGCGGGGCTGGCAGATGCCAGTACTGCTGCGTATAGAGAACCTCCTCGACGCCCAGATAACGGTACTCAACGAGAGCTTCGCGCGTGCCATCAGCACGCTGGGCTACCGTGGCACCTTCCGCGGCGTGTTCCCGATCAAGGTGAACCAGCAATGCCAGGTGATCGAGGAGATCGCCCGCTTCGGTTCGGCCTACGGTCACGGCCTGGAGGCAGGCAGCAAGGCCGAACTCCTGATCGCGCTCGCCACCCTGCAGCCAGGCGTTGGCCACATCGTCTGTAACGGCTACAAGGACGAAGAGTTCGTGTCGCTTGGCTTGCAGGCACTGCGCCTCGGATACCGCGTCACCTTCGTGATCGAGACGCCCACCGAGTTGCCGATCATCCTGGAGGCGAGCAACCGGCTCGGCATCCGCCCCATTCTCGGCATCCGCGTGAAACTCGCCTCAAAAGTGGGCGGCGCCTGGAGCGAGAGCAGCGGTGACCGGAGCATATTCGGGCTCACGACCTCGCAAATCGTGCAGACGCTGGATCTGCTGCGCGAGCACGGGATGCTCGACTGCCTGCAGTTGCTGCATTACCACCTGGGCTCGCAGATCCCGAACATCCGTGACATCCGCAGCGGCGTGCTCGAGGCGTGCCGCTACTACGCGGACCTCGTCAAGGAAGGCGCCGCGCTCGGCTATCTGGACCTCGGCGGCGGACTTGCGGTCGATTACGACGGCTCCCAGACCAACTACGAGTACAGCAAGAACTACTCGCTGGACGAGTACTGCAGCGACATCGTCGAAACGATCATGACGACGCTCGATCCGGAAGGCATCGAGCATCCGGTTATCGTCACGGAGTCGGGACGCGCCACTGTCGCCTACTCCTCGATCCTGCTGTTCAACATCCTGGACGTCACCAGTTTCGAGTCCGGCGATCCGCCTGCGGTGGGCGCTGACGAGCACGAGTTGCTGCGGAATCTCGCCGATGTGCTGAACGGCATTGGCGGCAAGAACCTGCAGGAATGCTTCAACGACGCCGTCTATTACCGGGACGAGATACGCGAACTCTTCAAGCGCGGCCAGATCCGGCTGCGCTCGCTGTCGCTCTCGGAGCGGCTGTTCCTGGAGATCGTGCGCGTGATCGCGCGCGAGACCTCCGGCTCGCGGCGAGTCCCTCCCGGGCTGGACGGTCTGGAAGACTCCCTTGCCGATATCTACTACGGCAATTTCTCGGTGTTCCAGTCACTGCCGGACGTGTGGGCCATCGAGCAGGTCTTCCCCGTGATCCCCGTCCACCGGCATACGGAAAAACCGCAGCGGCAAGCCATCATCGCGGACATCACCTGCGATTCCGACGGCAAGATCGACCGCTTCATCGATCCGCGCGGACTGCGCAAGACCTTGCCCGTGCACGCACTGCGCGAAAACGAGCCCTACTACATGGGTGTCTTCCTGGTGGGCGCCTATCAGGAGACTCTCGGCGACCTGCACAACCTGATGGGCGACACCAACGTCGTTAGCGTGCGGATCAATGCCGACGGCAGCTTCGACTTCGTGCGCGAGATCGACGGCGACAGCATCGCCGACGTATTGAGCTACGTGGAGTACCAGCCCCAGCAGTTGCTGGAGCAATTCCGCCGGACGGCCGAAAATGCGGTTCGCGCTGGACGGATAACGCCGCAGGAGCGGCAGGCGCTGCTCGCGTCCTTCGACGCCAGCCTGCGCGGATATACCTACTTCGAGGAATAGGGAGAACAGCAGATGTCACGGGTACTCATCATCGGCGCTGGCGGCGTGGGACAAGTGGTGGCGCACAAGTGCGCACAGGTTCCCGAGGTGTTTTCCGAGATCTGGCTGGCAAGCCGCACCGAAGAGAAATGCCGCCGCATAGCAGCGCAGATCAGCCGTCCCATCCACACAGCCCAAGTGGACGCGGACGATGTGTCGCAGACCGTGGCCCTGATACGGCGCGTGCAGCCGGCGCTGGTGATCAACGTCGCCCTCCCCTATCAGGACCTCGCCATCATGGACGCCTGCCTGGAGACGGGTGTGCATTACCTCGACACCGCGAACTACGAGCCACCGGATGAGGCAAAGTTCGAATACAAATGGCAGTGGGCCTATCAGGAGCGCTTCCGCGAGAAGGGCCTGATGGCGCTGCTGGGCAGTGGTTTCGACCCCGGCGTCACCAACGTATTCACCGCCTGGCTGAAAAAGCACGAGTTCGACACGATCGAGGAACTCGACATCATCGATGCCAACGCAGGCAACCACGGCCAGCCCTTCGCCACCAACTTCAACCCGGAGATCAACATCCGCGAAGTGACGGCCCGCGGACGCTACTGGGAAAACGGCGCGTGGCAGGAAACCGATCCGCTCACCGTGAAACAGTCCTTCGACTTCCCCGAAGGCATCGGCCCGATGAACATCTACCTGATGTACCACGAGGAACTCGAGTCCATCGTGCGGCACTTCCCCGAGATCAAGCGCGCACGCTTCTGGATGACTTTCTCCGAGAACTACCTGAACCACCTGAAGGTGCTGCAGAACGTCGGCATGACCCGCATCGACCCCGTCATGTACAACGGCCAGGAAGTGATTCCGCTGCAGTTCCTGAAAGCTGTACTTCCCGACCCTTCCAGCCTCGGGCCGCTCACCAAGGGGCGCACTTGTATCGGCTGCCTTGCGCGCGGCACCAAGGATGGAAAGCCGAAGATCGCCTACGTCTACAACATCTGTGACCACGAAGCCTGTTTCCGCGAAGTGCAGTCGCAGGCCATCTCCTACACCACCGGCGTACCGGCCATGATCGGCGCGAAGATGATGCTCACGGGCAAGTGGACGGGCGAAGGCGTCTTCAACATGGAGCAACTCGATCCCGATCCCTTCATGGATGCCTTGAACCAGCACGGCCTGCCCTGGGTGCTCGTCACTCCAGAACACGGCATGACCTGAGCAAGGCCCTGACGATGGGGAGCCTTCTCGAGCGATTCAGGAGCCTCGATCCAGGGCGGGTACCGTCCCCCTGTTTCGTGGTCGACGAGGCGGCGCTGGAGTGCAACCTCCGGCTGCTTGCGCGGGTGCAGCAGGAGAGCGGCGCGAAAATCCTTCTCGCACTGAAGGCGTTCTCGATGTTCAGCATGGCGCCGTTGGTGTCCCGCTATCTGTCGGGCACCTGCGCGAGCGGACTTCACGAGGCGCGACTCGGCCGTGAGGAGTTCGGCGGCGAGGTCCACACCTTCTCGGCCGCCTTCACGCGGGAGGACCTCAAGCAGGTTCTGGCCATCTCCGACCACGTTGTCTTCAACTCCTGCGATCAGTTGGACCGCTTCGAGCCGGAGATCCGCGCCGCACGCGAGGCCCGACCCGGACTCGAGATCGGGATCCGCCTGAACCCCGAGCACTCTGAAGGTGCCGTCCCCCTGTACGACCCCTGCGCTCCCTGCTCACGCCTGGGGGTGGTGCGCGATGCGCTGCGGGAGGAGTCCCTCCGGCACGTAACCGGTCTTCACTTCCACACCTTGTGCGAACAGGACTTCCTGCCTCTGGAGCGCACCGTTCGCGCATTCGAGCAGCGCTTTGCCGACCTCATCCCGCGGATGAAGTGGATCAACTTCGGCGGCGGTCACCACATTACCCGGCCCGGGTACCAGGTCGATGCCCTGATCGCGCTGCTGCGGGACGTCCAGTCGCGCTGGGGCGTGCAGGTATACCTCGAGCCCGGAGAAGCCATCGCCTACCACTGTGGCGTGATGGTGAGCGAAGTTCTCGACATCGGCCACAACGGTATGGCGCAGGCGATCCTCGACACCTCCGCCACCTGTCACATGCCTGATGTCATCGAAATGCCCTACCGCCCCGTGATCACCGGTGCCGGAGCAGAGGGGGAGCATCCGCATTTGTATCGCCTTGGCGGCCAGACCTGCCTGGCAGGTGACGTCATTGGCGATTACAGCTTTCCTGAGCCGCTGCGCGTCGGCTCACGCGTGGTGTTTGAAGACATGGCCTACTACACGATGGTCAAGACCACCACGTTCAACGGCATAAACCTGCCGTCGATCGCCATCTGGAACTCGGAGACCCAGGAGCTCCGTGTCGTCCGCCGTTTCGGCTACGAAGACTTCCGCGGGCGTCTGTCCTGAAACAAAAAAGGCACGCCCCCCTGCGGGAGCGTGCCTTTCAGGGAACGAGCCGCCTCAGAGCGACGAGCTGAGTTCCGGTACAGCCTGGAAAAGATCCGCTACGAGACCGTAATCGGCCACCTGGAAGATCGGTGCGTCCGGATCCTTGTTGATCGCGACGATGACCTTGGAATCCTTCATGCCGGCGAGGTGCTGGATCGCACCGGAGATACCGACAGCGATGTAAAGGTCAGGCGCAACGATCTTGCCGGTCTGGCCAACCTGATAATCGTTGGGGACGAAGCCTGCGTCGACGGCAGCGCGCGAGGCGCCCACAGCGGCGTTGAGCTTGTCGGCCACGGCCTCGAGCAGCTTGAAGTTGTCTCCGTTCTGCATGCCACGGCCACCGGACACCACCACTCGGGCAGCGGTGAGCTCGGGGCGGTCGGACTTGGCGACACGCTCCTCGATGAAGCGCGACAAGCCGGCGTCGTGAGCGGAAGACAGCGCCTCGATGGTGGCGGATCCACCTTCGGCCGAAGCGGCATCAAAGCCGGTGGCACGCACCGTGATGACTTTGCGGGCATCGGTGCTCTGGACCGTGGCGATGACGTTACCCGCGTAGATCGGGCGCTCGAAGGTGTCGGCGCTGATCACTGCGGTGATCTCGGAGATCTGTGCAACATCGAGCAAGGCCGCGACGCGGGGCATCACGTTCTTGGCACCAGCGGTTGCCGCAGCGAGCACTGCGTCATACGCCGTGGCGACTTCGGCAATCAGCGCGGACATGTTCTCTGCGAGTTGCGTGGCATAGGCCGCGTTGTCGGCGACCAGCACCTTGCTCACGCCCGCGATACGGGAGGCTGCGGCGGCGGCCTCGGCGCAACCCGCGCCTGCCACCAGCACATGGACTTCGGAGCCGATTTGCTGAGCTGCCGTCACCGCATGAAGGGTGGCGGGCTTCAGTTCGGTGTTGCTGTGTTCGGCAATAACCAGGGTAGTCATCAGATCACCTTCGCTTCGTTGCGGAGTTTGTCGACGAGTTCCTCGACGGAACCGACCTTGATACCGGCCTTGCGCTCGGGGGGCGGAGACACCTTCAGCGTCTTCACGCGGGGCGTCACGTCCACGCCGAGTTCGGCAGGCGTCAGCGTATCGAGGGGCTTTTTCTTGGCCTTCATGATGTTGGGGAGCGAGGCATAGCGCGGCTCGTTCAGGCGCAGGTCGCTGGTGATGACTGCAGGAAGCGAGAGCTCGAGTGTCTGGAGACCGCCGTCGACCTCACGCGTAACGGTAGCCTTGCCATCCGCGATATCGAGCTTGGAAGCGAAGGTACCCTGCGACATGCCGGCCAGAGCCGAGAGCATCTGCCCGGTCTGGTTGTTGTCACCGTCGATGGACTGCTTGCCGAGGATCGCGAGCTGTACACCCTCGCGCTCGATCACTGCCTTGAGCAGCTTGGCAACTGCAAGCGGCTGCAGTTCTGCATCGGTCTCGACCAGGATGCCCCGATCGGCGCCCAGAGCGAGTGCCGTACGGATCTGCTCCTGACAGGACTTGTCACCAAGGGAGACCGCGATGACCTCCGTTGCGACGCCTTTTTCACGCAGGCGTACCGCCTCTTCTACGGCGATTTCACAGAAGGGATTGACCGACATCTTCACGTTGTTCAGGTCTACGCCAGAACCATCGCTTTTCGGCCGCACCTTGACGTTGTAGTCGACGACGCGTTTTACCGCTACGAGAACTTTCATGGACTCTCCGCTGGAACTGGTGGGGACTTTTCGCTTGCGGATTCACTGACGCGAAGCGCCAACCGCAAGGCCGGGGCATTGTCCGGAGAGGCCGTGGGGAGGTCAATGGCCGAGCAGACCGAGATCGGCAATGCTACCAGTATGCGGCGCCGATTCGCCGTGGTTTGAAGTATCCTTCTCCCGCCGGCACGCGCCTGGCGACAACCCTTGAAACCACGATCGCAACAGGTCGCCCCCCATGAGTGGTGGCGCCACGGGCACTTAGAGAGGTGGAGTACGTGAGCAACCGGGAATCGATGGAATTCGACGTCGTGATAGTGGGCGCAGGCCCTGCAGGACTCGCGGCCGCCTGCCGTCTGCGTCAGCTTTCCCAGGACATCAGTGTCTGCGTAGTGGAGAAAGGCTCGGAGGTTGGCGCGCATATCCTCTCCGGCGCGATATTCGAGCCGACCGCACTGAACGAACTGTTCCCCGACTGGGCAGCCAACGGTGCACCGCTCAACACGCCCGTCGCGGGCGATGAAATCTACGTGCTCCGAAACGAAACCTCGGGCCTCCGCGTTCCGGGTTTCATGGTGCCGAGCACCATGCACAACGAGGGCAACTACATCATCAGCCTTGGCAACCTCTGCCGCTGGCTGGGCCAGCAGGCCGAAGCCCTCGGCGCCGAGATCTACCCCGGATTTGCCGCCTCCGAGGTGCTGTTCCACGAGGACGGCCGGGTGAAGGGCATCGCCACCGGAGACGCCGGCATAGGAGCGGACGGCGAGCAGAAAGACAGCTATACCCCCGGCATGGAACTGCACGCGAAGTACACGCTGTTCGCAGAAGGTTGCCGCGGACACCTCGGCAAGCAACTCATCAGCCGTTTCGGTCTCGACGCCGGACGCGACCCCCAGCACTACGGCCTCGGGATCAAGGAGCTCTGGGAAATCGATCCTGCCAAGCACCGTCCCGGACTCGTCATGCATACGGCGGGATGGCCGCTGGAACAGAGCGGAGCCCATGGCGGCAGCTTCCTCTACCATCTCGAAGGTAATCTGGTCTCGATCGGCCTGATCACCGATCTTGGCTACAGCAATCCTTCGATAAGCCCCTTCGAGGAATTCCAGCGCTACAAACAGCACCCGCTGGTGAAGCAATACCTCGAGGGTGGCAAGCGAGTCGCTTACGGCGCACGCGCAATCGCCAAGGGTGGCATACAGTCCCTTCCCAAGATGAGCTTTCCGGGCGGACTGCTCATCGGCTGTGACGCCGGCACCCTGAATTTCGCCAAGATCAAAGGCTCCCACACCGCGATGAAGAGCGGCATGGTTGCGGCAGAATCCGTGCACAAGGCGATCGCGGAGTCCGGGCACGAGGGAGAGGAAATCAGCGGCTTCACGGACGCGTTCCTGGGATCATGGGCCGGAAAGGAACTGCACACGCAGCGCAATTTCGGCCCCGCCCAGCACAAGTTCGGCAACATCCTGGGTTCGGCTTACGCGTTTGTGGACATAAATATCTTCAAGGGCAAACTGCCCTGGACCTTCAGCGATTCGACGCCGGACCACGCCCAGTTGAAGCCCTCGGCGCAGTGTCGGCAGATCAGCTACCCGAAACCCGACGGCGTACTGAGCTTCGACCGGCTTTCCTCGGTGTATCTGTCGAACACCAACCACGAAGAAGACCAGCCCTGCCATTTGCGACTCAAGGATCCGGGCGTCCCCATCCGCCACAACCTGCCGCTCTACGACGAGCCAGCGCAGCGTTACTGCCCGGCCGGGGTCTACGAGGTGGTTGCCGAGGCAGACGGATCCAAGCGCTTCCAGATCAACGCCCAGAACTGCGTGCACTGCAAGACCTGCGACATCAAGGATCCGACGCAGAACATTGTGTGGGTGACGCCGGAAGGCACGGGCGGTCCGAACTACCCGAACATGTAATACACCGCAAGGCGCTACTCGAGCGGGAAGAAAAGCCCGTTGCTTGAAACGCCGTATGGACCTCCGGGGTAGCGCTCCTGCGCTATCCCGGCGAGACCATAAAAGACATTCCTGTGAAGGACCGCTTCCAACCCTTCACGGACCATCACATAAGGTTTGGTCTGTCCGTCGGGAGCCGTTCTCAAAAAAAGCGGGTGCTCTGCGTCCAGCGGGATTTTCACGCCCAGACTGGTGACAAAGGAGATGCTTTGACTGCCGGCGTCACCCAGCACCTCGTAGCCAGTCACCACAAACGGAACATCCGCTACATCAACGCGCAGCGCTTGCTCGGGCGTGTCAAGGACATAAGCGCCCGACGCACGCCTCAGCATCCCCTCAAGAAGCCGGAGCAGGCCTTCGCGCCTTATCGGACTCCCCCGATAGAACCACTCGCCATGCGCGTCGATTGAAAACTCAGCAGGCCTGCGCCCACCTTGCTGCGAAGCCAGGGCGTCCACGTGCATTTCAGCGTGGCGGAGGGATCAGCCGGACGTTGATCACTCCGTCTACCCGGGAAATGGCCTCGATGACTGCCGCGGAAGGATCACCCTCGACGTCGATCAGGTTGTAGGCGACGTTCTCGCGGCTCTTGTTGAGCATGTCGACAATGTTGATCCGGGCATCGGCGAAGATCGACAGCATGTGACCCAGCATTCCGGGAACGTTCCTGTTGGCCACTGCGATCCGGCAACCGCCGGTACGCTCGAGCTCGATCGAGGGGAAATTGACGGCGTTACGGATGTTGCCGTGTTCGAGGAACGCGCGGAGTTGGTCTGCGGCCATGACCGCGCAATTCTCTTCTGCCTCCTCGGTGCTGGCTCCGATATGCGGCATGAGCAAGCAGTCGTCCCGTCCAAGCAGGCGCGGGTGCGGAAAGTCGGCTACGTAGCGACGCAGTTGACCTCGCGAGAGCGCCTCGATCAAAGCACCGATATCGACGATCTCCTCACGCGCGAAGTTGAGCAAACAAGCTCCCTTGCGCGCTTGCGCCAGCGTTTCAGCGCCCACGAGGTTGCGGGTGCTCTCGAGCACCGGGAGGTGAAGCGACACGAAATCAGCGCGCGCGAAGAGCGCACCGATGTTCTCCATACGGCGCACTTCGCTCGGAAGCCGCCATGCAGCCTCCACCGACAGCGCGGGATCGTAGCCAATCACATCCATGCCCAGATCAAGCCCAAGGCGCGCCACCAGACTGCCGATGGCGCCAAGGCCTACAACGCCGAGGGTTCTGCCGCGCAGTTCATTGCCGGCAAAATTCTTCTTTTCGGCCTCGAGCTTCTTGTTCATCTCCACGGGATCCATATCACCCGGAAGACCCTTCACATAGCCAAGCCCCTCCACGATGCCCCTGGAGGCGAGCAGCATTCCGGCTGCGACCAGTTCCTTGACTGCGTTGGCGTTGGCACCGGGCGTGTTGAATACGGGTATGCCACGCTCGGTGCAGGCGTCGACCGGAATGTTGTTCACGCCAGCGCCAGCACGAGCAACCGCCCGCACCGATGCGTCGAGTTGCTCGACCTGCAGTTTGTGGCTGCGCAGCAGCAATCCGTCTGCGGAACCGATCTCGCTCGCGACTTCATAACGGTCCCGTGGAAAACGCTCCAGCCCGCGAACCGAGATCTGGTTGTAGGTGCGGATCCTGAACATGGTTTGGTCTCCAGTGAGTCTGTGCCGAGAAGGGCCGTATCTTAGCGACAGGCGCCGGTGACTACATCGTCGGTATGCGGGGGAATTGCTGACTTCGCGCGACAACCTTGCTTGCGCCCAGAGGCGTGGCAGCACCCAAAGGGTTCAGCAGCTTGAGAACGGGCTCGGCGACGCGGGCGGCAGCGGAACCGGCATCAACCGCGAGGGAAACACTGAAGCCTCCTGCAATCCGCCCACACCAGAAACCCCAGCGTTCAGGACGATCGTCCAGCCCGGCTGTGGCCTCAAAGCAGATTGTTTCGCCTTCGAATGAAAATGCGAAATCAGCGAGCGGCAACTGCAGGCCGGTACCTCTCGCCTTGAGGTACGCCTCCTTCAACGTCCAGATATCGTAGAAGCGATCACTTCGGACGGTGGCGGCAAGGCATCGCAGATGCTCTACCTCTGCCCTGGCGAAGTAACGCTGAGCCAATTCGTCAAAGCGACGATCGAGCCGATGGGCCTCGATATCCGCTCCAATCTCACCGCCGCCTTTCCACACGCCGACAACGGCGTGGGTACCGGAGTGCGACAGGTTGAATGAGAAAGCCGGAACGGACACAGCGTGGAGGGGCGAGAGATAAGGCCTGCCCTGCTCTCCACGAACGAAGCGCAGATCTGCCGGCGAAATCCCCGTTTCATGCGCAAGGACTGTACGAAGCAGCGCATGGCTCACGAGAAAAACGTGCCTGTCACGCGCGAAGTGGAATCGATCCAGACGCGCGCACTCCTCGGGATCGAGTAGCCGCCGGTAACGCGAAAGGGTCTCCGGATCCTGGACTGTGGCAGTGTCACAGATCCAGAGCTCAGGGGCCTCGCCGGCCGACCCGGCCGCCGGAACTGCGGAACTCAAAGTACCTGGACGTCCACGAGCGCACGAAGGCGCTGCCTGTAGTGGGCGGCGGCGGCGGCACCACGGGACTGGGCAAGCATTGCTCTGAGCTGTGCTTGCTGCTCGGGCGGAATGCGCGAGAGGTCTCCTTCCTTGAAGTTCGACGCCTGAAACACGACCACGTCACCGCTGGGCATGACAACGGAACCGCTACCAGAGGCGCCTGGGGCGCGGCTGGTCGTGAATACAGCATCGCTGAGTTCCTTGGGAACGTCAGGCGCACCGCGCGTGTGTGCCAGCGCGACCTGCCACTGAAGTGCATCGCGTTTGGCGAGATCCTCCATTGCGCTTCCGGAGCCAAGCTCCGCAAGCACACGGTCCGCCCTTGCAGTAGCCTGCTCGCGTCGAATGGCCTCTACGAGAAGCAACCTGATACCGGACTCCACCTCTGCCTGATCCTGCTGGCGCTCAGGCAGATGCTCGCGCAGACGCACGACTACGGCATGCCCGTCGCTGATCTCGATGATCTCGCTGTTCTGAGCAGACTTGAGCACGTCCTCGCTGAAACCCGCGCTGATGACGCGGGAGTCGGAGAAAACGCCCTCTGCGCCACGGCGACTGATGATGGGACCGTGTTTTACCTCAAGTCCCAGGGTTTTGGCGGCCTCGTCCAAGCCCTCGGAGTTGAATGTCAGGTCTGCAAGTTGTTCGGACTTCTCGACGAACAACGGCTTGGCAGCTTTTTTCTGCAAATCGGCTTCGATCTCCGGCCGCAACTCAGCCAGAGAAGGAGCCTCCTTGGCGCGCACATCAAGAAGCTTCACCAGGTGCCAGCCGGAATCGGTGCGC
This sequence comes from uncultured Gammaproteobacteria bacterium, assembly GCA_903928015.1. Taxonomy (GTDB): domain Bacteria; phylum Pseudomonadota; class Gammaproteobacteria; order Pseudomonadales; family UBA5518; genus UBA5518. Next base: position 11,268 of record CAIYPF010000103.1, on the reverse strand, counting down.
AGCGGTGCAGAGACCTCACCGGGCTTCAGGGCGGTGAGTGCATTCTCGAATTCCGCAGGGAATGCGTCTCCACCCGAGTACCCGAGATCTCCGCCATCCTGCGCCGAGCCAACATCCTCGGAGGCGTCGCGAGCAATTGCAGCGAAGTCCTCGCCCTTCTCGATCCTGGCGCGCAACTCGAGCAAGCGGGACTTCGCTTTCTCGTCGTCAAGCGAGGAGATCATGATGTGCGCCGCGTGCCGCTCCTCGGCATCCTTGTAGTTGGCAAGGCGGAGTTCGAACTCTGCCTTCACAGCGTCTTCCGGCACCTTCTGGTACAGGTCTTCGAGACGCAACTCGATGTAGTCCAGTCCGACAGACTCTGCCGTCTTGAAATCAGCCTTGTTGGCGGCGTAATACGCCGATACGCGATCAGCGGGCACCTCTGGCGGTGTCGTGGACGCGGCAATCGGCACCGTGAGAAACCTCACATCGACCGTCTGCTGCGTGATGCGCGCGACCTCACGGATTTCTTCCTCGGTCGAGAAGTCGCTTGTCGCCACACCGCCGAGAACCTGATTGATCAGCGACTCTTCGCGCAACAGATTGCGGTAGTAGGCAGGGCTGAGGCCATTGCTCGCGAGGATTCCCTGGAAGCGCTCCTGGGAGAATTTGCCGTTATCCCGAAAACTCTCGTCGTCGAGGATGATGCGATCGATCATCGCATCGCCGACACGGAAACCACTGTGGCTCGCGACCTGGCCCAGCAGCTTGCGTTCTATGAGGGAGTCGAGGACCGGGCCTCTGAGCTTGGCTTCTTCAAGTTCGGCTGGGTCGACCTTGTCCTCGGCACTGCCGAGAAGCCGCCTGCGCTGCAGCTCTATCGCCTGCTCGAGTTCCCGCTGCGTGATGCTCTCGCCGCCAACCTTGGCGACCGTCGGCTCGCCCCCGGTGAAGAAAGCCTCGATGCCGAAGACAGCAAACGGAACCGCGATGACGCCAATGATGACCTTGGCGATCGTGCCTTGAAGATTGTCGCGGATCTTCTGAAGCATCGTTGCGCCTCCGGGAATTCAGGCGTGCGGAGAATGTTGCGGGCGAAGTGCTGCCGCGGAAAAGTCGGCGCGAATGAACACTCAGTTCAACGCGTCGCGCAGACCCTTGCCAGCCTTGAACGCAGGGGAGCGACTGGCCGCGATGCTGAGCAGTGCGCCAGTCTTCGGATTCCTGCCCTGGCGCTCGGCGCGCTGCTTCACTGCGAAAGTGCCGAAGCCAACCAACGCGACCTGGTCACCTGCACGAAGCGCGTCGGTGATGCCACCGAGAGCGGCTTCAAGGGCCCGCGCAGCAGAGGCCTTGGAGATATCTGCCTTGTCGGCAATAAGGTCAACGAGTTCTGCTTTGTTCACGGTGTGCCCCTGTGTTCTGCGCTGTCATGCGGCAGGTAAATGACCCGCCTCGGGAAGGGGGCGGAGTGTACACCAGCGCCCTTCGCGACGGTCAAGCGCGACAGCGCTCAATGTGTGTTTACGCGCGCATCTTCCGGACTTCTGATGCCTTCTGAAGCGGCTTTCTCGCTGAGCGTTTTCCATTCCTCGTCGGAGAGCGGCGTGGGAACGCTCTCCAGCGCAATGTCGAGCACCTGCTCTATCCAGCGCACGGGACGGATGTCGAGATCGCGCTTGATGTTCTCCGGAATTTCCTTGAGGTCGCGCTCGTTCTCTTCGGGAATGACAACGGTACGGATACCGCCGCGATGCGCCGCCAGGAGTTTTTCCTTGAGGCCACCAATGGCGAGCACCTGGCCGCGCAGTGTTATCTCGCCCGTCATGGCGACTTCTGCGCGTACCGGAATACCTGTCAGCACTGACACCATGGCAGTACACATCCCGATTCCCGCACTCGGGCCGTCTTTAGGAGTGGCTCCTTCCGGGACGTGGATGTGCATATCGGATTTTTCGTGGAAGTCAGGCCGGATGCCAAGTGCTTTGGCGCGAGCCCGGACGACCGTCATCGCGGCCTGAATGGACTCCTGCATGACATCGCCAAGCGAGCCCGTCTTCACTTGCCGCCCCTTGCCGGGAACGACCACAGCCTCTATTGGCAACAGCTCGCCACCAACCTGGGTCCAGGCAAGACCTGTGACCTGCCCTATCTGATTGCGTTCGGGTGCCTCGCCGTGACGGTACTTCCGGACACCGAGAAACTCCTCGAGGTTGGCGGGAGTGACGGTGCCCGCGACCTTGGCGGGGTCGAGCGAAATCTGTTTCACCTGCTTGCGGCAGATCTTCGCGATCTGTCGCTCGAGGCCGCGCACGCCGGACTCGCGCGTGTAGTGGCGGATGATGTCGCGCACAACGCCTTCGCCGATCGTGAGCTCCCCTGCCTCGAGACCGGCGTTTTTCGTTTGCTTGGGAAGAAGGTAACGCTCGGCAATGCTCGCCTTCTCGTCCTCCGTGTAACCGGGGAGGCGAATCACCTCCATGCGGTCGAGCAACGGGGCCGGAATGTTCATCGAGTTCGACGTGCAGATGAACATGACGTCGGAGAGGTCGTAATCAACCTCGAGATAGTGGTCGTTGAAGGCGTGGTTCTGCTCGGGATCCAGCACTTCGAGCAGTGCCGAGGCGGGATCGCCCCGATGGTCCATGCCCATCTTGTCGACCTCGTCCAGCAGGAACAACGGGTTGCGCACGCCTGCCTTGGAGAGTTTCTGGAGGATTTTCCCGGGGAGCGAACCGATATACGTGCGGCGGTGGCCACGAATCTCGGCCTCGTCCCGTACGCCACCGAGCGCCATCCGGACGAACTGCCGGTTGGTGGCCCGCGCTATGCTTTCGCCCAGCGAGGTTTTACCAACGCCCGGAGGTCCCACGAAGCAGAGGACAGGCCCCTTGGACTTGCCGACGCGACGCTGGACTGCGAGATATTCGAGGACGCGCTGTTTGACTTCCTCGAGCCCGTGATGGTCTTCCTCGAGGATCGCTTCCGCACGGGCGAGGTCGTTGCGCAGCTTGCTGCGCTTCTTCCACGGCACCTGCACCATCCAGTCGAGGTAGCTGCGGACCACCGAGGCCTCGGCGGACATCGGCGACATCATTTTCAGCTTGTTCAACTCGGCCAGTGCTTTGGTCTCGGCATCCTTGGACATTCCCGCTGAACGCACGCGTTTCTCGAGATTTTCGAGTTCGTTGGGCGCGTCTTCGAGCTCGCCGAGTTCCTTCTGGATGGCTTTCATCTGCTCATTGAGGTAGTACTCGCGCTGGCTCTTCTCCATCTGCTTTTTGACGCGCCCGCGGATGCGCTTCTCGACCTGGAAGAGCTCCATCTCCCCTTCCATGATCCCCATCAATCTCTCGATACGCTCGGCCGTAGAGGCGATCTCGAGGATCTCCTGCTTGCGCGGCAACTCAAGGGAAAGATGCGCTGCGATGGTATCGGCAAGACGGCCCGGCTCGTCGATGCCACTGAGCGCGCTCAGTACTTCGGCGGGCACTTTCTTGCCAACGTTTACGTATTGTTCGAACAGGCGCATGCAACTGTGCACCAGCGCTTCACCCTCGGCATCTGTCAGTGCCGCGCCGGGAAGCGGACTTGCGTGGGCTACGAGGTAACCGGCTCGCGCGGATACTCCGTCGATCTGAGCCCGCTCACCCCCCTCGACCAGCACTTTGACCGTGCCATCGGGCAGCTTGAGCATCTGCAGAACGTTGGCGAGAGTGCCGATCCCGTAGATGTCATCCACGCCAGGATCATCGTCAGCAGCGTTGCGCTGCGCGACCAGCAAAATCCGCTTGTCTGCGCCCATCGCAGCCTCGAGGGCAAGGATGGATTTTTCCCGACCCACGAAAAGCGGTATGACCATGTGGGGGAAGACAACGACGTCTCGCAGCGGAAGCAGGGGAACGGCGCCGGGCGCACCGGGAGACGATCTCATCTGGGACTCCTCGCCCACAGGGGCGCAAGAAATGAAGCGACCCCACTAACATGGGGGCCGACGCGCGATTCTACAAGAGGTGCAGATCAACAGGGGCTACGGCAGCGCCAAGCCCCGTGGATCATTCGGCTGGAGCGGCCTTGGGGACCTGGGACTGATAGACCTTGAGCGGTTCTGACTCGCCCTTGATCACGGACTCGTCGATGACGACTTTGGTCACATCGCGCTCCGAGGGAATCTCGAACATGGTTTCCAGAAGAACCGACTCGAGGATGGAGCGCAGCCCTCGGGCACCGGTCTTGCGGGCCAGCGCCTTCTCTGCGATGGCGCGAAGCCCGTCTTCCCGGAAGTCGAGCTCAACACCTTCCATGTCGAACAGCTTGCGGAATTGGCGGGTCAACGAATTCTTGGGTTCGGTAAGGATCTGTATCAGGGCCGCGTGATCAAGTTCTTCGAGGGTCGCTACCACTGGCAACCTGCCCACGAACTCCGGGATCAGGCCATAGCGTATGAGGTCTTCCGGCTCAAGCTCATGGAGGAGCTGGCTGATGTTCTTGGCTTCGTCCTTGCCCTTGATGGATGCCGAGAACCCGATACCGCTTTTCTCGGAGCGGTCACGGATGATCTTGTCGAGTCCCGCGAAAGCACCGCCGCAGATGAAGAGGATGTTGGAGGTATCGACCTGCAGGAACTCTTGCTGGGGATGCTTGCGCCCGCCTTGGGGGGGCACCGAGGCAACAGTGCCCTCGATCAGCTTCAGGAGCGCCTGCTGCACGCCCTCCCCCGACACGTCACGCGTGATGCTGGGGTTCTCGGACTTGCGGGAAATCTTGTCGATCTCGTCGATGTAGACGATGCCCATCTGGGCCTTTTCGACGTCGTAATCTGCCTTCTGCAGCAACTTCTGGATGATGTTCTCTACGTCCTCACCGACGTAGCCGGCTTCCGTCAGAGTGGTTGCATCCGCGATGGTGAAGGGCACATCGAGAAGGCGGGCCAACGTCTCGGCAAGCAGAGTCTTGCCACTACCGGTGGGCCCGACCAACAGGATGTTGCTCTTGCCGAGCTCGACCTCGTCGCGGGCGCGATCGCTCACGCGCAAGCGCTTGTAGTGGTTGTAAACGGCGACGGAAAGCACTTTCTTGGCGTGGTGCTGACCGATCACGTATTCATCGAGGGTCTGGCAAATCTCACGCGGACGGGGCAGTTTGTTCTTGCTGCCTTCGCCGCTGGATTCCTGAACCTCCTCACGGATGATGTCGTTGCACAGATCCACGCATTCATCGCAGATGAATACGGACGGGCCGGCGATCAGTTTCCTCACCTCATGCTGGCTCTTGCCACAGAAAGAGCAATACAGAAGCTTGCTCTTGTCGCCGCCACTATCCTTGGTCATTCCATCTCCGCCAGGTCATTGGAGGGCAATATGGCGCCTTCTCGCCTGCCCGCGGGGCGGCTCCAGCAAGAACCGCGCGAGCCCGAAGCATAGCAGGCCTTCACCTAATTGGTACCGCAGGGTCACTTCGTGGGGCGACGACCCAGGACTTCGTCGATGAGGCCATATTCCCGGGCACGCTCGGGGTTCATGAAGTTGTCGCGCTCGGTATCCCGCGCCACAGCTTCGATGGTCTGCCCCGTGTGATCAGCGAGCAGTTTGTTGAGGCGCTCGCGGATGATCAGGATTTCGCGCGCATGGATGTCGATATCCGAGGCTTGACCGTGCGCACCGCCGCTCGGCTGGTGGATCATGATCCTCGAGTTGGGAAGCGCATAACGCTTTCCGGCCGTCCCGCCCGCGAGGAGGAATGCCCCCATACTGGCTGCCTGGCCCACGCACATCGTGCTGACGTCTGGCTTGATGAACTGCATGGTGTCGTAGATCGACAAGCCAGCCGTCACCGACCCGCCCGGAGAGTTGATGTACAGGTGGATGTCCTTGTCGGGATTCTCCGACTCGAGGAACAGCAACTGGGCCACCACCAGATTTGCCATGTGATCCTCGATCGGGCCCACGATGAAGATCACCCGCTCTTTGAGAAGCCGCGAGAAAATATCGTAGGAGCGCTCTCCCCTCGCCGTCTGCTCGACGACGATGGGCACGAGCCCGAGAGCCGTGGCGGGGCTGGAGGCTGACTGGACTCTGTGCGGCATGTCGATGATCTCCGGATAGAACGGGGTGGCGGTTCAGGCCTTCTGCTTCGGAGGATCGGCCCGGAGGGCGTCCTCATACGAGCAGGCAGCATCGGAGACGGACGCGCGACTGAGGATGAGGTCAATCACCTGATCTTCCAAGGCTACGGCCTCGATGGTCGCGAGTTGCTCCTTGTTGCCGTAGTACCAATTGATGACTTCCTGTGGCTCCTCGTAGGTCGAGGCTGTCTCCTCGACCATCTGGCGCACGCGCGCAGCATCGGCTTTGAGGTTTTCCCGACGGATCACTTCCCCAAGAAGCAAACCCAAGGATACGCGCCGTTCTGCCTGGGACCGGAACATGTCATCGGGAAGCATGGACGCGTCGAAGCGGCCCTCATCTCCACCGAACTGCCGGATGGCACCACGGCGCAGGGAGTCGATTTCCTGAGCAACCAGTGAACTGGGTACCTCGACCTCGGTACGATCGAGCAGTGCTTCGAGGACGCGCCCCTTCAATTTGTTGCGCAGCGCTTGGCGAAGCTCGCGCTCCATGTTGTTGCGGACCTCGACGCGGAACGCGTCCATGCCACCCTCGGAAACACCGTAACGGGCGAAGAACGTGTCATCGAGTTCAGGCAGCTTTCGCGCCGAGACGGAGTTGACCGTGATCTCGAACTCCACCGCCGCACCCTTCAGGGCCTCGGCGTGATAGTTATCGGGCATGGTGATGGCAATCACGCGGGTTTCGCCCGGCGCGATACCGGCAATGCCCGACTCGAACCCTGGCACCATCCGCCCAGACCCGAGAACGAGTTCGGTGCCCTTTGCGGTCCCACCTTCGAAGGGCTCGCCATCGCGGCGACCGAGGAAATCGATATTCACGCGGTCGCCATCGGCGGCAGCACGATCCGCAGCCTCCCACGTCGCTTGTTGGTTGCGCAGAACATCGATCATCCGATCGACATCCGCATCCTCGACGCTGGAGGCGGGCTTCTCGACAGCGAGCTTCGAGAAATCGACCAGCTCGATCTCCGGGTATACCTCGAAGGTAGCGGTGAACTCTATGTCACGGCCGGTGGAGAGCTGGCGCGGCTCGATAGTGGGCTGGCCTGCCGGACGGAGGTCTTCCTGACGAACCGCCTCATAGAAGGACTGGGTCATGACCTCACCCAGAACTTCCTGACGAACGCCTGCCCCAAAGCGCTGGCGGACGACCTTCATGGGCACATGACCCTGGCGAAAACCCTTCAGCCGGATGTTGCGAGAGGCTTTCTCCAGGCGGGAGTTGACCTCGAACTCGATGCGCTCGGCGGGCACACCGATGGTGAGTCGTCTGCCAAGTCCCGACGTGATCTCTACCGACACCTGCATGATGCAGTCTCCATGTAATCTGCTGTGAGGCCTGGTCAGGCCCTGACTACGCTCCGGCCACCGGGCCAGAGCACTTGTACCCGGGCTCGCTCGCAAATGGCGGCCCACAAAAGCACCCCTCCGGGGGTGCGCTCTCCCGGAAACAGGCACGCAAGACGCTGACGGCGAGGCCGCAGTCTAGCATGCCAACCCGGTTTCCAAGGCGGTGCCCATGGTGCGAAAGAAGAGACTCGAACTCTCACGCCTTACGGCACTGGAACCTAAATCCAGCGCGTCTACCAGTTCCGCCACTTTCGCATGAGGGCACCCGGGCAGACCGTATCTGCCGAGGGGGGCCTTATACCCGATGACTGGCGGAGCATCCAGCAGCCTTGCAGCCCCCTGTGCAGGATTTCCCTAGGCTTCAGGCTGAAGCGAGCGCCTTGGCATCCGCGGGCGAACGCTCAGGTTCGACGACTCCTTGGGGATCCTGGTGAATGATGATGTCCGCGCCCGGGAATCGGGCAGCGATCGCGGCTTCCACTTCATCGGCAACGGTGTGTGCCGAGAGCAGCAGGGTTTCGTCCGCGAACTCGAGATGCAACTGGATGTGGTAGCGATTCCCTGAACGCCGCGTGCGGAGGTCATGCACACCAAGCACCTCACGATGAGCAAGTGCCAGCGCGAGAATCTCCCGATCAACCTCTGGAGGTAGTTCGCGATCCATCAACATGTCGAAGGCCTCCCAGCCGATCCGCCACGCACCGTGCGCAATGAAAAACGCGATGCCCGCACCGAACACCGCGTCCACACGCGGAAAGCCCAGACTCGCGCCCGCGAGCGCAGCCATGACCGACAGATTCAGCAGGATGTCCGATTTGTAATGGAGGCTGTCTGCCCGGATGGCAGTGGAACCGGTGAGGCGAATGGCGTGCGTCTGCACAGCGACCAACCCAAGGGTGCAGCACAAGGCAAAGACCGTCACGATCACACCGATTCCGGCATTTTCCAATCCATGCGACGGCGGACCGGCAAGTCTTTCGGCGCAGTGGACAAGAAGGAGGATCGCCGATGCGAGGATGAAGCCAGACTGTGCAAGGCCAGCCAGAGACTCAGCCTTCCCGTGCCCGAACCTGTGGTCTTCATCTGCAGGTTTGATGGAGTAACGTACCGCCACCATGTTGATCAGCGAGGCCATGGAGTCCATGACGGAATCGAGAAGGGATCCGAGCATGCTTGCGGAATCGGTGAGGAACCAGGCCACGAGTTTTGCGGCGATCAGCACGAATGCAACGCCAACCGACGCGTAGCTCGCCGCCAAAAGCCAGCGCAGCCCGATCTGGTCCGGAGGATTCGACATGGTAACGACCGCCGCGCTTCGCTGGGGAAATGTAGTGACGGATCTTCTTCCCGAGTATAGGGGCTAGCCGGCGGTCACGTCACCGAGACGCATCAGCTAACACCGCCCTACCCCAACCGCGCTCTCGTGAACAACCGTGCGAAGTTGGCCCCGCTCGCCTCGATCACCGATTCCGGCGACAGCCCTTTGATTTCCGCGACTGCCTCTGCGACACGTGCGACGAACGCAGGCTCGTTGCTCCTGCCCCGGAATGGCACAGGAGCCAGGTAAGGAGCATCTGTCTCCACCAGCAAGCGATCCAACGGCACGGCCTTGACGACCGACCTCAAGGCGTCGGCATTGCGGAATGTCACGATCCCCGAAAACGAAACGAAAAAATTCATCTCGATGGCGGCAAGCGCCATCTCGATCGATTCGGTAAAACAGTGCATGACTCCGCCGAAGCGCGGGTCTGCGTGCGTGGACATGATGTCGAGGGTGTCTTGAACAGCCTCTCGCGTATGCACGATAACGGGCAATTCCGCTGCCGATCCCGCCCGGAGATGGACTGCAAAGCTGCTGCGCTGCAGTTCCGCGTGTTCGAGACCGTAGTGATAGTCGAGTCCCGTCTCCCCAATGGCCACCACATTCGGATCCGCGGCCAGAAGGAAAAGCTCCGACTCTTGAACCAAGGGGCCATCCCCGCAAGCACCCGGGTGTATGCCAACCGACGCCGAGACCTGAGGATACTGACGCGCATGCGCGATCACCTTCGGGATGTTTCCCCGATCAACCGCGACCGTGAGCATGTGGCCCACGCCGGCGTCTCGTGCTCTGGCAAGCACATCGCCAACGGACATGCCGTGACGAGGGTCTTCGAGGTAGTCGAGATGGCAGTGGCTGTCTATGAGCATTGGGGGAAACGGCGTGACCCGGGGGCGGCGCTACATCGTGTGGGTGTGGCGCTCGGATTCAAGGACCCCGGCGAGATAGGTCTCGATCTTCCGAGCGGCAGTTTCATCCTGTCCGTTGAACTGTACGCCTATGCCTGAAGACCGGTTGCCCTGAGCCCGCCTCGGCGTCACCCAGACCACCTTGCCCGCCACTGGGATCTTCTCCTGCTCTTCCATGAGATTGAGGAGCATGAACACCTCATCGCCGAGCCGGTAGGGCTTGTTGGTGGGAATGAAAAGCCCACCGTGCTGCAGAAAAGGCATGTACGCCGCGTACAGCACAGCCTTGTCCTTGATAGTCAGGGACAGGATGCCGTTACGTGTACCTTGTTGCGAGGTCATGCCAAAGGGTCGATCGATCCCGGAAGACGCCCGCGAAGAGTAGTCAGTGGAGGGTCGTTTGGCTAGCCCGGGCGGTTGGCGCGCGACCAGCCCGACAGCAAGGACTCGAGCAGCAACTGCCGGTTGGGATTGGTCGTTGACGCGGCGTCACGGCTGGCCTTGACCGTGTCCTGCAGAAAGCGCGCGACGGCGTGGGCGCTCGTGGATGCAGCCAAGGCCTTGTGAACGGGCACTGCGCGAGGAAGGCGCGATGCAGACTGGTCGGCCAACCAGCGGCCGAGGTCTGCCAGATACACCTGCATCCAGCCGAGGAGTTCCCTGATGTCGATATCGGAGACGTCCTCTGCGAGCGTCGAGACCCAGGCCTCTTTGTGGGCGGCGCGCTGAACGAGCACGGCCGCTCGATCAAACTGCGCAAGGGCGCCGCCAGCATCCAAGCGCAACGCTTCCAGCGGACGGCCTGAGGCAACGCCGAGCAGGTCCCCGGCTCCCGCTTCCCCCCTCTGAGCGACCAACCATTCGAGCCCCTCTGCCCATCCAGGCGGCCGAAGTGGCACGAACCGGCATCGAGATCGGATGGTGGGCAAAAGACGCACGGGAGCATCCGTGACCAGAACAAGGAAGGTGTCCGGCGATGGCTCTTCAAGGCTTTTCAGCAGGCAATTGGCCGTCGCGATGTTCATCGCTTCTGCAGGCTCTATCAGGACGATCTTGCGTGCGGCCACGCTGGATGTGCGGACGACGAAATCGACGAGTTCCTCACGTACCTGAGCGATGCGTATCTGTTTGCCCGGCTCCTCAGGCGATATGCGAAGACAATCCGGGTGGGTGCCCGCCTGCATGAGGCGGCAGCCTCGGCACTGACCACACTCCCCGTCAGGAGAGGCGGCATCACAAAGCAGCGAGCGCGAGAGTCTCTCGGCAAGCAGGCGCTTGCCTGTACCAGCGGGTCCGGCCAGCAACAGCGCGTGATGCAACCGGGCGGCCGCGATGTCAGATTGCAATCTCCGCCACTCCGGCAGGTGCCAAGGCAGGGGGCCGTTAATGGTGCCAGGGGCGCCACTCATGCTTCGCACCCCGTAGCGCGCACGAATTCGGTAACTGCTCTGCGAACGGAGTCCGAGACGAGGTGCAAGTCGGCGCCCGCATCGACCACCCGGATACGCTCAGGCTCCAGACGCGCAAGCTCCAGGTAGCAGTTCCGTACCCGTTCATGGAATTCGCGAGACTCCCTT
>CAIYPF010000102.1 GCA_903928015.1 uncultured Gammaproteobacteria bacterium | reverse complement strand
GTTGCTCAAGGTCACGCGCGCGAAGCGCTCGGGCATTTCTGCGAGCAGACGCAGCCCGATCAGCGAGCCCCAGTCCTGGCACACCAGCGTGATCTCTCGCAGATCCAGCGCCTCTATCCACTGCCGCATCCACGCCACGTGGCGCGCGTAGGTGTAATCGGATTTCTTCGAGGGCTTGTCGGATTTGCCGAAGCCGATCAGATCGGGCGCCAGCACCCGCAGGCCGGCTGCGGCCACCGGCGGAATCATGTGGCGGTAGAGATAAGACCAGCTCGGCTCGCCGTGCAGCATCAGCACGGGCGGCGCATCACGCGGACCCTCGTCCACATAGTGCATGCGCAACTCCGGCGAGAGCTGCAGGTAGTGGGGGGCGAAAGGGTAGTCGGGCAGATCCTTGAAGCGGGCTTCAGGGGTGCGGAGTACGTGCATTCGGGGGCGCTCGTTCGTAGTGCGGAGAGTGCATGCTGGCACAGACCCGCGGTATCTGAACACCCGCACGCGCGGTGTGCGATTCAGGGCGGCGGGGCGTTGGCCTGGCCGCTTGGATCCGGCTGTGGAGGGGATTTATCCTGCCGGGGCTCGCATGAGCCGCAATCCCTTAGCGTGATCACCCACAGGGCCGCGGGCGTGGAGCGGCATTTCCAGCAGACGGAGGTTTCCATGAAAGCCCTGCCCAGCCTTCGCCTGATGCTCTGTCTGGCCGCAGCCGCCGCCAGCGCCGCAGTGCACGCCGCTGCGGATGCCGATCTGATACTGGTCAACGGCCGCATTCTCACCGTCGACGCGCAGGACCGCATTGCGCAGGCGGTGGCGCTGCGCGATGGCCGCATTCTGGATGTGGGCACCGACGCGCAGATCCGTGCGCTCGCGAGCGAGGGCGCGAAGATCATCGACCTGCAGGGGCGCACCGCCACACCCGGCCTGATCGATACCCACGCGCACATCGCCGGCGGCGGATGGTCGGTGGTCTACACCGTGATGCTGGGTGATGCGGCGAGCATCACCGAGGTGCAGCGACGTGTGGCCGCGCGGGTGGCCACGCTGAAGCCCGGCGAATGGGTGCAAGGCGGCGGCTGGGACGAGGGCAAATTCGCGGAGCGCCGCTATGTACTCGCGGCAGATCTCGATCGCATCTCTCCGCAGAACCCCGTGTGGTTGTCGAATACCACCGGCCATTACGGCGTGGCCAACAGTGCCGCACTCGCGCTCGCAGGCATCACGGCCAAGACCCCGGACCCGCCCGCTGGCACCATCGACCGCGATGCCAGCGGCAAACCCACCGGTGTGTTGAAAGAGGCTGCGCAAGACCTGCTGACCAAGCATCTGCCCGAGCCCGCGCGCGCCGAGTGGCAGGCCGGAATCGAAGAGGCCATCCGATTGATGCACCGCGAAGGCATGACCGCCGCCAAGGACCCGGACATCACGCCGGCGCTGTGGGACGCCTACGCCGAACTCGCGCGCGAGGGGCGGTTGCAGGCGCATGTGTGCACGCTGCTGCATACCGATCCGACGCTGGATTCCGTGCGGGCGAACATCGACTGGCTCGCGCGCCTGCCCAAGCCGCCCCTTGAGGCGGCCCGCAATCTGGTCTCGTGCGGGGCAAAGGTCTACATGGACGGCAGCGGCGCGGCGCGCACCGGGTGGGTCTATGACGACTGGTATCTCGATGTCGGTGTGCCTGACACGGGCAACCGGGGCTACCCGCTGATCGATCCCGATCTCTACCGCGAGGCGATGCGTCTCTACACCGAGGCTGGCGTACATGTGGGCACCCACGCCATCGGCGACCGCGCGATCGATTGGGTCGTCGATACCTACGCCGCCGTGCTGAAGGCCCGCCCGACGCGCGGCCTGCGCCACTCGATCATCCATGCCAATTTGCCCACCGATCACGCGATACGGCAGATGGCCGCGCTGCAACGCGATCATGACGCCGGTTACCCGGAGACGCAGGGCGCCTTCACCTGGTGGATCGGCGATAACTACGCATCGCATCTCTCACCTGCGCGGCTTGAGCGACTGAACCCTTACCAGCGTTACGTGGCGAACGGTGTGCGCTGGGGCGGTGGTTCTGATTACGACGTCACCCCGCTGCCGGCGCGTTACGGGCTGTGGGCCTCGGTGGCGCGCGAGACGCAACGCGGCACCTACGGCAAGACGCCCTTCGGCACCGGGCAGTCTGTCGATGCCCGCACTGCGTTGCGTTCTTTCACGTCTTGGGCCGCGCACCAACTGTTCCTCGACGACGAAGCCGGCAGCATCGAGGTGGGGAAAAGCGCGGATATCGCCATCTGGGATCGCGATCCCACTACCGTGCCCACGGCCGCCATCAAGGACATGAAGTGCGAGATGACGATCTTCCGCGGAGAAATCGTGTATCGGGCGGAGGGATCCACTCTTGGCGCGAGCACGCTTTCTTCCGCTCTTTG
>CAIYPF010000101.1 GCA_903928015.1 uncultured Gammaproteobacteria bacterium | reverse complement strand
CGGGCAGCACCACGCGGTCGTTCTCGCGCATCGTGATGCCGCGGTAGACCATGTCCTTCTTCACGCGGCGGTAGATGTTGGGCACCGCGTGCATGCGCAGGAGTTCGTCGACGGCCACCGAGAGCTTCTCGCGGTCGTCGATGATGGCCGTGAGCGCACGACGCGCCGCGTGGTTGCGGGCGAGGTGGCGCCAGATGAAGGTCATGGTGCTGGTGACGGTATCCAGACCCGCGACGAACAGCAGGAACCCGCAGTTCAACACATCCTGCTGATCGTAAGGCTGCCCGTTCTCGTCGCGTGCCTTTACCAGCACGCTGCCCAGATCCTCGCCCAAGCGGGTGGAGCGCCAGGCAAGGTACTCCCCGATCACGGTGTAGATCTGCTGGATATTGGTGGCGCGCTCGGCGTCGTCGTTGCTGCGCATGAAGACTTCGGCCAGATGCACGAATTCCATCAGCCGGTCTTCGGGCATGCCCATCAGGTACAGGAACATGCCGGTCGGCAGCAGCGAGGCGAAGTCGCGGCCGAACTCGCAGTGGCCGCGATCGACGAAGGCATCGAGCAGCGCATTGCTGCGCTGCTGCAACTCGAGCCTCATTTTCTCGACCGCCACCGGCGTGAACAGCGGCGCGAGCAGCGAGCGGAATTTCTTGTGCTCGGGCGGATCCACGCCCTGCGGCTGCATCACCGGGTAGGGTTCGATGGGCGGGATCGGCGTCTGGAACGTCGAGAAGAGAGCGTCGTTGCGAAAGCCTTCCCGCACGTCCTCGTAGTCGAGGAACACCCAGTGCCCGCCGTTGTGGTGCGTATAGAAAATGCGCGGAGCATCGCTGGCGAGCAGGTTTCCCCACTGCTCGAGCGGGTCGTTAACGCCCGGCGAGAAGCGGTAGATGTCGAATTCGTGGATGAGTGCGGCGGGCACGTGCTCGGGCGCGGGCGGAAAATAACGGTGCGTGCTCATGTGCGTGGCATCTCCCGATGCGAGAGGACGATCAGCCGCTGGTGATGACCAGCGCGCCCTCGGGACAGTTCTTCACGGCAAGGCGGGCCTTGTGCTCGAGTTCCGGGGGCACCTCGGGCTGAAGGATCACGCACTTTCCCTCCACCTCGTCGGTGCCGAAGACCTCCGGGCAGCGCTCCTGGCAGCGCGCGTGACCCTGACAGACATCGTGCATCAGCTCGACTTTCATGCTTTCCCCCTCTGGAGCGCGATGAAATCGTCCAGCGTCTGGTAGAGGTAGCTGCAGTCTTCCTCCGTCATCGTGGGGTGGCAGGGCAGCATCAGCCCGTGGCGCATCACGCGCTCGGCGTTGGGGCAGCCACCGGCGTCCACGCGGAACTTCACCTTGTGCATCATCGGCTGCAGCGCGGCGTGGCCCGAGAAGATCACCCGCGTGAAGATGCCGGCCTCTTCCAGATGCATCTGCAGCGCACGGCGGCTCCAACCGAGCTCGGGGCGCAGTTGCACGGGGTAGCAGATCCAGGTGGTGAACACGTCCGGGTGCACGCGCGTTTTCACGAAGACGTCTGCGTGTTTCTCCATGTAAGCCGT
>CAIYPF010000100.1 GCA_903928015.1 uncultured Gammaproteobacteria bacterium | reverse complement strand
GGGGGATTCGCCCGGATGTTGGCGTGAGGATCCCTGATCTCGCGCCGGACCCGATGGACGGACGTGTTCCCAGCGCGCTCGCGGTCTGGAACCCGCTGTACTTCCAGCGTCCCGACGGCCCCACGTATGCCTTCCACCAGTACTACCTGAACTACAGCGGCCCGGGTTTCCGGCACGAGCGGATCCAGGGAGGCTATGAGCACGCGGACGGGCGGAGGGAACCACTGGTGGGGATGAGCCCCCGGTTGCGCTTCGATCCGGCGACGCTCCGGCTGCTCGGTGGCGAGTTCCGGGTGCAGATGGCCGATGGCTCCGAACGTCTGCTGACCGCCGAAGCCGTGAGCGAGACAGGCTTCCATCTGGGTGCGGGCCTTTACCATGGTTTCGACGGCAAGCATCACGGCTCCTGGCGGGGGCCGCTGCAGGTAGAGGGCGAGTACTTCGCGGATTGCTCCAGCCCGGAGAGTCTCGCGCGCCTCAACCAGTTCCGCGACTGCCTGATTCGTGTCCACGATCATCACACCGGCGCCACCGGCTGGGGTAACTGCCAGACCTATGTGCTGGGCAAGTGGCCTGAATTCGGATTGCCTTGATGGGCGGTAAAAAGACCCAGTAACGGACTCGGGTTTTTAGTTGATCGGCGTAGTGGGGTATTGGCTATACTGCGGCCCGATCCAACGCCATGAGGGCAAGGCCGCCATGCAACTCACCACCCGAGGCCGTTACGCTGTGACAGCGATGCTCGATCTGGCGCTGCATTCCGGTCAGCGGCCGCTCAGGCTTGCCGATATCGCGTCCCGTCAGGGGCTTTCCCTGTCTTACCTCGAGCAGCTTTTCGCCTGCCTGCGTCGCAGCGGACTCGTTGCCAGCGCCCGCGGGCCCGGCGGCGGTTACCGCGCCGGCAGGCCGCTTTCCGACATAAGTGTTGCCCAGATCATCGATGCCGTTAATGAGCGCATCGACGTCACCCGCTGCGAGGGCAGGGGGGATTGCCAGCAGGGCGATACCTGCCTTACGCACCATCTCTGGAGCGACCTCAGCGAGAATCTGCAGAGCTTTCTGGCCGGGATCACTCTGGCCGACCTGCTGCAGCGCCACGAAGCCCGCGCCAGCGCCGAGGCTGCCGCCAGCGCGGCCTGAGGAACCTGCCCATGAGCGAACAGATCCACGAACTGATCCGCAAGGACTACGAAGCGGGCTTCGTCACCGCCATCGAGTCGGAGACGATCCCGCCCGGTTTGAGCGAGGACGTCGTCCGTGTCATTTCTTCAAAGAAGGGTGAGCCGGAGTGGCTGCTCGACTGGCGCCTCAAGGCCTTCCGGGCCTGGCGCGGCATGCCCGAGCCCGGATGGGCGCATGTCAACTTTCCTCCGGTTGATTTCGAGGCAGTGTCCTATTATTCCGCGCCCAAGAGCCTGCAGGATGGTCCGAAGAGCCTGGAGGATGTCGACCCCGAACTGCTGAAGACCTACGAGAAGCTGGGCATCCCGCTCCATGAGCGTGCCCGCCTTGCCGGTGTGGCGGTGGATGCGGTCTTCGATTCGGTGTCGGTTGTCACGACCTTCAAGGGCAAGCTCGCGGAAGCCGGCGTGGTGTTCTGCCCCATCTCCGAGGCGGTGCATACGCACCCCGAACTGGTGCGCAAGTATCTCGGCAGCGTCGTCCCCCAGCGCGACAACTTCTATGCCGCGCTCAATTCGGCGGTCTTCAGCGATGGCTCCTTCGTGTACATCCCGAAGGGCGTGCGTTGCCCCATGGAACTCTCCACCTACTTCCGCATCAACGAGGCGAAGACGGGGCAGTTCGAGCGCACGCTGATCATTGCCGACGAGGGCAGCCACGTGAGCTACCTCGAGGGCTGCACGGCACCGATGCGCGACGAGAACCAGCTCCATGCAGCAGTCGTCGAACTGGTGGCGCTGAAGGGCGCGCGCATCAAGTACTCCACCGTCCAGAACTGGTATCCCGGCGACAAGGACGGCAAGGGCGGCATCTACAACTTCGTGACCAAGCGCGGCGTCTGCCATGACGATGCGCACATCTCGTGGACGCAGGTCGAAACGGGCTCTGCCATCACCTGGAAGTATCCGTCGGTGGTCCTGCGTGGCGACAACTCGGTCGGCGAGTTCTATTCCGTGGCGCTTACCAACAACTGCCAGCAGGCCGATACCGGCACCAAAATGATTCACCTCGGGCGCAACACGCGCTCGACGATCGTCTCGAAGGGCATCTCGGCCGGACGCTCCAGCAACGCCTACCGCGGATTGGTGCGCATAAACCCGGGTGCAGAGGGGGCGCGCAACCACACTCAGTGCGACTCCCTGCTGATCGGTGACGCATCTGCCGCGCATACCTTCCCGTACATCGAGTGCCGCAACAGTTCCGCTGTTGTTGAGCACGAGGCCACCACCTCTAAGGTGAGCGAGGACCAGTTGTTCCTCTGCCGCCAGCGAGGTCTCGATGCGGAGAAAGCCGTCTCGATGATCGTTAACGGTTTTTGCCGCGAAGTGTTCAAGGAACTCCCCATGGAGTTTGCCGTCGAGGCCGGAAAGCTGCTTGAGGTGAGCCTCGAGGGTTCGGTCGGCTGAGTTGCCAAGAGGTTCGCTTCGCGCCGTAGCGGAGCACTGGAGCGCAGCCCCTGCGGGCGTGGCGCGTTGAGGTTCACGGGATGGATCACGGACACATGCTGTCGATACGAAATCTGGGCGCGCGCATCGGTGAAAAACAGATCCTCAAGGGCATAGACCTCGAGATCAAACCCGGCGAAGTGCACGCCATCATGGGGCCGAACGGCTCGGGTAAAAGCACGCTGGGATATGTGCTCTCGGGGCGCGAAGGCTACGAGGTCACGGGGGGCGAGGTGAGTTTCCGTGGCAAGGACCTGCTCGCCATGCAGACCGAAGAACGCGCCCGCGAGGGACTGTTTCTTGCGTTCCAGTATCCGGTAGAGATCCCCGGCGTGAGCAACATGGAGTTTCTCAAGGCCGCGGTAGATGCTTCCCGGGCCCACCGCGGGCTCGAGGCTTTCGATGC
Source organism: uncultured Gammaproteobacteria bacterium (assembly GCA_903928015.1). Classification (GTDB taxonomy): domain Bacteria; phylum Pseudomonadota; class Gammaproteobacteria; order Pseudomonadales; family UBA5518; genus UBA5518. The sequence continues at coordinate 41,508 of CAIYPF010000100.1, read as the reverse complement.
GGTGCGGTTCATGAAACTCGCCCGCGAGACCTGCACCCGCGTCAACCTCGCGCAGGACTTCCTGAAGCGTGGTGTGAACGAGGGCTTCTCGGGCGGCGAGAAGAAGCGCAACGAAATCCTGCAGATGATGCTGCTCGAGCCTTCGCTTGCTGTGCTCGACGAGACCGATTCCGGCCTCGATATCGACGCGCTTCAGGTGGTCGCAGCGGGCGTGAACAGCATGCGCTCACCCGATCGCTCTTTCATCGTCGTGACGCATTACCAGCGCCTTCTCGACTTCATCGTGCCGGACGTTGTCCACGTGCTTGCTGGCGGGCGCATCGTGCGCTCCGGTGGTCGGGAGCTCGCCCTCGAACTCGAGGAGAAGGGCTACGCCTGGATCGAGCGCGAGGTGGTCTGATGGGGGACTTCGACCGGCAGGCCGCTGCGGCGCTCTATGGTGGCGCTGACGCTGGCGATTGGTTCTCCGGGGCGAGGCGCGCATCGCGTGCCGCATGGCTTGTCTCGGACTGGCCCGGACGCAAGACCGAGGAGTGGAAGTACACCTCGCTCGATGCGCTGGAGTCGGGATCCTGGCTGCGTGTTCCGCCGCACGCCAGTGGCGGGGTGGATCACCGCATTGCCGGCCTGGAGGCCGATTACCTGGTCTTTCGCAACGGGCGTTTCGACGCCGAGGCCTCGCGCGTCGAGCCGGTATCCGGCCTGCAGATCCATCGTCTGGCCGATGCGCCCGAACACTTGCGCGAGCGCTTCGGTTCCATAGCGTCGGGTACGGCTAACCCCTTTGCAGCGCTTGCCGCCTGCTGGACCGAAGATGCCGTGCTCGTGCATCTGGAGGAGGGCACCATTGCGCCTCGTCCCCTCTGTGTCGTCCATCTCGGTGACGATGCTGCCGCGGGTTGCGCATGGGCGCAGCGGCTGCTTCTGGTTGCGGGTGCGCGTTCCGAACTCACGCTTGTTGAGCACTTTCCCGGTGGCGCCGCGGCATTTGTGACGGGCCTCACCGAGATCGATCTGCAGCCCGGAGCGCAGCTGCGTCATATCCGCCTGCAACTCGACGCCGAAGAGGCTGTGCATATCGGTGGCGTGCACGTCGATCTGCGCGATGCGTCCGCGTACCGCGGCTTTGTTCTTGCGACCGGCTCCCGTCTGAAGCGCCTCGATGTCCGGCTGCGTCACCGCGGGCCCGGTGCCGATGCCGCACTCGATGCGGTGTATCTTGCGCGCCGCAGCCAGTTGGTCGACCTCCACACCACTGTGGAGCACGAGTCTCCGCATTGCACGACGCGCGAGATCTGTCGCGGCATCGTCGATGACGAGGCGCGTGCGGTATTCAACGGGCGGATTCTCATCCGTCCCGGCGCGCAGAAGACCAGTGCGGACCTTTCCAACCGCAACCTGCTGCTCAGCGACCGGGCGGAGGTGGACACCAAGCCTGAACTCGAAATCTACGCCGATGATGTGAAGTGCTCGCATGGAGCGACCGTCAGCCGCATCGACGAAAAAAGCCTGTATTACCTGCAGTCGCGTGGTATCGCCCGAGAGGAGGCAGAGGTGTTGCTTGCCTTCGGCTTCGTCAATGCGCTCTTCGCCGGCGTCGAGCTCGCGCCGGTACAGGCACTTATGGATGCCGGTTTGAGGGAGTGGTTTGGCAGCCGTGCACCGGAGGCGCTGACATGACGAGCGCCGCCTCGTTTGATGCGGCAGCCAGGCGCGCGGACTTCCCGTTGCTCGCGCAGACCGTGCACGGGCAGCCGCTGGTGTACCTCGATAACGCGGCCACCACCCAGAAGCCTCTCGCGGTCATCGAGGCCGTCGAGGACTACTACAAGCGCATCAATTCCAATGTGCATCGCGGTGCGCACCTGCTTGCCGATCGCGCGACCACAGCCTTCGAGGAGGCGAGGGCGTTGGTGGCGGGATACATCAATTCCCCCACGCCGGAACAACTGATCTTCACGCGCGGCACCACCGAGTCGATCAATCTCGTCGCGCAGTGTTATGCGCGTCCACGCCTGCAGCCCGGTGACGAGATACTGGTCTCGGGTCTGGCGCACCACTCGAACATTGTTCCCTGGCAGATGGCGGCGGAGGCGACAGGCGCGCGTGTCGTACCGATCCCGGTAACGGCCACGGCGGAACTCGACATGGATGCCTTCGGGCAGTTGCTCGGGCCGCGTACCCGGCTGGTGGCGCTGGAACATGTCTCCAATGCCATGGGTAGCATTCATCCGGTCGCGGACATCATCTCGCGCGCTCACGCGGCAGGTGCCGTGGTACTGATCGACGGCGCGCAGTCGGTCGCCCATCTCGAGGTCGACGTTCAGGCCCTGGACGTGGATTTTCTCGCGTTTTCCGGCCACAAGATGTACGGCCCAACGGGCATAGGCGGTCTCTTCGGTCGGCGGGAACTGCTCGAGTCCATGCCGCCCTGGCAAGGTGGCGGAGAGATGATCGAGACCGTCAGTTTCGAGCGCACCACCTATGCGGGCCTCCCGTACCGGTTCGAGGCGGGCACTCCCCATATTGCCGGCGCTGTCGGTCTTGGTGCTGCGGTGCGTTATCTCCGCGGGATCGACCGCAAGGCCATGGCCGCGCACGAAGACGCATTGCTCGCGCACGCGCTCGAACTCGCCGGGGCCATGCCTGGCTTCCGCCTCGTCGGGCGCGCCGCGCACAAGGTTGCCGTGCTGAGTTTTCTGCTCGACGGCGGGCATCCGCACGACGTCGGAACCCTCCTCGATCGTCAGGGGGTGGCGGTACGCACCGGGCATCACTGTGCGCAGCCGGCAATGGCGCGATTCGGGATTCCCGGAACGGTGCGTGCGTCCTTCGCGCTATACAACACGCACGAGGACGTGGAGCGTTTCTTCACTGCCTTGCGCAAAGTACAGACATTCCTCTGAGGTACCAGCCATGAGTGTCCAGCACATCGACCCCGGTTGCCCGGTGCACGTGACGCCGGCCGCCATCCGCCATTTTCGCCAGAAGCTCGCCGGGACGGCCGCTGCGGGCATTCGTCTTCGCGTGAAGGAAAGCGGATGCACGGGCTATATGTACGTGGTTGATATCGCCGAGTCGGCTGCAGATAGCGATCTGCCCCTGCTGCTGGACGGTGATGTTCCGATTCTGGTGGATCGTGGCTCCATCCCTGTGCTGCAGGGCACCACGGTCGACTACGTCCGCGAGGGTCTGAACTTCCTCTTGAAGTTCGAGAACCCGAACGCCCAGGACCACTGCGGCTGTGGCGAGAGCTTCAACATCCGCGAGCCCGGCGCCTGATGGAACGCCGCATGGTGGTCACGACGCGCGACTGCCCGGCCCGACTGGTGCCGGTGGGCACGCCGGTCACAATCCCGCGCGATACTTTCGTCACGATCACGCAGTCGCTGGGCGGCAGCTATACCGTCACCCTGAACGGCAACATGGCGCGGGTGGATGGCACCGATGCCGACGCGCTTGGCTTGGAGCCCATCGAGTTCGACTTCACGCCGCCTGCCGACGGGCGCATCGATGAGTCCCAGCTCCGGCAGGCGCTCAAGTCCATCTACGACCCCGAGATTCCCGTGGATATCGTGGAGTTGGGGCTGGTATACGGCATTTCCGTGGAGCAGGAGCACGGTCTGGTGCGGATCAGCATGACCCTGACCGCGCCGGGTTGCGGCATGGGCCCGGTCCTGGTTTCCGACGTCAAGTACAGGCTCGCCAAAGTTCCCCACGTCAGGGAAGTGGACGTGGATCTGGTCTTCGATCCGCCGTGGTCGCGCGAGCGGATGTCCGACGAGGCGCGGCTCGAGACAGGCATGTTTTTCTAGGCTGCGTGCTGCAGAACGGCAGGGGAGTTCAGACGGTGGCTGACCATCCATTCGGTACCGGCATCAGTGATGCCGACATCGTCGACGCGCTGGGATTTCTCGATGGCTGGGAGGATCGCTACCGCTACATCATCGAGTTGGGACGGCAGGTTCCCGGCATGCAGGAGGCCGACAAGCGCGAGGATCGACTCGTGCGTGGCTGCCAGAGCCAGGTGTGGCTGGATGCCTCCCAAGACGCCGACGGCTTGCTCCATTTCCGCATCGACAGCGATGCCCACATCGTGCGCGGTCTGATTGCTTTGGTGCTCGCTGCTTTCGAAGGCAAACAGCCCGAGGCAGTGCTGGCCTACGATGTCGAGGGCTATTTCGGGCAGCTCGATCTGCTCTCCCACCTCAGCCCCACCAGAGGAAATGGCCTGCGCGCCATGGTGAGTCGCATCCGCGAGATCGCCCGCGCGGCATCTGCCTGAGGTCTTGCTCCCGGCCTGCAATCGCAGCACGCCTGCAGGCTCAGTCGGGGTCACGCCACGTGCGCAGGGCGGGTTTTTCCGCGTCTTCGACGATCGATTGCCAATAGCGCTGCAGCCAGCGCGGGCGTGATGCCCGGGGCGCCATGCGACTGATGTTCTCCCACCGCTCGAGCCAGTCCTCTGCAATCGTCCAGCCCTCGTCGCCGGCCTGCAGGATGGCGGCTTGTACACGCTCTCGATCCGCCCTGAATGAATCCGGCGCTTCCCAGCCCGCTGCGTGAATGGCGCGATGCAGTGCCTCGTGCCGCCACCAGAGGCTGAGCCCGTCACGTTGCCCCGTTGGCATGCCCGTTTGCCGCGGGCGCTGTATCTCGAGCGGGCGGAAGACCGAGATGCAGGGAGAAGATGTGCCGGTGGCCCAGTGCCGGTCTCCGGCAGCAGAGAGTTGGCTCACCCAGCTTCCGGTGGTCTGTGTGGCGGCAAGCCAGCCTCCGGCGTGTACACAGGGTGCGCCCAGCGCACCGGTCCAGCGGTTGAAGCGGGGCCTCGCGTTGCCTTCGCCATGGTCTGCCAGCACACGCATCGCGTCCCCGGCGGTGTTCACTGTTGCGGCGAGGCATTCGCTGCGTTTGCGTCGTCGCGCTGCGCGCGCAAGCAGACCGTGCAGCCGCTTTGCGTGACGGCGCAGCCGCGGTGACTGCAGTTCGTTCGAGATGGCCCGGGTGCCCGTGACGATACGTTCGGCCTCGGTATCACGCCCTACGCTTTCCAGCAGCCAGGCCTCACCGCGGTCGGCAATGAGGAAACTGTTGTGGTATCGGAAGTCCGCCTTCGCGTAACCGGCTTGTCCGCCCTGTCCGTGGCATGCGAGGAGTTCGCGGATCACGTCCACTGCGCCGGCCGCGCTGCTCGCACGCTCCAGTGCGAGACGCAACAGGTCCATGCCCGTGAGCCCATCGGCAAGCAGTTCGCCCCGCGCGAACACCGCCTCGTTGCCGATGGCGACGCCGTGTTCGTTCGCGCCCATTTCCGCTCCCCACATCCAGTAGGGGCGGCTCAGCACCATGGCATTCGTGCGCATGGCCTGCGGGATGCTCGTCCATGTGCAGCGAAGCGTGCTTCCGGCCGCGTGTTCACGCGCCGCGATCCACTCGAGGCGCTGTGCTTCGTTGGGATCGCGGTCGCTGTTCTTGGCGAAGATCACGCCATCCGGTCGCACGACGACGAAGGTGTCACACATACCGCAATTGTCCGGGCACGGGGCGATGTGAAGATACGCGAAGCCGCTTGCGGCCGCACCGGGTGAGTGGCGTGATAACCTTCCGCCCCACTGCGCGCTACCGACCGGACATTACCGATGCCTCATCCTCTTTCGCGGCGTCTTGCGTCGCTCCTGGTCCTCAGTGCTTGCCTGCTTTTCGCGGGTAGCTGTGCCGCGCCAGGCGGCAAATCTTCACCCTCTGCCCAGGCTGGCGGTGCGGCTGATTCCGACCAGCTTTATGCCGAGCTCGGTGCTGCCGTCGGACGTTATCGCGCCGGCCTGCACAAGGTGCTCGAGGAGCAGAGCCGTGAGGAAGGGCGCGCGCTGATGACCCAGGCAGCAGCCGATATCGCCGATGGAGGCGACGCCTGCGTACGCACCAAGGGCTGCGAGCCGCAGCGGTTCATGTCTGCCTACAGCAACCTTCTCGCACTGCGCAGCGAGGCGTTGGCAGGTGGCAGCGGCGAGAGTTTCTCCGAGGTAGAGCCGCTCGAGCGTGACTTCCCCGCACTGCAGGACGTGCCCGAGGTGGCGCGCTCCATCGGCACGCTGAACGGCGTGCATCTTGACCAGGTGATCAAGGTGAACGGGCCCATCAAGGCCGCGCTCCAGGACTGGCTCACCTGGATGCGTCCGAACCTCGTGGACGCATGGGAGAACTACCAGTACATGCGTTACCTCATGTGGCCGGCCTACGAAAAAGCCGGACTGCCAGAGGCACTGCTCTTCGGGATTCTCGCGAAGGAGTCTGGCGGCAAGGTTCACGCCGTCTCCAACGCAGGCGCAGCCGGACCGTTCCAGTTCATGTACTACACGGGCTTGCGCTTCGGTCTCAAGACCGATGCCGGCTTCGACACCCGCTACGATCCCGCAGAGGCGGCGCGCGCCAATGTGGAGTACCTGAATGAACGCTTCGGCGAACTGAACCACAACCTGGAGTTCGCGCTCGCGGCCTACAACGGCGGCGAAGGGCGCATGCGGCGCATCGCGGAGCGTTCGCGCAGCAAGTCGTTCTGGTCTGCAGACGTCATGGCGCAGTTGCCCCGGGAAACCCAGGAGTACGTTCCCTATGTTCTTGCTGCAGCCTGGCTGTTCCTGCATCCGGACGACTACGGGCTGGAGTTCCCCAAGGTCGATGGCAGTCCGGGCGAGGTGAAGCTGCCGCGTGCGATGACGCTGAGCGAAGTCACGGTTTGCCTTGGGCAGGCCGGAAGCCGTGATGGGTGGTTCCGGACACTGCGGAACCTGAATCCGCGTGTGGATCCGAACAAGCCGATTCCCGTTGGCTCCGAGCTTTCCCTGCCGGGTGTGCTGGTCCCCGTGTTTGCTGCGCAGTGCGTTGACGGACGGATGGCCACGCTGGCCTCGGAGCTGCAGCGTGCACGCGTGCCCGGCAGTGTTGCCCATGGTGGTGGACGCAAGTACGTCGTTCGCCCGGGTGACACTATCGCGAGTATCGCCAAACGGCAGGGGTGCTCGAGTCCGGAAGCCCTTGCGCGTGCAAACAACATCTCGCCGCCGCGTTACATGATTCGTCCGAAGCAGGAACTGCGGCTGGTCGGGTGCAATTCATGACGCAGTGGATGTTCGCGCGTGACACTGCCGTCCACGCTCGGGGTGGCGGCATCCTGGACACGGCGATCCGCGAAAACTGGGACATTGGCGGCAAGGCCAACGGAGGTTACCTGCTCGCGATCGCAGCACGTGCGATGGCGCTGGAGACCGGCCGCCCCGACCCCGTGACCATCACCGCGCATTACCTCAGCCCCGGCAAGGTCGGGCCGGTCGAGGCCCAGGTCAGCACCGTCAAGCAGGGGCGCCGGTTCACGGTTGCATCCGCATCGCTGAGCGCTCAGGGAAAACCCCTTTTGCAGGTTCTGGGTACCTTCGGCGATCTGGCTGCAGGCACGGATGCATTCGAGCGCATCGAGGCCGCGCCTCCGGAGTTGCCATCACCGGAGCATTGCGTGCGACAGGATCCCGCGCGCGGCTCGCCACGGATATTCGGCTCCATCGACGTGCGGCTCGATCCCGAGGATGCCGGGTTCCAGCACGGCGAACCGAGCGGCCTGCTGCGCACCCGCGGCTGGTTCCGACTGTTGAACGAAGAACCGGTCGATACGCTGGGCCTCTTGCTCGCGGTGGATGCGTTTCCACCCACGGCGTTCAACGGACGATTGCCCGTCGCATGGACGCCGACCGTCGAGATGACTGTGCATCTTCGTGGCCGTCCCGCGCCAGGATGGTTGCGTGCGTCGTTCTCCACACGTTTCGTCAGCGCGGGTTTTCTCGAGGAAGACGGAGAGATCTGGGACAGCTCGGGGCGGCTCGTTGCGCAGTCGCGGCAGCTCGCATTGTTGCCGCGCGACGCCGCCTGAAAAAAATTCGGCGCTGGTTAGCATTTCCCCTGCGTTTGCGGGCGTAGCATTCCCAATCGTGCGTGGTGTCCGCTGCACGTTTTCAGGCTTACAATTTCACCGTTCCTCCAACCTCGGGAGACTCATCACGATGAAATCACGTGCAGCCGTGGCGTTTGCAGCAGGCAAGCCCCTCGAGATAGTCGAGGTGGATCTCGAGGGCCCGCGCGCGGGCGAGGTACTGGTCGAGATCAAGGCCACCGGTGTCTGCCACACGGATGCATTCACGCTCTCTGGTGACGATCCTGAAGGCGCATTCCCGGCGATCCTCGGGCACGAGGGAGCAGGCGTTGTGGTCGAGGTCGGTCCTGGCGTCACATCGCTCAAGCCTGGTGACCACGTCATCCCGCTCTACACGCCCGAGTGCCGCGAGTGCGAGTACTGCCTGCATCCCAAGACCAACCTCTGCCAGGCCATACGCTCCACGCAGGGTCAGGGTGTGATGCCCGACGGCAGCAGCCGCTTTTCCTTCGAGGGCCGCAAGGTCCTGCACTACATGGGCTGCTCGACGTTTTCCAACTACACGGTGCTTCCGGAAATCGCGCTCGCGAAGATCCGCAGCGACGCTCCCATTGACAAGGTCTGCTACATCGGGTGTGGCGTCACCACGGGCGTGGGAGCGGTGCTCTTCACCATGAAGGTCGAGCCGGGTTCCACCGTCGCGGTCTTCGGTCTGGGCGGCATCGGTCTGAATGTGATCCAGGGCGCAGCGATGGTGGGCGCCAGCCGGATCATCGGAGTCGACATCAACCCCTCGCGCGTCGAGCTCGCCAAGCAGTTCGGCATGACCGATTTCGTCAATCCCAAAGATCACGAGAACGTCACCCAGGCGATCATCGATATGACCGGTGGCGGCGTCGATTACAGCTTCGAGTGCATCGGCAACGTGAAGACCATGCGCCAGGCTCTCGAGTGCTGCCACAAGGGCTGGGGCCAGAGCTGCATCATCGGTGTCGCGGGTGCGGGGCAGGAGATTTCAACGCGTCCCTTCCAGTTGGTCACGGGTCGCGGCTGGCGTGGCACCGCTTTCGGCGGCGCGCGTGGTCGCACCGACGTGCCGAAAATCGTCGACTGGTACATGGACGGGCGCGTGAAGATCGATCCGCTGATCACCCATACCCTGCCGCTCGAGAAGATCAACGACGCCTTCGACCTGATGCATGCAGGCAAGAGCATCCGCTCCGTGGTGATGTTCTGAACGTGGACGCCACAGAGATTGCATCGGCCCGCTGCTTCGGTGGCTGGCAGAAACGCTACCGTCATCGGGCCGCGACGCTCGATTGCGAAATGACCTTTTCGCTGTACCTTCCGCCGCAGGCCGAGGAGGGCGCCGTACCGGTGCTCATCTGGCTTTCGGGCCTGACCTGCACCGACGAGAATTTCGTCGCCAAGGCTGGCGCCCAGCGTTATGCGGCGGAGCACGGGATTGCCATCCTTGCGCCCGACACCAGTCCGCGCGGCGAGGGTGTCCCCGGCGATCCCGAGGGCGCGTGGGACTTCGGACTGGGAGCCGGCTTCTACGTGAACGCCACCCAGGCCCCGTGGAGCGCGCACTACCGGATGTATGACTACATCTGCCAGGAACTGCCCGCATCCCTTGCGCTGCATCCCGCAATCGACATGGGGCGTCAGGCGATCAGCGGGCATTCCATGGGCGGTCACGGCGCGCTCACGATCGCTTTGCGCAACCCAGGTCGTTTCCGTTCGGTGAGTGCCTTCGCCCCGATCAGTGCGCCTTCGGACTGCCCTTGGGGACAAAAAGCGCTGGGCAACTACCTCGGTCCGGATCGGGAACTGTGGGCCGCCCATGACGCCAGCCTGCTGATGGCGGGAAGCAGCGAACGGCTTCCCATGCTGGTCGACCAGGGGGACGCGGATTCCTTCCTTGCTGTGCAGTTGCGCCCCGAGCGGCTTCAGGCTGCGGCAGACGCGGTTCTGTATCCGCTTCGCCTGCGCATGCAGCGTGGCTACGATCACAGCTATTTTTTCGTGAGCAGTTTCATAGGCGAGCACATCGCCTTCCACGCGGAGCACCTCCATGCCTGAGTCCGCGATGCAACCACGTCCCACTCCGCGCGGCATTCGCGCTTCCACGGAATCTCCTGCGTGAACCACGATGTACTGAATTCGATTCTCGCCGAGCACGCTGGCACGCGCGGCCCCTTGCTTCCCGTGTTGCACGCGGTGCAGGAAGCATTCGGCCATGTGCCGCCCGAGAGCGTTGGCCGCATCGCCGAGGCGCTGTCCGTTTCCCGCGCAGAGGTGCACGGGCTCGTCACGTTTTTCCATGACCTGCGTCTGGAGCCTGCCGGGCGCACCCGCCTGCAGGTATGCCAGGCAGAGGCCTGCCAGTCGGTGGGCTCACGCTCACTTGCCGAGGCAGCACGCAAACTGACCGGGCTCGACTTCGGCGAAACCAGCGCGGACGGCTCGCTCACGCTCGACGCCGTGTATTGCCTCGGCAACTGTGCCTGCGGCCCCAGCGTCCGTATCGACGACAAGGTCCATGGCGAGGTCGATGCAGCCCGTCTCGGGACACTTCTTGCGAGCGCGGTCAGTGGCACGTCGGCACTTCGCATCGTGGATGCTGCCGCGACGAGTGCTGCACCTGCGAACTCGATCCGCGTTTTTGTGCCCTCCGACACCACTGCAATCTCGCTCGGCGCGGATGAAGTTGCCAATGCCTTTGCCCGTGTTGCTGCGGAGCGCAGCCTCGGCCTTGGCGTGGTTCGCAACGGTTCGCGTGGCGCGGCGTGGATGGAGCCACTGGTGGAGATCGAGCGCGACGGACAGCGCATCGGCTTTGCCAACGTTCGCGCGAGCGACGTCTCATCGCTGATCGACGGCGGCTTCGATACCGCTCACCCTCTGTGCATCGGTCCGGTCGAGGCGCATCCCTGGATCTCGAAACAGCAACGCTTGAGCTTCCGCCGCATCGGACGCACGGACCCGCTGTCGCGGGACGACTACAGGGCAGAGGGCGGCCTGGTGGCGCTGCGTCATGCGCTGACGCTTTCGCAGCAGCAGATCGTCGACGCGGTGAAGGCATCGGGCCTGCGTGGGCGCGGGGGCGCTGCCTTCCCGTCGGGCATCAAGTGGCAGACCGTGCTCGACACTCCCTCGGCGCAGAAGTTTGTCGTCTGCAACGCGGAGGAGGGGGACTCGGGAACCTTCGCCGATCGCCTCGTTGTCGAGTCAGACCCGTTCCAGCTTCTCGAAGGCATGGCGGTTGCCGGGCTCGCGACCGGCGCTGACAAGGGATACATCGGTTTGCGCATCGAATACCCGCATGCGGCTACCGTGATGCGCCGCGCCATTGAGCTTGCACGCGCCGACGGCTGGCTGGGTGCTGATGTCCTGGGCAGCGGGCGGGCCTTCGATGTCGAGTTACGCATCGGTGCGGGCGCTTATGTCTGCGGCGAAGAGACTTCCCTGCTCGAGATCCTCGAAGGTCGCCGCGGCACCGTGCGTGCCAAGCCACCGCTTCCGGCCATCAAGGGTCTTTTCGGCAAGCCCACGCTCATCCACAACGTGATGAGCCTGGTTGCCGTCACCACCATCCTTGGCGAGGGCCCGGAGTCCTATTGGGGCAACGGAGTTGCGCGCTCCCGCGGCACGCTTGCGGTGCAGCTCGGTGGCAACATCAAACGCGGTGGCCTGATCGAGGTGCCATTCGGTACGACCTTGCGCCAGATCGTCGAGGACTTCGGCGGCGGAACACGCACGGGCCGTCCTGTGCGTGCCATCCAGGTCGGCGGCCCGCTCGGCGCCTACCTGCCAGCCGCGCAGTGGGACACGGCGCTGGATTACGAGGCCTTCGCAGCGCTCGGCGCGTTGGTCGGGCATGGCGGCGTCGTGGTGTTCGACGACACCGTCGACATGCGTGCCCAGGCGCGCTTCGCGATGGAGTTCTGCGCACTCGAATCCTGTGGCAAGTGCACGCCGTGCCGTATCGGCTCCACCCGTGGTGTCGAGTTGATCGACAAGATCACGGCCGACGTAGACCGCGCCGCCAACACGGCGCTGCTCGAGGAGCTCTGCGGGACGCTTACCAACGCGTCGCTCTGCGCTCTCGGCAGCCTTACGCCGCTTCCCGTGATGAGCGCGTTGAAGTACTGGCCAGAGGACTTCGCGGTCAGAACCGTGAACTGAGGTTTTTTTCCGGCCACGACAACCGTGGCCTTAACCGGGGCCGCTCGAGGCCACCCGATTTGTTGCTGAGGTAAGGGACATGCTGCAGTACTACGAACCGCAACAGGATCTGGGCACGCCGGCGCGTGTCTCGGAGCGGCTGGTATCACTCACCATCGACGGCTTCGAACTGAGTGTGCCCGAGGGCACCTCGGTGATGCGGGCCGCGGCGCTGGCCGGCATCAAGGTGCCCAAGCTCTGCGCCACCGATTCCGTCGAGGCCTTCGGCTCCTGCCGCGTGTGCCTGGTCGAGATCCAGGGCCGCAAGGGGTACCCGGCCTCCTGCACCACACCGGCCGAACACGGCATGGTTGTGCGCACGCAGACGCAGGCGCTTGCAGGGCTTCGCCGCAACGTGCTCGAACTCTACATTTCGGACCACCCGCTCGACTGCCTGACCTGCAGCGCCAACGGCGATTGCGAGCTTCAGGATGTGGCAGGCGAGGTGGGCTTGCGCAAGGTGCGCTACGGCTTCGATGGCGCGAGCCATCTTGGTTCGGCCAAGGACGAGTCCAATCCGTACTTCGCCTTCGATCCCTCCAAGTGCATCGTGTGCTCGCGCTGCGTGCGGGCCTGCGAGGAAGTGCAGGGCACTTTTGCGCTGACGGTACAGGGTCGCGGCTTCGACTCGAAGATCGCGGCCGGGCAGGGCGGTTCCTTCATGGAATCCGATTGCGTTTCCTGCGGCGCGTGCGTGCAGGCCTGCCCCACCGCCACGCTCCAGGAAAAGAGCGTCATCGAGACAGGCGTGCCCGAGCACAGCGTGCTCACCACCTGCGCCTATTGCGGCGTCGGCTGCTCCTTCCGGGCCGAGATGCGCGGCGACACCGTGGTACGCATGGTGCCCAACAAGGACGGCAAGGCGAACGAGGGCCACTCCTGCGTCAAGGGCCGCTTTGCCTTCGGCTACACGACCCACAAAGACCGCATCCGTCACCCGATGATCCGCAACAGCATCGACGAGCCATGGCGCGAAGTCAGCTGGGACGAAGCAGTCGGTTTTGCGGCGGCACGGTTCAAGGACATCCAGCAGAAATACGGGCGCAACAGCGTGGGCGCCATCACCTCCTCGCGCTGCACCAACGAGGAGACCTGGCTGGTCCAGAAGCTCGTCCGTGCCGGCTTCGGCAACAACAACGTCGATACCTGCGCACGTGTTTGCCACTCGCCCACGGGCTATGGCCTGAAGACCACGCTCGGTGAATCGGCCGGCACCCAGTCCTTCAGCTCGGTGGCCGAGGCCGATGTGATCATCGTGATGGGCGCCAACCCCACCGAGGCGCATCCGGTGTTCGCCTCCCGTCTGAAGAAGCGGTTGCGTGAGGGCGCAAGCCTCATCGTCGTGGATCCGCGCCGCATCGCCTTGGTGTCGAGCCCGCATATCCGCGCAGAGCACCACCTTCAATTGCGCCCGGGCACCAACGTTGCGTTCGTCAACGCGATGGCCCACGTGATTGTCACCGAGGGCCTCGAGAACACGGTCTTCGTCGAAGAACGCTGCGAAATCGCGCAGTGGCAGCAGTGGCGCTCCTTCGTGTCGCGTCCGGAGCACTCGCCCGAGGCCACTGCCGCACTCACTGGCATTCCCGCCGGGGAATTGCGTGCGGCCGCCAGGCTCTATGCCGGAGCGCGCAACGCAGCGATTTACTACGGCCTCGGCGTCACCGAGCACAGCCAGGGTTCCACCACCGTCATGGGCATCGCCAACCTGGCAATGGCTACCGGGAACCTCGGTCGCCGTGGCGTTGGCGTGAATCCGCTGCGTGGCCAGAACAACGTGCAGGGCTCCTGTGACATGGGGTCTTTCCCCCACGAGTTCCCCGGCTACCGGCACGTCTCCGATCCGGGCGTGCGCGCCAGTTTCGAGGCTGCGTGGGGCGTCGAACTCGACAGCGAGCCCGGCATGCGCATCCCCAACATGTTCGACGCGGCTCTGGATGGCCGTTTCCGCGGCATGTACGTGCAGGGCGAGGACTTCGCACAATCGGACCCGAACACGCAGCACGTCGAGGCCGCGCTGCGCCAGCTCGAGTGTCTGGTGGTGCAGGATCTCTTCCTGAACGAGACCGCGAAGTTCGCGCATGTGTTTCTGCCGGGCGCCACCTTCCTCGAGAAAGAGGGCACCTTCACCAACGCCGAACGTCGTATCTCGCGCGTGCGCCGGGCCGTAAGCCCCCTCGCCGGACTCGAGGACTGGCAGATCACCCAGAAGCTCGCCAACGCGCTCGGCTATCCGATGAATTACGCCGCTGCCAGCGAGATCATGGATGAGATCTCCAGGCTCACCCCCACCTTCACGGGTGTGAGTTACGCCAAGCTCGAGCAGCTGGGCAGCATCCAGTGGCCCTGCAACGAGCACACTCCGGAGGGCACCCCGACCATGCACGTCGGCGCCTTCGTGCGTGGCAAGGGTTATTTCGCGATGACGCCCTTCGTGCCCACCGAAGAGCGTGCCAGCAGCCGTCTGCCCCTGCTTCTCACCACGGGCCGGATCCTGTCCCAGTACAACGTCGGTGCTCAGACACGGCGCACCGAGAATCTCCGCTTCCATTCCGAGGACCTCCTCGAGATCCATCCGCACGACGCCGAGGAACGCGGCATCAGCAATGGCGACTGGGTGGGTCTGGTGAGCCGCGCGGGTGAGACGGTATTGCGCGCGGAAGTCACGGACCGTGTGCAGGCGGGCGTGCTCTACACCACGTTCCACCACCCGGTGAGCGGCGCCAACGTGGTGACCACGGACAACTCCGACTGGGCCACCAACTGCCCCGAGTACAAGGTGACTGCGGTGCAGGCCTCCAGGGTCAATGCACCTTCCGAGTGGCAGCAGAGGCAGAGAGTGTTCTCTGCGCGTCAGCAGCGCTTCCTCGAACAGGCCATCGCGGAAGCCGGTACCCCGACTTGAGTCTGGTTCGCACGGCGGGCGAGTGCCTGGTGGACGTCGCTGTGCGGCGCTGGAGTTCCTGCGCCGCTGTGGAGGCCGCGCAGGATGCGGTGGCGGAGGAGACGCCCGTTGCACTGAGCTACAACGGGATCTCGCATGTCGTGATGATGATGACCCCCGCCGACCTCGAGGATTTTGCGGTTGGCTTCAGTCTCTCCGAGGGTATCGTCGCGCATGCCTCGGAGATACGGGATATCGAAGCCTCGGCCCATCCGCACGGATTGGAGCTTGCGGTGAGTCTGTCACCAGGGCGTGAGCATGCACTGAAGACCATGCGCCGGAATCTCACGGGAAGGACGGGTTGTGGCCTGTGCGGCGCGGAGTCCCTCGAGCAGGCGATCCGCTCGGTTGATCGCGTTGCCGACGGTCCCGTGCTATCTGCTGCGGCCGTAGAGCGCGCAGTGGTTGCGATGGCGCCGCTGCAGGCGCTCTCCTTGCGCACGGGAGGTGCCCATGGGGCTGCATGGTGCGGGGTCAATGGGGATATCCGCCTCCTGCGGGAGGACGTCGGGCGTCACAATGCGCTCGACAAGCTGATCGGCGCGATGGCTCGCACGGCGACGGCCAGTGACAGTGGCTTCGCTCTGGTCTCGAGCCGTGCGAGTTACGAGATGGTCACCAAGGCGGCCAGGGCGGGGATGCGGATTCTGGCGGCGGTGTCGGCTCCCACCGCGCTCGCCGTCAACCTCGCGCGGGACGCCGGCTTCACGCTGGTCGCTTTTGCGCGACCGGGAAAGTTTTCCGTCTATACGGCGCCCGAGCGCCTCGACACCTGAGCGGTACCCAAGCCATGGCACACCACGAACGAGATCACGGGCTGCAGATGCTGGAGCAGATTTGCGCCAACCTCTGCTGGGAAGAAAACCCCGATGCCGCTGCGGCGGCTGCAGCCTCCCACATCAAACGCTTCTGGACGCCGGCCATGCGCCGTAGCGTCTGCGAGGCGGTGGCCGCCGGCGAGGCCTCTCCGTCTGATCTCGGCCGCAAGGTGGTGGAACTGATCGGCTGAACCCTCGCTCGTCTACTGCGAGCGGATGAGTTTCAGTGTCTTTGCCTCGCGTAGAATGCGAAGGCCCCCGTTGCCCACCAGGAGTTTCCCGATGCATATCGGCTTCAGTTCCATGAACACGCTGCTCGATCCCTCGCCCGCGATCCTTGCGCGGGCCCTGGAAGATCGCGGTTTCGAGTCCCTCTGGTACGGGGAGCACAGCCATATTCCCTGCGCAATGAAGACGCCTTATCCGGGTGGCGGCAGTCTTCCCGAGCCCTACAAGGTCATGATGGACCCCTACGTTTCGCTGATGGCCGCGGCGGCCGCCACCACGCGTCTGCGGATAGGCACCGGCATTGCGCTCATGCTCGAGCGCGATCTCTTCTCGCAGGCCAAGACCATCGCAACCCTCGACCACCTTTCCGGCGGTCGCGTGGAGATTGGCGTTGGCGTGGGCTGGAACGAGGAAGAGTTCGATAACGTCAGCCGCCAGCCCTGGAAGAAGCGCTACGGCGTGCTCCGCGAAACGGTAGCCGCAACCCGCGCGCTCTGGCGTGACGAAGAATCCGAGTACCACGGCGAGTACATCGATTTTGATGCGGTGTGGTGCTCACCGAAGCCGCTGCAGGCCGGCGGCCCTCCGGTGATCTTCGGTGCGATGGGGCCGCTTGGCACCCGTCACGCGGCGGAGTGGGCTGACGGCTGGTTCCCGGTGGACTTTGCGCTGCCCGACGTCGCTGCCTCTGTTGCGGCCTTCCGCAAGCAGGTGGCGGAGTTCGGGCGTGACCCCGATGCGGTGAAGATCACGCTGCAGGCCATGATGCACCCCAGCCTCGATGACCTGAAACGCTACCGCGATGCGGGCATCTACCGTGTAAACGTCGGGGTGTCGGTGGATCTCTGGGACAAGCCCGACGCCGTCATGCCCATGATCGACGAGTACGCAGAGCTTATTCCGCGCATTTGAGCCCTGTGCGGGGAGGGCTCAGTCAGGCTTGATCCACGGATCCAGCGCCAGGTTGATGCCCTCTTCGATGAAGTCCTCGTTGTCGAGGATCTTCTTCGAGCGCATCCAGCGTGGGGTCGATCCCTTCAGATCCAGCGTTTCGGTGACTTCGATGCCGCCGGCCCCACTGAAGAGTTGCTGGAGTTTCAGGTCCAGAACTTTGACGTTGATGCTGACCGCGTCCACACCCTGTACCCAGTTGAAATCGCCGGTGATTCCCTCTCCACCGCGGGTGGCGGGCTTGCGGCCCACGCCCATGAAATAGGCCATGTGGTTCCCTGAGGGGTTGAAGTAGACCTGCTGCTCCTCGAGGTTGGTGAAGACCACGGCTTGCGCCTGGGTGTTCGCCGCGAGCCAGGTGACGGCCTCCGCCAACACATATTGAAGAGCCTGGACGTTCAGTTTTCCGGTGGTGGGGTTGTAGGGCTCGCCCCACTTGCGCACGCCCTCGCGCCAGGCCTGATCGAATTCGCTGCTGGGCTGGAGTGTGTAGCCCGCAGCGCGGAGCCGCTCCGCCACGAGGTCGTCGATGTTCGACTCATGCTCTTCAAGATAGGCCCGGCTCGGTTTGCCGAGGTTGATGTTGGCGATCAGCAGCCGCCCGAATTGCGTCTTGTCGGCAAGTCTTGGGTCGTACTCGGATTTGACCCGGGTGGCCTCTGCGCCGCTACCGCCATCGCCGATGCCACCTCCGCTGGAACAGCCTGAGACGAGGAGGAGTATCGAGACGACGAGGGCAAGGAGACGCATGGCGAAGCTTCCGTTTGTTGCCGCGCGATCATAGCAACGCGGCTTGCCCGGTGGAACGCCCCGTGCTTCCATCCGGGTCATGAGTGAAGCGCTGCATATCCGGTCTTACGGTGAGGGCGAGCGCACTGTGGTGTTGCTTCACGGCCTGCTTGGTCTGGGTAGCAACCTCGGTGCGCTCGCGCGTGCGCTTGCGCCGCGCTGCCGGGTGATCGTGCCGGACCTGCGCAACCACGGGCGCTCCTTCCGCGCTCCCGGGATGTCCTACCGCGATCTTGCTCTGGATCTTGCACTGACGCTCGATGCTGCCGGCCTTCCGTACGCGTCGGTGCTGGGGCACTCCATGGGCGGCAAGCTCGCCATGCAGTTCGCGCTGGATTTTCCCGAGCGGTGCGAGAGGTTGCTGGTGGCGGATATCGCGCCCGTGGCCTACGCAGCGCATCACGGTGCGGTGTTCGATGCACTGCAGGACATTGCCGAGCGGCCGGATGCCGATCGCAGCGAGACGGCCCGGCTGCTAGCTGAGCGCCTGCCTGATCCCGCGCTGGTTTCCCTGCTGCTGATGCATCGGGAGCGGCTTGATGACGGCGCCTGGTGCTGGCGCCTGGGGCTGCGGCATATCGTCGAGGGCTATCCGCAGATTCTCGCGCCGCCGGTGATGGGCACCGGGTCCTGTGCGTGGAACGGTCCCGCGCTGTTCCTTCGCGGTGAACGCTCGGATTACGTTCTGCCCGGGCACCGGGCCAGCATCGATGCGCCGTTTCCGGCCGCTGTCATCGAGACGCTCGCCGGCGCAGGGCACTGGCTGCACGCCGAGAAACCGGACGTATTCATCCCGCGCGCTTGCGAATTCCTTCTCGACTGAGCGCCGTGACGCTCAGCGCTTGATTTGCGAATCGAGCATCTTCGCGAGCTTCGCGCCGAAGGGCGGAAGGGTTCCCGCGAGCTTGGGCAGGTTGACCCTCCCTTCGGTGTAGACGCCTTTGGCGTGGCTGAATGTTCGGAAACCGTCGAATCCGTGGTAGTGGCCGTTGCCGCTTGCACCGACGCCACCGAAGGGCAGGTCGTCGCAGGCAAAGTGCATCAGCACGTTGTTCACGGCCGCGCCACCCGAGATGGTCTCCTTGAGTACCTGCTCGCGCTCCGCGCCGTCGGTGCCGAAGTAATAGAGTGCCAGCGGGCGCGGGCGTCCGTTGACGTAGGCGATGCAGCGCGTGAGGTCCCGGTAGGTGCGCAGCACCAGTACCGGTCCGAATATCTCTTCTTGCATCAACCTGCAGTGCTCGGGCGGGTCGATGACGAGATGCAACGGAATCTTGCGTACGGCGGGGTCGGACCAGTCTTCCCCGGCAGGGTTCAAGTCGAGCACGCGCGCGCCTGCGGCTCTTGCTTCCTCGATGGCACTGCGCACCCGCTCGAAGTGGCGCGCGTTGATCATCGAGTTGTAGTCCGGGTTGAGGACCACGGTGGGGAATTGCGCGCTGAAGGTACGGCGGGATGCGTCGATGAAGGCCTCGAGGCGGGCCTCGGGTACGAAGGCGTAGTCCGGCGAGATGCAGAGTTGGCCGGCGTTCTGCGCCTTGCCGGTGATGATCTTGTCGGCAGCCTCGTCCACGTCGGCGCCGATGCCGATGAACACCGGCGATTTTCCGCCCAGTTCCAGCGTGACGGGCGTGAGGTTTTCAGCCGCGGCCCGCGCAACCATACGGCCGATCGACGTTGCACCCGTGAACAGCAGGTGGTCAAAAGGAAGTGACGCGAAGGCCGCGCCGGCCTCGGGACCACCGGTGACCACTGCCACCTCCGTCGCGTCGAAGTAACGCGCGATCAGTTCCCTGGTGAGGGACGATGTGGCGGGCGTGAACTCCGAGGGCTTCACCATCACGCGGTTGCCGGCGCCGAGCATGTCGGCCATCGGACTGAAGACCATGCCTACCGGGATGTTCCAGGGCGTCATGTTTCCCACCACGCCCTTGGGCTGGTAGTAGACCTTGGCGCGCGCGCCGAAGAGATTCATGGGCACCGGGGCCGAGCGCTTTTCGGGCTTCATCCAGGCCTTGAGGTTCTTTTTCACGTGCTTCAGGTTGCCGACGGAGGTCATCACCTCCGACATGCGCGTCATGTAGGGCGAGCGGCAGCTGTAATCTTCGGAGAGCGCCGCACAGATGGCGTCCTGGTTGTCGACCAGAAGTGCGATCGCGCGATCCAGGCGGTCGATCCTGGTGCCGTATTCGACGTGCCCCTCGAGTTCGAAGGCGCGACGCTGGAGTTCCAGCACGGAGAGCATCGCGCTGCGTGCGGTGTCGGTGGCCGGATCCGCTGCCGTATTCATGGTGCGTACTCTCTCTGGGCGGCAGTAGCCGCGTTGACGGTGGGGTTCAGCGCTCGTCTTCCATCATCATGTCGGCTGCTTTCTCGCCGATCACGCAGCAGAGCGCGTGTGTGTTGCCGCTGATGATCCGCGGAAGGATGGAGGCATCGGCTACCCGCAGCCCCTCGATTCCATGCACGCGAAGGCGATGGTCGACCACGCTGTTCTCGTCAGAGCCCATCGGGCAGGTGCCGACCGGGTGATAGACCGACTGGGCTTCGCGGCGGATGAATTCGAGAATCTCTGCATCGCTCTGGCAGTGACGGCCGGGGCGGATTTCCTCGTCGCGGAAATGATCGAGCACCGGTGAGGCGAAGATCTCGCGCACGCGTCGTACCGCGTCGATGGTGGCGCGGCGATCGGCCTCCGTGGCGAGGTAATTGGCGCGTATCGCCGGCGCATAGTCCGGATTGGCCGAGCGGATGTGCACGCTGCCGCGGCTTTCCGGACGCAGGTGACACACGGTGGCGGTGGTGCCGGGCACTGTGACCATATTGCCGCGTTCGTCGGTGCGGCCCGCAGCGGGCGTGAAGTGGATCTGCGAGTCGGGACGATCGACGCCTGACGAGGAACGGAAGAACGCTCCGCCCTGACAGGCCGGGTGCACCAGCAGACCCTCGCGGCTGATGGCCCAGCGCAAAATGTTGCCGAGCAGCGCAAGCGGAGTGGTGTGGTTGGCGAAGGTCTGGGTATGCCGCAGCCCCTGCTGGATATTCACGGTGAGATGGTCCTGGAGATTTTCCCCGACGCCGGGCAGTGCGTGACGCACCGGAATTCCCACGCGCTCCAGAACAGGGCTGCTTCCGATGCCTGACAGCTCCAGGAGTTGCGGTGAATTGATTGCCCCGGCACACAGGACTACGCCATGGCGCGCCCTCACCGCGCGCGATTCCTTGCCTCGGGCGTAGCGCAGGCCCGTGACGCGCCCGCCCTCCATGTCGAGGCCCAGAACCAGGGCCCGTGTCACCAGATCAAGATTGGCGCGTCGCGCCGCGGGCTTCAGGAAGTGCGTAGCGGCTGTCTGACGAACGCCGCGCCGCACGTTCACCTGATAGCGGCCGATCCCTTCCTGGCTCGGGCCGTTGAAATCACTGTTGTGGGGAAGGCCAACGCTGACACCCGCCTGGATGAAGAGGTCCGTCGCGTCGAGGCGCGGGCCCACCTCGTCGACCCACACCCCGCCGCCGGTGCCATGCAGGGCATTGGCGCCGCGCGTGTTGTGCTCCGTGCGGATGAAATAGGGGAGGAGCTCGGCGAAGGACCAGCCCGGGTTGCCCGCGGCCGCCCAGGCGTCGTAGTCCTCGCGCTGTCCGCGGATGTAGACCATGCCGTTGATCGCGCTGCTGCCACCAACCACTTTTCCGCGTGGCCAGTCGATGCGTCGCCAGTTCAATTGGGGCTCGGGTTCGGTGCGATAGCACCAGTTCACGCTCGGGTTCTTCATCAGGAAGGCAAAGCCGAGCGGCACATGGATCATGGGGTGGCGATCCATGCCGCCCGCTTCAAGCAGCAGCACCCGGCGACTCGCCTCCCGGGTCAGGCGGGCGGCAAGGGCGCAGCCGGCCGAGCCGGCCCCGACCACGATGTAGTCGTACTCGTCGGCGGGTTCTCGCGGGTCTGTTGGCACGCCTGATGGGCTCCGTTTTCCGGGTGGGCATTCTGTGGCATCGGGCGCTCAAGGCTCCATGCTGCAGCCATTACGCTTTGTTAAGCGGGCATTTTGCAATCGGGGCTATGATCGCCCGCAGTTGAAGGACGCCGGTGCGGAGGCCAATCGCATGTTGCTGGAAGGAATGCGCGTTATCGATTGTGGATCCTGGGTGGCGGCGCCTGCCGCTGCCACGGTGCTGGGTGATTTCGGCGCCGAGGTAATCAAGATCGAGCCTCCACCCGGCGGCGACACCTACCGCTGGTGCGCGCAGTTCGTGCCCGGTTTCCCGCAGTCGACCGAGAACTATCCCTGGCAGCTCACCTCGCGCAACAAGAAGAGCGTGATGCTCGACCTGAAGCAGGACGATGCGTACGCCGCTTTGTTGGCTCTGGTGCGCACCGCTGATGTGTTTCTTACCAACTTCCCGCCTGCGGTACTCGAAAAACTGAAGCTGCGCTGGGAAGACCTCGGGGCGCACAACCCCAGGCTTGTGTACGGTCAGTTGAGCGGGTACGGCGAGGAGGGGCCGCATGCCAACGTTGCGGCCTTCGATCGTACGGGCTGGTGGGCGCGCTCCGGGATGATGGACCGGATGCGTTACCGCGACGCCCCGCCGGCCGGCGGTATTCTCGGCTGGGGTGACCACGCCAGCGCCATGTCGATGTTCGGTGCCGTGATGCTGGGGCTCTACCAGCGCGAGCGCACGGGGCAGGGCGGCAAGGTCTACAGCTCGCTGCTCGCGAACGGCCTGTGGGCGAACGGGATACCTCTGGCGGCACGGCTCTCGGGCGCAGAGGTGCAGCTCGAGACGCCGCGCCATGAGATGAACAACGCCCTGGCCATTCCCTATGGCACCCGTGACGGTCACTGGTTTTATCCCTGGCTCTTCGACGAGGAGTGCGATTGGCTTCGCTTCGCAGCAGCGCTGGGTCTGGGGCATCTGGAGGAGGACGCGCGCTTTGCAGCGACCGCCGACCGTCGCGCCAACGCTGCAGTGCTTATCGCTCTGCTCGAGCAGCGGATTGCCGAGGAGGACTGGGCACACTGGCAGTCAGTGATGGCGGTCAGTGGCATCGACCTCATCGCCGTCAGCACGCTCGATGAAGTCATCACTGACCCGCAGGTGGTGCTGAACGGCGGCCTGCTGCCTCTGGAGGAGCCCATCGGCAACGCCACCCACACCGTGAACAGCCCGATATTCGTGGCAGGCGTCGACAAGCGCAAGGCCGGTCCGCCGCCTGCTCCCGGGCAGCACACCGCGGAGATCCTGCGCGAGTTGGGCCTTGGGGATTAGTCCGCGCCCTTCTTTGCAGCAGCGACCAGCGCGTCAAAGCCTGCGCGGGTGACGGGCTCATTGGCCGCAGCCAGCGCGCGCGCCACGTCGTCCAGGCTTTTCTTGCCCTTGCTGGCGCTGCGGATGTCCCGGTCTATCGCACGCAGCACACCGACGGCCTTCGCCGTGACCGGGCCCGTGGAATGTGCAACTGCAAGCGTCGGTGCCTCTGCACCCCAGGCCGCGAGTCCCGCGTGCGCCTTCTCGAATCGGGCATCTCCCAGCATCCCCGAGCGGTGGAGCACTTCGAGCGAGTAATACTCGGCAAGCCCCTCGACGATCCAGTCCGAGTCGGGCCGACTGCGTGCCCGCATCGCCACATGCACCAGCTCATGTACGAACGTGCTGGTGCCGTTCTCGCTGATCAGGGGGCGGTCGGCATGGACGAACAGACTGTCCGGCCCCGACAGCGCGCCGCGCCACATCGGGTCTCCGGCGCTCACCACGAGCAGGCGTTCGGGGAACTCCGGAAACACTGACTGCAGCGTCGGCAGGGTCCCCCTGAAGAATGCGAGTGTGTCCATCCGCCGGACGCCCTGACCCGTGGGTGCCGCAATCGTGAGGCGCGTAGCGTTGATGCGCTCGCGACGGATGCCGAGCTTGCCGAGCGCCACCCAGCCCGTAGGGCGGTCGAAGCGGCGATCGTCATTGTCTATGCGGAAGCGGCCGCTCTTGTAGGGCGGGAAGGGTGTGGCAGCGCTCCAGCCGGTGGGCAGTTCGAGGCTCAGCTTGGAGGCGGATCGGGTGCCGTCGGCCATGTCGATATGCACGGGCGGCACCAGATCGTCTGCGCGGAAAATCGCCCAATCCGCAGTTACCAGACCGTCGAAGCGTCCCGACTCGCGCTTGCTCTCGAGGTTGACCGTGTACTGAAGCCAGGGCCGCTCGCCAGAGGGATGCCACAGCAGGCCATCTGCCTCCTGCGTGATACTGCCGCTGCCCTTGAACGCGCTGTACTTGGGGCTGGCCGCAGAGAGCCGCATCCAGCGCACGAACTCCGCATTCTTGGTGAGACGTATGCGTACCGTGGCCAAGGGGTCACCCGGGCGTATCCACGCTGTGAAGAGCACGCCGTAGCGGTTCTCTCCCGAGACGCTGGCAGGGGCGGGCGCGCCCGATGCGCCGGGCACCGACCCGAGGATCAGGACTGTCAGCAGCAGGAAAATTCCCCATCTGGGCGTCGTCATGAAACTCGGAACTCCTTTGCCTGTCGTAGGGCACGCCGGACGCGCTGTCCGGCGGGGCTTCTAGAGTGGATCAGCGCCGTATTGCTGTCGATATGCGCGACACCTGAGCCTCGTCCGTGAGCACGGTGCTCGCGTTGCCGCAGTGCGGTGAGCGGGCTTATAGTCCGCGCCCGTTCTGCGCGGCATCCCCGGGTTTTGGGCCGATCCTTTCTCGACGCAAGGAGTACGCATGATCGAAGTGAGTCACCTGAGCCGCCGTTTCGGCAGCTTTGTCGCCGTTGACGATCTCAGTTTCACGGTGCGCCCCGGCGAGGTCCTGGGCTTCCTCGGTCCGAACGGGGCCGGCAAATCCACCACCATGAAGATGATCGCGGGATTCATCGCGCCCAGCGCAGGATCCGTTCGCATTTTCGGACGTGACGTGCAGCAGCAGACCCAGGACGCTCGTCGCCTGATCGGCTATCTGCCAGAGGGCGCGCCGAGCTACGAGGACATGCGCGTCATGGAGTTCCTGCGATTCATCGGCAAGGTCCGTTCCCTGCGCGGTGCCGACCTCGATGCGAGGCTTGATTCGGTGGTCGAGCGCATGGACCTGGGAGGGGTGCTACAGCAACGCATCGAGACCCTCTCGAAGGGCTTCAAGCGGCGCGTCGGTCTGGCGCAAGCCATTCTCCACGACCCGCAGGTGCTGATCCTGGACGAGCCAACCGACGGTCTGGATCCGAACCAGAAACATCAGGTCAGGGAGCTGATCCGCGGGCTGTCTGACGAGAAGATCGTGGTGGTGTCCACGCATATCCTCGAAGAGGTTCACGCGGTCTGCAACCGCGCGATCATCGTCGCGCACGGCCGCGTGGTGGCCGATGGCACGCCAGCCGAACTCGAATCCCGCTCGCCCACGCATCGCGCCGTGCATCTGCATCTGGCCGAGGCCTACGCAGGGGCCGTCGCGGCCATCGCCGCGCTTGCGGGTGTGCGGGAAGTGCGCGCGGATGCCGACGGAAAGCGGCTCCTCGTGCTGCCTCATCCGGAGGCCAGCCCGCTTGCAGCACTTGCGCGCCTGGTGCACGACCGGGGTTGGGTGGCAGACGAACTCCACGTGGAGCGCGGCAAGCTCGACGAGGTCTTCCGCAACATCACACGGGAGGCAGCGTGATGAGCATGGTTTCCATCATCGCGCGTCGGGAACTCGGATCGTATTTCGCGACGCCGCTCGCCTATGTCTTCGTCCTGATCTTCCTCGTGCTCGGTGGTGTCTTCACTTTTTACATCGGCGGGTTTTACGAGCGGGGACAGGCCGATCTCGTGCCGTTCTTCAGCTTCCATCCGTGGCTCTACCTGTTCCTGGTGCCGGCGATCGCGATGCGGCTCTGGTCGGAGGAGCGCAAGAGCGGCACCATCGAACTGCTGCTTACCCTGCCGCTCACGAAAATGGATGCGGTGCTCGGCAAATTTCTGGCGGCCTGGCTTTTCACCGGCCTCGCGCTGGCGTTGAGTTTCCCGCTGTGGATCACGGTAAACGTGCTCGGATCGCCCGATAACGGCGTGATCCTCGCCAGCTATCTCGGCAGCTGGTTGATGGCCGGAAGTTTCCTCGCCATCGGTTCATGCATGTCGGCATTGAGCCGCAACCAGGTGATTGCCTTCATCACCACGGTGGTCGTGTGCTTCCTCTTCACGCTGAGCGGTTTTCCGCTGGTGCTGGACGCGCTCGGCGGCTGGGCTCCCCAGTTGCTGATCGACGCCATCGCGTCCATGAGCTTCCTCACGCACTTCACCGCGATCTCGAAGGGCGTCATCGGGCTCCGGGACGTGCTGTTCTTCGTATCACTCACGGTGGTCTGGCTCGCTGCCACCGCCGTGGTCATCGAACTGAAGCAGGCGGACTGAACCATGGCCAACCGCAAGAACTATCCCCGTCTCGTGCTCCTGATGCTTGCCCTGGGTTTCATCGCATTCAGTGCCCTGAACACCCTGCTGTTCGGGAGGCTGCGCATCGATTTCACCGAAGGCGGCCTCTACACGATCTCCGATGGCACACGCGAGATCATCGCCGGCATCGGCGAGCCTATCGACGTGTATTTCTTTTTCTCCGACAAGGCGACCAGAGAGGCTGCGCCGCTTCGTACCTATGCACGGCGTGTTCGCGAGTTGCTCGAGGAATATGCCCACGAGGCGGACGGTCGCATACGGCTCCATGTCGTGGACCCCGAGCCTTTCTCCGAGGCCGAGGACCAGGCGGGCGAGTTCGGCCTGCAGGCCGTTCCGCTCGATGGCAGCGGTGACAAGGTCTATCTCGGTCTCGCGGCGACAAACGCCTATGGCGACAAGCAGGTGCTGCCGTTTTTCCAGCCCGAGCGCGAGGAATTTCTCGAGTACGAGGTGAGCAAACTGGTGGCCGCGCTCACGGCGACCAGGAAGCCGGTGATCGGTCTGGTGTCCGGACTCCAGATGGCTGGCGGTTTCGACATGATGAGTTCCCAGCCCACACCGGCGTGGATGGTGGTGGATCAGCTGCGTGAAGGCTTCGAGCTGCGCACCCTCGGTCCTCAAGCCGACAAGATCGACGCTGACATCACAACCCTGCTGCTGGTGCATCCGTCGACCCTGAGCCCCGCGATGCAGTACGCGGTGGACCAGTTCGTGATGAAGGGCGGCAAGGCGCTGGTCTTCGTCGATCCGTACTGCGAGTCCGCCCGTGCCACTCCCAATCCGATGATGCCGCAGGAACCGGGTGCCACTGCCTCCACGCTTGGCAGCCTGTTCAGCGCCTGGGGCGTGGACTACGCGATGGACAAGGTCGTGGGTGATCCGGGTACCGCATTGCAGATCAGCGTGGGTGCGGATCAGACGCCGGTCGCGCATCCCGGGTTCCTCGGGCTGGGGCCGGATAACGTCGCATCCGGTGACGTGGTGACGGCGCGCCTCGAGAGCCTGAACCTCGGTTTTGCCGGGGCACTGTCGCAGGCGAAGGGGGCCACCACACGATTTGAACCCTTGCTCCAGAGCTCGGATAAGGCAGGCCTGATCGACAGCTCCCGCATGCAGGCCGCGCGTGATCCTTCGGTGCTCCTGGCTGAACTCAAACCCGGCGGCCAGCGCTATACCCTTGCAGCGCGCATCAGCGGGCCCGCGAAGTCCGCCTTTCCCGCGCCGCAGAAGGAAGGCGATGCCTACGTTGCGGAGTCGAAAGACATAAACGTGCTCGTTGTCGCGGATGCCGACATGCTGGCGGACCGCTTCTGGGTTCAGGTCCAGAATTTCTTCGGCCAGCGTATCGCGACGGCATGGGCCGACAATGCGGCCTTCCTGCAGAACGGCATCGAGAACATGAGCGGCAACTCGTCATTGATTCAAGTGCGCGGGCGCGGTCGCTTCTCGAGGCCCTTCGATCTCGTGCAGTCGATTCGTCAGGGTGCCGAGGCGCGCTACCGCGCCAGCGCTGACGAGTTGCAGAAGCGGCTCGACGAGACCGAGAAACGGCTCGATGAACTGCAGAATGGAAAGCAGGACTCCCGCCAACTGGTGCTGTCGCCGGAGCAGGAGGCAACGCTCGACGAGTTCCAGGATCAGAAGCTCCGCATCCGCAAGGAGCTCCGGGAGGTCCGTCATCGCATGGACAGCGACATAGAGAAACTCGGTACGCTTCTCAAGGTGTTGAACATCGTCGTGGCGCCCGTGCTGCTCACGCTTTGCCTCTTCGGCTGGCACAGGTTTCGTGTACGTCGCAGCCAGTTGCGCGATGCGCGCGGAACAGCCTGAGGGGGCCCCTGCATGAGTCAGAAGCAACGTCTTGGTATTGCGGTAGTGCTGGTGGCACTGCTCGCAGGACTCGCCGCGCTTTTCGGGCACCAGCGCGCGCCCGAGTCCGGGACGGGGGCTGCGGGCCCCTGGCTGGCGGGGCTCAAGGAAGGCCTCGGCGAGGTGAAGCGTATCGACCTCAAGTCCGGCGCACTTTCGTCCAGCCTGCGCCGCGAGGGCGAACGCTGGGTACTGGCAGAGCGTGAAGGCTACAGCGTCGATATGGAGCGTCTGGCCGATCTGCTGAAGGAACTCTCTGCCGCCAAAGTGCTGGAGCAGAAGACCTCGAAGCCCGAGTTCTACGGGCGCTTGGGTCTCGAGGACATCGACAAGCCCGGCAGCAAGGCCGTGCTCGTCGAAATCTGGCGCGATGACACGGCCGCACGCTGGCGTGTGCTCGTGGGCAATGCGGCAGAGGGGCGCAGTGGCCGTTACCTCCGGCTTGCGGGCAGTCCCGAGACATGGCTCGTTGACCGCTCTCCCCAGGCCTTTGCCGATCCCGGCGACTGGATCGATCGCAAGCTCCTCGGCCTCGCGTTCGAACGTGTGGCAGGTGTTACGCGAAGTCTTGCCGATGGCAGTGGCTTCGAGGCGGCGCGGCCCGATGCCGCCACGCCCAGCCTGAGCGTCGCGAGCCTCCCCGAGGGCGGCCGCCCGCGCTACGACTCGGTCTTCGATGCTGCGGCGCGCGCGGTGCTCACAGCCGAGGCCGAGGATGTGCGCAGAGCCTCCGAGGAACTCTTCAGCGGCACTGCCCTCGCGCGCAATCGCATTCGGTTCTTCGATGGCTTGGTGCTCGACATCGATGCGGTGAAGGCCGGTGATGCCAACTGGGTCCGGATCAAGGCCTCGGCAACTGGCACTGGGCAGGCTCCTGTTCCTGCGACCGATGCCGCGGTTGCTGCCCATAAAAGCGGCACTCCTGATGTTGCTGCCGAGGCGGCAGCAATAAATGCGCGGGTGCAGGGCTGGGCTTTCAGAGTCTCGGATTACATCTACGGTGAACTGGCTAAGCGTCTCGATGAGTACACCGAGTCCGTGAAAGCCGAGGCGGGCAAGACTGATGACAAGCCATCCTGAACTGAACCACTCCGCGCGCGGCGTGCGCATCTGGCTTGTCACCGTCATCGCCATGGTGTTTGCGATGGTGGTGGTGGGCGGCATAACGCGCCTGACCGGTTCAGGGCTCTCCATGGTCGAGTGGGAGCCGATCATGGGGGTTGTGCCCCCACTGTCTGAGGCTGACTGGAACGCGGCCTTCGAGGCTTACAAACAATACCCGCAATACCGCCTGACCCATCCCGGCATGGACCTCGCGGGCTTCCAGTCGATCTTCTTCTGGGAGTACGTTCACAGGGTGCTCGGCAGGGCGATAGGGATGGCGTTCGCGCTGCCGTTCTTCTGGTTTCTCGCCAGGGGGTCCTTTCAGCGCCCGTTGGCGATTCGCCTGGCGTTTGCACTGTTGCTTGGCGGCATGCAGGGGCTGGTGGGCTGGCTGATGGTCAAGAGCGGCCTTGTCGACGAACCGCGCGTCAGTCATTTCCGGTTGGCGGCCCATCTTGGGCTCGCGCTGTCGATCATGGGATACCTGATGTGGGTGCTGCTGTCGCTGCGACCGCAGACCCAAGGCCCCCGTGACGATGGTGCCGGGATTCCGCGCCGGTTGCTCGCGGGGCTTGGTGTTTTGCTCGTCCTGCAAATCGTCTACGGCGCATTCGTGGCCGGACTGCATGCAGGATGGGGTTACAACAGTTTTCCGCGAATGGGCGAACGATGGGTCGCAGAGGCCGTGCTCGCTATGGATCCGTGGTGGATGAGCCTGCTCGAAGACCACGCCACAGTCCAGTTCATGCACCGCCTGCTAGGCACGCTGCTGCTGCTCGGTGTTGCGGGGGTGTGGTTTCGCTACCGGCAGAGCGCCCGCGACGGTCTGCAGCAGCGCTTTCTGCATCTGTTTTTCGGTCTTGTCTGCCTGCAGTACGCGCTGGGCGTATACACGCTGGTCAATGTGGTGCCGCTGGTGCCCGCGGTCATGCACCAGGGATGCGCAGCGCTCGTGGTTCTGGCCTTTGTGGGTGTGCTGAGCCGTGCATCGTCAAGGGATGGCACATCGGCGTCGGGCGCGATATCTCAGCTCCGGCAAACCTGAGACCGCGGGGCCGGAGCGCTCTTCAGCCGGCCTCTGCCGAGTACTGCATCACGCAGTTCCGCCCTGCGGCTTTTGCCTGGTACAGGGCAGCATCGGCGCGCGTGAATACTCTTTCCGGCTCGTCCTCGCCTGAGAAGCCCGCTATGCCGAACGAAGCCGTCACCGTAATGCCCTTGCGGTTTCCCGCGTCGATGGACAGCGCGGAAATTGCGTCCCGCAGCTTTTCCATCGCGCTGGTCGCCTGCTCCGGCGTGGTCTCCGGCAACAAAAACACAAACTCCTCGCCACCGAAGCGGGCCACGAAATCGGTTTTGCGTAGCGTCGATTCCACGCATTCCCCTACAGCCCGCAGCACGGCATCTCCGGCCGCGTGGCCGAAGCGGTCGTTGACACTCTTGAACCGGTCGATGTCACAGATCGCGAGAGCAAGTGGTCTGCGGTAACGCTGCCAGCGCTGATGTTCCTGCTGCACGCGTAATGCCCAGGCCTCGCGGTTCGGCAGCCGTGTAAGAGTGTCGGTATGCGCAAGTCTGCGCTGCTCTTCGATCAAGACTTCCGCATCGCGGGTTTTCTGCTGGAGCTCGATCACCCGTTCAGCGAGTGCGCGAGCGCCAACGGAACTCTCGCTGCCGATCCGCTCCTCCTGCTCCCGGAACGTCTCGAAGGCTTGTCCGATGCCATCCAGTCCTTTGTTCACTTCACGTTTGAGCGATTGGAGATCGCGCGTGCCTGAAATCTCGTTGCGGATGTGGCTCATGCCCTCGCGCATCGCTGAATCAAGGGTCTCGCTGTTGCTCCGGCGTGCTGCGTCGTGGTTTCCGCCCTCGGCGATCGTTTCCGCCGCTGCCAGAAGACGCGAGCTCAGTTGCTCCAGAAACCCCGAGAACTCGAGGCGACTCTGTTCAAGTGCCGCGCGCGACAGCAGAAGCACCTCGTCGAGGACGTTTCCAAGCTCGCCGACGCGGATATTCCTTTCTACGCGTTTCCGCGCCGAGTCGTACGCGGCGCGCAGTTGGGCGTTCGACTCCGCGGGCTCCAGCGCCGTGACGAGCTCCGTCAGGCTTTTGCGTGTGGACTCATCAAGCGGCGCATCGGACGGGTCAGGCTCGTCAGAAGGCTCTACCCGGGTTTCGGGTTGCTCGGCTCTGGGGGAGGGGGAGGGCGCAGCCGCGGCAGGGGCGAGGGCCGCCACGACTTTCTCGGCAACCGGAGCCGCTGCGTGCGCTCTGGTCCCGAACAAGCGATCGAGCAAGCCGGGCGTTGCGGCATGTGTTTTGGCATCGTGCGTCGGCTGTACTTCGGCACGGAGCGCCACGGCCCTGGAGAGGACCTCCAGCGGGTCGAGGCTGCGCAGTTCACGGCGCAGCACTTGCGATGCACGCTGCGTCTCGCGTGGGGGCTGTGAGGCTTCGACCTGATCCAGCAGGGTCGATATGGCGCGCTCGAGACGCGCATCGAGCTTCCGCTCCCGTCGTCCCAGTTCCCGCAGCCGCTCCTCGAGCACGTCGAGCTTGCTGGCCAGCACCTCGCGGGAGAGCGTTTTCAGGCGCAAAAAAGCCCGAAGCTCGCGGAGTTCGATGTCGAGTTCGTGGTCCTGCCCCTCGCAAGCGAGGCTGAGACGGTTCAGGGCCCGGACCAGCTCCTGGGTGAACTCACGATGATCACGGGCGGTGCGCTCGATCGCCTCGAGAGCAAACTCGTATCGCTGTTTCCACGCCGAGCTGTCCTCAGCCATGTGCCTCCCGGGGCAGTGTTGTGGACGACGGTCCAACTGTAGCCGCTCCCGGCGCTCCGTGCGCGATGGGAGCTTCAACCAAGCGGCAAAACGAAGCGTCCGGTTTTGAAACGTGATGTTGCGATGTGAAAAGCCGGGCAAGGCTAATCGGGCGATCCGGGCCCGGCAACGCGCGCTTCCACGGATTGACCTGCGCCTGGCGCCCGGACGGCAGTGGCCCGTGTGGCACAATCCGCGCACTTGACGGGAGAGTTCCTGATGCGCGATGTCGCTGGACGAACAGCACTGGTTACGGGCGGCTCTGCGGGCGTGGGCCTTGCCGTTGCCGCGCGTTTGCTGCAATTCGGTGCGAAGGTCGTCATTACCGCGCGAGACAGCGCGAGGCTGGAGGCCGCGGCAGCGCAACTGGGTGCCCCCGACCGCGTTCTGGCGCTTCCCTGGGACGTCGCCGACAGCGACGCTGCACCTGCAGTGCTGGAGGCGGTTCAGGCGCGCTTTGGTGGACTGCAAGTCCTCGTCAACAACGCAGGCGTCAACCATCGCGGCGATTTCGCTGAACTCACTGCGGCCCAGGTGGCGCAGGTGATCGACGTCAACTTGCGTGCGCCGATGGTGCTCACGCGCCTCGCGCTGCCCATCATGCGGCGCTCCGGTGAGGGCGCCATCGTGAATATCGCGTCGCTCGCGGGTCGTGTCGCCTTGCCGGGTGAGGTGAGTTACTGCGCCAGCAAATTCGGGCTGCGTGGTTTCACGCTGGCCCTGGCCGAGGAACTCACCGGGAGCGGTATCAGCGCATCGTTGGTTTCGCCGGGCCCCATCGACACGGGCTTCATCATGGCCGGCATCGACCATGTGCCCGACCTGGTGTTCTCACAGCCCATGTCGACCGCAGCCGAGATTGCCGAACTGGTGCTCGCCTGTATCCGCGACGGCCGCCACGAGCGCGCACATCCGGTAGTCTCGGGCTGGCTCAGCAACGCGGCGTACCTCTTGCCAGGTTTGCGCCGCCTGCTGCGTCCTGCCTTGGAGCGGCGTGGCCGCCGCGCAAAAGCGTTTTACCGTGCACGGAAGGGGATTCGTTGATGGATATGCGTTGTGTGGAGATCAGTGCCTTCGGCGGTCCTGAGGTGTTGCGTGAGACAAGGCGGCCGCGGCCTGCGGCAGGCCCGGGCGAGATTCTCGTACGTGTCAGCGCTGCTGGCGTGAATCGCCCTGACGTGGTGCAACGACAAGGCTTCTACGCGCCTCCGCCGGGCGCCTCGGATATTCCCGGTCTCGAGATTGCGGGTGAAGTCGTCGCTCTCGGTTCGGGGGTGGAGCGCTGGCGTGTGGGCGACCGCGTCTGCGGGCTGGTCTCGGGCGGAGGCTACGCAGAGTATGTGAACGTTCCCGCCCGACAGGCCTTGCCGGTACCACGAGGCGTGTCTATCGAAGAGGCCGCAGCACTGCCTGAGACGGTGTTCACCGTCTGGAGCAACGTGTTCGAGCGCGGCCGGCTTTCCGCAGGCGAAGTCTTGCTGGTGCATGGTGGCAGCAGCGGGATAGGCACCATCGCCATACAGTTGGGACGGGCACTGGGGGCGCGTGTCATCGCCACGGCAGGCAGTGCGGAGAAGTGCACGGCCTGCGAGCAACTCGGCGCGGAGCGCTGTGTCGATTACCGTTCGGAAGATTATGTGGCCGTGGTGAAAGAGTTCACGTCCGGGCGTGGCGCGGACCTGATTCTCGATATGGTTGGCGGGGACTATGTGCAGCGCAACATCCAGTGCGCGGCCGAGGACGGCAGGATTGTCCAGATTGCGTTTCTTCAGGGCTCAAACGTGTCTGTGAACCTGATGCCCGTGATGCTGAAGCGCCTCACCTTCACGGGCTCCACCTTGCGCGCGCGCCCGGAGGCCTTCAAGGCAGCGCTGGCCAGCGCGGTCGAGCAGAACGTGTGGCCGCTCATCGAGTCGGGCAGGGTGAAGGCCGTCATGGCAGCACGCTTAGCGCTGGCGGATGCTGCCGATGCACACCGTCTGATGGAGTCCAGCGCGCATATCGGGAAGATCGTTCTGATTCCCTGAGCGCGGTCTCACCACTTCGGGGGCATCGGCGATTCTTCAGGCAATGCCGCCGGATCCTGGGGTTTTGCGGTGCTGTCGGGCGCGGGACCACCCTTCATGTAGGGAAGAGGGGCCGCCGGCGTTTGCGCTGCCGGCGAGGGCTGCATGTAGCCTCTCTTCTCCATCGCGTCCCTGAACACCTTGTCCTTGTCGATGGACATTGCCGCATCCGATTCCTGCGGACAGATTGCGTACATGTCGGGGTTTGCCGCGTCATAACCGGGCGGCAGTTCCATCAGATGAAGATCCGGACCCAGCCCGAGTGCCGCGACCAGCTTGCCGCTGCCCGCCAGTGTGCGTGCGTAGGAAATGGAGTGGTCTCGATCAGCGTTCAGATAGGCCCGACGCGCTTCGTAGTACTCGTTTTCGGTGTCCAGAATGTCCAGCAGCGTGCGCTGTCCGATGTCGAACTGGCGCTTGTATGCCTCGCGCGCCTTCTCGATGGCGAGTTGGTGGCGGTCGAGGTAGGTTTTCTGCTCTTCAAGGCGCCGGGTATTGTTCCAGGCAATGCTCACGTCCTGCCGGATGTCGCGACAGGTTTTGTTACGGATGTCGACGGCCTGGTAGGTTTTGTCGATGAGGCGGCGTTTTTCGGCGGAATCCGAGCCGCCGTTGTACAGGTTGTAGCGCATCACCAGTTCCACGATGCCTTGCTCGTAGCGCCCGTTGATGTCGTCCTTGTCGTGCCAGACGTCCTGGCGCGCCTGAACGTCGAAGCGCGGCAGGTAGGCGGCTTTTGCAACATCGGTGGCGGCATCGGCTGACCACATGTTGGCGATGGCCGCATTCATGAGAGGGCTGTTCTGGTAGGCGGACTGCAGTGTCTCTTTGATCGAGCCAGGCAAGAGATCCGGAGCGATCCTGGGCTCCTCGAGTTTCTCTGCGGGGATCTCACCGACAACGCGCTGATAGCGCATGCTCACGTCGTGGAGGTTGGTCACATCCGTCAGGAGGTTCGACTCCGAGAGTGCGAGACGCCCCGAGACCTGCTCCAGATCGACCCGGCGACTGACGCCCGCGCGCACCCTGCGCTCGATCTGGTCGTAGATCATGCGGTGCGTGGCGTAGTTCTCCTCGGAGAGTTCGACCAGTCCGCGGTGACGAAGGACATCGAAATAGGCGCGTGCCGTTTCTGCGGACGCCTGCTCCGATGCCTCCAGTACCTCGTAGTAACGGGTTCTGGCGGCGTGATTCAGGCGCCGCACCTCGTTGCGGGTACGGAAGCCGTCGAAAAGCATCTGGCTGAGCGAGACAGAGACCCTGTCCCGGCTGAAGGTATTCTGGGCGTAGCGTGGGTCGTCGATGCGTTCCTCGCCGACGCCTGCTTCGAGGTCGACCCGGGGGAGATACCCGCCGCGCGCGACGCGCGTCTGCTCGGATGCGGCTTCGTACTCGTGCCAGGCTGCAAGGACTTCGGGGTTTTCGACTACGCTCTGCCGGGCTGCATCGACAAGACTCACCAGAGCCCCCGGGGTTGGCGCTTCCTGCGCGACAACCGTGAAGGACACTGATGCCAGCGCTATCCACAGGCTTTTCTTGAACATCACCGAACCGTCCCCGATACTTGAGCCGCAATCCGTCGGCCATGAGCGGACGGGGCAACTATATCGGCCCCCTCGGATGTTAGCCAGTCGGATTCCATCCATGACATCCAGTCGCGCGCGGGCGCATCCGGGCACAACGTGACCAACATTCCCGGCCGCATCATCCGCAGTTCAGTCTCCCGCTCAGTGCGCGCACTGATAGCCCTTCCGCTTGTCGCGCTCTTTGCCGTTCTCGTCGCTGCCGCCCCCGACCTCGATCGCGTGGTGGCTCTCGCCGCCGAGCGTTACGGGGCTCAGGGCGAGGAGACCCTTCGTGCCTGGCGCAGCATGATCGAATCAGCCAGGACAAAGCCCGAGCGTGAGCGCCTTGAGCTGGTCAACGCCTTCTTCAACAGCCATGTGCTCTTCGAGGATGACCAGATCGTCTGGAAGCAGGCTGATTACTGGGCGACGCCTCTGGAGACCCTGGGTCGTGGCCAGGGCGACTGCGAGGACTACAGCATCAGCAAGTACGTCACGCTGGGACTGCTGGGTGTGCCTATAGAACGGCTTCGCATCACCTACGTGCGCGCGGAGTTCGGTCTGCCCGGCAGTGGTCTCAGCCAGGCCCATATGGTGCTTGCCTATTACGAGACGCCCGAGGGCGAGCCGCTGGTGTTGGACAACCTCGTGAGCGAAGTGCGGCCTGCCTCGCGCCGTACGGATCTGCGCCCGATCTTCGGCTTCAACAGCCAGGGTTTGTGGGTGGCCGGCTCGCGCGGGCCTGCCGTTGCGGACCCCAACGCTCGCTTGTCCCGCTGGCGCGACCTCCTTAGCCGGATGTCGGCGGACGGCCTAAACTGATGTCGCGCGACCGCGTGATCTTTACGGAGGAAGGCGGAATGTCCCTGATCAAGCAGCTGTGGCTGGCCATCGCGCTACTCATGCTCATCGCCTTCGGCGGCAGTTTTCTGGTGAGCAGCCTCTCGGCCAAGAGCTACCTCGAGGAACAGCTGTCTCTCAAGAACCTCGACAACGCCAATTCGCTCGCGTCGGTGCTGGGACAGATGCCCAAGGACCCAGTGGAAGTGGGGCTGCTGCTTTCCTCGCAGTTCGATCTGGGCAACTACGAGCACATCCGGCTCATCGATCCGCGCGGGCAAGTCATCGTCGAGTACACCAGCGACGCCCGTGACCCGGGCGCACCTGCCTGGTTTCGCGAGCTGCTGAGGATCGAGGTTGCCCCGGGGGTAGCCCAGGTCCAGGACGGATGGAAGCAGTACGGCACCCTGGAGATCGCGAGCCACACCCGTTTTGCCTATGCCTCGCTGTGGGCCGGCAGCACCCGCTTGCTCGGCTGGTTCCTCGCTGCATCTCTGCTTGCCGGGCTTGCTGGCACTTTCCTCCTGCGTGTGATCCTCCGTCCGCTTGATGATGTTGTAACCCAGGCCGAGGCGATCGGCGCCCGCCGATTCATCACCACGCGCGAGCCAGGGACCCTCGAGTTCCAGGCAGTCGTGCGCTCGATGAACCTGCTCACAAAACGCGTACGCCTGATGCTGGAGGAGGAGTCGCTTCGACTCGACAACCTGCGGCGGGAGGCCCACTACGATCAGGTCTCGGCGTTGCTTAACAGGGGGCATTTCATCGCGCGACTTCAGTCGGTGCTGCAGCGCGATGACGCGAGTTCGGATGGGGTAGTGCTGATTGCCCGTCTCCAAGACCTCACCGAACTCAATCGCAACGAAGGCTGGTCGGTGATGGATGGCTTTATCAGGCGTTTTGCAGACTCCCTGCGCGCGATGGCCCCCGAAGGCTCCGAATGGGATTTCGGCCGCCTGAACGGATCAGACTTTGCGGTGCTTGCGCCGGGAGCTTCCGACCCGCAGGCGCTTGCCCGCGCGGTGCACGAATCGATGCTCATGCTGGCGCGCGAACTGAATCTCTCTGCGGTGTGCCGCATGCCGACTGCCGCCACTCCGTATCACTTCAGCGAGAAGATGGGCTCGGTGCTCGCGCGCGTCGACGCGGCGCTAGCCGCGGCGGTGGACAGCGGTGACCCGGTACAGGTGGCCGCATCCGAGCAGGCTGCACCGGTGCAGGCATCGGGAGCAGGCGGGCTGCCCGGCTGGCGCACATCACTCGAAGAGGCCTTCGCGCGCGGCGATGTACGCCTGCAGAGCTATCCCGTTACCGACGCATCGGGTGCTGTAGTGCACAGCGAATGTGTGGCCCGCGTCCGGCTCGCTGCGGATGGCGAGTGGCTCGCAGCGGGTGAGTTCATGCCTTGGGTATCCCGGCTGGGCTTCGGGCCGCGCCTGGACGAAATCGTTGTAGGGCTTGCACTGGAGCGACTGCGTGGCGGCACGGAATCCCTGTGCGTGAACCTCTCCGCGCAGGCCATGGGCGACCCCGTGACGCTGCACCGTATTGCGGCCCGTCTGGCGGGAATGCCCGAAATTGCGAGCCGTCTGTGGCTCGAGGTTCCAGAGCACGGCGTGTTCCAGAATATCGAGCAGTTCCGGGTCCTTTGCGCGCTGCTGAAGCCCGTCGGGTGCCGCCTTGGCATCGAGCATGTGGGGCACCAGGTATCGCGTATCGGACAGCTGCACGACCTCGGCCTCGATTACATGAAAATCGATGCCTCGTTCGTGCAGGGACTGGAACAGAACGCCGCGAACCAGGTCTTCTTGCGCGGTCTTGCGATCATCGCCCACTCGATAGGTTTGAGTGCGATAGGCGAGGGCGCGCGCACCGAGGCCGAGATTTCGGCCTTGCTTGAGCTTGGATTCGATGGTGTTACGGGGCCTGCTGTGACGGCGCGCCCGGCTGGCGCGTAGCCCGAGGGAAGCATCAGAAAAGCGAGGAGTCCTCGCCGAGCAATCCGAGGTGGGATCCGCTTCTGCGCAGCCCCTTGCGCTCCAGGAGTTTGCGCTGGGCCGCGAGGGGCAGGTCGGTAAAACGGATGGTGTTCTTTTCGACCAGAAGGTTGATGAGGTCATCGAGCACCCGGACGACATCCCGGTCGGATTCTTCGAAGCGGCTCGGCGTTTCCAGTGATTGCTCCATGCCGCGGGCGAGTTCCTCGCCGCTCGCCGTAGCGATCTCGAATCCGTCCAAGGGCTCGACGCTTACAGCCACGACCAGCCCTTCGGCGTTCCGCTTCACGTAGTGACTCATCATCGGGCTCCGGTGGGGCGCAAGCCACTCCCCGGCGAGGTGATCGCCGGGGAGCGACAAAAGGTCAGTCGGTGATGAGTTTACCGCTGCCGAGCAGGTTGTCGATGATCTGCTGCTGCGTGCTGCCCAGGCCGCCCAGATCCACGTGCTGCAGATCGATGCTCTGGTAGTTCACGCCCGCATCATGCGCGGCATCCCCGTTGAAGGCGCCTTCCTGGCTGATCTTCAGCAGCGTGCCTCCGCTGCCCGAGTCCTCGAAGCGCAAATAGCTTCCCAGGTTGCCCGCACTCTCCGGTGGCAGGAGGTCGTGGATATCCAGCACGTCTCCGCCCGCCGCGGGGCTCGCCGTGTTGAAGTCCGTGACAGTGTCCGTTGCCCCGGCATCCGCAAGGCTCCAGCGGAAGACATCCGCGCCCTCGCTGCCCGTGAGAACCGTATCTCCGGAGGTGTCGTGGACGACGTTATCCGCACCGGCCATATGCACCGTGAAATTCGCGGTGGCGGAGCGATCACCGTCTCCGTCTGTCGCCGACACCCCGAACTCGAGTTGCAGGTCCTGCACCGGCACCGGCTTTTCTATGCCGAGGCCGATGAACTTGTAGGAGGTTCCCTCTCCTGCGGAGATTTCGATGCGATCGAACATGACGCCGGCGTCGAGACCATTCTTGCCGAGGTCGAAGAGGTAGGTCGGCGCTTCGCTGCGCGTTATGGCAACGGTGTGGCCGCTGACATCCACGTAGGTCTGTCCGATCTGGCCCGAATCGACGAGATTTCCGTGCAGGTAGACCTTCCAGGTGAGCGTCTCGGACGTGTTCAGATTGCCGATCTTCAGTGACGCGTTCGAGAGCGCATCGCTGAACTGCATGCCGAGCACTTCCGCCGGTGCCGTCCTGGGGTTGTCGATCAGGTTGTTGCCGATGCCGAGCCCGTCGGCAGAGGGGTTCAGAGAGCCCTGCGTCGATGAGAAGACAACCGATGTGATGGCGGATCCGATTCCTGCGCCGGTTGCCGGGTCGTAACTTCCGTAAAGAGCGGTCGAGGCAGACACGGTGGGCGTGCCTGGTGCGACGGCCAGGTTCTTGAAGCCCGAGGTACCAGCCGATAGCGTCGCTTCACTGCGCAGCGCGGTGAAGGTGTAATCGCCATCGGAGTTGACAGAAAGGCTGAATACAGAGGACCCGGAACTGTCCTTGCCAAGCAAGGAGCCATCGCTCTGGAGCTCGTAACTGAGGCCGGCAGGCGCGTGCGCCAGGCTTGGTGACAGGTCGAAACCCGTGACCGTATCTGCTGCCGAGGCGCTGATGTGTCCTGTCACGGAAAGGCCAGCCTCGTTGCCAAGAGCTGCGTTCTGGACCGCCGTGATCACCGGCTGTGAGTCGCTGAATCCCGCAAGGCTGCTGAAATCGATCGAAGCCGTGGCGCTGTCTCCATCGGCATCGACGATGGTGGTGGTGGCGAACACGAGGTTCGCGCCCAGGTGCAGAACATCGGTGCCTGCCGGGTGAGCAAGTGCGGCAAGCAAGGTGACGGTTGCCAGGCCGGTAACGGCATCGACCGAGATCCGGAAGGCTTCCGTCCCGCTCGCGGTGCGGCCGATTACGGACCCCGGCCCACCCGAGTACAGCAGCACGTGCTGACCGTCCGTGGTGCGCAAGCCGCTGTCCTGGCCACTGGCCTGCAGCGTCAAGCCGAATCGGACCGCAGCCGGTACATCGGCACCACTTGCGGAGCCATGGCCTGTGGTATCGAGACTGAGTTGCAGGCTTGCGGACGCGCTCCCGATAGCGTTCTCGGAGACCACTACGGCCGCGGCAGGGGCGAGACCTGCGATCGGCGCGTCATCACGGATCTCGACGCGGATGTCGGCGCTGGCGCTCGCAAAGGCGTCACGTACCGTGACCCGGATGGCCTCGACGTAGGCACTGTTGGTCGCACCTGCGACCGAGTCATTGTCCACGGTTGAATCCAGCGTGTAGCTGAAGTCGAGCGTGCCGCCATGACTCGCTGTGATCGTCAGCGTGCCGAAGCCCGTGTCGATACTTTCACCTACAAGTCCGGCCAGCCCCGATGTGCCGATGGTCAGCTCCGTGCCGGCGATCGTGATGCTGCGGATGTCGGATCTTCCGTCTGCATCGCCCACGGTGATGTGACCCATCACCGTGGTCGTGGCAATCCCTTCCCTGGTCCCGTGCTGCAAGCCCGACTCGTAAACCGTGTGGCTCGTGGTCGAGACCGTGGGCGACGTCGGGCTCGTCGGTGAGGTCGGGCTCGTTGGCGACGTCGGGCTCGTTGGCGACGTCGGGCTGGTCGGCGAGGTCGGACTCGTCGGTGAGGTCGGGCTAGTCGGCGACGTCGGACTCGTGGGCGAAGTCGGACTAGTCGGACTAGTCGGCGACGTCGGACTGGTCGGCGAAGTCGGGCTAGTCGGCGATGTCGGGCTCGTGGGCGACGTCGGACTCGTGGGCGAGGTCGGGCTCGTGGGCGACGTCGGACACGTGGGCGACGTCGGGCTCGTGGGCGAAGTCGGGCTCGTAGGCGACGTCGGACTCGTCGGAGAAGTCGGGCTCGTTGGCGAAGTCGGACTCGTCGGAGAAGTCGGGCTCGTTGGCGACGTCGGGCTCGTCGGCGAGG
>CAIYPF010000099.1 GCA_903928015.1 uncultured Gammaproteobacteria bacterium | reverse complement strand
GGGCGCCGCGATGGGCATGCACTATGCGGTGGTGTGGTTCGGCGAGGAGCCGGACCACGGCACCCAGGAATCATTCCTGCCTGGCGCGGGCCCGGGCACGCTAACTGACGGAAAAGGCTTATTTATCCGGTGGAATAGAGCCGAGGCTGGCGCCGCCGAGCGCCTATAATGCCCGCCCTCTCGCTGCAAGCTGGTATTCCGCATGAACGACGCCGTCACCTTCCGGGACCTTGGTCTCGACGAGCGGCTGCTGCAGGCCCTCACCGACGTGGGCTACGAAACTCCCTCTCCCATCCAGCAGGCCTGCATACCGCCGCTCCTGCAGGGCCGTGACCTGCTCGGCGAGGCCCAGACCGGCACCGGCAAGACCGCTGCCTTCGCACTGCCCCTGCTGCAACGGCTCGATCTGTCCGTACTCGCGCCACAGGTGCTGGTGCTGACGCCCACGCGTGAGCTTGCCATCCAGGTGGCCGAGGCATTCCAACGCTACGCCAAGCATCTGGGAGGCCTGCATGTGCTGCCCGTTTACGGCGGCCAGGGCATGGATCAGCAATTACGTCAGCTGCGCCGCGGCGTTCACGTAATCGTAGGCACGCCGGGCCGCGTGATGGACCACCTCGAGCGCGGCACCCTGAAGCTCGACGGCCTGCGCGCGCTGGTGCTGGACGAAGCCGACGAGATGCTCCGCATGGGCTTCATCGACGCGGTGGAGTGGATCCTCGAGCACACGCCGCCGGAGCGCCAGACCGCGCTCTTCTCGGCGACCATGGCCGAACCCATCCGCCGCGTGGCGCGCACGCACATGCGCGAGCCCGAAGAAGTGCGCATCAAGGCGAGCACCCGCACGGTGGCCACCATCCACCAGCTGTTCTGGCAGGTGAGCGGCACCAACAAGCTCGACGCGCTCACGCGCATCCTCGAGGCCGGTGACGACATCGACGCCACCCTGGT
The DNA here is from genome assembly GCA_903928015.1 of uncultured Gammaproteobacteria bacterium. Taxonomy (GTDB): domain Bacteria; phylum Pseudomonadota; class Gammaproteobacteria; order Pseudomonadales; family UBA5518; genus UBA5518. The sequence goes on along the minus strand of CAIYPF010000099.1, from coordinate 1,716 downwards.
CTTCGTTCGCACGAAGACGGCCACCGTCGAACTCGCGGAGCGCCTCGAGGCACGCGGCCACTCCGCCGCCGCACTGAACGGCGACATGAGCCAGCAACTGCGCGAGCGCGTGATCGAGCAACTGAAGAGCGGGGCGCTGGATATCGTCGTCGCGACCGACGTCGCCGCGCGTGGTATCGACGTCTCGCGCGTGAGCCACGTTATCAACTACGACATCCCCTACGACACCGAGGCCTACGTGCACCGCATCGGTCGCACCGGGCGCGCCGGGCGCGAGGGAACCGCGATTCTTTTCGTGGCCCCGCGCGAGATCCGCATGCTGCGCACCATCGAGCGTGTTACGCGCCAGCCCATTGAGCCCTTGCGCCTGCCGAGCCGCGAGGCAGTGGCAGACAAGCGCATCGCCCGCTTCCGCAAAGTGGTTGGGGAGGTGATGCAGGAAGAGAATCTGGATTTCTTCACCGAGGTTGTGGCCCAGTTGCAGGAGGAGCACGAGGGAGACATCGCTCGCGTGGCCGCCGCGCTGATGTTTCTGGCGCAGGAATCCAAGCCGCTCAAACCCGCAGGGGCCGACTGGCGTAACGACGCCGCGCCCGCCGCGACCGCGCAGGCACCGGCTCAGGCGCGCCGCGAAGCCCCGGCTCCTCGCGAGTCATGGCCGGAGCGCAAGGAGCGGGCGCCGCACGGCGACACCCGCGACGAACGCCCCGTGCGCGAGGATCGCCCCGAGCGCACCCAGTCTCCGGCCGAGCGTGCTCCGCGCGAGGAGCGGGCCGAACGCAGCCCACGGGCAGATCGTGCCGAACGGGCCCCGCGTGAGGATATGCCTGAACGTTACCCCCGCGAGGATCGCGGCCCCGTGCCGCAGCGGGATCGGAAAAAAACTGTCGCTCCGCTCGATTTCGGCGGTGAGGCGGACTCGGCGGTGTACCGGATTGCTGTGGGCAACATGCACGGCGCCACACCGCGCGAGATCGTGGGTGCCATCGCCAACGAGGCCGGCATCGGCAGCCGCTATATCGGCCGCATCGAGATCCGCGAAGACCACACGCTGATCGATCTTCCCGCAGAGCTACCGAACGATGTGCTCGGCGTGCTGCGCAAGACGCGCGTGCGCCAGACGCCGCTCGCGATCCGTCTGGCGGAAGCGGCAGACACCGGGCCGCGTGGCGGCAAGCAGGACGGGATGCGGCCGCCCAAGCGCGCGCCGCGGCCGTTCGCGCAGGACGGAGACCGGCCGGTACGCAAAGCAGCGAAAGCACCGACGGGCGCCAAGGCTCCGGAGGGAGCAAAGCCGCCGATGGGTTCGAAAGGACCCAAGCCCATCAAACAGAAAACCCGCAAACCCTGAACAGGGCGCGAGCGAGGAGACCGGAGATGAAACATCTGAGCGGCCTCCTTCTCGCGCTTGTGCTTTCCTGCCCCGCCCTCGCCCAACCGCTCGGGAGCCCTTCGGGTGAATCCGCGCGGGATATCCCCACATCGGGCGACACGCTCGGGATCCGCGGACTCGAGATGGACATGGACCAGGACGATGCCATCGAGCAGATCAGGTCTGCAGTGGATGCATCCGCCGGCGACGACTGCCAGCAGGCCCGGATAACGGCGGAGATGAACCCGGATCTTTACCTTATCGGCGACGCGCTGATGCTCTGCCGCGACAGCTTTGTTTTCTACGACAAGCCTGTACCGGTGTTCGCCGCGGTGTTCGCCGAG
>CAIYPF010000098.1 GCA_903928015.1 uncultured Gammaproteobacteria bacterium | reverse complement strand
TGGTCGCGGCGGCTGGACAGCATCACGCTGGCCACGCGCACGCTGCACACCATCTCCACGCGGAACACGCGATCGCTGCCAAGCAGCGTCATCACGCGGCGCAGGGCCTCGGCGGCGGTGCTGTCCGGGATGCGGATCTCGCCGCCACCGGTGCAGTGGGGGCACTCGGCGAAGTGGGCCTTGCGCACGCTGGGTCGCATGCGCTGACGGGTGAGCTCGACCAGGCCGAACTCGCTGATGCGGGCCACCGTGGTCTTGGCGCGATCCTTGCGCATGTTGGTCTGGAAGCGCTCCTCGATCTCGCGACGATGGCGCGGGCTGCGCATGTCGATGAGATCGCACACCACCAGGCCGCCCATGTCGCGCAGTCGCAGCTGGCGGCAGATCTCGTCCACCGCCTCCTTGTTGGTCTCGAAGGCGTTGGTCTCGCTGTCGCGCGCGCTGCGGCTCTTGCCGCTGTTCACGTCGATGGCCACCAATGCCTCGGTCTGGTCGAACACCAGTGCGCCGCCCGATGGCAGCGGCACCATGCGCTGATAGATGTCGCTGATCTGCCGCTCGAGGTCGAAGGCGGTGAAGATGGGCGCGGACTTGTCGTAGTACAGCACGCGCGGCGCATCCTTGGGGAACACCACGTCCAGGAACGCCGTCACGCGGGTCCACGCGCTCTCGCTGTCCACCACGATGTCGCTGATGGTGTCGTCCACCATCTCGCGCACGGTGCGGATCAGCACGTCGCTCTCGGTGTACAGCTCGCTTGGCGCGCCCACGCTCTCGATGCGCTTGCTCATGGCTTCCCACAGGCGCGTGAGATAGGCGGCATCGCGCTGCAGCTCGGTGCGGCTGCGATCGAAGCCCGCGGTGCGCAGGATGAAGCCGCAGCCGTCCGGCAGCTCGAGCGAATCCAGGATGCGACGCATCTCGCGGCGCTGGGTCTCGTCCTCCACCTTGCGGCTGACGCCCACCTTGTCCATGTCGGGCATCATCACGAGCAGGCGGCCCGGGATGCTGAGGTAGCTGGTGACGGTCGGGCCCTTCGTGCCGATGCCCTGCTTGATCACCTGCACGAGCACTTCCTGACCCTTCTTCAGGCACTCCTGGATGGGCGGACGCTCGCGACGCGGAATCTTGTGACCCACGCGCTCGGCCTTGTCGCCACCGGGGAAGTACTTCGGGTGCACGTCACTGATGTGCAGGAAGCCGTTCTGGCCCTCGCCGAAGTCGATGAAGGCTGCCTGGATGGCGGCCTCCACGTTGGTGACGCGGCCCTTGTAGATGTTGCCCACGTTCGTGGCGCCACTGGCGCGCTCGGCGAAGTAGTTCTCCAGACGACGGCCGCGCGCGAAGGCGATGCGGCACTCGTCGCCGGGGGCGTCGTTCACGATCATCACGGTGTCGCGCGCACGCTTCTCGGCCTTGACCGGCTTGGCGGCCTTCGGTTCGGAGCCGTCGGCGGGGGTCTCGCCCTCGCCTTCGGCGGAGCCCGCGCTCTCCATCAGGAACTCGCTCACGCCGGTGTCCTCGTCGGCCTCATCGCGGATCGTGCTGGGCGCATCCAGGATCTCGCCTTCGCTCTCGGCATCGGCGGGACCGCGCGCGGGCAGTGGTGGCTCCTCGGTGGGGGTCCACATCTGGCCGGCCGGCAGGTGCTCGTCGTGCGAGTCCTCGGCGCCGTCGGTTGCTTCGGCGGCCTCGGCAGGCTTGCCGGGCATCATGGGCTCCGGGGGCACGGCGCTTCCGCCGATGGGGTGCGGGATTGTTTCGTCGTTTGGGTTCGTGTCAGCCACGGGTGCTTCCTGCCGCCATGGGCGGCGCTCCGCGGCAGAACTCAGCGAATACGCGAACCACCCGGCCCGTGCAGGCACGGAACGCGTGGCGTCCCGGGTGTGCAGAGGTTGGATGCAGTTCGTGTCATTCGAAGCTGTTCCGCCGTGACTCGCGCATGCCGTGGGCCGCACCTCGCCGGATCGTTCCGGGGGCGGCCTCCGCATGCATGCGGAGCCGAGTTTCGATTCCCGCGTGGCTCAGGCCGCAGCCCAGCCTCCAAAGTTCGCGGGGTCCAGTTTCCGTAACTCGTCGCGCAGCGTCGTATGGATCTGCCGCTCCGAGTCGAACGAGCCAACCCGTCGGGCCAGTCGTTCGCAAAGTCCGATGTCCACGGTTCGCACCACGCGTTTCACCACGGGGATCTGCGCCGGGACCATGGAGAGTGTACGCAAACCCATGCCCAGCAGCAACATGGTGAACACGGGATCACCGGCGATTTCACCGCACAGACTGGCATCGATGCCGGCGTGGCGGCCCGCCCGGATGACATTCTTCACCAATTGCAGCACGGCGGGGCTGGCGGCGGTGTACAGGCTGGCCACCCGCTCGTTGCCGCGGTCCACCGCCAAGGTGTACTGCACCAGGTCGTTGGTGCCGATCGAGAAGAAGTCCGCCTCGGCGGCGAAGGTGCGCGCCATCAGCGCGGCGCTGGGCACCTCGATCATGATGCCCACCTTGGGTCGGCGGTCGTGAGGAATGCCTTCCTCGTCCAGTTCCTCCATCACGTCGCGCAGGATCAGTCGCGCCTGACGCAGCTCCATGAGCGTGCTCACCAGCGGGAACATGAGATGCATGGGCCCGTGCGCGCTGGCACGCAGGATGGCGCGCAGCTGCGTCTTGAACATGGGCTGGTTCTGCAGACTGAAGCGGATGCTTCGCAGACCGAGGAACGGATTGCGCTCTGGCTCCTGCAGCGTGGCCTGCGTCCACTTGTCGGCGCCAAGGTCGAGCGTGCGGATGGTGCAGGGGCGACCATCGAGCAGTTCGATGGTCTTGCGATACGCCTGATACTGCGCCTCCTCGTCGGGCGCGGTGTCGCTTGTCAGGAACAGGAACTCGGTTCGGTACAGGCCCACGCCGTCGCCGCCGTTGCGCAGC
>CAIYPF010000097.1 GCA_903928015.1 uncultured Gammaproteobacteria bacterium | reverse complement strand
CACGAAAGCTCGTGCAAACGCCATCAACGCTGCATTTCATTGCCCTTTTTCGACGAGCGGTCTATGAAGCAGCAACTCCGGTAAAAAGTTACTAAAAACCGTGGGTCCGCGCGCGGGATTGCTGAAGTCACTCGCCGTCGTGTAGACGAATAAGCTGACTGCCAGCTGCTGGGTGGTGTGCTGGTCATCCGACGTCCGCCAGCCCTGGCACAGTGGCACCGGTGTGCGGCCCGGGGCGCCCCGCTTGCACTGAGCACGGTACTACCAGAGGGCGCAGAGAGCCCTCAGTGGAGGCCCCTTAAGTAAACTGACGGAACCGGGGGTAGCTCTGAACTAGCTCCGAGTCATGGAGGCCCGGGCCCGGCCCGGGGGGCTATTGGTGTTAGGTTGCGCCGCTGATAATTGACCCGTCATTCCTCGGATGGCGCCGCGCCGGGCCCATCGAATCAGATGGCACCATTGGCCCCGGCGGGCATCCGACTCGCCGGTCCCCCCCCCGCCCGCAAGCGAGAGAAGAGACAACAGCCGGCAGAGGCCAACTTGACCGCAGCCGATTCTAGATCCTATTTCTTGTATTTTAGGTCAACATGGCCCTGCACTCTGGGCACGCCGAGAGGTGGTCGCGCAGGGTCGATCTGAATCCCGGCGTATTTGCCGCCACCAACGCGGCCCAGTGTTCCTCGGCGTTGTCCGTATCGGTTGCTCGGTACTTCACATCGCCGCCAGGGCGATCCATCTCGGTGTTGCACTTGCCGTGGCCAAAGTGACACTTTGCGGCTTCGTCCTTGAGACAGGACAATTCCCCGTTAAAGTTGGCGAACGGTACGTGCCATACGTGGCTTGCATAAGCATGCCACACATCAGCTTTCCTTTCATGAGCGAGGACCTTTTTGCAGCTGTGATTCTTCATGATCTCATCATCGTGGCACAGCTCGAGGTCTGTGCCTAAGGGCTTACTGCATATGAAGCAAATGCCCCCGACCATAATTAGAAGCATCTCTCTCCACACCTTGTGTCCCAGGCTGCGCACCTGCACGGAAGCCGCCTTCTTCTCCTTCTCTGCCGAGGTTCCTTTTGACGCAGACACCGTGACGCGGCCTACGGCAACCAGCCCATCCCACTTTTGCTGCGTCTGGCCACCAGCACCCATGCATCGCTCCACCTCAGCCTCCGAAAAGCCGATATGTTCAAGGACTTCCTTCACGGCGCTGTATTTTGCGTGCAGGCTGTACCACTCGGCCGGCTTAGCTCTTCCCCCCCTTTGACTCGGTCCGAGGAACACCGAGGCGAAAGCCCACTGCAGAACCAAGCGAGCATGGGAGCCTCACGAGCCGGCGGGCGGCGCTGGCCAGGGCAGGCGCTGCGCGCGCGTGTCCGCGCGCCTATGCCCATGCGTGTGTGCGGCGGCAGCCGGAAACCGAGGGGCGGCCGTACCATCTCGTCCATTGCCGGACCGCAAAGCAGGTGCAGCATCGTAAACGAATTGGCTTGAGCGCGTCTAAGGCAGGCTTGGATCATGAGCACGCCTTCGGCATGCGTCCTCAGCAAGTGTCGGATTTCTGGCGTGCTCCCACGGCGCCATGGCTCCGACGACCCTGCAGGCGACGAGATCGGCGGCGGCCTGGGCGGCGGGATGGGCGCTTCGGGAGGAGAGTCCGGTGGCGTTCTGCCGCCGACCGTCGAGCTCACAGGATGAGTGCCCACTTCGTCGTCGAGATCGTCTAAACCAAGATCGATCGTGCCGCTGCTGTAGGCCGGCGAAACATCATCCGAATTGACGATCGTCGCGACCGGCGAAGTGGGTTTCCTGCCTTCGGGTCGATCGCCGCTCCCGCCCACCGTGATGTCTCTCTCCGCCTTTTCCTCCGCCGCCGCTGGACCAGTCGACTCCGGCATCGAACCGGCCCGTTCCGGGCTGGCCGGCACGGTGCCGTCGCCGACCGTTTGGCTGCCGGAAGGTCCAATGTCCGACCAGGAAAGCTCCGCGCGCATCCTTCGGGCCAGGTGGTCGTGGAGTTGGACTTCTAAATCGGCCGGTGCGATGAGCACTCTTATAGCGGGTGGGTGTATCCGATACATCTCGTCCCGCTTCTTCTGCTGTTCGGCTCTCTTGAGGGCAATCTCGTTCATTTCGACTTGCGTAAATGGTAGTTCCCCAGGCCATGTATCCGCCATATCGTGCCACGGTTGTTGCCACCTGTTTTTTTCTTCGATGGCCGATCATGACGCCGCCATCCAAGGTGACAACGACGCGCACCAGCTGCGCCTGCGTCGGTGCGCGATCATGGAATTGTGCCTGCGTACGTTCGCGCAGCACCTGCCGTCACCGATTTCGACGAATTCATCGACGCCGTCATCAAAGCTTACAACGGCGCACACCAGCGACGTATGCGTCGGTGCGCGATCACGCAATTGTGCTTGCGTACGTTCGCGCAGCACCTGCCGACATCCATGGTCGTCGGCATAGGGAGGGCGACGACGTCATCGTCCCGAAGGGCGGCGTGGACCATCGCGTTCCGGTGGAACGCCTCCGCAACTACGTTGCCCCGCAAGCGGCCTTCCCCAGCGTGATGATGGAGACCTGCTGCCAGTGGTTCGATACCGTCGTGGATGCCGTCACTGCGAGCACGGT
>CAIYPF010000096.1 GCA_903928015.1 uncultured Gammaproteobacteria bacterium | reverse complement strand
TTGGGCGTGAAGGGATGGGCAGAAGGCGTCTTGCCGCCCGTTGTCTCAACCGATCCATCGCAGTCCACGCAGAGCAAGGGGCCACCGAACTCCCGATCGAAATCGAGCGTGGTCCGCGCGACGCGCGCACCCACGGTGAGCGTGAGCGCGTCGCTGAGCGCGTAGTCGATCTGCCCGAACAAGGCGCTCTGCTCGTCTTTGGCCGTCTGGTCGATGGTGGCGCTGTAGATGCCATCGCTGAGCCCGACACCGAAGATGTCCTCGATGGGCGCGCCGTAGACATCGAGCGAAAGCTGAGGCAGGAAAGGGTCTGTGACGTACTGGTCCGTCTGCAGGCGCGAGGACTGGTACAGCGCGCCAACCACCCACTTGAGCGCGCTGCTGTCGTCCGTGGACTGCAACCGCAACTCGTGCGTCCAGGACTTCTGGCGCACACCGGCACGGGAGACGGCGCGGTAATCCGCAACCGGATCCGTCGGGGTGGGATCACCCACCAGCGCGAACCAGAGGTAGGTCGAGTAGTCGGAATCGCGTTCGAGGTCGCGATCGAGGTAGGAGCTGTTGATCACGAGATCGGCGCGACCGAGTTCCCAGTTGATGTTCAGTGAGGGCAGCGTGAACTTGTCGGTACCGGGCTGCTTCTGGTCCCAACCGGTGCTGAAGTCCTGGCTGTCTTCGTCCGAGAGTGATTCCCAGAAATAGCCGTCGTTCCTGCGCTTGCGCTGATAGAAAACCGAGGGCTTCACCGTGATGTCGTCCCCGATCGCAAACTTGAGGGCGGCGCGCAGCGCGGTGGTCTTTTCGGAGTTGATGTCCTTGTCTGTGTTGGAAGAGCCATCGAAGGGCTGACGGTCCACGTAGCCGCCCGCATCCGAGTAGAACACGCTCACACGGAACGCCGATTTCCCGGGAACGATCGGGCCGCCACCGGCAGCGCCGATCTCGCTGCCTGGCTCGCCGCCTTCGAGCACGCCGTATTCCGCGCGGGCGTGTCCGGAGTAGGTATCGAGGCTCGGTTCGGGCGTGATGAAACGCACGGTGCCGCCCATCGATCCGGTGCCGAACAAGGTCCCCTGCGGTCCCCGCAGCACCTCGACGCGTTCGAGATCGAATACCTGGGGATACATGTTCTCGGTAACGACACCGGTGCCGGATCGCACTTGCACTGGCGTGTCGTCGATGTAGACCCCCGTGGTGGATGCGCCGACGCCGCTGGCGACACCGCGTATGGCGATGGAACTGGTCAGACCGTCAGACGAGGGCGCGAACGTCAGGCCCGGCGTGAAACGCGCGATGTCGTCGATGGACTTGATGCCCTGCGCATCCATGCGCGCCTGCGAGTAGGCGCTGATGCTGACCGGAACCTTCATCAGGGATTCCTCGCGACGGGTAGCGGTCACGACAAATTCCTCGATGGACGCCGCAGGCCCGTCTGTTGGTACCTGCGCCAGCGCCGACGCAGACATGCCGATCGCCAATGCCATCGGCATGATCTGATGTTTCCGACTCATGGTGTTTCTCCGGTTTAACACTCCCCGGCATGATCACTCCGGGTCATCGAGCGGGGTAGGCGAGCGGCGCTTCACTCAGTGTTCTGGGTGGACTTAACGCCTGGCGTCAACGTGAAAAGCCGATTTGACTTCACGCGCGCACGCCGAACAGAGTGCTCCGCTACCAACATCTACAGGAGATGCTCCGTGACACTCCGCAGAATGCGTTCGCTCAATCGCGCTACGACCTTTATTGCTGCGATCAGCCTGATGTACCCGCTTCTGGCGACTGCGGCCTACGCACGTGACACCGTGATCCACGCCGGAGTGCTGATTGACGGCACCGAGGGGCCAGCACGCAAGGAGATGTCCGTCATCGTCAGGGGGGATCGCATCGCCTCCGTCGTCGCGGGCTACATCGAAGCGGAAGATACCGAGGTGATAGATCTGCGGAACCAGACGGTGCTGCCCGGATTCATCGACAGCCACGACCACATTTCGAACACCGGCGACCGCCAACCGATCAACCGCTTCGTGCTCACGGAAGGCGACGCGGTGATCAATGCAGTGGTGAACGCACGCATCGAGATAGAGACCGGATTCACCAGCGTACGCGACCTCGGCTCGGGACCGCTCACTGCTCCCGCACTGATCCGCGGCATCGCCGCCGGCAAAATCGTGGGCCCCCGCATCTGGAGTTCGATGCAGCCCATCGGACCCACGGGCGGGCACTCCGATCCGGCCAATGGCGCGCGTCCGGACATCAGCTTCGACAGCCGGGAAGGCACCGTCGCCGACGGGCCGGATGCGGTGGTCGCGCTGGTGCGGGAACACCACAGGAACGGCGCGAACGTCATCAAGATCTATCCCTCCGGCGGCGTGACCTCGATCGGTGACGACCCGCAGGCCATGACGATGTCGCTCGCGGAAATGCAGGCGGCCGTGGACACCGCGCACGCGCTCGGCATGAAGGTGGCGGCACACGCGCATGGCACCAGAGCCATCGAGTCCGCCGTCATCGCCGGCGTCGACTCGGTGGAGCACGGCACCTATGCGACCGCCGACACCTACAGTCTCATGAAGAAACACGGCACCTTCCTGGTGCCCACACTGCTGGTCGGAGACGTGGTGCTCCGGCAAGCGACCGACGCGCCCGCATCACTGCCACCCGGGGTTGCCGAAAAAGCCAGGGCCGTAGTGCCCGTCATGACGAGGAACTTCGCAAAGGCCCATGCGGCCGGCGTGAAGATCGCGCTCGGCTCGGATCAGGGCGCGTCAGGCAAGCGCAACAAGGCGGAGGAGTTCGCGCTGATGGTGGCGGCCGGGATGACCCCGCGTGATGCCATCCTCGCATCGACCATTAACGCCGCAGAACTCGTGGATGGCGCGGGGAACATAGGCTCGATACAGGAAGGGCGATTCGCGGACATGGTGGCCGTGGACGGAAATCCCCTGCAGGACATCAGGGTGCTGCAATCCGTGAACTTCGTGATGAAAGGCGGAGAAGTGCTGAAGAGCGGCGGCCGGATGCTGCGTTAACAGGCGACAGCAGCGCCGCGCCACGGAACGGGTTTCAAGCGCTCCTGCAGCAACGACAGGAATTCATTCGCACGGGCCGAGCGGCCGCCGCGCTTGCCGAGCAGTGCCACCACATCTGCCGGGGGCATGCGCAGCTCCGGCAATACGCGCTGCAATCGGCCAAGGCGCAGGTCTTCAACCACGTCCCACTCCGAACGCACCATGAGCCCAAGCCCCTGCAGGGCCCAGGTCCGAACGGCCTCGCCGTCGTTGCTCGACATCGTGGGCGTGATGCGCACGGGAACGGAATTCTGCTGCTCGTCGATGAAGCGCCAGAGCGTCACGTCTTCGTCGTTCTGGCGCAGCGCGAGGCAGGAATGCCGGGTAAGGTCGAGCGGGGCACGGGGTTCTCCGTGTGCAGCCAGATAGGAGGGCGCAGCACAGAGGTAGCGCTCGTTGGAGGCGAGTCGAACCATCACCAGCGACGAGTTCTTCAACTCGCCTATGTGGATGATCAGATCCCAGCTCCCCTCCTCTGACACCACGGGGCGATCGGTCAGCGTGAGGCTCACCAGCACCGAAGGATGCGCCTCGCGGAAGGTAGCCAGCAGGGGCGTGATGTAGCGGCGGCCGAAACCCAGGGGTGCGGCGATGCGCAGATGCCCGCTCACTACCTTGCGACGCAGGCTGAGGGTCTCTGCGATGCTGTCGAGTTCGTCGAGCACCGCCTGTCCGCGGGCGAGGATGATATGGCCTGCTTCGGTCAGGCGCAGGTGCCGCGTGGAACGCTCGATCAGCACGCACTTCAGCCGCTCCTCGAGTTGGCGCAGGCGCTGCGTCACGGCCGAACGCGAGACATCGAGCTCCCGCGCGGCCGCGGCAAGCGAAGTGGCACTCGCCACCGTCACGAAGAAGCGCAGGTCGGCGGAGCCGAGTTCGGTATCCGGGTTCATGGTGTTTCACCTGGGCCAGTCGCGTTCGCCAGACAGTCCGGGTACGTGCGCCACGCCTGCGCGCGCCACCGTCTGCATCGGGTGCAGGGTAGCCCCGCACACCCGTTTCCGTCATCCCGCGCGCGACCCGGTACGTTGCCCCTGAAGATGCCGGATATGACGCCCATGAACTCGTGAGTGCCGGCCCGGCAGAAAGGCACCGCGGCGTACATCAAACGGGCACCGGCCCTTTGTGAGGATCCAGGCCGGAGTTACGCTGCGCAATCGCGCTGATGCTGGTCCGGCTACCCGCGGCCCTGCCCATCGCCCGCCGCAAGCGCAATCGCGCCGGGCGTCCGGAGGCGCAAACGGGACACATAGGGCTCACCGAAATTCGTGCCCGGCAGGCGGTCGTAGCTGAAAAGCCCAACGATGCGTCTGCGCTCTCCCTGCACCGGGCTCACGCGGTGCAGCGTGTGGTTGCCCTGGAAAACGTTCAGATCACCAACGGCGAGCTTCGCGCAGCGCAGGTCTTCGCGCTTGCCAGCAAAAACGGCGGCAACGGTGTCGTAGTTCTGGTCGGTGTCGTTGCGCACGCGCGGCATGTACTCGAACACACCGCCCTGCTCGGGCTCCTGCAGCAACACCGAGAAAACCACATCGTTGCCATCGAAGTGCCAGCCGTCGGTATCGCCTTCGCCTGCGAGCTTGGCCGTCAGCGCCAGATGCGGGCATTCGCTGCGATGGAAGCTCTCGTAGCCCATCAGTTGGCGCAGGAACTCGCGCAGCGGCTCCCAGACATGGACCGCGCGCAGCGGTGAGTCGTTGGGGATCTGGTGGTTCAACAGCTGGTGGTAGCGAAAAAGATGCAGCTCGCTGCGGGGATGCCCGGGCGGCCAGTCGTTGCCATCGGGGCCATAGCTGTCAGACATGGCCTCGTAGCGGGCTGCCCACGGCAGGCGCTCTTCGAGTTCGGCAGCCATCGCCGCGACCGCCTCGGGCCTGATGAAGCCCGGCAGCACGAACAGCGCGTCCTCCGCAAGGCTCCTCTGCCCCGCGCGCAGCAGGGCCTGGCAGCCTTCGCTGTCGGGACTGTGCAAGGGATACCGGTCGAGGTCCACGATGTCTGCGATGTGACCGAATTGCATGCTGACCTCCGCGTTACTGCCTTGAGGCACCAGACGGGAAGATCATAGCCGCGACGGTCATGAACAGCGAGGCAGATCGGGACGTGCCCTCGGGGCTTGCGGGAGCGGCAGGGCAAGGATGAAGCCCGTCTCAGGTCGGCACGGAGCCCAATTCCACCGCCAAGGCGGACAACCCCGTCTGGTCCGGGCGTTGGCCGCCGCGGCTGACCGCGACCATCGCGGATTCCACCTGCTCCACGATGCCATTCCAGCCCAGCTGCAGCGCGCATTCACGCGCGGAGCGACCCATGCGTCGCAGTGCCGGCAGGTCATGGGCAAGCGAAGGCAGCGCATCGGCGAAGCCCGCATCGTCGCCACACTCCACCAATACGCCGTTCTCCCCCGTGCGCACCAGTTCTGCTGCAGCCGCGCGGTTCCACGCGATCACCGGCAGCCCGCTCGCCAGGGCCTCTGTGACCACATTGCCCCAGGTTTCGCTCATGCTCGGGAACGCGAACAGATCAGCGCTCGCATAGTGGCGGGCCAGATCCTCGCCGGTACGTTGGCCGGCGAATATCACGCCGGGGAAACGCTCCGTGAGTTCGGCACGCAGCGGGCCGTCACCCACCAGCACCAGTCGCGATGCGGGCGATCGCGCTTTCACGCCACGCCAGGCATCGAGGAGCACATCGAGATTTTTTTCTGCCGCAAGACGCCCCACGCAAAGAAGCACCGGGTCGTGATCGCCCACGCCCCACTGCGCGCGCAGGGATGCCGAACGATGTCGCGGAGCGAAGCGCTCGGCGTCAACGCCGCGCCCCACCACACGCAGGCGCTCGAAGCCCAGCGCTTCGAGTTCGCTCCGCATGCCCTCGGTGGGCACCATCGTGATGGCGCTGCTGTTGTGGAACCAGCGCAGGTAGCGCGTCACCAGCGGCTGCAACCATCCGATCCCGTAGTGACCGGAATAGACGTGGAAATTGGTGCGGAATTCGGAACTCACGGGAATGCCCAGTTCGCGCGCCGCACGCAAGGCAGACCAGCCGAGCGGCCCCTCGGTCGCGATATGCACCACATCGGGCCGCGCCACCCGCCAGAGCCGCAGCAGCCGACGGCGCGCCGGCAGCCCCATGCGGAGTTCGCTGTAGCGCGGGATCGGCAAGCCGGGAAGAAGGTGCTCGTCCATGCCCGCCTCGCACGGCACATCGTCGCTATCGCGCCGTGGCCGGAGGAGTTGCAGGTGGTGCCCGCGGGCGAGCAAGCCCCGCGCAAGCCTCGCCACGGTGAGAGCAACGCCGTTCACTTCGGGCGGATAGGTCTCGGTGACGAGTGCGATGCGCAGACGGGACACCTCTTCTGCTTCGGAGGGCAAGCCTGCGGCGCGCGATGCGTGATGATTTGTCATGTGTCGAGCGTGTCGCGAAATTAAGACAGCCACATGACCGAATTGGCGCAGCACTGTCATGGAGCCTTCATCTGCCTGTGACAGTTTTGGCTCCAACGGTGCGCCGAGAGCGCACCGGACCATCCACCTTCCCTCGGGAGCACGGCATGAGCGCATTCCTGGAGACGTTGCACACGCAGCGCATGGACGACCACCGTTTTTACCACCACAGCCGCATCAACCAGACACTGCATCTGTTCAGCGCGATCAGCTTCCTCTGCGCCTACGTGATGCTGTTCGTGAACCCGGCCCTGGCAGCGATCATTGCCTGGTGTTTCTCGATGGTGAGCCGTCAGGCGGGTCACTTCTTCTTCGAGCCGCGCGGCTACGACGACGTGAACCAGGTCACCGACGAGTACAAGGAAGAGATCAAGGTCGGCTACAACATCAAGCGCAAGATCGTGCTGATGTCGGCATGGGTGCTGATTCCGGCGCTCCTCGTGCTGAACCCGTCGCTCTTCGGCCTGATCGAACCCGCTCGGGACATTCAGGGGCTGGTGAACCACGTGGGAATCGCGTGGCTGGGGCTGGGGGTATCTGCGCTGGTGTTCCGCGTGCTGCAGCTGGCGAAGCAGGATTCGCTGTGGACGGGCATCGTGTGGGCCACCAAGATCGTCACCGATCCCTTCCACGACATCCGCATGTACTACCGCGCGCCGCTTGCGCTGCTGCGCGGCGAGCTCATCGACCCGATGCCGCACTTCCGCCACTGAACGGCACCCGCGCTGCCGGGCACGCGGGTGCCCGGCCGTCAGGCTCCGAAGAGCGCATCCCTCAGCACGCTGCGGCGGATGTCACGATTGCTCTCGGTCGCTCCCTCCCACCACCAGCCTTCGGATTTCATGCTGTGGCAGGCAGAGAGCGTCCTCTCCAGTACGGCACCGAAGGTGGCATCGTCCATGTTGAGAGGAAGGATGAGCCGCCCCGTCCCCACCCAGCTGAGTGCCAGACCTTGCTCGCGCAGGTAGAACTGAAGCATCCAGTTGTAGCGGCTGGGCGCGGTGTAGAAGAGCGTCCAGATGGAACCCATGTTCGCTGCACGCAGCGGCATGCCCTCTGCATCCATCCGTGCGTTGAAGGCAGCCACGCGGGCGTTCCAGCGCTCGTCCTGCCCCTCGTAGGCCGCTTGCACGGCCGGGGTGCGGAGGCGCTCGAGAAACACGTTCATCGCGCCCATCACTGCCGGGTGGGAATTGAATGTCCCACGCGCAAAACAGATGTCTGCCGGGTGATCATCGCGGTAGCGGCGCATCAGGGACGCCTTGCCGCAGACCACGCCCACCGGCAGACCGCCACCCAGCGTCTTGCCCCAGGTCACCATGTCGGCCTTCACGCCGAAGTATTCCTGCGCTCCACCCGGCGCGATGCGGAAACCCACGAAGACCTCGTCGAAGATCAGCACGATGCCGCGCTGGGTGCAGACCTCGCGCAGTTCGTGCAGCCATGCGGTGTAGGCGGCGCGATCGAAGCCCGCGCTGCGCCCGCTGTCGAGGAGCCCAGAGTCGCCCGGCGCGGGGCGGTTGGGATGCAGGCCCTGCAACGGATTCACCAGCACGCAGGCGATGTCGTTGCGGCTGCGCAGGATGCCGAGCGTACGTTCGTGCATGTCGCGCAGCGTGAAGGTGTCGCGCGTGGGCACGGGGTTGCCGGGGCCTGGCTGCACCTCGCCCCACCAGCCGTGATATGCGCCACAGAAACGCACGATGCGCCGCTTGCGTGTGTGGTAGCGCGCGAGCCGCACCGCCTGCATCACGGCCTCGGTGCCGGACATGTGGAACGAGACCTCGTCGAGGCCCGAGATTTCCTTCAGCCGCCGGATGTTCTCGAGCATCACGGGGTGGTAACCCCCCAGCACCGTTCCGAGGTCGCGGGTGCGCGCCCAGCCCTCGTCGATGCAGGACTTGTAGAAGTCGTTGCCGAGCACGTTCACGCCGTAGGATCCGGTGAGGTCTATGCAGCGGTTGCCGTCGAGGTCCACCAGGTCCGCGCCCTCGGAGCGCGCCCAGAAAGAACCGATCGCAAGGTGCTGTCGCAGCACGGGCACGAACTGGAAAGGCACGCGGTAAGCCGAGGTGAACTGCAGGTCGGAGAGGCCTTGTCGCGCGTCGGCGGTAGCCGCAAGCGTGAGCGGACTGCGCTCGCGCAAGGTATCGCCCAGACGGCGCAATGCACTGCGCCGGCGATCGGCAATACCCGAGGGAGCACCATCGGCGCTGAAGAACCGCTCCTCGCCGTAGCGGTGACCGGGCAGCCGGCGCGCAAGCCACGCTGCCATGCGGCCGTGGCCCGCGAGCGAGGGGTGCTTGGCAAACGAAAGCCGCAGCCTGCGCGCGACCAGAGGCGTGGCGAGCAATGCCGCGGCGGCGGCAAACAGGGTGGATTCCTCAGACATGGACGTGGGCTCCTGTGCGCCAGACGTGGCGCGTCAGGCATTTGTTAACACCGGGATTTGACAGAGTCATGAAACAGTCATTGCACCGACACACGAGCACGCTCCTCGAGGAGCTGAATTTCCTCCTCACCAACCGGATACCCCGCGTGGGTGCAACCCGCCTGCTCGGCTGGTTCAGCCAGGTACGCAACCCCTGGGTTGTGCGCGCGTCGATCGCGCTGTGGCGGCGTCTGGGCGGGCTCGATCTCTCGGATGCCATCAGCCGGGAGTTTCCCAGCCTGCACGCCTGCTTCACGCGGGAACTGCTGCCCGGAAGCCGTGTGATCGACACCGCAGCCGAGGTACTGGTGAGTCCTTGCGACGGCTACGTGATGGCCTGCGGCACGCTGGCTGGCATCGAGGCGGTACAGGCCAAGGGCCTGCGCTACACGCTGGAGCAATTGCTGGGCTCTGCCAGCCTCGCCGAGCGCATGCGCGACGGGGTGTACACCACCATCCGCCTGAGTTCCGGCATGTACCACCGGTTCCACGCACCCACGGACGCGACGCTGCTCAAGGTCACGCACATCTCGGGCGACACCTGGAACGTGAACCCGCCCGCCGTACGCCGCGTGCCCTCGCTCTATTGCCGCAACGAGCGCGCGGTTCTGGAACTCACGCTGGCAGACCACGGCGACACACCGCTGCTGCTGGTGCCGGTCGCGGCAGTGGGCGTTGCCGGGCTGCGACTCAATGCCGTACCCGATCGCCTGGGCCTCACCTATCGCGGGCCGAACGAGATCCCCTGCTCCACCAACTACCGCAAGGGCGAGGAACTGGGCTGGTTCGAGCAGGGCTCCACGGTGATCGTGATCGCGCCGCCTGGCGTGCGGCTCGCAGGCGGCATCGCGACGGGAGCAAGACTGCGGATGGGAGAGCGTCTGCTGGTCCGGCAGCGCGAGCGTCAGGATTCCTAAGCTGCCTGCAGCCGTCGGGTTTCGTCCGCCGAGAGCGCGGCGGCTACCCGGGCGGCGCCCTCGGCAGACCAGTCGAGGATTTCGAGTCGACCGTCGGCGTGCTCGCAGAGCGCGGTGAGACTCTCTACCCAGTCGCCGTCGTTTGCGTAAAGGATGCCGTCGATCTCGCGCATCTCTGCGTGATGGATATGGCCGCAGACCACGCCGTCCATGCCGCGGATGCGCGCCTCGCGAGCCAGAGCGCTCTCGAAGTCCGAGATGTAGCTCACCGCCCGTTTCACGCGCTGCTTGAGGTAATTCGAAAGGCTCCAGTACGGCAGCCCGAGGCGCGCGCGCAGACGGTTGAACTGCACATTCAACCGGAGCGTCAGCGTGTAGGCCCAGTCGCCCACCAGCGCGAGCCACTTTGCGCACTGCACCACGCCATCGAAAAAATCCCCGTGCGTGACCCACAGCCGCCGGCCGTCGGCCGTGGTGTGGATCCACTCCTCGGCCACGTCGATGCCGCCGAAGTTGTGGCCCAGATAGGAGCGCGCGAACTCGTCGTGGTTGCCGGGCACATAGATCACGCGTGTGCCCTTGCGGGCCTTGCGAAGCAGTTTCTGCAGCACGTCGTTGTGCGCCTGCGGCCAGTACCAGTTACGCCGCAACTGCCAGCCATCGACGATATCGCCAACGAGGTAGAGCGTGTCGCAGTCGGTGTGGCGCAGGAAATCGAGCAGAGCATCGGCCTGGCAGCCGGGCGTGCCGAGGTGGATGTCGGAGATCCAGACCGTGCGGAGATTCAGGCTTGCCGGGGGCTCGGGAATCTCCCCTGCCGGGGATGTGTCGGCGGCGCCGGGGATGAACCCGCGGGCCAATGCTGCAGCGGTGGCGTCTGGCATGGACGCCATGTTGCACGGGACAGGTGACAGCCGTGTGACTGCAGCCGCGATCAGTGGTGAACGCGTGCTCCGCGCAACAGAAGGATGCTCACGAAGGTGATCACGCACATCAGGCTCATGTACACGCCGATCGCCATGGAACTTCCTGTAGAGGCAAGCAGCCCGGCCGCGATCAGCGGCGCGAAGGCTCCGCCGAAGATCGCACCGATCTGGTAGCCGAGCGAGGCGCCGGAGTAGCGGATCTCCACCGGGAAGAGCTCGCCGAAAAGCGCCGCCTGCGGGCCGTACATCAGGCTGAGGAATGCCTGGCCCACGGTGAGCGCAACCAGCACGCTGCCGAATGTGGCCCTGTCGACCAGCGGGAAGAACACCAGCGACCACAACCCCAGCAGGGCAGCGCCCCACAGGAATACCCGATGCCGGCCCACGCGATCGGAGAGGTCCGCCGCAAACACGAGGGTGGGCGACTGCACCACCGCCGACACCATCACCGCCATCAACACCGTGCTTTTCGGCATGCCGAGCGTGCGCGTGGCATAGGCCACGATGTAGGTGATGAAGATGTAGAACAGCGAGTTAACGGAAACGAACGCACCCGCGGCGAGCATGATGGTCCGCGGATGCTCCCGCAGTGCCTGCAGGATGGGCGAGCCCTGCGCGGGCGCGGCTTTCTTCTGAGCCTGCTCGAAGGCCGGCGTTTCCTCGAGCCGTAGGTTCACGTAGACGCCGATGCCGATCAGCACAACGCTGAAGAGAAAGGGCAGCCGCCACGCCCAGGCCTGCAGGGCCTCGTCGCCGAAGGTTTGGGTGACGATCAGGAACACGAGGTTCGCCAGAAGCACCCCGATCGGTACGCCCAGTTGCGCGAAGGAGCCGTAGAAGCCGCGCCGTTCGGGCGGAGCGCTCTCGGTGAGCAGCAGCACGGCGCCGCCCCATTGCCCGCCGATGGCCACGCCCTGCGCAAATCGCAGCGCGATGAGCAACACCGGGGCCCACACGCCGATGGTGGAATACGTGGGCATCAGCCCGATGCCGGTCGTGGTAAGCCCCATCAGCAGCAATGCCGCCACCAGGGAGCGCTTGCGGCCCACTTTGTCACCGAAATGCCCGAAGAGGATGCCGCCCACGGGCCTTGCGATGAAGCCCACCGCGAACGTGCCGAAGGACAGCAACGAGCCTACGAGGGGGTCGGAGCCGGGGAAGAACAACGCGGGGAACACCAGCGCCGCGGCGGTACCGTAGATGAAGAAGTCGTACCACTCGATAGAAGCGCCGGCGAGTGCGGTCGTGACGATGCGGCCCATCGAGGGGCTGGCGGTCTTGTCCATGGAGCGAGGCCTGTTGTTGTTTGAGGCGATTATGGTGGCGCGGCATCGGGCACGCCACTGCCCACAAAGCCGGCGCGTGGTCCCGGGTTGTTGTCGCGGGCGTGGCCCGCTCCTACGCAAGAGGGGGCCATGCCCCCGACCTGCGGCTTTTGTCGCGGGCGTGGCCCGCTCC
>CAIYPF010000095.1 GCA_903928015.1 uncultured Gammaproteobacteria bacterium | reverse complement strand
GGCATGGCCCGCTCCTGCGGCGTGCGTTGCGGGTGTGGTCGGGACACAACTGTAGGAGCGGGCCATGCCCGCGACCCATAACCGAAGCGCGGACAGCCCCGCGGTTGCCGCTCGCAGGGGCTTTCTGGTCTACTCCCCCCGCCTGATTTTCACCGGAGCGAGCCATGCCATTGCAGATGAACCGTGACGTTTTCATCACCTGCGCCCTCACAGGTTCCGGTGGCACCCAGGACCGCTCGCACCTCGTGCCCCGTTCTCCCAAGCAGATCGCCGACAGCGCCATCGAGGCCGCCAAGGCGGGTGCTGCCGTGGTGCACTGCCACGTGCGCGATCCGGAATCCGGCAAGCCCTCGCGCGATCCCGCGCTCTACCGCGAGTTGGTGGAGCGCATCCGTGACGCCTCCACTGATGTGGTGATCAATCTCACCGCCGGCATGGGCGGCGATCTCATCCTCGGGCCCCCTGAGGCGCCCATGGATTTCAACATGCAGGCCACCGATATGGGCAGCGCCTCGAGCCGCATGGAGCCCATTGCCGATTGCCTGCCCGAGATCTGCACCCTCGACTGCGGCACGATGAATTTCGCCGAAGCCGATTACGTCATGACCAACACGCCGGGCATGCTGCGCGCGATGGGCAGCATGATGACCGCGCTCGGCGTGCGGCCCGAGATCGAGGCCTTCGACACCGGGCATCTCTGGTTCGCCAAGCAACTCGTCGAGGAAGGTGTACTCACGGGGCCCGCCATGGTGCAGCTCTGCATGGGCGTGCCCTGGGGCGCGCCGAACGACATGAACACCTTCATGGCGATGGTGAACAACATCCCGCAGGGCTGGACCTGGTCGGCGTTCAGTCTGGGCCGTGACCAGATGCCCTACGTTGCGGCCGCTGTGCTGGCCGGCGGAAACGTGCGCGTGGGACTGGAAGACAATCTCTGGCTCGACAAAGGCGTGCTCGCCAGCAACGGCCAGCTCGTGGAACGAGCCGTGAAGATCATCGAGACCATGGGCGGGCGCATCATGGGCCCCGAGGCCGTGCGCCAGAAGCTCGGCCTGCAGAAGCGCGCCCCGGTGGCACGCGCATGAGCGCCCGTATCGCGGCGATCGTCG
This sequence comes from uncultured Gammaproteobacteria bacterium, assembly GCA_903928015.1. Classification (GTDB taxonomy): domain Bacteria; phylum Pseudomonadota; class Gammaproteobacteria; order Pseudomonadales; family UBA5518; genus UBA5518. Next base: position 3,424 of record CAIYPF010000095.1, on the reverse strand, counting down.
GTGGCGGCGTCATTGGTGGCGGCTGGGCCGCGCGCTTCCTGCTGAACGGCTGGGACGTCCGTATCTTCGATCCCGACCCGCAGGCCGAGCGCAAGATCGGCGAGGTGCTCGCCAACGCAAGGCGCTCCCTGCCAGGGCTCTACGATGTGGCGCTCCCTGCCGAAGGCAAGCTGGAGTTCTGCGCCACCATCGCCGAGACCGTTGCCGGCGCGGACTGGATCCAGGAGTCCGTGCCCGAGCGCCTCGACATCAAGCACCGCGCGATCCGCGAGATCCAGGCCTCGGCCCGTGCCGATGCCATCCTCGGCTCCTCGACTTCCGGTTACAAACCCTCCGAGCTTGCCGAGGGGGCCGCCAATCCCGCGCAGATCATGGTCGCGCACCCCTTCAATCCCGTGTACCTGCTGCCGGTGATCGAGCTGGTGCCGCATCCCGGCACCGATCCGGTGCTGGTCGAGCGCGCGCAGGCGTTGCTGCGCAGCGTGGGGCTCAAACCCCTTCGGGTGCGCAAGGAAATCGACGCGCACATCGCCGATCGCTTCCTCGAGGCGGTATGGCGCGAGGCGCTGTGGCTCGTGAAAGACGATATCGCCACCACCGAGGAGATCGACGACGCGATCCGCTTCGGCTTCGGCATCCGCTGGGCGCAGATGGGGCTCTTCGAGACCTACCGCGTGGCCGGCGGCGAGGCGGGCATGGCGCACTTCATCGCGCAGTTCGGCCCGTGCCTGCAGTGGCCCTGGACCAAGCTCACCGACGTGCCCGAGCTCACCGACGAGCTGGTGCAGAAGATTTCCTCGCAATCCGACGCCCAGTCCGGCATGCACGGCATCCGTGACCTCGAGCGCATCCGCGACGACAACCTCGTAGGCATCATGCGTGCGCTCAAACGCCGTGACTGGGGAGCAGGTCGCACCGCGCTCGAACACGACGCGCTTCTGCTCTCGGGGCGGGCAGCGCCGGATTGGTCGCAACCCGTGCTCACCATCGAGCGCGTGATCCCGCGTGACTGGACCGACTACAACGGCCACATGAACGAGACCCACTATCTGGAGCTCTTCAGCCGCGCAAGCGACCGCATCATGGAGCTGGTGGGCTGCGATGCCGCCTACATCGCCTCCGGCGGCAGCTACTTCACCGTCGAGACGCATCTGCGCCATCTGGACGAAGCTCATGCCGGCGCGAAAGTGCGGGTGACCACGCAGATCGTCGAGGGCGCAGGCAAGCGGCTCCACATCTACAGCCGCCTGTTCCACGACGATGGCCGCTTGCTCGCCACCGGGGAGCAGATGCTGATCCATGTCTCGCTGGAGACGCGCCGTGCCGCGCCGCCTGGCGGCGTGGTTGCAGAGGGGCTTGCAGTTGCGATGGCGGGTCAGTCGGCGCTCGACCGCCCTGATGGCTTGCGTCTGGGGCGGAGCTGAAGTGCTCCACTACCTCGGGGAGTCTCCGGACAGGACAGTCCCCGAGCCCGATATCCGGGCTTGCGCATGAGCCGGAAAGAAGGGCTGTTTCACGCTGATTTCAGTCTGGCAGCGCGGCGGGGATTCATCATTTCCATGGCCCTCGCCTGCGGCGCTGCAGCTGGCATCTATGCGGTGGGTTTTACCTGGTTTGCCGACGAGGCGATGGTTCCTCAGGACATTGGCCGCGCGGTATTCCTCATGCCTGCTGCCATCTCCTGCGGTTTCCTGACGGCCGGTTTGTTTGCACTGCGTGGGCGTGTGCTGACGGCCGCGTGGCTCGTCGCCGCCGCTCTCGCCACATTCGTACTGATTCCTCCTTTCTATCGTTCGACCGGCATCTACAGCGTCAATCTGAACATGCTGTCGATCCTGATCATCTTCTCCGGCTTCCTGGCTGGCCCCGTGGCAGTGCGGCGTGTGGGTGTTGTTGCCGTGCTGGTGATCGTGATGCTGTACCTCGCCACCCGCATGGCGTTCATCGATGGTCCACTCATCCGGAGCATCGGCCGGTCATTTCCGCCGGAGCAATTCCTGCTGGTGCACCTGGCGATCATCCTGATCACGGCATCGACCACGGGCTGGTATGCCAGAGCGGTCAAGCAGTCGCATCTGCAGTTGCGGCAGCGCGCGACTGAACTCGAGGAACTTGTCGCCACGATTGAGGACGCGCGACGAGCACAGGATCTGCTGAACCTGCAGCTCGTGGAGCGGACGCGGGATGCGGAAGCAGGCAGCAGGGCCAAGAGCCGGTTCCTGACATTGATGTCGCATGAGATCCGTACCCCGCTGAACGGCGTGATCGGCCTGGCGCAGTTGCTGAAGAAGCCCGGTGTGGAGGACGCGGTCCGTAATGAACTCCTCGATACGATCATCGCCTCGGGCAACGTGCTGCATACACTGACCACCGATATGCTCGATCTTTCCAGGGCCGAATCGGGCCAGCTGGAACTGCTCGCCAGGCCATTCGGATGCCGCGAATTGCTGCAGCAGATCGTAAAGCTCTTCGCTCCCGCCGCACGTTCAAAGCAGCTCTGGCTGGGCGCGGTGTGCCTGGAGGAGGGGCCTGCTGTCTATCTGGGCGATAACCTGCGTCTGGGCCAGATGCTGTCCAATCTGGTGGGCAATGCCATCAAGTACACGCAGGCAGGCGGCGTGAATATCACGGCACGCGAGCTCAGCAGGGAGCATGACGCTGTCGTGCTGGAGTTCGTTGTCACCGATACCGGCATCGGCGTGGACGAGAGCAGCCGTCATCTCCTGTTCGAGCCCTTCTCACAGGTTGAGGAAGTGCTCACGCGTCGACAGGGCGGCTCCGGACTCGGGCTCGCGATCGTCCGGCAGTTGGCTGAGCTGATGCAGGGCGAGACCGGGGTCCAGAGTACCCCGGGCAAGGGCTCACGATTCTGGTTTACCGTGAAGCTGGCCATTGCAGGCGAGGCCACTGCTGCCGTTTGATGCGGCCGCACCACGCCGGTGACCAAGGAGCAGAGCATGGCATTACCGACCACCGTCATCCGCGTCGAACCCGATCCTCTTGAACCCTACGCGATCTCTCCGGGATGGCGGGTGGGCGATCTGCTTTTCCTCTCCGGACAAGCGGCCATCGACGCGCATGGCGCGTTGGTAGGCGTGGGCGATTTCGACGCCCAGCTCGAACAGACCTTCCGCAACATTGACCGGGTACTGGAGGCTGGCGGCAGCCACCGCGGGCGCATCGTGAAAGTCACGATCTACCTGACTGACATGGGCAATTTCCCGAAGATCGTCGAGGCAAGAAAGCGCTATTTCAGCGCTCCCTGGCCTGCGGACACCATCGTGGAAGTACGTTCGTTGGCGTTGCCGGAGCTGATGGTCGAGATCGATGTGATCGCCGTAGCCGGCTGATGGCGTCGCGGGCATGGCCCGCTCCTGCACGGGGACGCGCGTGCCGCGATGTGGTCGCGGGCGTGGCCCGCTCC
>CAIYPF010000094.1 GCA_903928015.1 uncultured Gammaproteobacteria bacterium | reverse complement strand
CTGCGGTTGAAGGTCACGTTCCACGACACCGTCGTGGTGATGGCCGTCTGTGTGCACGCCGTGGCGCAGGTGATGGCCGTCACCACCGTGGCCGGTGTGGTGTAGACCTCGCCGATATAGGTGCCCGAAAGCGCGGGAGACACAGCGCCTGCGCCCGTCTGGCTCAGGCCCAATGTGCCAGCGCCGGTGCCCACGCTGGCCGTCACCACCCAACTCGTGCCACTGCCCGTCACAGAGGTGATCGACGAGCCCGTCAAACCACTCGCCACCAGACTGAAAGCCGCCGACGTCACGTTCGTCACGCTGCGGTTGAAGGTCACGTTCCACGAGACCGTGCTGGTGATGGCCGTCTGTGTACACGCCGTGGCGCAGGTGATCGCCGTCACGGCCGTCGCGGGTGTGGTGTAGACCTGCCCGGTAAACGTGCCCGCAAGCGTGGGTGACACGGCGCCTGCCCCGGTCTGGTTCAGGCCTAGCGTGCCCGCCCCGGTACCCACGTTGGCGGTCACCACCCAACTGGTGCCGCTGCCCGTCACAGAGGTGATCGATGAACCCGTCAGCCCGCTCGCCACCAGGGTGAAGGCGCTGGCGCTGACCCCGGTAACGCTGTTGCCGAAGGTGACGTTCCAGGAAACGGTGGAGGTGATGGCCGTCTGTGTACACGCCGTGGCGCAGGTGATGGCCGTGACCTTGGATGGTGTGGTGTAGACGTCGCCGGTGTAGGTGCCGGTAAGCGTGGGCACCACGGCGCCAGCCCCGCTCTGGTTCAGGCCCAGCGTGCCGCTGCCCGTGCCCACGCTCGCGGTCACGACCCAGTTTTTGCCGCTGCCGGTAACCGAGGTGATGGCACTGCCCGTAAGACCGTTCGCCGCAAGGCTGAAGGCACTGGCGTCCAAACCCGAGACACCGCGGCTCAAGGTGACGTTCCAGGACACGGTGCTGGTGACAGCCGTCTGGGTGCATGCACTGGCGCAGGTGATCGAGGTAACCGTCGCCGTGTTGCTGAAGGTCGGACCGGTGAATGTCCCGATAAGCACAGGCGCAATGGTGCCCGGCCCGGTCTGATCCAGACGCAGCGTACCGGTGCCCGTACCCACCCGGACCGTATAGGCCACAGAACCCGTACGACCGTCGACGCAACTCTGGATGATCGAGCCCGTGATCCCGTTTGCCACAAGCGAGATATCGCCGCCGCAGACGCCGCTGGTCGGGACACGGTTGTAGGTCACGGTATACAAAACCGTGGTGAGATTCGCGGGGTTGTCACACGTGCCGCAGGTGATGGCCGTCACCAGTGTCGGCGTGCTGTAGACCTGCCCGGTGTAGGTGCCCGAAAGCGTCGGCGACACACTGCCAGCACCGGTCTGGTTCAAGCCGAGCGTGCCCACGCCCGTACCCACGTTGGCCGTCACCACCCAACTGGTGCCGCTGCCCGTCACCGTGGTGATGGCAGAGCCCGTAAGCCCGCTCGCCACCAGACTGAACACGCTGGCGTCCACACCCGTGACACTGCGATTGAACGTGACATTCCACGAGACGGTCGTGCTGATCGCCGTCTGCGCACACGCCGTGGCGCAGGTGATGGCCGTCACCGCCGTCGAGGGTGTGGTGTAGACCTCGCCGGTGAAGGTCCCCGAGAGCGTGGGCGACACGGTGCCTGCGCCCGTCTGGTTCAGGCCGAGCGTGCCCACTCCGGTGCCCACGTTGGCGGTGACCACCCAACTGCTGCCGCTGCCCGTCACCGAACTGATCGATGAACCCGTCAAACCACTCGCCACCAGGCTGAAGGCCGCCGCCGTCACGTTGCTGACGCTGCGGTTGAAAGTCACGTTCCAGGACACCGTCGTGGTGACCGCCGTCTGCGTGCATGCCGAGGCGCAGGTGATGGCCGTCACCACCGTCGCGGGTGTGGTGTACACCTCACCGGTATAGGTGCCAGACAGCGTGGGAGAAACGGTGCCTGCACCGGTCTGGCTCAGGCCCAAGGTGCCAGCGCCGGTGCCCACGTTCGCCGTCACCACCCAACTCGTGCCACTGCCCGTCACAGAGGTGATCGACGAGCCCGTAAGACCGCTCGCCACCAGGCTGAAAGCGGCCGACGTCACGTTGCTGACGCTGCGGTTGAAAGTCACGTTCCAGGACACCGTCGTGGTGATGGCTGTCTGCGTACACGCCGTGGCGCAGGTGATGGCCGTCACCACCGTCGCGGGTGTGGTGTAGACCTCGCCGGTATAGGTGCCCGAAAGCGCAGGAGACACAGCGCCTGCGCCCGTCTGGCTCAAGCCCAATGTGCCAGCGCCCGTGCCCACGTTCGCCGTCACCACCCAACTGGTGCCACTGCCCGTCACGGAGCTGATCGACGAGCCCGTCAAGCCGCTCGCCACCAGGCTGAAAGCCGCCGATGTCACGTTAGTCACGCTGCGGTTGAAGGTGACGTTCCACGAGACCGTGCTGGTAATGGCCGTCTGCGTACACGCCGTGGCGCAGGTGATCGCCGTCACGGCCGTCGCGGGTGTGGTGTAGACCTGCCCGGTATAGGTGCCCGACAGCGTGGGTGACACGGTGCCCGCCCCGCTCTGGTTCAGGCCCAGCGTGCCGCTGCCCGTGCCCACGTTCGCCGTCACCACCCAACTCGTGCCACTGCCCGTCACAGAGGTGATCGATGAACCCGTCAAACCACTCGCCACCAGGCTGAAGGCCGCCGCCGTCACGTTGGTGACGCTGCGGTTGAAGGTGACGTTCCACGACACCGTGCTGGTGATGGCCGTCTGTGTACACGCCGTGGCGCAGGTGATGGCGGTGACAGTGGCAGAGGGCGTGGTGAACGCCACCTGCGGCTGCTGCGGGAGGTTGATGCCGCTGCTGGTGCTGCGCGCCGTATAGATGACCGTCTGTACCGAGGAGGCCTTCACGGTGAACGTGACCTGGCCGTTATCGTCGGTGAGGTTCCCGTTGGTCGACGTGGGGCCCGTGATGACAGAACTTCCACCGTTCGCTGACAGCGAGACAGAAAGGTCCGGCACGCCGAGGCCCGAACCGTCCACCAGAGTGACGGTGATGGTCGATGTGGTGACGCCGTCCGCCACGACCGATGCAGGCGAGGCAACTGCGGTGGACAATGCCGCGTCGATGGCGGTTGTCGTCAGGGTTGCAGATGCGCTGCTGCCGTCATTGGCGTTCAGGGAGGTCACGATACCGGTAGCGTTGATGAGACTGGAGCTCGCACCGCCGGTGGTGGTGGTCGTGGTCACAGCGATGCTCACCGAGCAACTGCCCGAGGCCGGTATGGTGCCCTCGACCAGACTGAGCACATTCCCCCCCGCGCTGGTCGACGGATTGGCTCCACCACAGGTGTTGTTGAGGACCAGCGGTGAATCGTTCACCAGTCCGGCAGGGTAGGTATCGGTGAACGCGACGCCGGTAATGGCCGCCGCGTTCGGGTTGCTGAGCGTGATCGTCAGCGTGGAATTACCCGCATCAGCGATGGTCGAGGGGCTGAAGCTCGCGCTCACGGTGGGAGCGGTCAGGTCAGTGAAGGTGACATCGGCCGTGTCCGAGAGCGTGATGCCGTCGGTGACGTCCCGCGCCCTGTAGACGACAGGGCCTTCGGCAATGGCGTCTTTCACCGTGAAGGTGGCAACGCCCGAGGCATTGGTGGTGCCCGACACCGTGGTGATCACCGAACTGCCCGTCAGGGCCGTGAGCTGCACCGTCTTGTTGGCAACGCCTGCCGGCGAGGAGGCGCCGTCCTTCAATGTGACCGTTATGGTGGATGTGGTGGTGCCATCTGCCACAACGGAGGTCGGGCTGGCGACCACGGTGGAGTTGGCATCGCTGATAGGCACCGCCGTGAGCGTGGCCGATGCGCTGCCTGCGCTGCCACTCACGTTGTTGACGAAAGACCCTGCCGCCGTGGGTCGCACCGAGATGCTGGCGGTGCAGGTGGTGTTGGCGGCTATGGTTCCTCCGGCCATGCCGAAAAACGCCGTTCCGCCGATACCCGTGATCACCCCTGAGCAGCCCGAGCCGCTCAGGCCCGAGATCACGGTGCTCGCATTCACCAGCCCGGACGGATAGCTGTCACTGAAGTTCTGGCTGGTGAGGCTGGTTCCGCCCGTGTTTGTCATCACGATGCTGAGCGTGCTGGTGCCGTTGACGGGCACCGTGGCGGGCGTGAAGGTCTTGGCGATGGCCTGCACGGTACCGAACACCACTTGCGCCGTCTGGGTGAGCGTGATGCTGTCGGAGGAGTCGGTGGCGGTGTAGACCACCGTCTGCGGAGAGGTGGCCTTGACCGTGAAGGTCACCACACCGGAGGAGTTCGTCGTGCCCGAGGAGGGCGTGAACGAGTTGTTCGAGGTCGGGTTGCGGGACAGGCTGACGGTCTTGCCCGACACCGGGCTGCCAGCACCATTCTTGAGACTAACGGTAATGGTGGATGTCGTGAAGCCATCGGCCGCCACGGTGGCGGGCGATGCCACGACAGTGGAAAGAGATGTGCTTATCGCCTGAACCGTGAGGCTCGCACTGGCGGCACTGGCCGAAAGCCCGTTGGTGGACGTGACGGTACCCGTGCTGTTGGTCTTGGTCCCGGTGCTGGTGGCGGTCACCAGCGCGGTGACGGTGCAACTGCTGCTCGCCGGGATGGTGGCCCCGCTCAGCACGAGCGATGAACCGCCGGCAGATGCCGTAAGCGTGCCGCTGCAACTGTTGCTGGTGGTGAGGGGCGAGGCGATCTTCAGGCCGCTCGGGAAGCTGTCGCTGAAGGCCACGCCCGTCAGCGCGGCGGTATTGGGGTTGGTGAGCGTGATCGTCTTGGTGCTGGTGCCGTTCACACCGATGGTGGTGGGGCTGAAACTGGTGGTGACGGTGGGCGCAGCCCTCGAGAACGTGATGGTCTTGGTCTGGGTGCAGATGCTGTTGGTTTCGGTGACCGTCACCGTCTCCGCCACGGTGTTGGTGGCGGTGATATTGATCGGGTTGCTGCTGTTCAGGCTCTGCGTGAAGGTCTGGGTGCCGTTGTTGAAACGCGCAGAGCCACTGATCGTGAGCGTGGTCGAGTAGGCCGTGCTCTTGGAATAGACAGCGCTGATCGCCGAGGTGGCAACGCCGTTGGCGATAACAGGCGTGGTGGTAGTCAGTGTGAAACTTCTGCAGCTCGCGCTGGCCGGAGCAGCCAGGGCCGCAAGCGCAACGCCGAGCAGCGCCCGCAACGCCAGCGCGGGCGCGCGGCGTGTCAGGGATGTGATCCGGTTGAGGACATCCATCAAGGTTACCGTGGCATCGACGTCTGCTGGCCTGCGCTCCGCTGGCGGCCAAGCGTGAGGATTCTGGCACAGAATCACCGCCCCAGAGGCTCCCTTTCGTGACGCAGCGCACAGCACGGCGCGCGCGCCAGCATGGGCCGGGGCGGCCCGAAGCAACCTGCTTCAATCGGCACGCCTGCTAGACTTCCGCCGGCTACAGATACGGACCCACTCTGCATGCAACTCCTCGTCGCGATACTCCAGGCCGTGGTGCTGGTGCCCTTCACCCTGCTCCCGATCATCAACCCGCTGGGCAATGCACCGATCTTCAACGCCATGGCCGGCGGAAGCCCCGCCGTGGGACGCCTGATGGCGCGTCAGGTGAGCATCAATTCCTGGGTGATCCTGGTGGTCTCGATGCTCGTGGGCTCCTACGTGCTCGAGATATTCGGGATCTCGCTGCCCATCGTGAGAATCGCCGGCGGCATGCTGGTGGCCGCCACGGGCTGGCGGCTGCTGCACGCCGAGGAGCAGGACCCCGTGCGGGCGGCGGTGGCAGGCCAGGCAGAGGAGCTCTCGGCGCGGGAACTCGCCAAGCGCAGCTTTTTCCCGATGAGCTTCCCGCTCACCGCGGGGCCGGGCTCCATTGCCGCGTCCATCGCGCTCGGCACCGGAACCCCGTCGACGTCGCGCGAATACCTGCTGGGCCTGATCGTTGCGGTGCTGGGACCGGCGCTGACGGCCATCGTCATCTACGTGAGTTACCGCTACTCCGCCGTTCTGCTGAACCGGCTGGGGGACATCGGCACCGTGGTGATGATGCGATTCGTGGCCTTCATCCTGCTCTGCATCGGGCTGCAGATGGTGTGGACGGGCTGGACGGGGCTGGACATGCCGGCCTGACATCCGTCACCCGCGCTACTGCAAGGCCTGGTTGGCACCACCATCCACCGGAATGGCCGCGCCGGTGATGAAGCCCGCAAGCGGCGAGCACAGAAATGCCACCAGGCGCCCGAAATCCGCAGGATCACCGAGTCTTCTCACTGGCAGCGTGGCAGCCACGCGCTCGAGGTCCGCGTACAGCGATTGCAGCCTGTCGGTGGCGTGCAGGCCCGGCTGCACGGAGTTCACCGTCACGCCCTGCGGCGCCACTTCGGTGGCGAGGGTCTTCAGGAAACCCGTGAGCCCCGCGCGCGCCGTGTTCGACAGGATCAACTGCGCGATCGGCTGGCGCACGGCAATCGAGGTGATCGCGACCACGCGCCCCCAGCCCTGCTCGCACATCGCCGGAACCACGGCCTGACACATCGCCACGGTCGAGACCAGACCGAGTTGCAGCGCCTCGGGATAGGCCGAGAGCGGCGTGCTCGCAAAACTGCCCGTGGGCGGGCCGCCGGCATTGGCGACGAGGATGTCCACACCACCCATCAGGGAGCGGGCCTCGCGCACCATGGCTGCGATGCCCTCGACCTGCGCCACGTCCGCCGCAATGGCACACGCAGTGCCGGGCAAGGACGCACGCGCAGCCTCGAGACGATCGGCCGAGCGCGCCACGACCGTGACGATGGCGCCTTCCGCTGCCAGCGCCCGCGCGCAGGCGAGCCCCAGACCCGCCGAGCCGCCCGTGACCAGCGCGCGCTTGCCCTGTAGTTGCAGGTCCATGTCGATACAACCTCCGGTTCGGGGCTAGATGGAAAGAACGATCTTGCCGATGTGCGCCTTGCGCAGGAAGGCCTCCTGCGCAATGGCGATATCCTCCAGCGGGTACTCCGCCGCCAGCAGGGGCCGCAACTCGCCGCGCTCGATGTAGCCCACCAGATCCGCGAACAAGCCCGCGGGAAACACCGTGCAACCCAGGATGCTGAGGTCTTTCAGGTAGACCGTGCGCAGGTCGATGCCGACCTCGGCGCCGGCGATGGCGCCCGCCACCGCGTAGCGCCCGCCCCTGCTCAGGCACTGCAGGATGCTCTTCATCGCAGGGCCGCCAGCCGAATCGATGACGACATCCAGGGAATCCGGCCCCAGCACCTTGAGCGGATCGCTCTCGCGATAGATCACGCGCTCGAAGCCCAGTGCCGCCAGCTCCGGCGCCTTGGCATAGGAGGCAACCGCGATCACCTCCGCCCCGCGGCGGCGCGCCAGCTGCAGCGCCGCAGAGCCCACGCCGCCCGATGCCGCCGTCACCAGCACGCGATCACCCGCCGACACGCGGGCGCGCTGGATCATGTTCTCGGCGGCGGACCAGGCGCAGGGAAAGCAGGCAAGTTGCGCGTCGGTCAGCATGCTGCGCACACGATGCGCGTGCACCGAGGGCGCGAGCGTGTATTCCGCAAAGGCGCCGTCACACTCGGACCCGAAATAATCGAACTGCTCGCCGCCGTCGGGCAGCCTGTAATGGAAGATGGGCTCCACCAGCACCCGCTCGCCGATGCGGGCGGAATCCACTCCCGCCCCCGTGGCCACGATGTAGCCGCAGGCATCGGCCCCCTGGACGCGGGGGAATGCCATCGCGCTGCCGGTCCAGAGCGCCTGCGCAGCATCCGCATCTCGCTGCACCGAACCCGAGTACCAGCCCGTGCGCACCGCGATATCCGTATTGTTCACGCCCGCCGCCGTCACGCGGATCAGCACCTCGCCCGGGCCGACCCGGGGCACGGGCACGTCGTCGCGCACATCGAGCATCGAGGCGTCGCCGTGGCCACGCAGCAGCGCGGCGCGCATACGGCGTGGAATGGGGGGCGTGTCGTGACTGAAGGGCATGGCGGGGTATCCGGTGAAGAGTGCTGCTCAGGTCCAGCCCTGGCGCTGGTAGCCCTCGCGGGGGACCTCGTAGTAGTCGCCCTTGTCGGCGCAGAAGATGTGGCCTTCGATGGCAAGGCCTGTGGGGCCGTCGAGTGTCCCCGGCGTGAAGGATATGCTGCTGCCGACCACGGGCCGCCAGAACATCACCGATCCGCATGCGCTGCAGAAACCCCGTTCGGCAGTGTCGCTCGCGCGGTACCAGCGCAGGGCCGCGCCTTCCTGCAGCGTGAACCGATCGAGCGGCGCGCTGGTCGCGGCCAGATAATGCCCCGTCTGGCGCCGGCACTGGCCGCAGTGGCAAACCACCACGGGCCGCAAGGGCCCCTCCACCGCGTAGCGCACGGCGCCGCACAGGCAGGCACCGGTATGGATCTCGCTCATCGTGTGCTCCGGCAGGACTCGCGGGGGTGCACCCCGGCGCCCCGAAGCCTACACCGCCCGCAGCACCGGGAGAAACCGCGGGGAAACAGCGCTGCCTGACCGCCTCGTAACATCGGGAGCGGGCCACGCTGCGTACACTGTCCCGAGTCAGCGCAGGAGCCACGCCATGACCGCACCCGACTACCGACTGATCGACTGCGACAACCACTACTACGAGGTGGACGACTGCTTCACGCGGCACATAGAGCCTCGCTGGCGCGAGCACACCGTGTGGGTGGACCGCAGCCGCCAAGACGGCATCGGCGTGATGATGGCCGGTCAAAAGCGCATGCAGTTCTTCAGCGCCGCCGTGGGCGATCACGTGGGTGCGCCCGGCGCGATGGTGGAATTCCTGCGCGGCAGCACCGAGGAAGGCGGCGCCGTGAACCTGAACCCTTTGCGCGGTCAGGATCATCCGCAGTTCTCGCAGCGCGGCCCGCGTCTCGCGGAAATGGACCGTCAGGGCGTGGAGGCGGCCGTGCAGATTCCCTCGCTCGGCGTGGGCGTGGAGTGGCAGATGCGCGCAGACCCGGATCTGCGCGCGGCGCTTTACCCGAGCCTGCGCAGCTTCAACCGCTGGCTCGCCGAGGACTGGGGCTGGGGCGCGGACGGGCGGATGTTCTCGACGGCGATGATGTCGCTTGCCGACCTGCCGCAGGCGCTGGAAGAACTCGAGCGCCTGATCGCCGAAGGCGTGCGCCTTGTGCTGCTCACCACGGGCCCGGTCGACGGACGCTCGCCCGCCGATCCGCACTTCGACCCCTTCTGGGCGCGCGTGCAGGAAGCCGGTCTGATCATCGTCTTCCACATCGGCGCCACACCGTTCAATGCGATGCACGCCGCGCCCTGGGGCGAGCCCGCCAACCCGCCCTCGCACCGCTTGACGGCCTTCAACACCTTCGTGGGCATGGGCGAGCGCACCATCGTCGATCACCTCGCCGCCCTGCTCTTCCACAACCTGCCGGCGCGCTTCCCGGGGCTGCGCTTCCTGATCGTGGAGTTCGGCGCCTCGTGGCTGCCGCACCTGCTCTCGACGCTCGACAAGATCTATCGCCTCGGCGACCACCGCACACGCTGGCCCTTCGGCAAACCGCCGGAAAAGCCGAGCGAGGCCTTCCGCCGGCAGTTCTGGATCGTGCCCTTCTTCGAGGATGACATCGCTGCCGTGGCGCGTGCCGCAGGCCTCTCGCAGGTCGTGCACGGATCGGATTACCCGCACCCCGAAGGCCTCAGCGAATCGGCCAACATGCTCCACGAACTCGGCGCCTTCAGCGCTGCCGAGCAGCGCCTGATCATGCGCGGCAACGCCGCCGGTTTGCTCAACCTGTAGGAGCGGGCCATGCCCGCGACCTGATCCCCAGATGCAGGAGCGGGCAGAGCTGTGGTAGCCCGCAGCACGCGTCCGGCTTGTTATGCTCGCGGACACGCCCTGACACCTCGGGAGCAACCCGTCCGGATGAACCTCCACGACTGGCTCGATGCGCATCGCCTCGGACACCTGGAGGAGACTCTGCGGGGAGCAGGCGTAGACCTCGATGTTCTCCCTGATCTGAGCGAGGCCGACCTCGCGGGCATCGGCATCACGCTGGGGGATCGCAAACGCCTGCTGAGGGCGGTGGCGGCGGGCACCGGTACGCAACCGCCGACGGCCCCTGCAAGCGAGCGGATTGCCTCTGCGCCGCCACCGCCAAACAGCGGAAACGACAGCGCCGGGCGGCGACAACTGACCGTCATGTTTTGCGACCTGGTGGGTTCCACCCGGCTGTCGGAAACACTGGATCCCGAAGACCTCCGCGGCGTCCTCCAGACCTTTTACGAAACGGTCGGATCTGCCGTCAGCGCATTCGGCGGCCACGTGGAGCAGTATCTGGGCGACGGCGTACTCGTGTTCTTCGGTTACCCGCGCGCAGAAGAAGACGCTGTCACGCGAGCGGTACGCGCAGGCATGGCGGCTCTGGAGGCCCTTGCAGCATCGGAGCCGATGCCGGGGCTGCGCCTGAAGTGCAGGATCGGTATCGCGACCGGGCCGGTCGTCCTTGGCGCGCTGATGTCCGAGAGCAGCACCGTCGTGACGGGGCGCACCCCCAACCTCGCTGCACGCCTGCAAGCCTGTGCGGAACCCGGCGAGATGCTGCTGGCGCCCGAGACCGCACGTCTGGCGGCCGCGGCATTCAGGTTGCAGCGCCTGCCTGCCGTGGAACTGAAAGGCATAGAAGGCCCCATCACGCCGTGGCGTGTGCTCGGCGAGCAATCGCCCGATACGCGGTTACTCGCGGGGCGGGAGCCGGGCGAACTGATCGGGCGCGAGGCAGAAACGGCGCTACTGCTGCATCGCTGGGCGCTCGCAAGCGAAGGGGAACCACAGGCGATCCTGCTCTCCGGCGAGGCCGGCATCGGCAAGTCGCGTCTCGCCGAGACATTGCTCATCCAGGCCCGCGACGCGGGCGCGCGTATCGTCCTGTGGCAGTGCTCTCCGCATTTCACCCACTCCGCACTCTGGCCGGTTGCACGGCAGCTCGAGCGCATGTGGGGCATCGACCCGCTCGAGAGCGCTGCGGCTCGCGCCATGAAAATCGCCACGGCCGGCATCCGGGATCCACTCCTTCAGCAGCTGGCGGGCGTCTCGGATGCAGCACCCGCAGGCGACGCGGTATCGCGAAAAGTGGGCACCGAGGAGGCCGTTCTTTCGCTGCTGCGCGAGCTCGCGCGGGAACAGCCGCTACTGCTGCTCGTCGAGGACGCACACTGGATCGATCCGAGTACACAGGAGATTCTCCGGCGTGCACTCACGGAACTGGGATCCATCCCGGTCCTGCTGATGGTGAACAGCCGGCCTGAGTTCCGACCCGACTGGGGGCACTCGCACAACCTGACAAGGCTGGGACTCAACCGTCTCGGGAACAGGCATTCGGCCGAGCTCGTGGCACAGGTCTGCGCGGGGCATGTACTCCCGCAGTCCGTGATTGCGGAGGTTCTCAGCAAGACCGACGGCATACCCCTCTTCGTGGAAGAACTGACGCGCACGGTGCTGGAGAGCGACACACGCAGCAATGACCCCGGCGCAGCGCGTGAGGGCGCGCTGGTCGTCCCCTCAAGCCTGCAGGACTCCCTGATGGCACGTCTCGACAGGCTGTCAGGCACACGGGAACTGGCGCAGGCCGCGTCGGTGATCGGACGCGAGTTCGGGCACCGCTTGCTCGCAGCCATCATGCAACCACTCGACGGCGCCAAATTGGCGGAGGCCATCGAGGAACTGCTGCGATCCGAACTGGTCACGCGACGCGGATCAGGTGATGAAGCGGTGTACGTCTTCAAGCACGCACTCGTGCGGGACACGGCCTACGACAGCCTTTTGCGCGGGCCGCGATCGGCATGGCATTCGCGCGTGGCTCGCGCGATCAGGGATCACGAGCCGCATACGGCAGCGCAGCGGCCGGAACTTCTCGCCTATCACCTGCAGGAGGCCGGCGAGAGCACAGACGCACGGCGCTGCTGGGGTTTGGCGGCAGAGGCAGCCTTCGCACGCGCGGCGCTGCCCGAGGCTGCACGGCACGTGCAATCCGCACTGGCGCTGGTGGCCGACTCTCCCGACGCGTTGCCGGAAGAACAGCAACTGCAAATGCTGCTCACGCATGTGATGACGCAGGTTGAGGGCTACGGCTCGGGCCGCGGCATCGAGGCCGGACGCAGGGCCGTGGCGCTTGCACGGCAGATGGGCAATCCGGATCTTCACGTCGAAGCGGCTTGCGGACTCGGTACGTTGCTCGTGTCCAGCGGACGGATCCGCGAGACGGTGGAACTCTTCGATGCTTTTGATGCGGCATCGCTCTCGCGCCTCGCGCCCGCGCGCCGGGCATCGAGGCACTGGATGCTGGGCGTTGCCGCGCTCCTGTCGGGCAACTGCGCGTTGTCCGTCGCCGAACTGCAGGAGTCTCTGGGCGCAATCCGCGCCTGCGACATTCACGAACGCGCGTTCTTCATCGGTGGGGCGCGACCCGAGATAGCCATACTGCTCTGGCTCGAGCGGGCACTCGAATTCGCGGGCCGCGCAGAGGACGCCGCAGCCTGCAGCGAACAGGCCTATGCCCTCGCCCGGGATGACGCGCACGCGCCAAGCCTTGCCTGGAGTTTGCAGAGCAGGGCAACGGCATTGATCTCATCCTCGGGGATGGACGAGGCACGCACCGTCGTCGCGCAATTGCAGGAACTGTCGCGACGCTTCGCCATCAAGCCGCGGATAGCAGTGGGGCTGCTGCTCGAAGGTCAACTGCTGCTGCGTGAGGGTCGCGTCGAGCAGGCACGCGCGCGCATGGCCGAAGGGGTCTCGATGTGGGCAGATTCATCGCCGGGACTGCTCGTCACGAACTTCGCCGGCACTGCCGCCCGCGCCCTTGCAGGCGTCGGGGATATCGAGGGCGTTTGTCACTTTCTGTCTGCCGGCGAACACACGATGGCCACCACCGAAGAGCGCAGCGCCGAAGCCGAACTGCTCCGCCTGCGCGCCTGGGTCGCGGGTACATCAGGCAATGTTGCGCAAGCGCGCACGCTACTGCAGGCGGCCATCGATATTGCCCGCCGGAACGGAGCCGGTCTGTTTGCATTGCGCGCCGGCATCGACCTCGCACGCCTGGAAGAAGGGACGCCAGATAGCAGCCAGGCGCGGGCCACCCTGCGCGAGATGTGCTCGGAATACGGCGAGATGCAGCCGTCAGTGCTGATGGAGGCCACTCAACTTCTGGGCCAAGGGGATGCAGGCGCGAGAGCGCAGCACGGTACGCAGTGACCTCGACGCATCGGGTCTCCCTCGACTGCGCGATGGCTTCAAGACGCGACACACCCTCTTCTCAGCCAAAAGAGCTTGCGTCAGACTAGGGGCGGCCTTACCCACTCCGATGCCAACAAGGACCAGCATCCATGAAAGCCAATAACTCCAAACGCTTCGCCCAGTCTCTGCTCTGCGCCTCGCTGCTCGCACTGGCAACATCCGCCAGCGCAGAGCCGGACGACGCGCAAGCCGCCGAACCCGCCCTCGCCCGCACCATGAACGATGCCGACATTGCCTGGGGCCCCTGCCCGCCTTTCCTGCCGCAAGGCTGTGGTCTGGCTGTGCTGCACGGCGACGCTGCCAAGCCGAACTCCGATGTGTTTCTCCGCATTCCCGCGCACGCGCCGCTGCCGATGCATTGGCACAGTTCGGCGGAGCGGATGATCCTGGTCTCGGGTGAGTTGCATGTGACCTATCAAGGTCAGCCCAAGGCCGTACTGAAAGCCGGCAGCTATGCCTACGGGCCCGCCAAGCGCCCGCACGAGGGCATGTGCGCGAGTGATGAGGCCTGTGTGCTGTTCATAGCATTCGAGGGGCCGGTGGATGCCGTGGCGGGCTTGCCGGGGGATGCGGGGCACTGAGGCTCCTGTCGCGGGCATGGCCCGCTCCTACAACTT
>CAIYPF010000093.1 GCA_903928015.1 uncultured Gammaproteobacteria bacterium | reverse complement strand
GTGCACGAGCACCCGGTGCTGTCGGGAAGCATCGGTGAGATCGGGGCCCGCATCGACCACCGCGACTACCGTGGCCTTGACCACTGGTTCCGGAAGCACAACGACTACTCGACATGGGAAGCCCGCCGGCTGATGGCCCTCCGGAGCGAGGGCCTGGAAGCCCACCCTGAGCTCACGTCGAGGCAGCTTCGGAAGTACCGATCGGTGGGCAAGTGGTGGCTTCCGCTGGCCTACTTCGCGAGCACCTACATTGGTCGGCGGGGTTTTCTCGACGGATACCCCGGGTTCGTGTACGCAGGTTGCAAGGCGGCATACTTTTGGCAGATCGGGCTGAAGGGCCGGGAATTTTCAGACGCGCATTCAACTTCGGGAGACAGATCACAATGATCCGAACCATCGCACAAGGCCTGCTTTCGGGCTTCAACATCCCACTTCGCCCGCTGGGTGTCCAGGTGGTCCGCAACCGCCAGGCCGAGGCGACTTTTGACCGTCGGATCCGCCAACTTGCGCGGACCGGCTTCTCTCCAAGCGCTGCGCTCGACGGCGGCGCATTCTCCGGCGAGTGGAGCATCGAGGTCTGTGGCGTCTTCCCCAACTGCCGCTCCATCGTCGTGGAGCCGAACCCGGACATGATGGAGGTGGCGCGCGGGAAGCTTGCCGGCATCCAACCGCGGCCTCACTTCGCAGAGGTTGCACTCGGTCCCGAGTCTGGTTCGGCGAGGCTGAACCTGTGGTCTGGCTCCTCGGGTGCGGCGGCCTCCGTCCTCGAGCATGTGTCGGGACCGCCGGCCCGTACCGTGGACGTGCCGGTGCGGCGCATGGACGACTTGGTGGCAGAGGTGGGCGTGATGCCCGATCTCATCAAGCTGGACCTCCAGGGATTTGAAGTCCCCGCGCTGCAGGGCGCGCAGCGTTGCTTGGAACACGCGGAAGTGGTGATTCTCGAAGTCGGATGCCTCGGGGCGTACGTCGGCAGGTCATCACCCCGCGAGGTCATGGACCTCATGTACGACGCCGGATTTCTCCTTCACGACATCGCCGACCTCGGATACCGGCCGTATGACGGGGCGCTCACCGGTGCCGACTTCGTGTTTGCGAAGGGCTCCAGCCAGCTTCGCTCGTACGCCGGGTTCCGATGAATCCTGTCGCTGGGCCCTGTCAGCGTCGGTGCTCGATTCGAAGGGCAGCGAGACGGGCTTCTGCCGTGTGCTGTGCGAGGAACGAGCGGATGCTCGGTTGCCAACGGCTGAAATTGTGGAAGCAGTCCTCGATCGCTGCGTCGAGCGCCGGGTCCGTTTCGACCGACATGATGAATTCGGCTTTCACTGCGTTCGGCATGCCGGTCTTGACGATCGGCAGCCCGTAGGCGAGCAGTTGCAGCATCTTGTTCGGCAACTCCACGGCGTCGGCATCGCCCTTGCGTTGATACGGTATGAACGCGGCGAGCACCCGATCCATCGGCAGACGGTCGAGGGGCGTTGCTTCATGAATTGTGACGTTCGGAAGCCCATCGAGATGCATGGTGGTCTTTCGGCGCCTGGCGGGTACCTGTGTTGGCCCAACCATCATGATTCGCATGCGTGGGTTCGTCGCGGCGAGGCGTGCGGAGATGCGACGAACCGCCGCCGTGTCTATCCCGATATCGATGTACCCCCAGAACAGCAGCGTGTCGCGAGCATCGACGTCACCAGCCGGGGGAACGTACGGCACGATCGCCCACGGGTAGAACAGCTCTGCCGGTACCCATTCCTGCAACCGGTCACGGAGCACGGTCGACAGGGCAAGCACCCGGTCGCTGGATCTGCAAGTCTCGCGAAGCGTGCGTGTCACGTGTCCAAATCCCCGAAACCTCGCCTGAGCCTCGAAGTCATCGTTGATGATCGTGATGACCTCGCTTGAGGGGAAGGCCTTGCGCAGGAAGGAGTAGTCGTGCGTGAAGTTGATCACGGTTGCATCCGGGGCAAACCCGGATGCCTTCACCTGGCGGATCAAGTGCGGGAGCACGATGGCTTCGTTCGCCCGGTCAAGCGAGGCGACGACTCGGAGCTGGTGGTGCAGCAGCCGATTGGTCCTGGTGAGGAATATCCCGGGCTCTACTTCCCTTGCGCCGTCCTTCACCTGGGCCAGCGGACCGTCGGCACGTTCTACGAAAAGCACCCTGTGACCGTTCCCCGCAAGCAGCCTTGCGAGCTGATGCCGGATGCGCGGCGCTTCGTCCCAGCGCGTGTGTGTCACGAGGATGAATTCGCGGATGTGGCCCATCACGCGGGATACTAGCCCCTGTCTCCCCGGAATTGCCTCCAGCCCGGCATATGATCACGGCCGTGACGCTCTTCGCAACCGCCCTTCTCTCCGGCTTGGTTACCGCGCACCCGGTGCCCCCAGTGGCCAACCGGACATCCGAGCCGGTGGTCATCTACGACGAGGCACTGTCCGTCAACGCGCTCGAGCGCCTGGTCAAGGTGGGTGGCCGCCGTTACTCGATCGTCTATCAGGACGACTGTGACAAGGCCGCGAAGTCGACCGGCACCATCGACATTCCGGCACTCGCGCGACATGTGGCGGAGAGGCCGAGTGGCTTTCCGTCGGATTGGGCGGTGCTGGACTACGAGATACCCTTCGACGATTGGATCCGCGAGGGGCCGGGGACGGCGCACTGGAAGACCGCCACCGGCTCGATGGTGGCGGCGATCGAGCGCATGAAGTCTCTTTTTCCGGGCGTCAAATGGACCTATTACGGTGTACCGAGGCTGGAGTACTACATCGACGGGAAGACCTGGGCAAGTGCCACGGATGCCGCCAAGAAGGCTGAGATCGAACGCCAATTCCAGCGCTACGCGCCAATCATCGCGAAGTGCGACTGGCTGGCTCCCAGCGTCTACATGATGGTGGGGGACCGAAAGGACGGCGGCCGCCCGGGTGACCTGCAGCAACGGGAGACACGTGCATGGACACGTGCCGTCATCGAGAGCGCCGTTGATTTCGGCAGGCGGGTTGGCAACCCGGTTCCGGTGGTGCCGTTCGTCAGCCCCGTCTACCAGCCCGGTGGTGGCGCGCGAAACCAGGCGTTCATCCCGCCCGCAATGATCGACGAATGCACCATCCGCCCGATTGTCGAGGCGGGGGGATCGGGAGTATGCATCTGGTCCGCTGGGTCCTACATCGTTTCGCAAGTGACAGCACCGCTCCCTGCTGGGAAGGCACCCGATGCCGACATGGCGCCGGTCCTCCGGCAGTGGTCGGAAGACCTCCGCGTCCCGGAATCCACACTCCGGTCCCCGGACGGGATTGCGGATCTCCGGCGTCGGTTCGCGGACGCCACCGCGGGGTTTGCCGAGCAGTTCGTGAAGGCCTGGGCCGCGCGACGAGCGGCGGCAGTACCGGCCCCGCCCGCGTCGGCCCAATCCGCGCCTTCCCGGCTCGGTGACCCTGCCACGTCGGCACCACGTTGACAGTACTTCGAAGTCAAGAAATCGTGCACCCGCTCCGACTCCACAACTCCTCGACCCGCGCGATGTCGGCCATCGAATCCGATGGCGCTCCGCTGTCCTTCTACTCCTGCGGCCCCACCGTCTACGACGACGCGCACATCGGGAACTTCCGCTCGTTCCTGAACGCCGACGTCCTCCGCCGCGCGCTCGAGCTCCTGGGCCACCGCGTCACGCACGTGATGAACATCACCGACGTCGGGCACATGACCGAGGACTCGGCGGCCGACGGCGGCGGCGAGGACAAGATGGCGGTGGCGGGCAAGCGCCTTGCGGAGGCCAAGAAGTCCGGCAAGCTTCCCGCGGGGGCGGACATCGATCCATCCAATCCGCTGGCGATCGCTGATTTCTATGCCGCGCGCTTCCTGGAGGATGCGCGTCATCTTGGCCTGAAGGTGGCCATCGAGGCCGAGGCGATCCGCGCCGCGGGCGGCGACCCTGGCACGCTGATGCCGCGCCCGACGCGCTGCATCCCGCAGATGGTGACGATGATCGAGCAGCTGGTGGCGCGTGGCCACGCGTACGTGGCGTCCGACGGCGCGGTGTACTTCGACGTGCGATCGTTCCCGGCGTACGGCCAGCTCTCGGGCAACACGCTCGACCAGCTCCGCGAGGGCGCGGGCGAGCGTATCGACGCCGCGCACCAGGCCGTGAAGCGCCATCCCGCGGATTTCATGCTCTGGAAGCCCGATCCGAAGCACCTGATGCGCTGGCCGTCGCCCTGGGGCGAGGGCTACCCGGGCTGGCATATCGAGTGCAGCGCCATGGCGCGCATGCTGCTCGGCGACGAGATCGACATCCACTCGGGCGGCGAGGACAACATCTTCCCGCACCACGAGTGCGAGGTGGCGCAGAGCTGCTGCGCGACCGGCCTGCCCGTCTTCGCCCGCACGTGGTTCCATACCCGCCACCTGCAGGTGGAGGGCGAGAAGATGTCCAAGAGCAAGGGCAACTTCTTCACCGCGCGCGACCTCTTCGCGAAGGGCGTGACGCCTGCCGCGCTGCGGCTCGAACTGGTGCGCACGCACTACCGCACCAACGCCAACTTCACCATGCAGGGCCTGCAGGATTGCCAGCGCATGATCGACCGCTGGTCGCGTGCGCACGCACAGCTGGTGGACCGCGCGAAGCAGGGCGGGGCCCCTGACGAAGCGCGCGCTGCCGGTCCGTTCGAACGCGCACTGGCTGCGTTCACCGACGCGGTGTGCGATGACCTCAACCTGGCCCGCGCCATCGCCGCCCTCAACGAGGCGGTCGGAGCCAAGCCCGAGGCCCACGCGGCGTCATGCCCGCATCGCGAGCTCGCCAGCCTGCTTGCCATGGATTCCGTGCTGGGCGTGCTTGGGCGCAATGCGCCCCTGGCGGACGCCGCGCCGGCGGAAGACCCGGCGTTCGTTGGGCGGGTCATGGAACTGATCGCGCAGCGCGCCGCTGCACGTGCATCCAAGGATTGGCCGGCGAGCGATCGCATTCGCGACGAGCTTGCGTCTCTGGGCGTCACCGTCAAGGATGGCCCGCAGGGCGCCACCTGGTCGCGCAGTCCCCGTTGATCGGCGAGTGAGCACGCTCGAACTCGTTGGTCGTGGCAGTCCGGCGAGCGTGCCATGCCGTGAATCGGCTTCGTGATGCCGCGGTGCATCAGGGAAGTGCCCCTTCATCCCCGCCTGGCGCCGGACTACGATTCCGGCGTGGCTCGCTCAGCCCCCCACCCCCCCACCCTCGGCCTCACCGGCGGCATCGGCGCCGGCAAGTCCACCGTCGCGCGCATCCTCGCGGAGGAAGGCTGCCTGGTCTGCGACAGCGACGCGCTCGCGCGCGAGGCGCTGAACCATCCGTCCATCCGCGCCGAGATCCTCTCATGGTGGGGCGACCGCGTGCGCGCGCCGGACGGTGCGATCGATCGCGCGAAGCTCGGGGAGCTGGTGTTCTCCTCCCTCGGTGACCGCAAGCGCCTCGAGTCGCTCGTCCACCCGTGGATCGAGCGCCACCGCGAACAGCTCTTCGCCTCGCCGCCGCCGGGGACGCGTGCCCTCGTTATCGACGCGCCGCTCCTCCTGGAGGCGGGGCTGGGTACCGTCTGCCACCGGGTGATCTTCGTCGATTCCCCGCTGGAACTGCGCCTGGAGCGGGTCCGCGCCAACCGTGGCTGGTCCGCCGAGGAACTTGCCCGCCGCGAGGCCGCCCAGTGGCCACTTGACCAGAAGCGCGCTTGCGCACATCATGTTGTCAGCAACGAAGGCGACCCCGCCTCGTTGCGCGCGCAGGTGCGCGCGGTGCTTGACGAAGCCTGCC
>CAIYPF010000092.1 GCA_903928015.1 uncultured Gammaproteobacteria bacterium | reverse complement strand
TTCTTCCAGTTCGGGGGCGGCATCGGCGATGCGCTGGCGGTTGCCGAGCACGGGCCGCATGAGTTCGTCGATCTCGCCGAGCGCCGTGCGGGAGTCCGCGCTGATGCCCTGGAGTGCGAGCAGTTCGGCTTGCACGGCCATGAAGCGCCCGGCGTCCTCGTCGAACTGCCGAGCGTTGGGTCCGGTGCCGCCTGCCAGCATGCGATCGATGTTCCGGCCGATCCGCTCGGCGAGGAAGGACTGGCGCTCGGCCGCCACGATGAGCCTGGCTCCGGCGTTCGAGGCGCTCAGTGCATCGACCACCTGCGCGGAGCGTTGCTGCACCTTGGGGATGGCCTCGCCGAGGGCGTTCGAGGACGTGGCGAGCAGGCTGATACCCTCCTGCCGCTCGTTGATGGTGCCGATTGCCGCGTCCAGTTCGGACCAGACGCTTCCCAGCCCCGTCAGTTGCTCGCCCAGGAGCTCGCGCGGAGAGGGCAGATCATTGCGCCCGTTTGCCAGCACACCCAGTTCGGTGCCGAAGTCCTGGCGCGCCTTGGCCAGCACGCCGAAGGCCTCGGAGCCCCCCGTCACGGCCGCGCGGGCGCTGGCATCGGCCCGCTGCGAGACCACGCGCAGGTTGGAGACGATCTTCTGGTAACTGGCGTCGGCGCCGGCGTCACGGAAAATGGTTATCAGGTTCCAGACGAAGGCGATGATGGCGATGCCAAGCACGGCACCCCAGGCCAGCGCCCACTTGCCGCCGGGCAGCTTGGCTCCCGGTTTACTGTGATTGAATTTCATCGCTGTGTCCTCGTTGCCCAGGCGGCCTTTGGCCGCGTCCACCGTGGCGCCCGCTCAGAGCGCCGCGTCCAGGAATTGTGTATCGGCCAGCAGTCGCGAAGGCCGGAATACCAGCCACTCGCCATCGGCCGCGCCATAGGTGCCCTCGAGGAAGGGCTGCAGCCCTCCCGCATCCGTTGCCTCGCCCCTGTAGGCGTCGGCGGCGAAGTGCTTGAGCCCGTGCACCTCGTCGATCACGAGGCCGCAGTACATCTCGTCGGCCTCCACCACGAGGGCCCGCTGGCCGCGCCAGGGGATGGCGGGAGCGGCGCCGAACCAGGCCGCCATGGAGATCACCGGCATGAGCCGGCCACGCACGTTTGCCACGCCGAGCACCCAGGGCTGCACGCGTGGCAGCCTGGTGAGCGCCGGCAGTATCAGAATCTCGGAAACCTCGCCCATGGGCGCGACCAGCCGCTTGCCGAGAATCGAGAAGCCGACGCCGGTCCAGTGAGGCTGTATCCGCATCCGCGAGAGCGCGCTCTCGGTTCCGCTCTGGGCGCGCGCTGCGATCTGCAGCAGCAGGGGGAAAGGGCCGACCAGCTCCTGCGGCATATGACTGCCTCAGCCCTGCTTGCCGTCCAGGACCTGGCGTATCGTCTGTAGCAGCAGGCGTTCGTCGATCGGCTTGGTGATATAGCCGCGCGCGCCCTGTCGCATGGCCCAGACGCGGTCGGTCTCCTGGCTCTTGGTGGACACCATCACTACGGGAATGGCGGAGGTTTGGGGATCACGGGCAAGCTGGCGAGTGGCCTGGAAGCCGTTCAGGCCGGGCATTACGACGTCCATGAGAACCAGATCAGGCTGGCGGTCACGTGCCAGGCCCAGTCCCTCGTCGGCGTTCTGAGCGCTGATCACATCGAAGCCATGGCGCTTCAGGATGCCGGTGAGCGCGAACATCTCCGTGGGGGAGTCGTCGACGATCAGAACCACGCTGGGCATGCCTGTGTCCTCGCCTGAGCGCTCAGGGGGCCGGCTTCACGTGCTGCTGGATGGCGTCCAGCAGCTCGTTGCGGCTGAAGGGCTTGGTAAGGTACTGGTCGGAGCCCACGATGCGCCCCTTGGCCTTGTCGAAGAGGCCGTCCTTGCTCGAGAGCATGATGACGGGCGTTGAGCGGAACTCGCTGTTGTTCTTGATGAGAGCACAGGTCTGGTAGCCGTCGAGGCGGGGCATCATGACGTCGACGAAGATGATCTGGGGCTTGTGATCCGCGATCTTGGCGAGTGCGTCGAAGCCGTCCTCTGCCGTGATGACCTCGCAGCCTTCTTTTTGCAGAAGGGTCTCGGCGGTGCGCCGGATGGTCTTGCTGTCGTCGATGATCATGACCTTCAGGCCTTCAAGGCTCTGTTCCATGGCGCGACTCCTCTCCTGCGGTGCCCGCGCCGTGCGAGGCGGGGCGGGACGGACGGCGTGTCCGGGCGGGCGCCCGACCCATCCATCTGGTATGGTTTCAGTCGGTACTTAATAGACCATTACGTCGTGGAAATACAGACCGGCATGCAAAAACCGCGGAGCAGTCGATGAGTATCCGGCTAGGGGTAGTGATGGACCCCATCACTACCGTCAACTTCAAGAAAGACAGCACACTCGCCATGCTCTGGGCCGCGAGTGATCGCGGTTGCGAGCTCTGGTACATGCGGCAGGAAGACCTGTTCCTGCGCGACGGCCCGCGCGCCCGGATGCAGCCGCTTGAGGTGTTCCGTGATGCGGCCCGCTTCTACGCGCTCGGCGAAGCCTGCGACCGCAGCCTTGCGGATCTGGACGTGATCCTCATGCGCAAGGACCCGCCCTTCGACAACGAGTTCCTGTATTCCACACACATCCTCGAGGCCGCCGAGCGCGAGGGTGTGCTGGTCGTTAACCGCCCGCGGGCGCTGCGCGACTGCAACGAGAAACTCTTTGCGACGCAATTCCCCCAGTGCTGCCCGCCGTTGCTCGTGAGCCGCTCGGCCGAGCGCCTGCGTGCCTTCCAGAAAGAGCAGGGCGACGTTGTGTTCAAGCCCCTGGACGCCATGGGCGGTGCGATGGTCTTCCGGGTCCGCGAGGGCGATCCCAACATCAGCGTCATCCTCGAGACCCTCACCTCGCACGGCGCCACCACCATCATGGCCCAGCGCTACATTCCCGAGATCGTGCAGGGCGACAAGCGCATCCTGATGATCGACGGCGAACCTGTGCCCTATGCCCTCGCGCGCATCCCGGCCGTGGGCGAGACGCGCGGCAATCTCGCCGCCGGCGGCAGCGGCGAGGCACGCCCCCTGACCGAGAGGGACCGCTGGATCTGCTCTCAGGTGGGGCCCGCGCTGCGCGAGCGTGGCCTGCTCTTTGTCGGCCTCGACGTGATCGGTGATTACCTCACCGAGATCAACGTCACCAGCCCCACCTGCATACGCGAGATCGACAAGGCCTACGGCACGGATATCGGCGGGCAACTGATGGACTGCATTACCGCCCGCCTGGGGCGCTGAGACGGCATGGCCGTGCGCAATGCGGGAGAGGCGGCCGTCGACCGGCTTTTCTTCGGCATTCTCGTGGCCATCGCGGTTCACGCGGGCATCATCCTCGGCGTGAGTTTCTCCAAGCCCGAGCATGAACCTCCGGCGGCGGCGCTCGAGATCACGCTCGCTCCCTTCCCCGCCGATACGCCCGACGAACACCCCGGCTTCATTGCGGCCAACAACCAGAAAGGCAGTGGTGAGGCGGCGGAGCGCATCGAGCCACGCGCAGCGCTGCGTCCACTGATGGCCGCGCAAGCCGCTCGTCCTTTGCCGCGCGAGACGCCGGCCAGCCCTGCTCGCCCGGCCGCGCCGGACGCGGCGGTAACGGCGCTGCGCTCTGCAGACAGTCTCGCTGCCGCGCGGGAGCCCGCCCCGGCCGCGCCGGAGCCCGCCCCGGGCGCGAGTGCTGAGCCCGCTCCTTCCACCGAGATCGCCTCGCTTCTCGCACGGCTCGACGAACAGGCCCGCGCGTACGCCAAACGCCCCCGCGTGCAGCGCATGACCTCGGCCTCGACCCGTGCCGCCGAGGATGCCGCTTATCTCCTCGCCTGGACCGAACGGGTCGAGACGGTAGGCAATCGAAACTACCCCGCCGAGGCGAAGAGCCGGAGCATCACCGGCGATCTCCGGCTGCTGGTGGCGGTGCGCGCAGACGGCGGCGTCACCGAGATCCGCGTGCTGCAGTCATCGGGGCACGCCGTGCTCGACAACGCAGCCATCAGGATCGTGCGTCTGTCTTCGCCTTTCCCGCCTTTTCCGCCCGAGCTGCGCCAGCGCCATGACCTGATCGAGGTCATCCGCACCTGGCAGTTCCGTTCCGATCGCCTGAGTGCAGGGAGCTGATGGCTGCTTGCGCGGCCCGCAGGGCGGGCAGCAGAATGCCCCCATGTCCGCCTCACTGCGTAACCATTTCCTGATCGCCATGCCCGGCATGGAAGATCCCAACTTCGCGCACAGCATCACCTATCTCTGCGACCACTCCGAGGAGGGCGCGATGGGGCTGGTGGTCAATCGCGCGCTCGATCTTTCCTACGACGAGATTTTCGATCACCTCGACATCACGGATTTCCCGCGCGGCAACGACGCGGCTGTGCTGGCGGGTGGCCCCGTGAAGACGGACAGGGGATTTGTGCTGCACCGCAGTTGCCAGCAGCAGTGGCAGTCAACGCTGTCTTTGAGCGAAGAGCTCAGCCTGACCACCTCGCGCGACATCCTCGAGGCCATGGCGCACGGTGAAGGTCCGCGCGATGCGCTGGTCGTGCTGGGCTATGCCGGTTGGGGTCCGGGCCAGCTCGAGCGCGAGATCGCCGAGAACGCCTGGCTCACCCTGCCCGCGCAGCCCGCGGTGCTCTTCGATGTGCCGCTGGAGCGTCGCGCCCACGTCGCCGCGCTGCAACTGGGCATCAATCTCGACCTGCTGAGCAGCGCCTGCGGCACCGCCTGAACGGCCATGCGCAACATCATCCTGGGCTTCGATTTCGGCCTGAAGCGCATCGGCGTGGCGGTCGGCAACGGCATCACCGCGACCGCGAGCGCGCTCGCCCCCCTGCGTGCGCGTGACGGAAACCCCGACTGGGATGCCGTGC
Organism: uncultured Gammaproteobacteria bacterium; assembly: GCA_903928015.1. Taxonomy (GTDB): domain Bacteria; phylum Pseudomonadota; class Gammaproteobacteria; order Pseudomonadales; family UBA5518; genus UBA5518. Next base: position 65,216 of record CAIYPF010000092.1, on the reverse strand, counting down.
GCAAGCTGCTCGACGATTGGAAGCCGCAACGTCTGGTGGTGGGATTGCCGCTCAACATGGACGGCACGGCGAGCGAGATGAGCGCGCGTGCCGAGCGCTTCGCGCGCAGGCTCGAGGGGAGGTTCCACCTGCCCTGCGAGATGATGGACGAGCGCCTGAGCAGTTTCGAGGCGCGGGGCCTGATCGCCGACAGTGGCAGCGACTCCTCCACCGACAGCGTGGCTGCCTGCCTGGTACTCGAGAGCTGGTTCGCGCGCGCCGATCCACCCGGCGCCCTGTCCTGAGCGCGGCGCCGCAGGGGCGCGCGCTCAGCGTTTGGTATAGAGCTGCGCCTTCTCTTTCTCGTCTTCGATGGACAAAGAGGAGCCGCGGCCCATGGCCCCGGTGTGGGTGCCCATTTTGATCATCAGTCGCAGGTTGTTCTGCGAATCGGCGTGCGCCAGGGCGTTTTCGTAGGAAATGATGCCGTCCATGTAGAGCTGGTAGAGCGACTGGTCGAAGGTCTGCATGCCGAGCTCGTTCGAGCGCTCCATCAGCTCCTTCAGCGCGTGTACCTCGCCCTTGCGGATCAGGTCCGAGACCAGAGGGGTATTGATCAGCACTTCGATGGCCGCGCGCCGCGCCTGCCCGTCTACGGTGGGGATCAGTTGCTGCGCGATGAAGGCGCGCAGGTTGAGCGAAAGGTCCATCCACAGCTGGTCGCGCGCGTCGGCGGGAAAGAAGTTCTGGATCCGGTCCAGCGCCTGGTTGGCGTTGTTTGCGTGCAGCGTGCAGAGGCAGAGGTGGCCGGTCTCGGCGAAGGTGATGGCGTGCTGCATGGTCTCGCGCGTGCGGACCTCGCCGATCAGGATCACGTCTGGTGCCTGGCGCAGCGTGTTCTTCAGCGCGATGTCGAAGCTCTCGGTGTCGATGCCCACCTCGCGCTGCGTGACGATGCACTTCTGGTGCTGGTGCACGTACTCGATCGGGTCCTCGATGGTGATGATGTGGCCGGAGGAATTGCGGTTGCGGTGGCCGATCATCGCGGCGAGCGAGGTTGATTTGCCGGTGCCGGTGGCGCCCACGAAGAGGATCAGGCCGCGCTTGGTCATGGCGAGGTCGTTCACGATGGGCGGGAGCATCAGCTCCTCGACGGTCGGGATCTTTGTCTCGATGCGCCGCAGGACCATGCCGGCGAGGTTGCGCTGGTAGAACGCGCTCACGCGGAAACGCCCCACTCCGCGCGCGCTGATCGCGAAGTTGCACTCGTGCGAGCGGACGAAGTCCTTGCGCTGCGTATCGTTCATGCAGCTCAGCACGAGCTCGCGCGTGCGCTCGGGCGTGAGGGGCGTGTCGTCGACCGTCTGCAGCTTGCCGTTCACCTTGATGCAGGGAGCTACGCCCGCCGTGACGAAGAGGTCGGAAGCCTTCTTCTCGACCATCTTGACCAGCATGTCGTGGACTTCGATGTCCTTCTTCGGTGGTACTGCGGTATCCATACAAAGCGCTCCGTGTGTCCGGTGCCGTCAGGGCTCAGAAATTGTCCGGCATCTTGGCTTTCTCGCGGGCCGCGTCGCGGGTGACGAGCCGTTTGGCGACCAGATCAGAGAGGCACTGGTCCATGGTCTGCATGCCGATGTTGCTGCCGGTCTGGATGGCCGAGTACATCTGCGCGACCTTGTCTTCGCGGATCAGGTTCCGGATGGCTGGCGTGCCGCGCATGATCTCGTGTGCTGCGAGCCGTCCGCCGCCCACCTTCTTCAGGAGCGTCTGGGACACGACGCCCATCAGCGACTCCGAGAGCATGGAGCGCACCATCGATTTTTCCTGTGCCGGGAACACGTCGACGATGCGGTCGATGGTCTTGGCGGCCGAGGTGGTGTGCAGGGTGCCGAACACCAGGTGGCCGGTCTCGGCGGCGGTGAGCGCCAGGCGGATCGTCTCGAGGTCGCGCATTTCGCCCACGAGGATGATGTCGGGGTCCTCGCGCAGCGCCGAGCGCAGTGCCTCGGCGAAGCCGTGGGTGTCGCGGTGCACCTCACGCTGGTTCACCAGGCACTTTTTTGATTCATGCACGAATTCGATCGGATCCTCGATGGTGAGGATGTGGTGGTACTTGTTGTCGTTGATGTAATCGATCATGGCAGCGAGCGTGGTGCTCTTGCCCGATCCCGTGGGCCCGGTCACCACTACCAGCCCGCGCGGCTCGGAGGACAGGTCACGGAAGACCTGCCCCATGCCGAGCTCCTCCATGGTGAGAACCTTGGAGGGAATGGTCCGGAACACCGCACCGGCGCCGCGGTTCTGGTTGAAGGCGTTGACGCGGAAGCGCGCCACGCCCGGAACCTCGAACGAGAAGTCGGTTTCGAGGAATTCCTCGTAATCGCGGCGCTGCTTGTCGTTCATGATCTCGTAGATGAGATCGTGCACCTGCCGGTGCTCCAGAGGCGGCAGGTTGATGCGACGCACGTCGCCATCGACCCGGATCATCGGCGGGAGTCCGGCAGAGAGGTGGAGGTCGGAAGCGCGCTGCTTTGCCGAAAAGGCCAGGAGTTCGGTGATATCCATGCTGATCTCCCGGTAACGGTGTGTTGCCCTGTGTTTCGCGCTTGCGCGCGCCGGGCGGTGGCCGTCCGTATAATAGCTCAGGGCGTCGCTCGGTAAAGGCAGGCGCGCCCCCTATCCCACACGGTGGCTGCGGCCGCCATCATTCAGGCATCCGATGGACAGCATCGCCCTTCGCACCCGGTTTTTGCTCGCCGAGACCGCGCGTCTCGCCGCCGCGCATGGTCGGGCTGCCGATGCGGTCACCCTTATCGGTGTCTCCAAGACCCACCCTGCGGGCAGCATCCTCGAAGCCGTCGATGCAGGACTGCGCCATGTGGGCGAGAGTTATGTCCAGGAGGCGCTCGACAAGATCGCCTCGCTGCCAGGCCTCCCGGTCGTGTGGCATTTCGTCGGGCGCCTGCAGGCGAACAAGACCGCCGCAGTGGCCGCAAACTTTGATTGGGTGCACGCCGTCGACCGCTTGCGCATAGCCGAACGTCTGAACGGGCAGCGCCCTGCAGGCAAGGCGCCGCTCCAGTGCTGCATAGAAGTGAATCTGAGCGGCGAGCAGAGCAAGGGTGGCGTCTCCCCGGAGGAGCTTCCCGCCCTGGCATCGGCGATGGCTGCCCTGCCGCGCCTGCAGTTGCGCGGTTTGATGGCACTGCCCGCACCAACGGAAGACCCCGCCCTGCAGCGCGAGCCTTTCGCGCGCTTGCGCGGTCTTCTGGAGTCATTGCGCGGCGAGCACCCGCAACTCGATACCCTGTCCATGGGCATGAGCGGCGACATGGACGCCGCGATTGCCGAGGGCGCCACGCTGGTGCGTATAGGCACCGCATTGTTCGGGCCGCGCGTGCCGCGTCAGGCCCTTCCCGGGAGTGAACACGAATGAACGGATCGACCATCGCCTTCGTCGGCGGCGGAAACATGGCAGGCAGCCTGGTCGGCGGCCTGCTGGCGCGTGGCTGGAGCCCGGGGAACATACGGGTGAGCGACCCGCAGGAGGACTCCCTGGCCCGATTGGCGGCGCTTGGCGTGCGGACCACCTCGGACAACGCCGAGGCCGTTGCCGGTGCCGACATCGTCGTGCTGGCCGTGAAGCCGCAGATCATGCGCGCTGCCTGCCTTGGCATACGCGAGGCCGTTGCTGGCGCAAAGCCGCTGGTCATTTCGATTGCAGCGGGCACCTCGACGGCCTCGATCGCGGCCTGGCTGGGCGGGGATACCGCCATCGTGCGCTGCATGCCGAACACGCCTGCCATGCTGCAGTGCGGCGCCACGGTGCTTTTCGCCACGGAGCAGGTGGGCATCGAGCAGCGACGCATCGCGCACGACGTGCTGGAGAGCGTGGGTTATGCCGCCTGGGTCGACCGGGAAGAACTGCTCCACGCCGTCACGGCCCTCTCGGGCAGCGGCCCGGCTTATGTCTTCCTCATGCTGGAGGCAATGCAGCGCGCGGGGGAGAACCTCGGACTGGAACCCGAGCTCGCCCGTCGCCTGGCCGCACAGACCGCCCTTGGTGCCTCGCGGATGGCGCAGGAGGGTGAGGTCGACGTGGTCGAGTTGCGTCGGCGCGTGACCTCTCCCGGGGGCACCACCGAGCGTGCGATACGGGTTTTCGAACAGGCGGAGTTCCGCGCGATGTTCGAGGCCGCAATGGGCGCGGCCTGTGATCGTTCGCGCGAGCTCGCCGCCGACGGCGCGCCCGGCTGACGGGGCATAAAGGAGCACACACATGGGCGTTTTCGGCGAAATCTTCAACTACCTGGTGCAGACAGTGCTGGGGCTGTTCCAGTTCGCGGTGCTGCTGCGCTTGATGCTGCAGCTCACGCGGGCCGATTTCTACAACCCCGTCTCGCAGTTCGTGGTGCGCATCACCAGCCCGGTGTTGCTGCCGCTGCGCAAGCTGATACCCGCCATCGGCCGGGTGGACACCGCCTCGGTGGTGCTGGCGCTCGGTGTGCAGATGCTATCGATCATGGTTTCGCTTGCGATCATGGGCTACCGGCCCACCAACCTCGTCGCGCTCTTGCTGTGGAGCCTGATCGGCGTGGCCTCGCTGGTCGTGAACCTGTTCTTCTTCGCCATTCTGGGCCTGATCATCTTCAGCTGGATCGCACCCAACAGTTACCACCCGGCACTCGCCCTGCTCCACCAGCTGACCGAGCCTGTGATGGGCCCCTTCCGTCGCCTGTTGCCGGCGATCGGCGGGCTGGATCTCTCGCCCATCCTGGTGTTCGTGGTGATCAACATCCTCGAAAAACTGCTGACGGCGATGGCCATTCAAGTCGGCATGCCGGCCGGAATCGTGCCCGGGCTGTGACCGAGCCCGCCAACTTCTGGCACTGGAAGGGCGACACGCTCGTCCTCCTGCTGCATGTTCAACCGGGCGCGAAGCAGGACGCGCTCCTCGGCGAGCACGGAGGACGGTTGCGATTGCGCGTGGCAGCTCCCCCGGTCGACGGCGCCGCCAATGACAAACTCAGGCGCCTGCTGGCCGAGGAATTCGGCGTTGCCCGGGGCGCGGTGTCCATAGACAGCGGGCAGGGCGCACGCCTCAAGACCGCCTCCGTTCTGGCGCCGACACGGCTGCCATCCACGCTCGGCATCGCGCCCCGCGCTTGATCGTCACTCGTGGCAGTTGCTAGATTGCCTGCCCTTGCAGAGAACCCGATCCTGATGTCCTTCGAGCCGAAGACCGACAGCGTCGGCATCGTCACACCCCGCGTCGAGCATTTCGACGAGCCGCTGCATCTCAGCAGCGGACAGGTGCTGCCTGCCTACGACATCGTCTACGAGACCTACGGCGAGCTGAACGCCGAGCGCTCGAACGCGATCCTCATCTGCCATGCGCTGAGCGGCACGCACCACGCCGCCGGCTGGCACAGCGAGACTGACCGCAAGCCCGGCTGGTGGGACCACTGCATCGGGCCCGGCAAGCCGATCGACACGCGCATCTTCCACGTGGTGAGCCTGAACAACCTCGGCGGATGTGCCGGCAGCACGGGGCCTGCAGCCACCAACCCTGCTACCGGCCGGCCCTGGGGCCCGGATTTTCCGGCGCTGCGGGTGCGCGACTGGGTTGCTTCGCAGGTCCGGCTCGCCGACCGCCTGGGCATCGGCCGCTGGGCCGCCGTGATCGGCGGCAGCCTGGGTGGCATGCAGGCGATGCGCTGGGCGATCGACCATCCGCAACGGGTCGCGCACTGCGTTGTGATCGCCGCGGCGCTGAAACTCTCGGCACAGAACCTCGCCTTCAACGAGATCGCGCGACAGGCCATTACCGCGGATCCTGATTTCCACGAGGGCTGGTTCCTCGAGCACGGCACCGGCCCGCGTCGCGGACTTGCGATCGCGCGGATGGTGGGGCACGTCACGTATCTGTCCGACGCACTCATGGGCGACAAGTTCGGGCGCGAAATCAAGCACGGTTCCACCGCCGAGGGCGCTGTCTCCGATCCCGAGTTCCAGGTGCAGAGCTATCTGCGGTACCAGGGAGACCAGTTCGCCGACAACTTCGATGCCAACACCTACCTGCTGATGACCCGTGCGCTGGATTATTTCGATCTGGCCAGGGATTTCGGCGATGACGCGGCCGAGGCCTTCCGCCGCGCGACGGCGCGCTTCCTTGTCATGTCTTTCTCCAGCGATTGGCGTTTTTCACCGGCACGTTCGCTGGAGATCGTCGACGCGTTGATCAGCGCAGGGCGGGACGTGAGCTACACCGAGATCGAGGCGGCCGAAGGGCACGACTCCTTCCTGCTGCCGGTCGCCCGATACCACGAGGCGCTGGGGCTCTACCTCAAGCGCGCACACCGGGAGCTCGGCGATGCAGCTTGAGCATATCGTCCGCGGCTGGATCCGCGAGGGTTCGCGGGTGCTGGACCTGGGTTGCGGAGACGGCCGGTTGCTGCGCGACCTGTCGGCCACACGCAATGTGCGGGGCTATGGGCTCGAGATCGACCCGCACGGTATCGCGCTTTGTCTGGATGCCGGCGTCAACGTGATCGAGCAGGATCTCGACCGTGGCCTGGGCAATTTCCCCGACCGCAGCTTCGACACCGTCATCATGACGCAGACCCTGCAGGCGGTGCGCTTCCCGCATCTGGTGCTCGACGAGATGCTGCGCATCGGCAGCGATTGCGTGATCACCTTCCCCAACTTCGGCAACTGGCGCTGCCGATGGCACCTGGGTGGCGGCGGGCGTATGCCGGTCTCGCGCTTCCTGCCCTACGCCTGGTACGACACGCCGAACATCCACTTCTGCACCGTGCTGGATTTCGAGGCACTGTGCCGCCAGAAAAACATCCGCGTGCTCGATCGCGTCGTGCTCGATGCCGGCGGCGGCCAGAGTATCGGCACGCGGTTGCTTCCAAACCTCTTTGGCATGACGGCGATCTTCAGGGTGACCCGATGAACCGGATTCTTGCGGCCGCGGCGCTGCTGCTGGTCCTGCCGTGGCAGGCGGTGCTTGCCGAGGTCCAGACCTTCGGCCGCTACGAGGTCTACTACAGCCTTTTCGCCAGCGACTTCCTGCGCCCGGAGATCGCGCGGGCCTACGGCATCGTGCGGGCCAAAGACCGCGCGGTGCTGAATGTCGCGGTGCGCCGGCTGGAGCCCACCGGGGGCAGCGTCCCCATCAAGGCCCGCGTCGAGGGCACGCGCAGCGACCTCGTCCACACCCGCGATCTGGAACTGCGCGAGGTGATCGAGGAAGGTGCCATCTACTACCTGGCGGAATTCCCCTTCCGCAACGACGAGACGCACTACTTCAAGGTCAGCATCCACCCGGACGGCGACACCTCCACTCTGGATCTGCAGTTCAAGCAGACCATGTACGTCGATTGAGTGCCCGGATGCGCCGGATCGTCGTCGCCACCGGCAACCGGGGCAAACTCGCCGAGCTCTCCCGCCTGCTCGCGCCCACAGGCATCGAGCTGTGCGCGCAGTCCGACATGGGCATCGAGCCGCCCGAAGAAACCGGGCTCACCTTCATCGAGAACGCACTCCTGAAGGCGCGGCACGCGAGCGCCGGCACCGGGATGCCCGCGCTGGCGGATGATTCGGGGCTCGCGGTGGACGCGCTCGGCGGCGCGCCGGGGATCTATTCCGCCCGTTACGCAGGCGAGCACGCCGACGATGCCGCCAACAACCGCAAGCTGCTCGAGAGCCTCGCGGGCGTCGAGCCCGATGCCCGCACCGCGCGCTATCACTGCGCGCTGGTGCTGCTGCGCCATCCCGCCGATCCGTTGCCGCTTGTGTGCAGCGCGAGTTGGGAAGGTCGCATCCTTGGCGAGCCCCGCGGCATGGGTGGATTCGGCTACGACCCGCTCTTCCTTGTGCCCTCGCTAGGCCTCACGGCAGCAGAACTCGACCCCGTGCTGAAGAACCAGCTGAGCCACCGCGGCCGCGCGCTGCAGATGCTGCTCGCAGCGCTGGAGGGCGGGTGCTGAGGCTGCCGCCGCTCTCGCTCTACGTGCACCTGCCGTGGTGCGCGCGCAAATGCCCCTACTGCGATTTCAATTCCCACCAGAGCGCCGCCGAGCCGCCTTTCGAGGCCTACGTCGACGCGCTGCTCGATGATCTTTCGCTGGACCTGCCCTGGGTACAGGGCCGCGAGTGCCAGACGATCTTCATCGGTGGCGGTACGCCGAGTCTTTTTCCGGGCGCTGCGATCCGCCGGTTGCTCGCGGGAGTGCGCGAGCGCCTGCCGCTCGCGGCTGATGCGGAGATCACGCTGGAGGCAAACCCCGGCAGCGCCGAGGCAGCACGCTTCGCGGCCTACCGCGAGGCTGGCGTGAACCGCCTGTCGATCGGGGTGCAGAGTTTCGATGACGGGAGCCTTGCCGCGCTGGGGCGCATCCACGATTCAGGCGCAGCCCGAGAGGCGGTGGTGGCAGCGCGTGCTGCGGGTTTCACCAACATCAACCTCGACCTGATGCACGGGCTGCCCGCCCAGGACGCTGCAGCTGCGGCGCGGGATCTGGCAACGGCCATCGCGCAGGACGTGCCGCATATCTCGTGGTACCAGCTCACCATCGAGCCCAACACCGTGTTCCACTCCCGCCCTCCCGTTCTGCCCGTGGAAGACGAGCTCGCGGGCATCCAGCAACAGGGCGAGGAACAACTCGCGCACGCGGGGTACACGCAATACGAGGTCTCGGCCTTCGCGCGTCCGGGGCACCGGTGCCGGCACAACCTGAACTACTGGGGCTTCGGGGATTACCTCGGCATCGGCGCGGGCGCGCACGGCAAGATCAGCCTTCCGGAGGAAGCCAGCGTTCTGCGCAGTCGCCGCAGCCGCGTGCCAAAGGACTATCTGGCGGCACTCCCCGCTGCGCGCCGGGATGTATCCGCGGTGGGTGCGGACGAGTTGCCGCTGGAATTCCTGATGAATGCGCTGCGATTGTGCGAGGGCGTGCCCGCCGCTTACTTCGAGGAGCGTACCGGCGTGGCGCTCGCGAACCTGGACGGGGAACTCGGTTCGTTGCGCTCAAAAGGCCTGCTGGTGGAGGACACGCGCCGGCTGTGCACCACGCCCACGGGCTTCCGCTTTCTGGACAGCGTGCTGTCTGCCCTTGCGTAGGGCGTCCGTCAGGCTGTCGGGGCGCGGTGTCGGTCGATGTCCCGTCTTGGGCGTGGCAGCTCAGCCTTCCCGGCAGAAGAGCAGATCCCTTACCAGATGCCCCAGCCGCTCGCCGCGGGCCTCGAAGCGTGTGACGGGGCGTGACGCAGGCCGTGGTGCAAAACAGCCCTCGCCCGCGAGGTTGCGCCAGCCGGGTGCGGCGCTCAGCACCTCGAGCATCTGCTCGGCGTAGTTCTCCCAGTCCGTTGCCAGGTGGAACACCCCGCCAGACTTGAGTTTTGAACGGAGCTCCGCCACGAAGGCTGGCTGTACCAGCCTCCGCTTGTGGTGGCGTGTCTTGGGCCACGGGTCAGGGAAGAACAGCATCGCCAGATCGAGCGAGCCATCGGGGATGCAGCGGCGCAGCACCTCCACGGCATCGTCGCAATAGACCTTCAGGTTTCGGAGCTCCGTTTCCTCGGCGAGCGCGAGCAGTTTGCCCACGCCGGGACGATGCACCTCGATGCCCACGAAGCCCGTCTCGGGCTCGCGGCCGGCCAGCTCCGCCAGACTTTGTCCCATCCCGAAACCGATCTCCAGCGCGAAGCGGCTGCAACCCGGGAACACGGCAGGAAGGTCGAGAAGGCCCGCGTCGAGATCCAGGCCGCGCTGCTCCCAGAGAGTCTCGAAGGCGAGGCGCTGCGCCGTGGTGAAGCGCCCGTCGCGCCGCACGAAGCTGCGGATCCTGCGGTCGGGCACTTCAGCGTCCATGCCGCCACGCCGCCGCCAATGCGAAGCCCCAGCCGACAAGGAACAGCGTGCCACCTGCCGGCGTGATCATGCCCAGTTGCCGGATGCCAGTGAGTGCGAGCAGGTAGAGGCTGCCGCTGAAGAGCAGCACTGCGCCTGCGAAGCAACTGCCGGCAAGTGCGAAGCGGCGGTCGCGCGCCGGCGATGCCTGTACGGCGCCGAGCACGAGCAGCGCGAGCGCGTGGTACATCTGGTATTGGGCACCGGTCATGAAGGCGGCGAGAAGGCGCGGCTCGAGATGCTCCTGCAATGCATGCGCCCCGAAGGCACCCGCGAGCACCGCGAGAAAGGCCAGCGCTGCGCCCGCCAGCAGCAGCGCGCGCGCCGACATCAGGCCAGCATGGACGAGCGGAGTTTCTTCAGCGCACCTTGCTCGAGCTGTCGGATCCGCTCGGCCGAGACGCCGTAGTGCGCCGCCAGTTCATGGAGGGTGGCCTTGTCGTCGTCCAGCCAACGGCGCTGGAGGATCACGCGGCTGCGGTCGTCCAGGCACTCGAGCGCGTTGCCGAGGCGCTCGTGGTTGTCGGTTTCCCAGTCCGCGTCCTCGAGTTGGGTGGCCGGGTCGTGCCGGCGATCCTCGAGGTAGTGGGCCGGGGCGAAAGAGGCGGTTTCGTCATCGTCGTCCGGGTGGGCGTCGAAGGCCACGTCGGCCGCGGCAAGGCGGCCTTCCATGCGGCGCACTTCCTCCACCTCGACGCCGAGGTCGCGGGCCAAGGCCTGCGCTTCCTCGTTGTTCAGCCAGCCGAGGTTTTTCTTGGCGCTGCGGAGGTTGAAGAAGAGTTTGCGCTGCGCCTTGGTGGTGGCGATCTTCACGATGCGCCAGTTGCGCAGGATGTACTCGTGGATTTCGGCCTTGATCCAGTGCACGGCAAACGACACCAGGCGCACGCCACGGTCGGGGTCGAAGCGGCGAACTGCCTTCATCAGACCCACGTTGCCTTCCTGGACGAGGTCCGAGAGGGGCAGGCCGTAGCCGGAATACGAGCGGGCAATGTGCACGACGAATCGAAGGTGAGCGAGTACTAACTCTCTGGCTGATGCGAGGTCTTCACGGTAGTACAGGGCTTGGGCGAGTTCCTGCTCACGCTCCTGGCTGAGCACGGGGAATGCCCCGACGGCCTGTATGTAGGCATTGATGTTGCCACCCGGTGACAACGCGACCATGGGTTGAAGCATCCTGGACATCCTGTGCCCTCCCTGTGATGAGCCGGATTCTAGCACTCGAGGTATTAGAGTGCTAAAGCCTCGGAAGTTCACTCTCGGGAAGATTTACGGACTCAGCCCGGGCCGGAATCGAAGAGGGCGTCGACGAACTCTGTGGCATCAAAGGGGCGCAAGTCCTCAATCGACTCGCCCACCCCGATGAAGCGGATCGGCAGGCCGAGCTCCCTGGCCACTGCGAAGACGATCCCGCCCTTTGCGGTACCGTCGAGCTTGGTGAGAGCAATGCCGGTGACGGCCACCGCCTCACCGAAATGGCGGGCCTGGGCCAGACCGTTCTGCCCCGTGCCGGCATCCAGAACCAGCAGCACCTCGTGTGGCGCGGCGGTGTCCAGCTTCCGCATGACCCGCACGATCTTGCGCAACTCCTCCATGAGGTTCGCCTTCACGTGCAGGCGGCCTGCGGTGTCGGCGAGCAGCACATCGGCACCTCTCGCCCCGGCGGCCTGCACGGCGTCGAAAATCACCGAGGCGCTGTCGGCGCCGGTCTGCTGGGCTATGACGGGCACGTTGTTCCGGGCACCCCAGGTCTGGAGCTGCTCGACCGCAGCGGCGCGGAACGTATCGCCTGCGGCGAGCATCACCGAGCGGCCCTCGTCCTGCAGTCGCCGTGCGAGCTTGCCCACGGTGGTGGTCTTGCCGGCCCCGTTCACGCCGACCATCAGGATCACGAAGGGCTTGTCGCTGGGGGGAATCACCAGGGGTTTCGTGCTGGGCGCGAGCACGGCGGTGAGCTCTTCCTTCAGGGCGCGGTAGAGCGCGTCTGCATCGGCGAGTTCCTTGCGCTTCACCCTGCGCGTGAGCGCGTCCAGCACTTCGCGCGTGGTCTTCACGCCCACGTCGGCCAGGAGGAGCCGCGTTTCGAGCTCTTCCAGAAGATCGTCATCAAGAGTCTTGCGGCCAAGGAAGAGGCTGGCCAGACCCTCCGAGAGTGCGCTGCGCGTCTTGCCGAGGCCGTTGCGCAAGCGCGTGAGCCAGCCACTGCGCGGTGCGTCCTGTGGCGCCGCCGGAACATCGGCGGCGGCTTCGGGGGCGGGCTCGTCTCGTTTGAAAAACTTCATCGGCTGGCACGGGAACAGGAGAGGCGGGAATCATACTGTATCCTCCGGCCGCTACCCCGCAGAGCCTGTGCATGACGAAACCGCGCCCCCCCGCCAGCGGTCCCCGCAACCGCGTACGCCTGATCGGCGGAACCTGGCGCGGGCGCGTGCTCGAGTTCAGCGACGCGCCGGGCCTGCGCCCCACGCCCGACCGTGTGCGCGAGACGCTTTTCAACTGGCTGCAGCCGCTGCTGCCCGCAAGTCACTGCCTCGATCTCTTTGCCGGTACAGGCGCGCTGGGATTCGAGGCGCTTTCACGCGGGGCGACGAGTGTCACGCTGGTGGAGCAAACCCCCGCTGTCGCCGCGCAACTGCGTGCGAACGCGCAGCGACTTGCTGCCACGACCGCGCAGGTCGTCGAACGCGATGCGCTTTCATTCCTGAAGCAGCCGGTAAAGCGGCCTTTCGACATCGTCTTCCTCGACCCGCCTTTCCATCAGGGGCTGGTGGCGCGTGCGATCGAGGCGCTGTCCCGGCCGGGGGTGCTGGCGCCTGCGGCTTTCGTGTATGCAGAGACGGGAGCAGATGAACCGGAGCCGCAAGTTCCACCAGACTGGTCACTGCACCGGGATAAACGGGCAGGGCAGGTGGCTTACAGATTGTTCCGCGTAGAGGCGCCGCTTTCGCCATAGTCGAAGCCGTTTGCAGCAAGCCGCCTCCAGCGACGCTGCCGGTGGCGATAGAAGACCTGGGCGAACACCCAGATGAAGGGCGTGAGAATCCCCGCCCGCACCTCTACTCGATCCCGATAGACAACGCCCGCCGCATTCGGCTCTATGGTGATCACGTGGTCCCAGACAGGAATCAGCCTGCTGTGCCCTGCGTCCCGCAGGGCGAAACCTGTCTCGACGGCTGGCATTGAAATAACGATTGCCTGTCGCCCTAGAGGCACGAATCCGAAGAGGGTGAGGAACACCCAGTGGGTGCCGACTGTCCAAGTGTGCGGGAGTTGAGGCGCATCAACCGGCTTGAATAAAAGCAGCGGATAGGACACGTACTGCAGTAACCGCGCGGTCATGACCTGCGACACCGCTTGGTCCAGCGTGCAAGGCAGGCGGGTCGAGATATCGAGCCTCATCGAACGCCTCGATTCTGCACCGTGTCATCGGGTGCCAGGATGGGCGAATGCGCGGGTATCGCCGTTTCAAGCCGGAAAGTATTCAAGGATTTCGTCCTGGTTGGCGTCGAAGGTCCCGGTCGAGCGCCAGCCGAGATGACGATAAAAGCCAAACGATCGGCTCTCGGGATCTGCAGAGCAGCCAAGAAACAGCCTGCGATGCCCTTGCCCGAACAGCACGCTGGAGACCCTGCTCAACAGCATCCTCCCGGTGCCTTTGCCTTCGTGTTGCGGCAGCAGCGCAAGAACCACGATCTCTCCTGAATCCCGTTCGCCGAAGCAATACCCGATGATGCGTCCTTCACATGTGCACACGACGCCAGGCAATGAGCCGTCTTGCACCGACTCCGCCCATGACGCCTGCGTGATTCCCATCGACGCGAGACGCTCGGCAGAGATCGCGTTCTCCCGGGTCAAGCCGCGGATTTCGATGCATTCGGCCACGTCGGCAGGGACGGCAATGCGGTATTCGAGCGGGCTGTGCATGGCGAGAATTGTTTCCGTCCTTACGCGCGCGCGTCCGGCGAAGCACGCCCGTTTGTGGGCCGTGGGCCTTTTGGCTACCATGCGGCACTCCCCAGGCAACGGCGCCACATGTCCATGCGAAGCATCGTTTACCCGGGCACCTTCGATCCTATCACCAACGGTCACGTCGACCTTGTCGAGCGGGCGTGCAGGCTGTTCGATCACGTGGTGGTGGCCATTGCGAAGAGCGATCGCAAGAAGCCGCTGTTCACCAGCGAAGAGCGCATCGAGCTATGCCAGAAGGCGCTGGCGCATGTGCCCAACGTCGAGGTCGTGGGCTTCGACATCCTGGTCGTGAAGTTCCTGCGCGACTGCGGAGCTTGCGCGGTGCTGCGCGGCCTGCGTGCGGTCTCGGACTTCGAGTACGAGTTCCAGCTCGCCAACATGAACCGCGCCATGGACTCGGAATTCGAGACCGTGTTCCTCACGCCCTCCGATCACCTGTCCTACATCTCCTCGTCGCTGGTGCGTGAGATCGCCTCGCTGCAGGGTGAGGTCGCGAACTTCGTACACCCCGAGGTGAAGCTGGCGCTGGTCGGCAAGTTTCCTGTTCCCTGAGATCCCGGAGCCCGCTACCGTGGCCCTGATGATCACGGCGCAGTGCATCAACTGCGATGTCTGCGAGCCCGCGTGCCCCAACCAGGCGATCTTCCAGGGCGATGAGATTTACGAGATAGACCCTGCACGTTGCACCGAGTGCGTGGGGCATTTCGATGAGCCCCAATGCCGCACGGTCTGCCCCGTGGACTGCATCCCCGACGACCCCGCGCACCCTGAAACCCGCGAGGCGCTGCTGATCAAGCTGGCGCGGCTTGGCACCGCGACACACTCCCCGTAGGAGCGGGCTACGCCCGCGACTGTCTTCCCCGAAGGCCCGATCTGGTTCAGCGCTGGCACCCGATACAGAAGAAAGTGCTGCGCTGCCCCAGCCGCACCTGCCTGATAGTAGCCGCGCAACGCGGGCAGGACTCGCCCTCGCGGCCATAGACGTTCAGCCGCAGGGCAAACTCCCCCGGCCTTCCGTTGCCGTCGACATAGTCCCTGAGCGTGGTGCCTCCGGTGGCGACCGACTCACCCAGCACCTCGCGCACCGCAGTGGCGAGAGCCTCGTAGCGCGGAGCGGACACACGCCCCGCGGCGCGACGCGGGTCGATGCCGGCGCGGAACAGCGCCTCGCTCGCATAGATATTGCCCACGCCCACCACTACCGAACCGTCCATCAGCAATTGCTTCACCGCACTGCGCCGCTTGCGCGAGGCGCGGAAAAGCACATCGCCGTCGAAGCCCGGCTCGAGCGGTTCCGGCCCCAGTTCGCGCAGCAGCGGATGTGCGTTGGCATCCCCTTCGATCCAGAGCATGCAGCCGAAGCGGCGCGGGTCGTGGTAGCGCAGCAGTACACCGCCCTCGAAGACCAGATCCACGTGATCGTGCTTGCGGGGAGCCGGGCTCGCGCCTTCCATCAGGCGCAGGCTGCCCGACATACCGAGGTGCACCAGCAGGGTGCCGTTGGCGAAGCGGAACAGCAGGTACTTGGCGCGGCGCTCGATGTCTTCGAGCTGCCGACCCGTGATCAGGGACGGCAACGCCGGGTCGACGGGCCAGCGCAGGCGCCGCTCGCGGAGCACCACGGCGCTCACCGTCCGGCCCTTCGTCGCGGGCAGGATGCCCCTGCGGGTGGTCTCTACCTCGGGCAGTTCAGGCACGGATCAACCCCGCTGACGGCGATGCGTGACGTGCGGGCACAAAAAACCCGGCCTTGGCCGGGTTCCGGGAGTGCCCTGGGGGCGGCTCACTTGATCTTCGATTCCTTGTAGGCCACGTGCTTGCGGACCACGGGGTCGTACTTTTTGAACTCGAGCTTGTCAGGCGTCGTGCGCTTGTTCTTGTCAGTGGTGTAGTAGTGGCCGGTGCCCGCGGTGGATACGAGCTTGATCTTGTCACGCATGGCTCATGCTCCTTTGATGTGTGGCGCGCGTCAGACGCGTTCGCCGCGGGCGCGGATCTGGGCAAGTACGCCGTCCACGCCGAGTTTGTCGATGATGCGCATCCCTTTGGCAGAGACCCGCAGGCTCACGAAGCGCTTTTCGGCCTCGCTGTAGAAGCGGTGCCGGTGCAGGTTCGGCTCGAAGCGACGCTTGGTCTTGTTGTTGGCGTGGGAAACGTTGTTTCCCACGATGGGGCGCTTGCCGGTTACCTGGCATACCTTGGACATCGTTGCAGAACCTCGTGGTTGTAGGGGCAGGCCTCGGAGCCCGACCCCAAAAGAGCGCGACGTTATACCAGAGGCTTTCTGCGCCTGACAAGCAAGGCGTCGGGTCCGGGGCATTATGCCCGAACATGGCTCTAGAGCAGGCCCTTCTCGGAGAAGGACAGGGCCTCGGCCTCCCCTACCACGAAATGGTCGAGCACCCGGATGTCGACCGTGCCGAGCGCTGCCTTCAGCCGCTGCGTGAGGCGTTGGTCTGCCTGCGAGGGCTCGGCGATGCCCGAGGGGTGGTTGTGGGCGAAGATCACTGCCGCGGCATTGAGGGCCAGGCAGCGCTTCACCACCTCCCGCGGGTAGACGCTGGCGCCATCGATGGTGCCCCGGAAGAGCTCCTCGTAGCCGATCACCGCGTGCTGGTTGTCGAGGAACAGGCAGGCGAAGACCTCGTGCGGCAGGCAGCGCAGTTTGAGTTGCAGGAACTGCCTCACCTCGGCCGGTGAGCCCATGGTCTGGCCACGGGTGAGCCTTCCCAGCAGATAGCGCCTCGAGAGTTCCAGCGCGGCCTGCAATTGCGCCCAGGATGCCTCGCCAAGCCCGTGCACGGCGCAGAAGTCCGACCGTTCGGCATCGAGCAACCGTCTCAGGTCCCCGAATGTGCCCAGCAGTCGGCGCGCTTTGTCCACGGCGCTCGCTCCGGGGAGCCCGGAACGCAACATGATTGCGAGGAGTTCGGCGTCCGAGAGCCCGGAGGCGCCGTGTGAAAGAAGCCGCTCACGCGGCCGCTCGGACAGTGGCCAGTCCCTGATACGCATGCGAACCTCCTTGTCCGCGTCCCGCCCATCGGGCAGGCCTGACTATACTAGAAACCCCGGGCGCAGCTGAACCGCTTGTCGCCCCCTCTCGTCACCTTCATCTATTACAGGCAGGGCATGCCGCAACTCGCCAACAGACAGGTCCTGCTCGGGATCACCGGTGGCATCGCCGCCTACAAGTCCGCCGAACTGGTGCGGCGCCTGCGTGACGCAGGTGCGACGGTGCGCGTGGTCATGACACCGGCAGCGTGCGAGTTCATCACGCCGCTCACCTTGCAGGCTCTCTCGGGCCAGCCTGTACATCTCGATTTGCTGGACCCCGCTGCAGAGGCCGCAATGGGGCATATCGAATTGGCGCGCTGGGCGGATCTGATCCTCGTTGCGCCGGCGAGCGCGGATTTCATGGCCCGTGTCGCGGCCGGCATCGCCGATGACCTGCTCAGCACTCTCTGCCTTGCTGCAAAAGCTCCGCTGCTGCTTGCACCGGCCATGAACCAGGCCATGTGGAGCAACGCAGCCACCCAACAGAACCGCCACACGCTGGGCGCGCGCGGGGTGCGCTTCGCCGGCCCCGCCGAAGGCGCGCAGGCCTGTGGCGACACGGGCCCCGGGCGGATGCTCGAAGTACCCGATCTGGTGGCAGCGGCCTGTAGCGTCTTTGCGAGCGGCCCTCTCGCCGGCGTGCGCGTGATGCTCACCGCCGGGCCCACGCGCGAGGCGATCGACCCCGTCCGTTACATCAGCAACAGCAGCTCCGGGAAAATGGGCTTCGCGCTTGCCGCCGCAGCTGCCGATGCCGGAGCCGAGGTGACGCTGATCGCCGGCCCTGTGCACTTGCCCGCTCCTGCGGGCGTGAGCCGCATCGACGTTCTCACCGCGGCCGAGATGCACGCCGCTGTCATGGCGCGTATCGATGCCTGCGATGTGTTCATCGGTTGCGCCGCTGTCGCGGACTACCGCCCCGCAGAGGTCGCTCAGCAAAAGATAAAGAAGACCGGCGAGAGCCTCGAGATCAGGCTCGTGCGCAACCCCGACATCATTGCCGATGTGGCAGCGCACCGGCCGCGGCCCTTTACCGTGGGTTTTGCCGCCGAGACCAACGACCTGCTGCTTCACGCCCGGCAGAAGCTCGAGCGCAAGGGGCTCGACCTGGTGATCGCCAACGATGTTTCCCGGAGCGACATCGGCTTCGAGAGCGACCGTAACGAGGTCTGCATCGTTTCCGCGACCGGCGACGGTGATCCCTTGAGTGGTACCAAGCTGGCCATCGCACGGGCGCTGGTCGAAGACATCGCACAACGCCTGCGGGTTACGCGGGCGCATCCAGCAGGAGCAGTGCCGACATGAACCCCGGCTCACGCCTCAATGGGCCCAAGGCCACTTTCGCCGCGCTTGCCATCGCCATAGCCGTGGCCGCGGTGCTGCTGGCCAACGCAGTGCTCGTGTTCGCCTGGGCCGAGCAATCGAAAAGCCTCCGCCAGCGTGCCGAAGCGGTCGCCGCGCAGGCGGCCGCGGCGTTGTCGACCCACATACGCCTGGTGCGAGCGCAGGGAGAGCACCTCGTGCGCCAGCACAGCCTCCAGGAGGCCGTCGTAGCAGGCACGGCCGAAGCGCTCACCGCGGCGCAGGAAGAAATCGCCGATGATTTCGCTGCCGTGGACAGCGCGAAAGTGCTGGTGCTCGGCAACCTTGGTATCGCCGCGCCCGACTTCAGCCCTTCCTCGCTCGTGAACAACCTCGAGATCCACATGGTGGGCGAGGCGTTCAACGGGCGCAGCGCCGCCCCCGAGGTTTTCCGTAATGGCGACCGCTGGCTGCTGGTGACGGCATTCCGCATCCCGACCGAGGGCAAGGGCGGCGTGCTGTTGCTGCGGCTGCGGCTGAATGACCTGCTTGCGCACTATCTGCTGCCCGCAGACCCCGAGGGGCAATACTCGTTGTGGTCAACCGCTGCGGGGCCCCAAGGCCTGCAGATCGCCGCGGCTGGTCCGGACGCCGTTGATGCGGATGCCGAGACCTACACCGCCCGCACCCTCCTGCCCGGGCTGCGCACGGGTTTCAGGCCCTCGGAAGCCTTCGTCGATGCCTCCTCCGTGAGCGGAGCAGCCGTCGTGCTGCCAATCCTTCTGGGCGCCAGCGTCCTTCTCATCCTCCTGTATTTTGCAGCGCTGCAACTGCGGGGGCAGTTGCGTGAGGATGCCAAGCGCCTGAACGCGCTAGGACTTGGCACGCGTGGCGCCGTCGTGGCCCCTCCGGAGCTCCACTTCGAGGAACTCGCACCTGTTATCGACGGATTCGAGCGGCAACGCACGGAGCTGCTCGAGTACATACGCAAGTTGCGCACCGACGCCAACTCCACGCGCCGCGGCGAGGACGCTCTCGATATCGATATGAGCCCCGGCTCGCCCGATGGCCAATCACAGACTGATGACGTGGCGTTCGAGAAAGATGCCCCGGTCGTTGTGCCTGCGGAGATTTTCCGCGACTACGACATCCGCGGGCGCAGCGAGCAGTTCAGCAAGCCGCTGGTGGAACTGATCGGCCGCGCGATCGGCTCCGAAGCGCTGGAGCGCGAGTGCCACACCATCGTGGTGGGCGTCGACGGTCGCGAGAGCAGTCCCGTGCTGCGCGAGCAACTGGTCCGCGGACTGCTTGCCACCGGCATCGATGTCATCGACGCCGGTAGGGTGGCCACGCCGATGCTCTACTTCGCCTGCCACCACCTGAAGACCAGCACCGGCGTCATGGTGACCGGCAGCCACCACCCGGCAGACCACAACGGCTTCAAGATCATGATCGCCGGCGACACGCTCTGCGGCGAACGCATCACCGCGCTGCGCTCCCGTGTCGAGGAGCAGCGATTCGCCGAAGGCCAGGGCAGTTACCGCGTCACCCAGATCGATGCCGATTACATGCGCGCCGTGTGCGACGACATCCTCGTCGAGAAGCCGTTGAAGGTCGTCATCGATTGCGGCAATGGCGCTGCTGCGGTCGTTGCCGTCGATCTTTTCGAACAGCTCGGCTGCGAGGTGATGCCGCTGTTCTGCGAACTCGACGGACGCTTTCCGAACCACGCACCGGATCCCTCGGTACCCGGCAACCTCCGCCAGCTGATCGCCGAGGTCGCGGCCCGCGGTGCGGATCTCGGCATCGCGTTCGATGGCGACGCCGACCGCCTTGGCATCGTGACCGGCAGCGGCCGCATCGTGACGGCAGATCGCCTGCTGATGATCTTTGCGCGGGATCTCCTTGCCCACCAGCCGGGCGCCGACGTGGTCTTCGACGTGAAGTGCAGCCGCGACCTCGCCACCGTCGTATCCAGCCACGGTGGCCGCCCGATCATGTGGCGCAGCGGACACTCGTGGATCAAGCAGAAAATGCAGGAAACGGGCGCGCTCCTCGGTGGTGAGTTCACCGGACACATCTGCTTCCGCGATCGCTGGTTCGGCTTCGATGACGGCCTCTACGCCGCAGCCCGCCTGCTCGAGATCCTGAGCGCGGAAGGCAGCACCATGGATTCCCAGCTGGCCGGCCTGCCGCAGGCGGTGGCAACGCCCGAACTGATGGTTCCCGTGTCCGAGAGCACCAAGTTCGCACTGATGACGCGGATCAGCGAGCAGATGACGCTGCAGGGTGCGCGCCTCACGCGTATAGACGGCGTGCGTGCCGAGTTCGCCGACGGTTGGGGCCTGATGCGCGCGTCGAATACCTCGGCTGCCCTCGCTTGCCGTTTCGAGGCTGAAAGCGAAGCGGCGCTCAGGCGCATTCAGGACATTTTCCGCGAGGAAATGCGGCGTATCGCCCCCGAGCTCATGCTCCCCTTCTGATCCTCGTGGCCCGGCGCCGCAACACTACTGCATACGGAGTTCACCACAGATGTCCCTCGATCGCGCCGCGGCCGTCGATATCGCCCGCGTCCTCACCGAGTCATTGCCCTACATCCAGCGCTTCACCGGCAAGACCATCGTGGTCAAGTACGGCGGCAACGCCATGGTCGACCCGCAGCTCAAAGAGAGCTTCGCCCGTGACGTGGTGCTGATGAAGCTCGTGGGCATGAACCCCGTGGTGGTGCACGGCGGCGGTCCCCAGATCGGGCAGTTGCTCGCGAAGCTGGGGATAGAATCCCGCTTCGTCGAGGGGATGCGCGTCACGGACACGCAGACCATGGACGTGGTGGAGATGGTCCTTGGCGCCACGGTGAACAAGGAGATCGTCGCCAACATCAACCGTCACGGTGGCAATGCCATTGGCGTCACCGGCAAGGACGGGCATCTGATCGAGGCATCGCGCATGTCTGTGACCCGGCAGACCCCGGGCATGAGCGAGCCGGAGATCATAGACATCGGCCATGTCGGGCAGGTGCGCCGTGTCAACCGCGCCGTACTCGACATGTTCCTCAACAGCGATTTCATCCCCGTGATCGCGCCCGTGGGCGTTGATCGTGAGGGGCTGTCCTACAACATCAACGCCGACCTCGTGGCAGGCAAGATCGCCGAGGTGCTGCAAGCCGAGAAGCTGATCCTTCTCACCAACGTGCCGGGCCTGATGGACAAGGAGGGTCAGGTGCTGACCGGGCTGGACAGCGCCGAGGTCGACCGGCTGATCGAGAACGGCGTCATCACCGGCGGCATGTTGCCCAAGATCCGCTGCGCGCTCGAGGCAGTGGCCGGTGGCGTCACCAGCGCGCACATCATCGACGGCACGGTGCCGCACGCGGTCCTGCTCGAGGTCTTCACCGACCAGGGCGTGGGCACCCTGATCAGCAACCGCCTGCGCCCGCGTGCGGGCGAGACGCGCGACTGACAGGCGTGGCGCAATAAGCATGAGCCCCGCCAACTCGCGACGGGACGACATCCTCCAGCACCTCGCGCAGATGCTCGAGGCCACGCCCGGCGGACGCATCACCACGGCCGCGCTCGCGGCGCGGGTGGGCGTCTCCGAGGCTGCGCTCTACCGGCACTTCCCCAGCAAGGCGAAGATGTTCGAGGGGCTGATCGAGTTCATCGAGGAGACGCTCTTCACGCGCATCGCACGAATCCGCCGCGAGGAGGCGGATGCGCTCGTGCAGTGCGGGGAAATCCTCGGGCTGCTCCTCGGTTTCTGCGAGCGCAATCCGGGGATCACCCGCCTGCTGACAGGTGACGCCCTGGCCGGCGAGAACGAGCGCCTGCGCTCACGGGTTCAGCAACTCTTCGACAGGTTGGAGACAGAACTCCGCGCTGTGCTTCGCGAGGCTGAACCCCGGCAGGGGCTGCGCACAGCGATTCCTGCCGCGCAGGCGGCCAACCTGCTCCTCGCCGCTGCAGAGGGGCGCATCGGGCAATTCGTGCGTTCGGATTTCCGTCGCGCCCCGACGGAGCATTGGCCTGAACAGTGGCGCTTGCTGGCGTCTTCGACTTTCCGCCAGCAGGGGTCCGACTGAGGCGCTTCAGGGGTTGGGTAGGGTCGGGCGCAGGATGTGGAATCGTTCAACGTCCATGTCGAAGCGCAGGTCCGTGGCGGTGAGTTCGGTTTTGAATCGCTCGATCTGGCCATCGGCGACGCCGATCTCGGCGCGCAGGGACTCGATGGTCCCCGTGAGTTCTTCCGGCACGGCCTGACCGCCCCGCTCCAGCGTTGCCGCTTCTTCCTGGCGCGCTTCCAGCTGCTGCTTCTGGTTCGAGATATTGCCCTTCAGCAGGTTGATGCGGACCTTGATCTCGTTCAGGCGGCGCTTGCGCGCATCCTCGATGTCGGCGATCGCGCTGTAGCGCGCGAGCAGCATGTCGTCGTAGCGGGCCTGCCGCTCTTGCTCTTCACGGCGCAGCTGCGCCCGGATGACGCTGTTGTCCGATTGCTTGCGCTCGGTCTCGGTCAACGCGCGGGGGATCACTTCCACCACCCGTCCCGCCGGGTTCAGTACCTGGTAGCCCTTGTGGGCGAACTGTGGCGGGACCTGATCGTCGATCACGGTCACGCCCTCGGCGTTCTCGTAGCGGAAGAAGAGCTCGTCGGCGAAGACCGGCGCCGAGAGCAGCAGCGAGGCAAGCAGGCCTTGGAGCAAGGTACTAGCGGATGCCTTCACGTCGATGAGTCCTCCGGTTCTGTTCATGGCTGCTCAGCGTGAGGCTCCCCACTGCTGGCGGTAGGCGAGCACGCGCGGCAGGTGCTCGCGGAATTCCGGTGCGTGCTCCAGGAAGCCGACGATATCGTCGAGCCGCGCGATGCTGGCCACGGGCGCGGCAAGCTCGTCGGCCAGTTCCGCCACTGCGGAGCGGCCATTGGGGCCGACTTCGTCGCGGTCGAGGCCAATCACCACGCCGGCCACGGTGGCGCCTGCGTTGCGGATCAGCGAAACGACTTCCCGCACGGCCGTGCCTGCCGTGATCACGTCGTCCACGATGAGTACCCTGCCCGCGAGTGGGGCGCCGATCAGCGAGCCGCCCTCGCCGTGCGTCTTGGCCTCCTTGCGGTTGAAGGCGCAGGGCACGTCCCGGCCATTCGCAGCAATGGCGATGGCGGTGGTCACGGCAAGCGGGATGCCCTTGTAGGCCGGGCCGAAGAGCATGTCGAAGCCGATGCCGGCCTGGTCGATGGCGGCTGCGTAGCAACGACCCAGCGAGGCCAGCGACGCGCCGCTGCTGAAATGGCCAGCATTGAAGAAGTAGGGGCTTTGACGACCCGACTTGAGGGTGAACTCCCCGAAGCGAAGCGCGTCCTGTGCGAGTGCCAGACGGATGAACTCGCTGCCGTGTGCGGACATTCCGCCCCCTCGGTCGGATTTTCCCGGAGTATAACAGCGCGATCGCCCGAATCTCCCCCTGCGCGGGCGCGGCCGCTCTCCGGGGCTGTGGCGGCTATCCGTCGAGCCCGGGCGTAACCATTCGCAATTCCCGCGCTGAATATGCGCCGAGCGGGAACCAGCGGGCGCATCGTCATGTATGATTGGCTCGTAATCCGACGGACACTGCGATGCGCGTTATCAGCTTCTGCGCCGATGGCTTGCGTGAAGCCGTGAGCAAGGGTTTCTTCGAGTGGGCCCTGCGCCAGGACGCTGACATCATCTGCGTCCAGGAACTTCGTGCCAGCGAATCGAGGCTGAGCGCCGCCAAGTACAACCCCGAGGGCTACTTCAGCTACTTCTGGGACTCCATCGAAGGCACCAGCAACGGCGTCGCGATCTACACCCGGAAACTCCCCAAGGCGATCATGACCGGGCTCGGCCTCGGCGAGGCCGATGGCGAGGGTCGCTACATCCAGGCCGACTTCGAGAACATCAGCGTCGCCTGCCTGCTCGCGCCAGCCGCGAGCCTCGATGACCCGGGCTCGCTCGCCCGCAAGTCGCGCTTCTTCGAGCAACTGCAGTCGCAACTCGACAAAGTGCGCAAGAAGCGCCGGCAGTACATCCTCTGCGGCAACTGGAACATGGCCCACAGCGCCCGGGACGTGCACCACGCCTCCGCGCATCAGGACGAACCCGGATTCCTCGCCGCCGAGCGGCTCTGGCTCGGGAACCTCTTCGGCCCGCTGGGCTATGTGGACGCTTTCCGCGCGGTGAATGCCGACGACGACGAATTCTCGTGGTGGCCGGCGGGACGCGACGGCGGGCAGGCCTGGCGCGTGGATTATCAGGTGGTGTCGGGGGGCCTCAAAGGCACCATCGAATACGGCAGCCTCTTCAAGGCGCAGGAGTTCTCCTCCCATGCGCCCCTCACCATGGACTACGACATCGAGCTCGATCGGCTCTGACCTGCCGCCGCCTGCTCAGGGCTGGGCGAGCGCCATCTTCTGCACGCGCACCAGTGTCTGGGTGCCGACCTTCGCGAGCTCGAGCATCCGGCCCAGTTGCTCTGCCGTAAGGGGCTTGCCCTCGGCGGTGCCCTGCACCTCGATATAGTCACCCTGCTCGGTCATCACCACGTTCATGTCGGTCTCGGCCGCGGAGTCCTCGGCGTAATCGAGATCGAGCACGGGTTCGTCCCGGTAGATTCCCACCGACACCGCCGCCACCAGGTGACGCAGCGGATCCTCGGCAAACAGGCGCTTGCGTCGTCCTTCGGCGAGTGCGTCGACCAGCGCCACGCAGGCGCCGGTGATCGCGGCCGTGCGTGTGCCGCCATCGGCCTGGATCACGTCGCAGTCGAGCACGATGGTGTTCTCGCCGAGCTTTTTCATGTCGATGGCCGAGCGCAGCGAGCGCCCGATCAGACGCTGTATCTCGACAGTGCGGCCGCTCTGCTTGCCGCGGCTCGCCTCGCGCTCGGAGCGCGTGTTGGTGGCGCGTGGCAGCATCCCGTATTCCGCCGTGAGCCAGCCGCTGCCTTCACCGCGCAGGAATCGCGGCACTCCGCGATCGATGGTCGCGGTGCAGATCACGCGGGTGTCGCCGAACTCCACGAGCACGGAACCCTCTGCGTGGCGGTTGAACTTTCGGGTGATGCGCACCGGACGGATCTGTTCCGGGCGGCGGCCGCTGGGTCTTTCCATGCGAGTGATTCCGGTGGGCGGAGGGGGGAACGGCAGGAGGCGGCGGATTATACACAGCGGCTGCTGCATGGCCGCGCGTTGCATGCGTGGTGCGCGCGCGGCGGGCAGGGCTACAATGCCCGCTCCCCCGCCCCGACGGAGATCGCGCTTGCCGCCCATCCAGAGCATGACGGGTTTCGCGCGCGCAGAAGCGGTGCACCCATGGGGCACCCTGTCCTGCGAGATACGCTCGGTCAATCACCGCTATCTCGAGTTGCAGCTTCGCGTGCCGGAGCAACTGCGCCACGCCGAGCACACCGCGCGAGAACTCCTGCGCGAGCGGCTCGGACGGGGAAAGGTCGATTGTTCCATCCGTCTTCAACCGACAGCCGGAGAGCGCGGTGCGCTGCGCATCGACGACGCGCAGCTCGAGCGCCTCATGGCTGCCTGCGCGCGCATCGAATCGACCACACCGGGGCTGCTTCGCCCCACGGCGCTCGAGATCCTCGACTGGCCCGGCGTGCTCTCCGAGGAAGCACCCGATGCCGACACCACCGCCGCTGCCATGCTCGCCCTCGTGGAGCGCACCGCGCGCGAGCTGATAGAGGCCCGTGAACGCGAGGGCGCACGGCTCGGCGCCTTGCTCGAGCAGCGGCTCTCGGGACTCGAGGTGCTGCTCGGAGCCGTGCGACAGCGCCTGCCGGAACTGATCGCCGGACATCGCGAGCGCCTCAGCTTGCGCGTCGCCGAGCTGAGCGTCCAGGCCGATCCCGATCGCATCGCCCAGGAGATCGCGCTGCTTGCTGCCCGCTCAGACGTTGCCGAGGAGCTCGACCGCCTGACCGTGCACGTGGGCGAGGCACGCCGCAGCCTCGCCGCCGGTGGCGCTTGCGGGCGTCGTCTGGACTTCCTCATGCAGGAGTTCAACCGCGAGGCGAACACGCTATCCTCCAAGTCCGTCGCTGCCGAGACCACGCAGACGGCGGTCGACATGAAAGTCCTGATCGAGCAGATGCGTGAGCAGGTGCAGAACATCGAATGAGCGCATCCACCGGCCACGGCCGCCTCTACATCGTTTCGGCGCCCTCGGGCGCGGGCAAGACCAGCCTTGTCTCGGCGCTGGCAGCCGCCGATCCCCTGGTGCGCGTATCGGTCTCCCACACCACCCGGGCGATGCGCCCCGCCGAGGCCGACGGCATCAACTACCACTTCACCGACCACGCCGGCTTCGAGCGGATGCTGGCCGCCGGGGACTTCCTCGAACACGCCGTCGTCTTCGGCAACCTCTACGGCACCTCCCGCAGCTGGGTCCTCGAGACACTCTCCTCGGGTTCCGACGTCATCCTCGAGATCGACTGGCAGGGCGCCCGCCAGGTGCGCGAGCGCCTGCCCGAGGCGGTGTCGATCTTCATCCTGCCGCCCTCCCTGCCTGCCTTGCAGGCGCGGCTCGAGTCGCGCCGCCAGGACGGACCTGAGGTGATCCGCGAGCGCATGCGCCAGGCCGTGGGCGAGATGTCCCACTACGGCGAGGCCGATTACCTCGTCGTGAACGACGACTTCGAGGCCGCGTTGCAGGAGTTGCTCGCCATCCTCAAGGTCGAGCGGCTGCGTATCGGGCCACAATCGGCCCGTTTGCGTGAATTGCTCACAGAGCTCCTGTCGGCACACTGAGCGCCTCTGCTAGACTCGCGACCCCCGCAGGCCGCTACCCCCGGCCCAGCCCTCCCACAGCAGGTGAACGCATGGCACGAATTACCGTCGAAGACTGCCTGAGCAAGGTCGACAACCGTTTCGAGCTGGTTCTTGTTGCATCCCGGCGTGCGCGCCAGCTTGCCACCGGCGGCAAGGAGCCCCTGGTCCAGGAAGCCTCCGACAAACCCACCGTCATCGCGCTGCGCGAAATCGCCGAAGGCCTGATCGGCCCGGGCTTCTTCGACGAGCCCGCCGAGGCCACCCTCGAGGAACTCCTCGAGGCGCAGGCGGACTCCCTGAACAGCCTCTGATCCCTCCCGGGGCGCCGGCGCCCCGGTCGCCCCATGCTGGCACAACTCTCCACCCTCACCGACAAGCTCCGGGGCTATCTGGCCCCCGAGCAGGTGGATGCCGTCAGGCGGGCGTTCTACTACTCCGAGCAGGCTCATGACGGGCAGGTGCGTCGCACCGGCCAACCCTATGTCACGCATCCTCTGGCTGTGGCCGGCATCCTTGCCGACATGCGCATGGATCACCAGAGCCTGATCGCCGCGCTGCTGCACGATGTGATCGAAGACACCGGCATCGCCAAGGAATCGCTTGCGGCGCAGTTCGGCCCGGCGGTGGCCGACCTGGTCGACGGGGTGAGCAAGCTCACGCTCTTCGAGAGCTCCTCGCGTGCCGAGGCCCAGGCCGAGAACTTCCAGAAGATGGCGCTCGCCATGGCGCGCGACATCCGCGTGATCCTGGTGAAGCTCGCCGACCGCCTGCACAACATGCGCACGCTGGATGTACTGAAGCCCGAGCAGCGCCGTCGCATTGCCCACGAGACGCTCGAGATCTACGCGCCCATCGCGCAGCGTCTCGGCATGAACAGCATCCGCACGGAGTTCGAGGATCTGGGCTTCGCCGCGCTGCACCCCATGCGCTCGCGCCGCATACAGGCGGCGGTGCGCAAGGCGCGCGGCAACCGCAAGGAACTGGTGTCGCAGGCCCAGCGCAAGATCGAGGCCTGCCTCACCGCCGAGGACATCCCCGCCCACGTGGTGGGCCGCGAGAAGCACCTCTACAGCATCTATCTCAAGATGCGCACGAAGCGGAAGAGCTTCTCGGAGATCATGGACGTCTTCGCCTTCCGCATCGTCGTGGACAGCGTCGACAGCTGCTACCGCACGCTAGGCGCGGTGCACAACCTCTACAAACCGCTGCCCGGACACTTCAAGGACTACATCGCCATTCCCAAGACGAACGGCTACCAGTCCCTGCACACGGTGCTCTTCGGCATGCATGGCGTGCCCATCGAGATCCAGATCCGTACCGCGGAGATGGAAGAGATGGCGAACAACGGCATCGCGGCGCACTGGCTCTACAAGAGCGGCAGCAGCGATAGCGCGGCCTCCGGCAACCTGAGAGCACGGCAGTGGGTGCAGGGGCTGCTCGAGATGCAGCAGCGCGCGGGCAACTCGCTCGAATTCATCGAGAACATGAAGATCGACCTCTTTCCCGACGAGGTCTACGTCTTCACGCCGAAGGGCTCGATCCTCGCCCTGCCCACCGGCGCCACTGCGGTGGACTTCGCCTACGCCGTGCACACCGACATCGGCAACAGCTGCGTGGCCTGCCGCATCGACCGCAACCTCGCGCCGCTCAGCACGGTGCTGCAGAGCGGACAGAGCGTCGAGATCGTCACGGCACCGCGTGCGCGCCCCAATCCCACCTGGCTCAATTTCGTGGTCACGGCCAAGGCGCGCACCAACATCCGCCACTTCCTGAAGAGCCAGCAGCGTTCGGAGTCGATAGAACTCGGACAGCGGCTGCTCGAAAAGGCGCTGAACTCCCTCGACGCGAGTCTGAAGAGCCTCGACCCGCGCACGGTGGAGCATTTTCTCGCCGAGACGCGCCGTTCCTCGCTCGATGCCATTTTCGAGGAGATCGGGCTCGGCAACCGCGTGGCCCCGCTCACGGCACGCCGCCTTGTCGGCGGGCATGAGGGCGCCGGCGCTTCGGAGCCCACGCCGCTCGTGATCCGCGGCACCGAGGGCATCGCGCTCAGTTACGCCAAGTGCTGCCATCCCATACCCGGCGACGTCATCCTCGGACATATCAGCGCCGGGCGCGGCGTGGTGGTGCACCGCTCCAACTGCAACAACATGACCGAGATCCTGCATGATCCCGAGAAGAGCACTCCGCTGCGCTGGGCCGAGGAGACGCGCGGCGAGTTCAGTTGCGAATTGCTGGTGGAGCTCGAGAACCGCAAGGGCGTCATCGCAGCCATCGCCAACGCCATCAGCGCCCTCGACGTGAACATCGAGAAAATCACGATGGAAGAGCGTGATGCCGAGCTCTCGCAGGTGCGGCTGATCGTGGCCATACCCGACCGCGTCGCGCTGGCCCGCGTGATCCGCCGCCTGCGCACCGTCAGGTCTGTCATCAGGGTGAACCGCGTCCGGCACTAGGACGCGGCACCGTAATCCCGGTTTCAAAAGGAGATCCGCATGAGCAATCGCGCCGTCATCAGCACCACCGATGCGCCGCAGGCGATCGGCCCCTACTCGCAGGCCGTCAAAGCCAATGGTGTGGTCTATCTCTCGGGCCAGATTCCCTTCAACCCCGCCACCATGCAGATCGTCGAGGGCGATATCGCCACGCAGGCCCGGCAGGTGTTTGCGAACCTGCGCGCCGTCTGCCACGCCGCTGGCGGAGAGCTGAACCAGATCGTCAAGGTGACGATATTCCTTACCGATCTCGGCAATTTCGCCGAGGTGAACGCCGTGATGGCCGCCGAGTTCGGCGAACCCTACCCGGCGCGCTCCACGGTGCAGGTCTCGGCATTGCCGCGCGGTGCCGCGATCGAGATCGAGGCCATCATGGTGCCGCGCGCCTAGGACGCCGCGAGCAGGGCGCCGTAGCCCGCGCGGTAATCGGGGTAGATGAACCGGTAACCGGCGGCGAGCAGTCGGCGGTTGCTGCAGCGCTTGTTGCCGCCGCGGGCATCGCTTGGCGCCAGGCTGTCATCCAGCGTCACGCCCAGCTGCCCCGCGATCCAGTGCCTTACCTCCCACATCGGGGCAGGCTCGCAATCCACGCCGAGGTAACACGCGTGCAGAGCCTCGCCCGCGGCCTGGCGCCGCAGCAGGAATTCGAGAATCGCCGCGGCATCATCGCGATGGATGCGGTTGGTGAATCGCGCCGGCTCGGGCGGGCAACCACGGCCGGCGCGCACGTCCGAGAGCAACCTCTGCCTGCCCGGCCCGTAGATGCCGCCCAGCCGGAGCACGCTGGCGCGCGCGCCCGCCAATTCGCGCAGCCACGCCTCGCCCTCAAGCAGGGCGCGGCCGGAAAACCCGCGCGGTTCGGTGGGCGAGTCCTCGTCCACCCAGCTGCCGTCCTCCTGGTGATAGACGCCGGTGCTTCCCACCATCAGCACGCCGGGCTCGCCTTCGAGCACACCGAGCAGGTTGCGCACACCGTCGACGTAGACGCGGCGATAGGCCGACTCCTCGAAACCGCCAGGCGCGCCCGTGAGCACCACGTGCCCGAAGCGCTGCCCGCGAAGCACCTCGAGCGAGCCGGGATCGCCAAGGTCCGCCGCGATGCGGAGGAAGCCCGCAGGCAGCGCCTCGGGCCTCCGGCGCAGGCCGCTCACGTCCGAGCCCGATGCGCGCAGGCGCAGCCCGAGAGCGATCCCCAGATCCCCGCAACCGGCAATCAACACGCTGCGCGATACCACGCCAAGACTCCTTTCGATGATGGGCTATGATCGCAGCAGCCTACCCGAGACGGCCAGCAGCGTGACCGAGCCCGCACCACCCCCCCGCGAGGCGCTGGAGCAGACACCGGTTACGGCGCTGCGCGGCGTGGGGCCCAAGCTCGCGAGCCAGCTCACGGACCTCGGCATCCGCAGCGTCGCCGACCTGCTCTTCCATCTGCCCTTGCGCTATCAGGACCGTACACGGATCACGCCCATCCGCGATCTGCTGCCCGGCATCGACGCGGTGGTCGAGGGCAAGGTGCTGGCCGTGCGTCAGGACTTCGGCCGCCGCCGCAGCCTCGCCTGCACCATCCAGGATCCGAGCGGCATCCTGACGCTGCGTTTCTTCCATTTCAGCGGCCCGCAGCAGCGCATCCTCGAGCAGGCCGGGCAACTGCGTTGCTACGGAGAGGCACGGCGCGGGCGCAATGGCGTTGAGATGTTCCATCCCGAATTCCGCGTGGTGGGGCCGGACGAGCCAGCCCTCGACGAAGAAAGCCTCACGCCGGTGTACCCCACCACCGAAGGCCTGCATCAGGCGAGCTGGCGCAAGCTGAGCGCGGCGGCACTGGTGCTGCTCGAACGTGGGGCGCTGCGCGAGTTGTTGCCTCCCGGCCTTCTGCCCGGTGACATGCCACTCGCCGAGGCGCTGCGTTTCCTTCATCGCCCGCCGCCCGATGCGCCCACCGCGGAATTGCTGGCGGGCGAACACCCCTACCAGCGCCGGCTCGCAGCCGAGGAATTGCTCGCCCACCACCTGAGCCTGTTGCGGTTGCGCCAGCGTGCGCGGCGCCAGGGCGCGCCGAGGCTGGCCGCCGAGCGCAGCCTGCAGGAGCGCTTCCTCGCCGCTCTGCCCTTTGCGCCCACCGGCGCACAGTTGCGGGTTGCAGGGGAGATCGCACGCGATCTGGACGCCGATGTACCCATGCTGCGTCTCGTGCAGGGAGACGTGGGTTGCGGCAAGACGCTGGTTGCCGCGCTCGCCTGCCTGCAGGCCATCGGCAGCGGTCGTCAGGTCGCCGTGATGGCGCCCACCGAACTCCTCGCCGAGCAGCACCTGCGCAACTTCGAGTCCTGGATGCAGCCGCTCGGCATCCGCACCGTGGCGCTCTCCGGGCGCCAGGGTGCCGTGGCGCGGCGAGAGGCGCTGGCCGCACTGGAGAGCGGCGATGCGATGCTTGCGATCGGTACGCACGCGCTTTTCCAGGACGAGGTGCGTTTTGCGCGGCTGGGGCTGGTGGTGATCGACGAGCAGCATCGCTTCGGCGTGCACCAGCGTTTGCAGCTGCGCGAGAAGGGAGTCGAGGGCGGTCTTGCGCCGCACCAGCTCATCATGACCGCCACACCCATACCGCGCACGCTTGCCATGACCGCCTACGCGGATCTCGATTACTCCGTCATCGACGAACTGCCCCCCGGGCGCACGCCGGTTGGCACCGTGGTCATCAACAATTCCCGACGCCCCGAGGTAGTGGAGCGTGTGCGTCACGCCTGCGCCGAAGGTCGCCAGGCCTACTGGGTATGCACGCTGATCGAGGAATCCGAGCTGCTCGAAGCGCAGGCGGCGGAGGCCATCGCCGTCGAGCTCACCGAGGCCCTTCCGGAACTGCGGATCGGGCTGGTGCACGGACGCCAGCCGGGGCGCGAGCGCTCGGCGCTGATGGCCCGCTTCAAGGCGGGCGAGATCGACCTGCTGGTCGCCACCACCGTGATCGAGGTGGGCGTGGACGTGCCGCGCGCCAGCCTGATGATCATCGAGAACGCCGAGCGTCTCGGGCTCGCGCAGCTCCACCAGCTCCGTGGCCGGGTCGGGCGCGGCGCCACGGCCAGCCATTGCGTGCTGCTCTTCCAGACGCCGCTCTCGGCGCAGGGGCGCGAGCGGCTGAACGCCATGCGCGATACCACCGACGGTTTCCGCCTTGCCGAAACGGACCTCAGACTGCGCGGCCCCGGCGAGCTTCTCGGTACCCGCCAGACCGGCACCCTCGAAATGCGCTTCGCGGACCTGGGCCGTGACGTTGCCCTCCTGCCCGTTGTGCGGGCGGCGGCGGATCGGCTGCTCGAGGTGCATCCCGACCTGGTCGAGCCCCTGCTAGACCGCTGGATGCCGGGCCGCGAGCGCTACGCCGAGGCCTGAGGGGCAGTCTCGCGAGGCTCGTCTACACTTGCCGCACCGGCCCGCGGTTGGGTCGGCCAGGAATTCTCTCCATGGGACTGCCAGTAACGATCCGGGAGCTGCTCGACAACAGCGGCATCTCCTGGCAACTGCTCGACGCCGACACCGCGCCCGAGGCGCTGCGCGGGGGTGCGGTGCGCACGGTCGTGCTCCAGGACGGCTTCGGCCGGCTCCAGGCGCTGATCGGCGCCGACTGCTTGCTCGACATCGCTGCCCTGAACCGTTTCACCGGGCGGGATTTCAACGCCCTGCCCGACGATGAGCTCGCCAGCCTCTGTGCGGCCAGCGATCTGCGCACGCTGCCCTCGCTGCCTGCGGCATTCGAGATGCCCGTCGTGGTGGAGCGGCGCTTGCTCGGCAAGGACGATCTGCTGCTCGAGACCGGTCGGGACGCCGTGCTGCTGCGTGTCTCCGGGCCGCAGTTCCGCCGCCTCATCGAGTCCACCGGCGCGGCCTCGGCGGATTTCGGTGTGGCCATTTCCGAGTTCGCGTCCTACAGCCCTGATCCCGCCGACGACGAGGCGGATTTCAGCAGCGCGGTGGCGAAGTTCACGACGCGGCGCATCCAGAAGCGCCTCGAGGACACGCTGGATTTCCCGCCCATGCCCGAGACCGCGCGCCGCGTGATCCAGATCGGCGCGGACCCCGCCTCGGGTGTCACCGAACTCGCGCAGGTGGTGGAGGTCGATCCTGCCCTCGCCGCGCAGCTGATCAGCTGGGCCTCCTCGCCCTACTACGCCGCCCCCGGCAAGATCAGCTCGGTGCGCGACGCGATCCACCGCGTCCTCGGCTTCGATCTGGTGATGAATCTGGCGCTGGGACTCTCGCTGGGCACCACGCTCCGGCTGCCGCGCGACGGGCGCTACGGCTACCGCAATTACTGGCTACAGGCGGTGCATTGCGCCGCGATGATGGAGAACCTCTGCAAGGCCCTGCCGCAGGATCGGCGGCCGATTGCAGGGCACGCCTATCTGGCCGGCTTGCTGCACAACTTCGGATTCCTGCTGCTCGCCGAGCTCTTCAAGCCGCAGCTGCAGACCGTGTGCCGGTACACAGAGTCGAATCCGCACCTCGGCCACTGGCAGGTCGAGCGATTCCTGCTGGGCGCGACCCGGGAACAGATGGGGGCGTGGTTGCTCCGCAACTGGAAGGTGCCTGAGGAAATCTGCGCGGCCGTAAGGCACCAGCATCGGCCTGACCTTGCGGGTGAGCAGGAGCCACTGGCGATGCTGCTGCACGTGAGTTCGCGCATCTTGCGGCACCACGGCATCGGCAGCGCCCCTTGCGAGCACATTCCCGATGCCGCTTTCGCGCAGCTCGGCATCTCCCGCGAAGTCGCTCTCGCCGCCAGCGAGCGCGTGATGCGCCACAGCGAGACCCTGGGCGATCTCGCTCGCGACCTCGCCGCCTGAGCGGCTGCCTCAGGGCAGCAGCGCAGGCAGTTCTTTCTGCAGTGCCATTTTCTGTTTGGTGCCCTCGCCGGTCAGCGCGAAGCCGAGCAGCTTGCCGTCGGCCGCGCGGAACTCGGCCACGATGTCAGGGGCGCTGCCGCTGATGGTCCATGACCCCGCCGCACCCGGTGCCGGCGGCGAGACCACCACCGGGCAGGCCGGCGTCTTGATGGTCACGGGCATCGCCGGATAGGCCACCGCCGTCGGCTCGCCCGTGAGCGTCTTGGCCAGAGCGCGTGCAGCCGCCATCAGCGGTGCCACGTAATAGAGCACCCAGCCCTCGACCTCGGCGCAATCGCCCAGCGTGTACACATCCGGTGCACTGGTCGCCAGGTGGCGATTGGCCACGATGCCGCGGTTCACTGCGATGCCTGCGGCCCGCGCAAGCTCGACGCGCGGACGCACGCCGATTGCCGAGACGGCGATGTCGGCCTCGATGCGGGAGCCGTCATCGAGCGTGCCCACCACGCCCTTGCCGTCGGGGCCTTTGTCCACGGCTTTCGCCAGGCGCCCGAAGTGGAAGCGCACGCCTTTGGACTCGAGCGCGGCCTGCACGGCGCGACCTGCGGGCTCGGGCAGCAGCGTGGGCAGCGACCAGCCAAGAGGATCCACGACGTCGATGTCGAAACCGCCGTTGGCGAGATCGTTGGCGAATTCAGAGCCGATGAGGCCAGCCCCGATGACCAGCACTTTTTTCACCGCGCCCTGCTCGAGGGCGCTGCGGAAGGCGGCGTAGTCGAGCAGATCGTTCACCGAGTAGACGCGGTCGAGCCCGTCGCCGCCGAGCGGCGGGCGGATGACGTCGGCGCCCCAGGCGAGTACGAGCTTGGCGTAGGAAAGCGTGCTGCCGTCGTCCAGCGTGAGCTTCTTGCCTGCTGTATCGATGGCATTCACCCGGGTACGGGTGCGCACGGTGGCCTTCAGTTGCGCAGCCATTGTTGCGGCATCAGAGGTGGCGAGGTCTGCGGCGGTTGTGCCCTTGGTGAAGCCCGTGGAGAGCATGGGCTTGGAGTAGAACGCGCCATCGTCCGAGGTGAGCATCACCAGCGGGGCTTCGGCGTCGAGCTTGCGGAATTCGCGGGCGAGGTTGTAGCCCGCGAGACCGGTGCCGATGATCACCACGGGCGCTTTCTCGGCGGCAGCCGCAGGCGCCGCGGAGGGCAGGGGAGTGGAGTCGATCAGTTCGAAGTCTTCCTTGCCTACGCCACAGTCGGGGCAGAGGAAATTCTCCGGCACGTCCTCCCAGCGCGTGCCCGGGGGAATGCCCTCGTCGGGCCAGCCCTTGGACTCGTCATAGACCCAGCCACAAACGATGCATTCCCAGCGCGCCATGCGAAATCCCCTGACAAGAAGAGCAACTGAACCCCGGAACGCTGCCCGGTGCGGGATAGAATCCGCAACTTCGGCGATCTGACGGAGGCGCGGATTGTACGCGTTGGGCTTCAACTCGGGCCAGCCGCAGCCAAGGGGCTGGCGGCACTGGCGGCACTGGCCTGCGGGGGAGCTCTCTGCGGGCGTGCGCGGGCTTCTGCTCGATCAGGGCTCGCTCACTGCGCGGCTCGTGGCAGCGAGCGGTGGCCACTTCGCCGTGCGGCTCGTCGGCCAGTCCTGGCAGCGCCCCTTGCCAGGGGAGCGCGCGGTTCTCGGGCTGCGGCAAACCGCCAGAGCCCAGGTGCGTGAGGTTGTGCTCGAGTGCCATGGCGAGGCCTGGGTCTTCGCCCGAAGCGTGCTCCCTGCGGCATCTCTCACGGGCGAGTTGCGGCATCTGCGCCGTTTCGGCGCCCGCTCCCTCGGCGCCTTGCTTTTCGCCGATCCGCGGCTCGCGCGCGAGGAGTTCGAGCTCAGCCTGATCGGCCCGACAGACCCGCTCGTGCCGGCGGCACTGCGCGGCCCGCACGCGCTGTGGGCGAGGCGCTCGGTGTTCCGCGTGGGCGGCAAATCGCTACTGGTGCAGGAGGTCTTCCTGCCAGCCTGCAAGTCCGGCGCGGCTCCTGCGCCCCTATAATCGCCAGGCATTCCGCGAGGTCAGCCGTGTCCAGCATCACGCACAGAGAACGTCTCTCGCTCTATCTGCGGCTCATCCGCTTCGATCGCCCCATCGGCAGCTTCCTGCTGCTGTGGCCGACGTGGTGGGGCCTGTGGCTCGCCTCCGCCGGCGAGCCGCATTTCAACAATCTGGTGATCTTCACTGCGGGCGTGTTCCTGATGCGCTCGGCCGGTTGCATCGCGAACGATCTGGCCGACCGCGAACTCGACCGCCATGTGGAGCGCACCCGCGATCGCCCCCTCGCCAGCGGTGCGGTGGGCGTGTGGGAGGCCGTGGCTCTAGGGGTGGTGCTCGCGCTGGGTTCTTTTGCGCTGGTGCTGCAGACCAACACGCTCACGGTGTGGATGTCGGTGGCCGGGCTCGGGCTCGCCGCCGTCTATCCGTTCATGAAGCGTTTCACGCACCTGCCGCAGTTCGGGCTGGGCTTCGCGTTTTCCTGGGGCATCCCCATGGCATTCACCGCAGAACGCGGCGAACTCCCGCCCTCGCTATGGCTGTTGTTCACGGCAGCGGTGTTGTGGAGCGTGGTCTACGACACCTTCTATGCGATGGTCGATCGTGACGACGACATCCGTATCGGCATCCGCTCCACGGCCATTCTCTTCGACGAATCGGACCGCTCCATCACGGCCGCGCTGCAGGTGCTTGTGCTCGCGCTGCTGGTGCTGACGGGCCGGCAGTTCGGTCTTGGCCTGCCGTATTACGTGGGTCTCTCGGTGGGTGCCGCGCTCTTCGCCTGGCAGCAGTGGCAGATCCGCGAGCGCGAGCGGGACAAATGCTTCAGCGCCTTCCTGAACAACAATCTCTTCGGTCTGGCGGTCTTCGCCGGCATCGCCTTCAACTACGCCCCGCGATGAGCAGCGTCGTGGTCGCGACTGGCGTCGACGCGGTCGATGCCGTGCGGTGGAACGCGCTGCGAGGCACGGGTTTTCCGTTCCTGCGGCACGAATTCCTGCGCGCGCTCGAAAGCAGCGGCAGCGTGGGCGAGGGCACCGGCTGGCAACCGCGGCATCTGCTGCTCATGGAGGGCGAGCGCCTGCTCGCGGCCATGCCCTGCTACGCCAAGACGCATTCCTACGGCGAGTACGTGTTCGACTGGTCCTGGGCCGATGCCTATGCGCGCCACCGCGTGCCCTATTACCCCAAGCTCCTGAGCGCCGTGCCGTTCACGCCCGCGACGGGGCCGCGGGTACTGCTGGCGGAGGGAGTGGAACTGCGGGATGCGCTGGCTGCCTTCATACCCGCGCTACGCGAGGCTTGCGAGCGGCGCTATTCCTCGTGGCACCTGCTGTTTCCCGAACCGGAGCTCGCGGCTGCCTGTGCACAACCGGGCCTGCTGCGCCGCATCGGCGTGCAGTACCACTGGCAGAACCGTGGTTTCGCGGGCTTCGATGACTTCCTCGCCCGATTTGCCTCGCGCAAGCGAAAGCAGCTGAAGAAAGAGCGCCGGCAGGTGGCCGAGCAGGGGCTCGAGATCCGGCGCCTGCGTGGCGCGCAGATCGACGAGGCCATGTGGGAGCGCTTCTTCGTTTTCTACCAGATGACCTACGCGCGCCGCAGCGGTCATGGCGGTTACCTGAGCCGCGAGTTCTTCCACGCGCTGGGCGCTGCCCTGCCCGACAACCTGCTCCTCGTGGTGGCTCTGCGCGATGGCGAGCCGGTGGCCGGTGCTCTGAACCTGATCGGCGAAGACACGCTGTACGGCCGCTACTGGGGCTGCATCGAGGACTACGCGCAGCTGCACTTCGAGCTCTGTTACTACCAGGGCATCGAGTTCTGCATCGAGCAGGGGCTTGCACGCTTCGATGCCGGCGCACAGGGTGAACACAAGCTCGCGCGGGGTTTCGAGCCGGTGATCACGGAGTCATTCCACTACATCGCGCACGAGGGCTTCCGGGAGGCGATCGATGACTTCCTGCAGCGCGAGCGCGCGTCGGTGGAGCTCTACCAGCAGGAGGCTGCGCAATCGCTGCCTTTCCGCAAGGACGGCGAGGACTGAAGCGCCGGGCTAGGCCTTGCGCCAGAGCAGCAGGCGGTTGTTCGCGGGCATCGCGTGATCGGCCTGCGGCTGCAGCCCGGCAGCTTCGGCGAGCGCGTGCACCGCTTCGATGTCACGGATTCCGGAGCGCGGATCGCGGGCTTTCAGCCACCGATCGAACTGCCGGTTGCTCTCGCTGCTGAAGTTGCCGCCGTAATTGAAAGGCCCGTAAACCGCCAGCAGGCCGCCCGCGCCAAGCACGCGTCCTGCGCCGGCAAAGAAGGCCTCCACCCCGTCCAGTCCCATGATGTGCAGCGTGTTGGCGCTGAAGACCGCGTCCACGCCCATCTCTGGCCAGCTGCCGAGCACATCGAGCGCAATGGGCGCGTGAAGGTTCGGCAGTGCTGCGCTCTCGCGCCACGCAAGGATGCCGTCGAGTTCACCGGGACGCTCGCTGGGTTGCCACTCGAGCCAGGGCATGGCCGCGGCAAAATGCACCGCGTGCTGCCCGGTGCCGCTGCCCACTTCCAGCACGCTGCGCGCAGCCTGCAAACACTGCTGCAGGATCGCGAGTATCGGCGCCTTGTTGCGTTCGCAGGCCTCGGAGCAGGGGAGCCCGGCGGCGATCACCGCGTGAAGACCCATTCGTCTTCGCCGGAGAGTTCCGGGCGGAAGCGGTAGTTGTCTTCGGCAAAAGACTTGAGTGCCTCGGGATCGCGCAGGCGGTTGCGGATCGCGAAGCCGGCCATTGCACCGCGGGCGCGCTTGGCGCTGAAACTGATGACCTTCAGCGTGCCGCCGCGCTGTTCCTTGAACTGCGGTGTCACCACGCGCAGACCGAGTGCCGCAGTGTCCACGGCGCCGAAATACTCCTGCGAGGCAAGGTTGACCAGCACTGCGCTTCCGGCTGACTTCGCCTGTTTGCGCAAGGCTCGGGCGATGCGATCGCCCCAGTACGCATAAAGATTGTTGCCGCCCGCAGTGCGGAGCGCGCTGCCCATCTCGAGGCGGTAGGGCTGAATCAGGTCGAGCGGACGCAGCAGCCCGTAGAGTCCGCTCAGGATCCGCAGGTGTTGCTGGGCGAAGTCCATGTCGGTCGCGTCGAAGGTTTCGGCGCGCATCCCGATGTAGGTGTCGCCACGGAAGGCGAGCACGGCGGGGCGCTGTACTGCAGCGCCCGGGCGTGCGCTGAAGCTGCGGAAGCGCTCCACGTTCAGCGCGGCCAGATCGGGGCTGATGTCCATCAGTTTTGCCACGGCCGTCTCGTCCATGCCGCGCAGTTGCCCGACCAGCGCCATGGCGTCTTTGGCGAACACGGGCTTGCTCACCGGCAGCGCGGGCGCCGGGCTCTCGAAATCCAGTGTCTTGGCGGGCGAAACGACGAGCAGCATCGCGGAGATGTCCTCAGGAGGGGGCGTTCTGGGTGGTGCCTGCGGGGCGCTGCTGGCAGAATCCCGCCATGCACCCCCTCCCCGCGATTCTAGCCCGATGAACATGCCACGGTCATTGCGCCTCTTGCCCGCCCTGCTTGCTTGCGCCCTGCTCTGCGCGGGTTGCGGTGTGAATCCGGTGACGGGCTCTTCGGAGCTCAGTTTCGTCTCGGAGCAGGAGGAAATCCGCATCGGCCAGTCGCAGTACGGGCCATCGCAGCAGAGCCAGGGCGGCGTACTCAACCTGTATCCGGATCTGAGCGCCTACGTGAGCCGTGTGGGCATGAGTCTGGCGCGGGTGAGTGACCGTCCGGAACTTCCCTACGAATTCGTGGTGCTCGACAACTCCGTGCCCAACGCGTGGGCCCTTCCCGGCGGCAAGATCGCAGTGAACCGTGGCCTCCTCTACGAGCTCGACGACGAAGCGCAACTCGCCGCGGTGCTTGGCCACGAGATCGTCCACGCAGCCGCGCGCCACGGCGCCAAGCAGCAGGAGAAGGGCACGCTGCTCAACATCGGCCTCGCCGTGATCGGCGTGGCCACGGCGGGCACGGGCTTGCAGGATCTCGCGATGCAGGGTGCGCAGCTCGGTGGCGCGATGGTGCAGACGCGCTACGGGCGCGACGCCGAGCTCGAGTCCGACCGCTTCGGCATGCAGTACATGGCGCGCGCCGGTTATGACCCGCAAGGCGCGGTGGCCCTGCAGCAGCGTTTCGTGCAGCTCTCCGATGGCAAGCAGCCGGCGGGCTTCTCCGCGCTCTTCGCGAGCCATCCGCCTTCGCAGGAGCGTGTGGATGCCAACCGCCGCACCGCGTCCAGGCTCGGTGCCGGCGGGCGTGACGGACGCGCGGATTTCCAGCGCGCGATGGCGCAACTCAAGCGCGACCGTCCCGCCTACGAGGCCTATGCCAAAGGCGTGACGGCCATGAACCAGAACCAGTACGCAGAGGCCCTCAAGTACAGCCGCGAGGCGATCCGCCTGCAGGAGCGCGAGGGCCAGTTCCACGAGCTCGCGGCAGCGGCGCAGTCGCGCCTCGACCTTCCTGCCGATGCCATCAAGAGCCTGAACCGCGCCGTGGCACTGAACCAGTCCTACTACCGCCCCTACCTCATGCGCGGCACCCTGCACCTCAAGCGCGGCAACCTCGATGTCGCCAAGCAGGACCTCACCGTCGCCAACAAACTGCTGCCCACCGCTGACGCCACCTTCGGCCTGGGCGAGATCGCCCAGAAAGAAGGCGACATCGACACCGCGTTGCGGTATTACGATCCCGTGGCCCGCAGCCAGTCGCAACTCGCTGCCGAGGCGCGCAACCGCATCGCGCGGCTGCGATCCGGCTACCAGCCCTGACCCCGAATTCATCCGAGGCCTTACCGTGAAGAAGACCAAGACCGTCGATCCCGCCGCCATCGACGAGATTCCCGGACCGAGCGGCGATCTGGCGCTGCAGACCATCGCCATGCCCCGCGACACCAACGCCAGCGGCGACATCTTCGGCGGCTGGCTGCTGTCGCAGATGGACCTTGCGGGCAGCGTTGCGGCCGGCAAGGTGGCGCGTGGCCGCACCGCCACGGTGGCCATCGACCGCATGAGTTTTCTCGTGCCCGTGAAGGTTGGCGCGGTGGTGACCTGCTACACGCAGGTGATGGCGGTGGGCCGCAGTTCCATCCAGGTACGTGTGGAGGTCTGGGCCACCACGCCGCGTGCCGAGTGGGATTCAGGCAACGCGCAGACCAAGGTGACCGAGGGGATCTTCGTTTTCGTGTCCATCGACGAGAAGGGCAGGACGCGCCCGATTCCGTAGGGCCGGGATGCGACGGCAGCGGGTCATGCCCGCGAGCCGGTGCCGGCTCGGTGATCCGTCGGCCGCGTGCATGGCGCGCGGCTAGAAGCTCTCCAGTTTCGCCATCGAGACCACCAGCCACTTCGCGCCTTCGCTCGCGAAATTGACGTTGACGCGCGCGTGCGCGCCCTGGCCCTCGAAGCCGATCACCACGCCCTCGCCAAAACGCGGATGCCGCACCCGCTGTCCGAGCCGCAGCCCCTCGCTCTCTTCCTGCCGGAACCCGGAATAGCCGGGGCTGGACCCCGTTTTCTGCGGGTTCGGGGAAATCGGGGTCTGACCCCATTTGTTCGAGGAATTCCAGCTGCCCATGGGCCGGGTGACCTGCAGGCGCGGGCGGATCTCCTGGAGGAGGTCGGGGGGGATTTCGCGCAGGAAGCGCGACATGCCGTTCATCGTCTCGCGCCCGTGCAGGCGGCGGCTCTCGGCGTAGCTCATGACGAGCCGCTGCATGGCACGGGTGATACCGACGTAACAGAGGCGTCGCTCCTCTTCGAGGCGCCCCGGCTCCTCGCGTGACATCGCGTGCGGGAAGAGGTTTTCCTCCATGCCCGCCAGGAACACCAGCGGAAACTCCAGCCCCTTGGCGGAGTGCAGCGTCATCAGTTGCACGCTGTCTTCGAATTCCTCGGCCTGCGTGTCGCCGGCATCGAGCGAGGCGGTGTCGAGGAACTGTTCCATCGCGCCGCGCTCGGGGTCTTCGGGCGTGAATGCCCTGCAGGCGCTCACCAGTTCCTCGAGGTTCTCGACGCGGGTTTCGCCGCGCTCGCCCTTTTCGGTGCGGTGGTGTTCGAGCAGCCCGGTGGCCAGCAGCACGCGGTCGACTTTCTCGGCGAGCTCGAGATTCTCGATGTCTCTCTGCAGCTGGTTCAGCAGATCCATGAAGCCCTGCAGCGCGTTCCGGGCCCGTGCCGGCAAGGTGGGAGCAAGGTCTTTCGCCGCAACCCACAGTGGCAGCGCGCGTGTGCGGGCGAGCGCACGGATGGCGTCGATGGTGCTGCTGCCGATGCCCCGCGGCGGCGTGTTCACCACGCGCTCGAAGGCGGCATCGTCGTTGCGGTTCAGCAGCAGCCTGAGATACGCGAGCGCGTTCTTGATCTCCAGCCGCTCGTAGAAGCGCAGGCCGCCGTAGACGCGGTACGGGATGCCCGCCCGCAGCAGCGCCTCTTCCAGCACGCGCGATTGCGCGTTGGAGCGGTAGAGGATCGCGGATTCCGAGCGCTGGTGGCCCGAGGCAATCCACTTCTGCAACTCGTCGATGATGTAGCGCGCCTCGTCCTGCTCATTGAAGGCGGCGTACAGCGTGATCGGGTCGCCCTCGCCGCCCTCGGTCCAGAGGTTCTTGCCGAGCCGGCCGTAGTTGTTCGCGATGACGGCGTTGGCGGCATTCAGGATATTCGCCGTCGAGCGGTAGTTCTGTTCGAGGCGTACCAGCCGCACACCCGGGAAATCGCGCTGGAACTGGTGGATGTTCTCGATCTTGGCGCCGCGCCAGCCGTAAATGGACTGGTCGTCATCACCTACCGCGGTGACGCGGGCCTCGGGGCCGGCGAGCGCGCGCAGCCACTTGTACTGGATGGTGTTGGTGTCCTGGAACTCGTCGACCAGCAGGTGAGCGAAGCGCTGGCGGTAATGCGCGAGCAAGGCAGCGTCTTTCAGCCACAGCTCCCAGGAGCGCAACAGCAGTTCGGCGAAATCCACCATGCCGCCGCGCTCGCAGGCAGCCTCGTACTGGCGATAGACCGAGAGCAGCGTGGACTGCACAGGCTCGCCGTGATCCTCGATCTCGAAGGCACGTCGGCCTTCGTCCTTGTGCGAGTTGATCCACCACTGCGTCTGCTTGGGCGCCCAGCGGTCCTCGTCCAGGTTCATGTCGC
Organism: uncultured Gammaproteobacteria bacterium; assembly: GCA_903928015.1. Lineage (GTDB taxonomy): Bacteria > Pseudomonadota > Gammaproteobacteria > Pseudomonadales > UBA5518 > UBA5518. The sequence continues at coordinate 21,643 of CAIYPF010000092.1, read as the reverse complement.
GCGTGACGCGTTTGATCACGCGGAGCTGGTCGTCCGAGTCGAGGATCTGGAAATTCTGCGGCAGCCCTGCCTGCTCCCAGTGGGCGCGCAGCAGCCGGTGCGAGAGCCCGTGGAAGGTGCCCACCCACATCCCCCGCGTGGAGATGTCGAGCATCTGCTCCAGCCGCGCGCGCATCTCGGCGGCGGCCTTGTTGGTGAAGGTAACGGCCATGATGCCGAAGGGCATGATGCCGAATTCGTGCACCAGCCATGCGATGCGGTGCACGAGCACGCGCGTCTTGCCGCTGCCGGCGCCTGCGAGCACGAGCAGGTTCGCGTCGGGCGCGGAGACGGCCTCGCGTTGGGCCGGGTTGAGCGGGTCGAGGATGAGTTCGGGATGCATCGGCGGATCATACCCGTCCGCGCTTTGCGCCGTGCACATGCCGGGCGGGTCTCGCGGCTTCACAAATGCACACCGGCGCCCCCACACGCGCCCAGTCCGGCTGGGCCATCGCTTCGATATCGAGGTGGCGTATCTGGATGTTTCCCGCGACTGCCGTCAGCCCGGCACCACCGCCGCGCGACTACCCGCCAGCACCGAGCCCGGCATCAATCTCGACGCCACACGCGCTTTTACCGAAGTAAACCACCAGCTCCTCCGGCCGCGGCGTCCCGAAGCCGGTGGCACCTTTCGCGCTCGCCGCCTGCATGATCTCTACCGGTGACATGTCCGCAGTAACGCTTTCGCAAAACTGCGCGGCGCGCCGTCTCTCGGGGTTCAGCGGGTCCTTCACCCACACGTACCACGCGCACGCCCCGAGCATCACGATCACGGCGAGTCTCACGAACACGCCAATCGGCCCTGTGGCTTTTCGCCGCTTGATGCCCGGGATCATGCATGTCCTCTTGTCATGCCGGCTGTGGTGCCGGTGCGCGCCTCAGGGCGCAAAGCCGTGATACTGCCGCAGGAAGCGGTAAATCGCGACGATTTCCGCGTCTGCGAACGGCGCGTCCGCCACCCAGCGCATGTTCGGGTCCAGCGTCCGGCCGCCGAGTCCCTCGGCCGTGCGGATCAGGTGCCGGAACTGCTCCTCCGAGTAGGCGCCGATGACCGCCAGCGTGGGTGCTTTTTCGAGCGCATTGCCATGGAAATCCAGTCCGTGGCACTCCGAACAGGTCACGCTCGCCAGATAGCGGCCGCGTTCGACCGGGGTGGGTTGCGGGAGGTTGCCCCACTGTGGCCGATCCTGCTCCACTTGTTCCGAGGAGACTTTCCACTCACCGGTCACCAGGCTCCAGCGCCCACGCCAGCTGAGTTCCAGCGTGCGTTCCATCGCAGGTGCCGGCGGCAGGCGGCGCAGAAAAGCCATGACGTTCGCGAGATCCTGATCGCCCAGCGCCCAGAAGGTGTAGGAGATCATGCCCAACGCACTCTTGCCGTCGCGCTTCACGCCATAGCGGACGAGCCGCACGAGTTCATCGTCCGTGTAGTCCGGGAGCACCTGCGAGAGCGTGGGTGCGACGTGCCGCACGATGCCCTCGATTTCCCCGTGCCCGCCTTCGCCGTTGCGGCCGTGGCACCCCTCCAGACAGCCGATGATGCGCGCCATCCGTCCGCCTTCGGCGAGGTCCGGCGCAGTGGCCGGACGCAGCGCCACGAGCGGTGCCTCGCGCGGCCGCTGCATCTCGCGCTCGGAAATGCCCCAGACCACGACGAGTGCCATGACGGCGAGCACGGCAAGCGCCGCGCAGGCGAGTGCTACGGCGCGCAGGGGTTTCATGCCCAGCCGAGCTCCCGCATGGCCCAGCCGGCGTTCCAGATCTTCACCATGCGTTCCACCTTGCCGTTGGCGCTCATCGTGAGCGCGTAGACGTAGTGCGAGTGCGTCTGCTTGTGTGTGGGTGGCACCGGCCCTCCCTCGCCGGAATGGATGGCATGGTAGGTGGCGAAAAAGGTTGCCGTGCGGTTGGCCTCGTCGTAGCTCGCGGCATGCAGCTCATACGTGGAGCCGGGTGCGGTGATGGTGCCGAAGGCTGCCATCCACTCGCAGTAAGCCTCGACCGTGGTGATGTCGGCGAGGGGTTCGCTCTGCGAGAGAAACACGGCGCCAGGCTCTACGAAGGCCTGGCATCCGGCCCAGCCTGCGGGTCTGTCGCAGGCCTCGAAAAAACGCTTTGCGGTATCGAATGCGCTCATGGGCTTCTCTCGTCTTGCCAAGGGTTGCCGCCCGGTGGCGGCGGTCAGGGTCGCAGGGTCGCAGGGTGTCAGGCGTTTCCACACGCTGCAACGAAAGCGTACACCTGTTCGTGAAACGCCTGTGGCAGCCCGGCAAAGGGGCGTGCCCGCAGGGCAGCGTGAGCATGCGCGCCGCTCTCAGCGCACGCCGACGATAACCGGCGCGAGGAGCTTCATGTATCCGTGCACGGGTCCGAACACGAACTCCGCCCGCGCCGTTGAAAACCCTGCTTCGCGAAACTCCTCGAGCAGTTTCCAGCCGAAACTGCGAAAGCTGAGGATGCCCTCTTTGCTCGCTGGATCACCGTGGTACTCGGGAGGCAGCAAATGCCTGATTTCGCCACTCTCGTCGATCTCGGCGCGCACAAGGTGTTCGTAGGTGTCCCTTCCGAGCCAGGGCACGGTGAGGATGGCGCGCCCGGCGGGCCGTAGCGTTCGGGCCATCTCGCGCAGCGCCGCTTTGTAGTCCGGAATGTGCTCCAGGATTTCCATGCAGACGATGGTGTCGAATCGCGGCTTCCTGAACGAAAGCCGGGTCAGGTCTTCGTAGCGCACGCCGTTTGCGATTTCACCTGGCCGTCGCCCCTCCTCGTACTGGCTCGCCATCACCTTGGGGATGCGCCGCGACAACCATTTGCGGAACGACGAGAAGCAGCCGACGTGGTAGATGCGGTCGCCGCTCTGGTATCCGTCCTGGAAAACCCGCAGCGCCGCGCGGTCGCGGTTGCTCATCCCGCAGCCGCACCGTGTGCCATCCCACCACTCGGTGCGGAACGCCGGAGGAGCAGAATCCTTGACCGCGCGCGGCACGGCCGTGTACGTGGTCATCCGCTCGCAGAGATCGCACACGCCAGGCAACTCGAAGGGCTCTGGGCGATTGCCCATCTCCTCCTGCCAGCGCCAGATGTGCGTGAGCATCTTGCGATTGCTCTCCGACCAGTCGGCGAATTCCTGGTGCGTCTGGAACGAGAGCCGCAAGAGGTTCAGAGGGAGCGGATCCGAGGTCATGGCGAACTCCCTTCGCGACGGGTCTTTATGTACGGCATGGTAGCCGCTCTCGATCTTCTCGTGCTGCAGACAATGGAAGGCTCATGGTTGCAGCGCCATGTCATGCCGGTGCATCCCCGGGCCCCAGCCGTTTGCCTGCCGGCTCAGGGTGCGCGCGCCGAACTTTGCGAAGAACGTCTCCGAAAACTGGCTCGCCGCGATGTCGATGCGCGTGGCGCCTGCGCCGCGCGCGAGCCCGACCGCACGCTGCATCATCGCGGCCCCAACGCCCCTGCCCTTCACTGCGGGATCGAGCAGGATCCAGTTCAGGCGCGCGCTGGCGGCTTCGCCTGGCGTCAGGCCGAAGGCGCCCGCGATGCGGCCCCCGGACAGGCACACCTCGTAAGTAGGAGGCGCGTCGTCGAGAAACGCGGCGTAATCCGCGCGTTCCTCCGGCGCGAAGAAAGCGGGGCAGTTGAGGTCGAAGATCGCGAGACAGGCGCTGGTGTCCGGCGTGCGGAAAGACCGGAAACAGATGGATGCAGCCGATGCGCTCAAGGTTGCTTCACCTCTTGTGTGTCCCACCTGCGGTGCGTGCCGCTGCACCGTGGCGGCCCCGGGCACCTGGCGCACTATCGTCACAGGCGCACAAACCAGGGCACCGCCATGAGACCGAGCCCGATGGCGACGATCGCAGCGTTGCTGTCGAAGAAATAGGGATATCCCATCAGGAGCAGGCCGCACGCCCATGCGACCGGCGCCCTCTGCTTGCGGCCATAGAGAAAGTAGCCAAGGCCGATGGAGCTGAACAGCACTCCCCACAACAGCGGCGCAGCGCTCATGACGATTCCTCTACGTAACAGCGGCCGTCACGACCACACAACACGAAGCGGCACACGAACGCGAGATGCGGGAACGGGTGCCCGGGACGGCAAGGCCCCGCACCAACCCGACCGGTGCGGTGATGATGCCGTGGTCAAGGGGCGGTCCACTGCCGATCATCAATCTCATCAACGATCCACCTTCGTCGTACCGTCTTATGCCCTCAAAAGCGCGAGGGTGCGCTCACAGCGTTGGCCACCGTAGAACTGCTGTAGTGCCGCGCCGAAATCGGACGGCGCTGGTGCGACCGCCTCGAACAAGGTCAGACAGGACCGGAACTTCAATGCGTCCACAGTACCCAGGATTTCTACAGCAGACCTCGTCGAATGCACTGCTATTGCTGCGACGCATTCGCGCAAACGCGCGCCCAGCACCGGGTGTTGCAGGTAGGCCTCCGCCTCGGCCCTGCCAGAAATCCCGTATCTCAGGGCGTTGTGACTCTTCCCTAAGCCGCGGAGTTGCGGAAAGACGTACCACATCCAGTGTGACCGCTTTCGACCCGCATGAAGCTCAGCCAGTGCCGGGACATAGAGACCGCATTGGGCCTCCACGAAGCGATCGAGTTCGAAGGAGCTTTGCATTGGTCGCTCTCGACTCAGGGGAGGTTCCGAAACATGCACGCGTTCGAGACGGCAACGGCAAGCACGCTGTCCTGCACGCCAGCCATCGGGGACTGGATGATGGGGAGCGCGATGCCGAGCAATCCACGCAGACTCGCATTCCTCATGGCAGGCCCATGTCCCGCAACAGCACACCGGCCAGTGCCGTTTCCATGACGAGGAAAACGATCGGCCATTTACCCGTCCGTTCGATCAGCAGGCTCGCGACGCGGCCCGCGGCCATGCCGAGCAGTGCTGCAGCAACCGCGAGCAGCACCCCGGGACGCAGCGTGGCGTTCCCGGCAACCAGCAGGAGCAGGGCCGCGATCGCGATACCGAAACCGCCGTAGACCGCGCGGATCTCGTTGCGCGCGTCGGCCGTGCCCGGAACGAGACCCACGAAGGCGACGATGAAAGCCGGTCGGGCGAGTGCGCAGAGGCCCATGCCGGAAAAGAAGATCGCATTCAGCAGGATGCCAGGTGTCATGGTGCAGCCGCTCCCGAAACGCGAGTCCTGATCTGATCCCTGAGAGTTTGCGCCGGCAATCTCGTGCGTAGTGGCCGCAGCACGAGATTCCCCCCGCAGTTGGGGCGTACCTGCGCCATCGCTGCGGTGCAGGATCGTTCCCTCCGGCTGCCAGCGGTATCCGCTGCCCCGAACGCGCGGCTCGAGCGCGGCGAGGATCGCCACGTGGCGGGGCTTGCGCCGGGGTAGAGGCGCCATCGGTACAGCATCACGAAAACGGGCGCTTGCGGCGGGGGCACGGCATCTTCCCTCATGGCATGTGTTTCCATCGGAGCTCCGATTCAGGAAGGGGCGTGCCGCACTTACCCTCGCACGATGCGGTGCCAGAAGGGAACCACGCCGGTCGCGCAGCCGCTCAGGTGCCGCCCCACCACGGCGCCACCAGCAACAGGCCGATCACTGCCTCGAGCATCACGCCGCCGATGTTGCGGCCATCGCCGTTACGGTCCACCACCACGGAAGCAACACGTCCTGCCGCTGCGCCAAGCCACGCGATACCCGCGGTGCAAAAGGCGGTTTGGGATTGGGTCACGAGACACCACAGGCCCAGCGCCGCAAACAGCCCGCCGTAGGTCGCCCGGATTTCTGACCTGCCGTTCAGGCCGATGGGCGAGATGCTGGTGAAGGCGGCTGCTCTCTCGGGCGCGACCAAACCCAGAGCGCCCAGACCCGTGGTGACCAGCGCTCCGAGATTCGTGGCAAGGGCAACGGGTTCCATGTTCGATCCTCAGTCAGGAAGCAACTGGACGGGCACACCCTCGCACAGCAGTTCCGGGTTGTCGTGTAGCGCTCCAGAGTAAGACATACGGCTCGGCCTTCGTGTCTGGCGCGGCCAGCGCTGCTCCCAAGGCAACGGCGTGGGGGAGCGCTCTTGCCGACATGCTCACAGCCACTTCCAACACTGCTCAGTCACCGAGCGTCATATCGGGCTCAAGCCATTCGCGCCGTGCGGCAGCGGAAAACAGCCGCTCGCGCGAGTAAAACGACAACGGCCAGTCCTTCTGCGCAAGTGGCGACTGCAGCAGGAGCGCCAGAGACTCCGGCAGCGGCTCGCCGCCGTGCTCCGGGATGTGCGCTGCAATACCCCGCAGGAATAATCGCGTCAGCGTCTCGTGGTAGCCGCTGCTGTCGGTGTTGGCCGTCCCGACCGCTTCGTTGTAGGCGCGGATGCGCTCCCGCACAACGGCAAGCGCGTCGTCATGGGAATGATGCGTGAGGTACCAGAGCCCGACGAGCAGATGGGCCTGATGCGTCCAGCGCGACGCAGGAAGCGTCCGCGCTTCGAAGTCGCGGACGAAGGATTCGATCTCCTGCGAGGTGGAAAACATCAGGTGCTTTTGCAGGAGGACGCTGGCAATGACAGCGGCCCGTCATGTGCTCCCTGCACCCGCAGGCGGCTTCACAAAACCGATCAGAAGCAAGGCCCACGCGCTGATGAGGCCCAAACCCGCGGCGATGTGCGCGACGGAGACGATGAGCTCCTGCATGTGTTCTCCGCCAGAGGCGCCTGCCTGACTGGCAGCGATGGGCAACATCTGTGTCGTGCCCCACCAGGAGTTGGCTACCTCGGACAGCGCCATGGCCCAGGTCAACCATGCGGCCACCACCATCACCCGCACGGATTTCAGCCCGACACTGTGCGGTAGCGCCAGCAGCGCAGTTGCCAGAACGATGAACAGCATCCCGTTCGTCATGAACTGGATGTGGGCGCCAAGCGCGAGCCTCGGGTGTGGCGTGCCCGGTACGGCAAGGCCCCATACCAATCCGACCATCACGAGAACCATGCCGTGAATCAGGATCTGCCTGCTGCCACTGTGAATGTTCATCGAAGATGCTCTCCTTCTATTCGCGCAGGTCCCGGAGACTTGGTGTGGCCGTGTCGGCCGCACCAACGCCGACCTCGCCCGGATTCATGTGATCCTTGGAGAGATGCGTCTTAAGCCTGTGACAATTGGCGCACAGCGTCTGAAGGTTGTCCGGCGAGTTGTTATTCTGGTTGCCGTCAAGCCCGCTCCAAACTCTAGGCCCGCCCTGCTACCGTGGCAAGGCTGCCCCGCCTGTCGCGAGTGGAAGGCTACGAAGAAGGCCCTTGTCTCCCGCGCTCCTCAACGGCTAGCGTGACAACGAGTGTTCGCGTCCAGGGAGGGACGGTGTCATGGCGCAACAACCGCGTCTGCACGTGGAGCTCTATCGTGGGTTCCTGTCCTGTGCCGTGTCTTCGCAGTTGGGAGAGTTGCGCGCGCAGGGGTTCAGGCACGTTCCGGTGATCCTGACCTGCAGTTTGCTTGGTCCGCTGGATGAACCACGTCGAGATGCGCCGAGCGTGTCGTTGCTGGAGACCAGATACAAGACCTATTATCCGGTCTCCGCAACAGCGACCCGGATCCACCTCATGACTCATCAGTTGCTCACCGAAACCGCCGCCAGCATCTCGGAACTCAAGGCCAACCCGATGAAGGTCGTCGCAAGCGGCAACGGCATGCCCGTGCTGGTGTTGAACCGTAACGCGCCTGCCTTCTATTGCGTGCCGGCCGATGCGTACGCGGCGATGATGGAGATGCTCGACGACGCCGAGTTGCTCAAGCTCGTGAAAAAGCGCGCGGCCGAGAAAGCGGTCAAGGTCAAGCTCGATGATCTATGAGCTTGCCTTCAAGGTCTCCGCCCTGAGGGAGTGGCGCAAGCTCGGGCCCTCCGTAAGGGATCAGTTCAAGAGAAAGCTCGCGGAACGACTCAGTAACCCCCACGTACCGGCCGCCGCGCTTTCGGGGGCGCCCAATCTCTACAAAATCAAGCTGCGACAAGCCGGTTACAGATTGGTGTACGCGGTCGAAGACAGGGTCGTGACGGTTACGGTGATCGCCGTTGGCAAGCGCGACCGCAACGAGGTCTATGACCTGGCCCTGTCCCGTCTGCGCGATCCCTGATCACCCTTAACCCTCTGCCGCGCCCCGCCCACCCCCGCTAGTGGCACAATGCCGGGCCTCCCCACCCCGAGCCCCCGCAATGCTGCTCCGCCTCATCGCCGTCTTCTGCCTCGCCTTGATACCGCTCCGCGCCCTGCACGCCGAAGACGCGCCATTGCGCGCCGCCTTCCCCGAGGACGATTTCACGCTGAGCGAATACCGCATCCCCATGCGCGACGGCGTGGAGCTCTACACGCTCGTGCTCACGCCCAAGGGCGCCACGGGCCCGCTGCCAGTCCTGCTGGAGCGCACGCCCTATGACGCGAGCGATGTGTTCGGCAGTCGCGCCACCACGCAACTCGCCGTGATGCGCGGGACGGAGTTCGCGGGCAAGGAGTTCATCTATGCCTTCCAGGACATCCGCGGGCGATTCCGCTCGGGCGGCGAGTACGCGATGTACCGCGTGCCGCGCGGTGCCTTCAACACCAGCAACACCGACGAGACCACCGACGCCTGGGACACCATCGACTGGCTGGTGAAGAAGCTCCCCGGCAACAACGGCAAGGTCGGCATCTGGGGCACCTCCTACCCAGGCTGGCTGGCGCTCGCAGCGCTGCGTGACCCGCACCCCGCGCTTGCCGCGGCCATTCCCTTCAACCCGGTAGTGGATGTGTGGAAGTCCGACGACTGGTTCCACTGGGGCGCGTTCCGCGCGATGTACGCCTTCGACTACATCTTCAATATGGAGACGGACAACACCGCTTACGTGTCCTACCCCTACGCCGATCGCGATCTCTACACCTGGCTGCTGGGCAAGGGCAGCGCCGTGCGCGCCTTGGGCGGTCTGCTCGACCAGCGCCACGAAATGTGGCCGCGGCTCGTGCAGAACCCCGCCTACGGCCCCTACTGGAAAGACGTGGCCGCAGACCGCTGGTTCGACACCCCCACCCGCGTGGTGCCCACGCTGCACGTGCACGGGCTCTTCGACCAGGAAGACATCTACGGCGCGCCCGCGGCCTATGCCGCGATGGAACGGCACGACGCCGCGAACGATGCGAACTTCCTCGCTATCGGGCCGTGGTTCCACGGGCAGCAATTCCGTGAGGGCACGGCGCTCGGGCCGCTTGATTTCGACGAGGACACCGCAAAGCGTTTCCGCGAGGACGTGATGCTTCCCTTCCTTCGTCATGCGCTTGCCGGTGCGCCCGATCCGCATCTTCCACCCGTGACGGCCTTCGAGACGGGCCGCAACCGCTGGCGCCATTTCACGGCGTGGCCTGCCAACAACGACAAGACATCGCTGTACCTGCAGCCTGCCGGTGGTCTGGCGTTCACGGCGCCGCCGCGCGATGGTGGCTTCGCCGAGTACGTCTCGGACCCCGCCAAGCCTGTGCCCTACGTACAGCGGCCGGTGCTCGGCGTGAACTACGATGACGAGGAGTCCATCGCGCAGTGGCGCAGCTGGCTCACGCAGGATCAGCGCTTCGTCGACGGCCGTCCTGATGTTGCCACCTGGCAAAGCCCGCCACTCAGCGATCCGCTCACCATTCGCGGCGCGCCGCAGGTGGTGCTGAACGCCGAGACAACGGGTGCGGACAGCGACTGGGTGGTCAAGCTGATCGACGTTTTCCCCGGGCAGGATCCGGAAGACGCCGCACGCTCCGGCATGGAGATCATGATTGCCGCGAATATCTTCCGGGGGCGTTACCGCGAATCCCTCGAGCAGCCCGCGCCCATCAAGGCGAACCGCGCGCTGGAATACCGCTTTCCGCTGCCCGAGACGAACCACACATTCCTTCCCGGCCACCGTTTGATGGTGCAGGTCCAAAGCAGCTGGTTCCCGCTGTATGACCTGAACCCGCAAACATGGGTGTCCTCGATCATGGACGCACCGCCCGAGGCCTATCGGGCGGCGCGTCAACGTATTCACACCAGCGCCGCGCAGCCTTCGCGCATCGAGCTGCCCGTCGACAGGTCATCGCCATGAGTCTGATATTGCAGATCGAGGGCGCCGAGCTCGCCTACGGCTCGCACCCCTTGCTGGACGGCGCGGGCCTGCGGCTGATGCGCGGTGAGCGCCTGGGTCTCATCGGGCGCAATGGCAGCGGCAAATCCTCTCTGTTGCGCGTGATCGCCGGGCAGGCGGTGCTCGACGGTGGAGACGTGCGCACCGGCGAGGGCGTGCACGTGGTGCTGGTGGAGCAGGAGCCGGTGCTGCCCCCCGCCGAGACCATGCGCGAGAGCCTGGTGCTGCGCGGCGCGCTCGATGACATGCACGACGAGCGCGAGCGCTGGCGTGTGGAAGCGCGGCTCGACGAATACCTGCATCGACTCTCGGTGCGCGCAGAGGGAGACCCGGCGAGCGCCTCGGGCGGAGAGCGCAAGCGTGCGGCGCTCGCGCTCGCCATGGCGATGGAGCCCGAACTCCTGTTACTCGATGAGCCCACCAACCACCTCGACATCGGCGCCATCGCGCTCCTCGAGGAGATGGTGCAGAAACTCCCGGGCCTGATCCTCATCACCCACGATCGTGCCTTTCTCGACCGCGTGGTCACGCGCATCGTGGAGCTCGATCGCGGCTGGTTGCGCTCCTATCCCGGGAATTTCGCGGCCTACCGCGAGCGCAAGAACGACGAACTCGAGGCCGAGAAAATCGCGGCCCGCAAATTCGATGATTTCTGGGCGCAGGAAGAAGTCTGGATCCGGCAGGGCATCAAGGCCCGCCGCACCCGCAACGAAGGCCGCGTGCGCCGGCTCGAACGTCTGCGCGATGAACGCGCAGCGCGGCGCGAGCGCCTGGGCAATGTGCGGCTCTCGCTGGATGCGGGCGAGCGTTCAGGCAAATTGGTGGCGGAACTCGAGCACGTGCACCAGTCCTTCGGCGGGCGCGTGCTGGTGCGCGATCTCTCGATGCGGCTCATCCGTGGTGACAGGCTGGGTCTTGTCGGGCCGAACGGCGCGGGCAAGAGCACCTTGCTCAAACTCATCCTGGGTGAGCTCGCGCCCGAGGGCGGCTCGGTTCGTCTGGGCACCAAACTCGAGGTCGCGTACTTCGATCAGATGCGCGCGCAGCTTGATCCGGACCGTACGCTCGCCGAGACCATCAGCCCCGGTTCCGACTGGGTGGAGATGGGCGGCAACCGCAAGCACATCATGAGTTATCTCGCGGATTTCCTCTTTCCGCCCGAACGCGCGAGAAGCCCCGTGAGCACGCTCTCGGGTGGCGAGCGCAACCGCCTCTTGCTTGCGCGGCTCTTCGCCAAGCCGGCCAATCTGCTGGTGCTCGATGAGCCGACCAACGACCTCGACATCGAGTCGCTGGAACTCCTCGAAGACACGCTCGCCGATTACACCGGCACGCTGCTCCTCGTGAGCCACGACCGCGCCTTCCTCGACAACGTGGTCACGCAGACGCTGGTGGCCGAGGACGACGGGCACTGGCAGGAATACGCGGGCGGCTACACCGACTGGATCGCGCAGCGGCCCGGGCCTGCAGATTCACGAGCGGCAGAGACGGCGCGCGCCGTCACGCCAGCCCCTGCCGCCGCACGCAAGGCAGGCGGTGCGAAAATGAGCTTCAAGGAGACAAAGGAACTCGAAGCGCTACCGCTGCGAATCGAGGCTCTGGAAACCGAGCAGGCCGAGTTGCTTGCCGGCATGGCGAGGCTCAAGGGCGGCGAGATGCAGGATGCCGCGCGCCGCGCCGCAGAGATCGGCAAGGAACTGGAAACGGTCTACGCCCGCTGGGAGGAACTCGAGGCGCGGCGCTGACACGCGCGCCTCGCTCTGCCTATTCTCCACCGCATAACACCAACAGGAACCGCCCCATGCGCCACCCCCGTCTGCTCGTCCTCGCCATCGCCGCTGCACTCGCGAGCAGCGCCACCGCCGATCCCGCGCTGGAATCGCGCTTTGACGCGCAGATCGACCCGGCCGAGATGGGCGGCTGGATGAAGACCATGGCCGCGGAGCCCAACCACGTGGGCTCGCCGCACAACAAGACCAACGCAGAGCTCACGCTGAAGCAGTTCCGCGAGTGGGGCTGGGACGCGAAGATCGAGACCTTCGAGGTGCTGTATCCCACGCCGCTCGAGATCGGGCTGGAACTGCTGGGCGATTCCCCCTTCAAAGCCACGCTCACCGAGCGCCCGGTGCCGGGCGACGAGACATCTTCCCGCACCGCCGGTGAACTGCCCGCCTACGTCGCCTTCCAGGGCGACGGCGACGTGACGGCGCCGCTGGTCTATCTGAACTACGGCATGCCCGACGACTACAAAGCCCTCGAGCGCATGGGCGTGGACGTGAAGGGCAAGATCGTGATCGCGCGCTATGGGCAGGGTTGGCGCGGGCTGAAGCCCCAGCTCGCGCAGGAGCACGGCGCCGTGGGCTGCATCATCTACTCCGATCCGCGCGACGACGGCTACGCGGTTAACGGCACCTATCCCGATGGCCCCGCGCGCCCGGAACAAGGCTTCCAGCGCGGCTCGGTGGCGATGATGCCCACCTTTCCCGGCGATCCGCTCACGCCCGGTGTGGCTGCAACGGCATCGGCCAAGCGCCTCCCGCGTGAGAAGGCGCCCACCATCCTCAAGATTCCGGTGCTGCCCATTTCCTATGGCGATGCGAAGCACTTTCTCGCCGCGCTCGGCGGGCACGTGACGCCGCCCGAGTGGCAGGGCGGACTCGGCATCACCTACCGCGTGGGTGGCAGCGAGGACGCGCGCGCCCATCTCAAGGTGAAGTCCGAGTGGAGCCTGAAGACCATCCACAACGTGGTGGCCACCCTGAAAGGCGCGGAACACCCGGATCAGTGGGTGCTGCGCGGCAATCACCGCGATGGCTGGGTGTTCGGCGCCTCCGATCCGCTGAGCGGCCACATCGTGATGATGGCCGAGGCCAAGGCCATCGGCGCATTGGCAAAGACAGGCTGGAAGCCCGCGCGCACGCTGGTGTATCTCAGCTGGGATGCAGAAGAGCCGATGCTCCTCGGCTCCACCGAATGGGCCGAGCAGCACGCGAAGGAGTTGCAGCAGAAGGCCGTGGCCTACGTGAACACCGACGGCAACGGGCGCGGCTTTCTGGAAGTGGCGGGCAGTCACTCGCTGCAGTCTTTTGTGCGTGCCGTGGCGCGTGATGTGAAAGACCCGCAGACGGGCGTGTCGGTGGACGAGCGTGCGCGCGCCGCGGCGCTTGTGTCTGCCGATCCCTCGCCCCGCGCGCGCCAACTCGCCAAGGCCGCGGCCGAAGGCAAGGACCTGCCGCTGGATCCGCTCGGCTCGGGCTCGGATTTCTCGAGCTTCGTGCATCACCTGGGCATCGCTTCGCTGAACGTTTCTTTCGGCGGCGAGGGCGAGAGCGGCGGCGTGTACCACTCGGCCTACGACACCTGGGAGCACCACTCGCGCTTCGTGGATCCGGGCTTTGCCTATGCCGGCGCGCTGGCCAAAACCACCGGCCGCATGGTGCTGCGCCTGGCAGACGAAGACCTGCCCGTGATGCGTTACACACCGGTTGCCGACACGGTGGCCGAATACGTGGACGAGCTGCAGAAACTTGCCGACACCAAGCGCGAGGCGCAGCAGCAACAAGCAAAGGCGATCGCCGCCGGCGCCTATCGCCTGGCCGACGATCCCACGCTCTCGCGCGGGGAGCCGACGCCGCTGAAACCCGTGCCCTACTTCAGCTTCGCGCCCTTGCAGAACGCGCTGCAGCGCCTGAAGACGAGCGCCGCCGCCTACGACGCAGCGCTCGCTGCAAAGGGTGCCGCGCTGCCCGCTTCCACGCGCGCCGAACTGGTGGCGCTCGCCGCGCGCAACGAGCAAACGCTGCTGCAGGAGCCCGGCCTGCCCGGCGGCCGCGGCTGGTATCTCAACATGCTCTATGCGCCCGGCCGCCTCACCGGCTACGGCGCGAAGACGCTGCCCGGCGTGCGCGAAGCCATCGAAGACGAGCGGTGGGCAGACGTCGAGACCTACACCGCGTTGAGTGCGCGGGCGTTGGAGATGTATGCGCGTGGTCTGGAGGAGGGCGTGAGGGTGATGGGGCGCTAAGGGATGGTGCGGCGACTGCGTTGGGTGTGGCGGGTTCTCGCGCTACTGCTTTCCGGCCAGCTTGCTCCTGCGCTGGCGGATTGTCCTATCAGCCCAACGACACAAGTGGTGGTCTATGCCGGCAGCGGTGCATCCGCGCTGGGTCAGTCATGGATGCGGCACTTCTTCGACTGGTGGGCGCAGCAGCAGCCCGATGGCAGTGCATCCCCCGCCTACATGTTCCTGAGCGCGGCGCAGGTGCAGGCCTGCAATCTCGCCGACCGCGCGGCTTATCCGGCGTTGCGGCTCTACGTGCAACCCGGCGGCGATGCCTACCTCGCGCAACGCGCTCTGGGCGCAGCAGGCAAGGCCCGTATCGCCGCCTTCCTCGCGGGTGGTGGCGCGTATTTCGGTGCCTGTGCGGGTTGGTACTACGCAGCCGGTGAGTACGTGTGGCAGGGCATTTCCTATGCCCACGCGGACCTGCTCGGTGCTTACCCCTCACGCATCGAGGGCAGCATCCGCGAGATCGCGGATTTCGATGTGGGTACCGGCTATGCGATCACCGCGCTCGCGGGAGGACGCCGGGTGCTGTACTGGGGCGGACCCACGGCCGGTTACGCACAGACCGGCACGCTTGAGGGCACGGTGCGTGCGCGGCTGCGTTACCGCAACCTGCCGGCCGCCGTCAGCTACGGCAGGATGCTGCTCACCAGCGTCCACCTCGAGGCCTTCGAAGGTGATGGCATCACTGGCCTCGCCACCACCGAGCGCGAGTCGAACTACCGCCTGCTCGGGCGTTGGCTGAACCAGACTGCGCGCACCGCGTTCCGGGTTCCTCCGGAACCGCCACCGCCCGCTGCCGCGTGCGACGACGGCCAGGACAACGATCAGGACGCGCTCGTCGACATGGCTGACCCGGGTTGCGCGAGCCCATCGGACCGCGACGAGCGCGATGCGCTGCCCGCACCGCGCGAGGTGCTCTTCGATACCTTCGAGGAAGGTCTCGACTGGAAACCCGCCGGAGCGGGCGCGCCGTGGGCACGCCGCAACGGCAACGGCGAGACCTATGACGGACTCTACTCGGCCGGAGCCGTGGCCACGGGCGGGGCCTCGACGATCACGCGGCGCTTCACGCTGCGCGGTTACAGCTCCGCCACCCTGACCTACGTGCGACGCCTGCAGGGAGTCGATGCTGCCGACGAGTTCAGGGTGAGCTACTTCGACGGCACCTGGCATGTCCTCGAAGCGACGGCGCGCGCAGCCGAGGACGCGGGGTTCAGGCAGATGTCCTTCACGCTCCCCGTCACCGCTACACACATCAACTTCCGCTGCCTCACCGACGCCCCGGGCGAGGGGTGTTTTGTCGACAACGTGCGGATCGTGGCGCGGTGATGGGTGCTGGGCGCGGTTCCGCTCGAAGGGCCCGGCGTGAGGCGCATCGGAAAAAATCACCGTGCGACGTGTTCTGGTCTACCTTGTCCGGCAGCAGTGAAACCAGAGCGAGTGGATGAGCGATGAATGCCAAGGCCACTGAGTCTCCGGGAGCGGCGCTTGCTGCTGGCACAGGAAACGAGCCCATTTACGGCCTCGATGCACTTCGCTTCTTCGCCGCCCTGCTCGTTACCGCCTGGCACATGGCCTTCCGGTTTTTCGACCCCGAGGCCGGCCATATCACCAGGTACACGGCCGGATTTGCGCCGGGTGATCCTCTGCTTCCCGGCCTCAGCATGTTCGGGTGGATCGGCGTGCAGATGTTCTTTGTGATTTCCGGTGTGGTGATTTCCTACAGCGCCATGCGCGGCACGCCGACGAGGTTTTTCATCAGCCGTGCCGCCCGCCTGTATCCGGTCATTCTCATCAGCTTTCTGCTGATCTGCCTCATCGATGTCCTTGTGTGGAACATGGATCCGGGCTGGGTGATGAAAGAGGTGGTCAAGGGCCTGCTCTTCGTGCCGACGGCGGTGATCGCGCCGCAGTACTGGACGATTCCGGTCGAGGTCTTTTTTTACGCCTTGGTCTGGCTCTTGATGGCCTCCGGGAAAATCCGGCGCATCGAAGCGCTTGCCATGGGCCTGATCGCAGTTGCCGCCGTCTACTGGTGCCTGCTCCTGAGCGGTCATCTCCCCTCGGGCAGCAGGTGGGTCAGGTATTTCCCGCTGCGGCACGGGATGTATTTCGGGATCGGGATAATGGCCTTCGCAACTGCGACCTCTGGTGCGAGCAGGGCGAGAGTGCTTGCCACGCTGGCAGGTTGCGCGTTGGCTGCGATGGAAATCAGGTTCGCCGTCGGAAAATACAACCTGACCCACCTCTTCGGCGGCCACTCATGGCTGCTTGCCTATGCGATATGGATCGCGTCCCTCGGGTGCATCGTGTTTTCGCTGCGCGCGAAGAACCGGGTCACAGCCGCGGTCGAGCGACTCGGCATCGCCGGCATCCTGCGGGTGGCCGGCCTCGCGACCTACCCGGTCTACCTCATCCACATCCACGTCGGCGGCCTGGTTGCGTCGATGGGATTGCGTGCCGGTTGCCCGGCAGGGCTTGCCGTCGTGCTCGGCGCATCGGTAACGATCGCGGTGTCCGTGCTCATCGTGAAGTATCTGGAACCCCCGATCGCGCGTGGTATCAAGTGGGTGCTGACGCGTGCGCTGCAGAGATAGATGCAGCTCAGGCGATAGATGCGCATGCGTGAGTAGTGGGGTGTGTCAGGCTGGTGGAGCGTTAGCAGCGCTGACTCCCTCCACCATGCGCTTCCTGTGGTAGCCCAGAAACGGCAAATGCTCCGGCGCTACCCAGCGCAATCCCGTGCAGCCGATCAGCCCCAGTCTTTCACGGTCGGCCACTGATACCCGATCCGACACCAGCAGCTCGCCGGTGTCGTCAAAGCTGATCAGGAAGCGGTCGAAGAGCGCGTCCAGATTGGCGCAGAGCAGCAAACCGTTGAAGACGTTCAGCCGTTCGGCGTCGGTTGCACAGTCGGCCCATGGCTTGGCGTGGCTTGCGCGCAGAACCTCGGGCAGAGCAATGCCCGTTACGGCACAGGCACCGCCCCAGTAATCGAGCATGGCGGCGCGCAGTGCCTGCTGGCCAACGCGCTGGCGCACCATGGCGAGCACTTCGATGTGCTTGCCCAGTTCCTGCGGCAATGCCGAGATGGCCTTGTCGGTGACAGTGCCAACTCGTCCCAGTGCACCGCAACGCTACCGGCCTGAACCATTGGTGCCTTCGACCATGCTCCTACCTACCTTACAGCCTCGGCTGAGGGGAGATCCTCGAGCGAAGATGATTCGAGACCTCAGCATCCGCGCAATAGACGTAACACCCCTTCATTCCGCGCGTCATCAAGGTGCGGTACGTGTTCTTGATAATCGAGTCAGTCATATTGCGCGCTGCCTCAGGATCCCTCCTGGAAAGTTGCCTCCATCCCTTCACCGACTGGTCCGACCGTGCCCGCATCTCCGGACGTGTGATCACTTGCCCATCGCGCACGACCAGATCCGGCCCGATGATCACACCGATGTAATCCGCCTCGAGTCCCTGGCAGGTGTGAATACAGCCGACCTCGTTGACTGAGGTCGGGGATACCATCCAGAGGCTACCGTCCTGCGTGAGGTTCCAGCGCGCGCGGAAGCCGAACTCGGGCATGGCGATATCCCACGCATTGGAATCCTTCTTGCTGGCCCATTGCCAGCAATAGCCTGCGACCATCCGTGCACGGTTACGTTCCTTGTTTTTTTCCAAGATCAGTTCGCGGAGCTCCTCGGGTGAATCCACCACCCGGAAATCGAACTCACGAATGTCCAGCACGGTGTTGGCGGTGTCGTGGATCTGCAGGGTATGTGCTAGCCATGCGAGGTAGCCGTCCGAGCCGTTGCAGCGGAACTGTGAGGAAAGTGCCATTTCGGTGACGGAGGCGCCTGCTTCCAGAGCGAATTTTGCGATGGTGTCCTTGTCGCCCACGTCCTTGATCGTGACCTTCTGAGCTTCGTCCACGAAGAACACGCAGAAGCGCGCCGCGCGGATGATCTCCTTCACCTGATGTTCGCCCCTGTTTCCATAGCGGCCGGACTTTTCGTTGAGGCGGTGGGCTTCGTCGACCACTAGCGCGTCGAATTCGTTCGCCTCTGTCTCGGTGAAACTGCCGGAGCCCACGAACATGTTGGAAATGTGGCTCTTGCGGTAAGAGCCGGTGAGTGCAGCCTCGTATACGGCGCGCGGCGCGGCGTTTTTGGTGACGTACTGACTCAGCAGGCCGGCCTGTGTGAGACCCACCAGCAGGTTCACTGCAACCACGGATTTGCCTGTGCCAGGACCACCTTCGACGATCAGCACCTTTTTTCCACCATCGCGGACGGCGCGGGCCTGCTGCATGGCCTTCTCGTAGACCAGTTTCTGGTCGTCGATCAGCACGAATTCAGCGCGCTGCGCGAGCATCCCCACAATGCCATCGGCGAGGCTCTTTGAAGGCCGGATGCGGCCGCCTTCAACCTTGTAGAGCGTCTCTGCCTTGTCTCCATAGCGGACATGCCGTCTGATGAATGCCTGCAGCTTGCCGCGTTCCTCTCCACCCTTCAGAAAAAGGGGCGCCTTCTCGAGGTGCGGGGCGTAGAAGGGATCAAGCAGCGGACCATTGGTGTCCGGGTAGTTATGAAGGTAGGCGCAGGGAGTAAGCCTGATGTCGCTTTCGTAGACGGCCTCATTGAAGTTTTGCAGCAGCGCCGCGTAGCTCCAAGCTTGGTAGGACGGATGGCTGGTTTCGACATTGGATCCGCCCAGTCGCGTGACGACAACCGCATCTTTTGTGGTCTTCTCAGCGGACTCCCATTGCTTAAGTTCGACGATGATCAGGCAATCCTGATGCTCGGCGTTCCGGCCCGTGATAAGGAAGTCCATTCGCTTGGCGGTCTGCGGAATGGTGTACTCGATAGCGACGCCACAATCGCCGGGGATACCCTCATCCATGAGCACTTTGCCCATGTATCCGAGCGAGTTGGCCCAGGACTTGATCTCGGACTGTCCCACTTTGTGGCCGATCTTTGCACGGAAGGCTTCCCCGACGACCTCCTCGATATCTCGGGTGTGCAGGTCGTGCAGGAAGCCGGATTTCTCTGACTGGTAAATGATCACGCCTCTGATTTCCTTGTCATAGATCCGTGTATTTCTTACTCGAACCTTTTGCTTTCTCCACGGGGTATTTAGCCGCGCTCTTTGTCAGCTTTTCCAACAAAGCTCGCTCCAGATCGATCCCCTCGTCGTGCGCCATGAGTAGCGTGTAATAAAAAACATCGGCGAGTTCATCCGAAATATCGGTGTGGCGATCTCGGGAAACAGCAGCGATCTCGTCACCCGTCTTCCACTGGTATAGCTCGAGCACTTCAGCAGCCTCCAGCGTGAGCGACAGTGCGAGATCCTTCGGGTTGTGGAACTGCCGCCAATCGCGCTCGTCGCGGAAGGCTAAGACGTGCTCGGTAATCGCCTTGAGTTGGGACATCGCTCTCCTCCGCATGTAGTTGTTTGTTTTTCCCTTCGTATTCATCAGCAGGGGGTGTGCCGGCTGGGTGGAGCTCTGTCAGGTGTTCGTCACAGAAATCCAAGTTGAGTGAGCGCAGCAATGCGATCTGCTCGCTGAGCATCGACGGCTGTCCGCCTAAGGGAACAGTAGGCATTCGGGTATGCCCAGAAATGAAAAACCCCCCGGGGTGCGCAGATCTGACGGGATGCGTGGGGGGTGTTGTCATGACGAACATTAGACAAGCCATCGACCGCTGCCAAGAGCGTTGAAGATGTTTTCCACGGCTATGTGCCTGTCGAAGTGCTTTGGGGAAATATCACGAGTTCTCAGCCACAGCAGCTTTTGTCGTTATGGGATGTCATCGTGCTCACTCAGCCGCGGGTCATGGGAATTACACTCGCAGCACTGCGAGCTCCGCAAGCGCGGAGCGCGACCCCGGGCGCAAGAGGGCCTGCCATGCGAAGTATTCTGTTTTTTCTTGTCTGCACGTTTACGCTCCCCGCCCACTCCAACCCCACACTCGGCGACACCATTTCCACAATCGAACGCGATCTCTCCACCCGCCCCGAATCCATCGCCGCCGGCCCCGCTGCCACCGAGCGTTACATCGCAGGCCTCGTCTCTGCGAGCCTCGACGTCTTCGAGCAATCGCGCCATCTGGACGCGCCGTACTTCGGGCGCTCCGCGGGGCTCGACGGGCGGCCGGGTCTCTTCAACCCCGACAACATCTACCGCTCCGCACTGCTTTCCGGCGAGGGGCGTTACCGCATCAGCGGCAAGCGCGGTTCGCATGCGCTGTTCACGCTGCAGATCCTTGATGCGTATCCGGTTATCGCGCTCGGCAGGAATCTCGCGGTGATCGATCTCGAAGCGCTCGGCATCCGCGCGGGCCAGGACTTCAGCATCACGCTGGGCGGAGCGCGCACCGAGGGGCACTGGTTCGCGCTGCCGCCGTCTGCGCGCGCGGTCCTCGCCCGTCAGACCTTCACTGACTGGAATACAGAAACAGCGTCGACGTTCCGCATCGAGCGGCTCGACACCGCCGCCTCGCCGGTCGATGCAAGCGTGCCGGGAGCGAGTGCCGCGGACTATCTCGCCGCCGCCTCAAGGCTCTGGAACAGCGGGCTGTATGCGCGCGTGCCCGTGAATGCCTTCCCGCCACCGCGCCCCAGCGACACCGCGGCCGGTGGGCTGGGCGGGCAGCAGTCGGTGATGGCGCGCTTCCGTCTGGAGGCGGGCAAGGTGCTCGTGGTCTCGGTGCGACGCAGCGCGGCGCGATACCAGGGCATACAGCTGGGCGATCCCTTGTTCGTGACGCCGAACGCGGTTGATCACACCGCGAGTTTTTCCACTGCACAGGCGGCAGTTGATGAAGATGGTGTGCTGCGTTTCGTGATCAGCGATACAGATCCGGGCGTGGCCAACTGGCTGGACCCCGGCGACATGCGCGAGGGCTTCGTGTTCCTGCGCTGGCAAGGTTTGCCTGCGCCACTCGTTGCCGAAGATGCGCCCCGTATCGAGGCTGTGCCGCTTTCGGAACTGCGCGCGCATCTTCCCGCCGGCACTCGCTGGCTGAATGCGGCGGAGCGTGCGGCGCAGCGGGCGCTGAGGCGGAGAGTGCCGCTGCGTTCTTGAGAAGCGCATGATGGCCCCGCCCAGCACGTGCCTGTAACGCCCTCATGGACACACTCCGCAACCCACCGCAGAACGCACTCTCCGACACACCCGGACTGAGGCTCGCGTTCCTCTTCGGCTCGCACGCCTACGGCCATCCCCGGCCCGACCGTGATACCGATCTCGGTGTGCTCGCAGCGCTTGTATCGCCATACGGCCAGCGTTGCGGATTTCCTGCCGCTGCGTGAGCGCATCCTGCGGGAGAGGCAGAGCGCGTGGATCGGCGGGCATGGCCCGGTCCTACGGGGTGACGTGTCGCGGGCATGGCCCGCTCCTACAAGGACAGGGATGCCATCTCCCGTAGGAGCGGGCC
>CAIYPF010000091.1 GCA_903928015.1 uncultured Gammaproteobacteria bacterium | reverse complement strand
GGTCCCGGCCACACGGCCCTGTGCCGCGCCAACTACGTGTCGCTGCAGATCTGGCAGGCTAGCCCCGAGCCCGCCTTCGTGCTTGCGCTTCCGAGGAGCCATGCGGCAGGCTTCCACCAGTCCCTGCTCGGCACTGCCGCGTCCTGCGGCGTCGGGGAGGCCTGAGCCACACGCCCCCACGCCGTCGAGGCCTTCGCCATGCGAACCGTCTTCTGCCGCCTGATTGCGCCACTGTTCCCGCTCGTCGCGGCTCTCCCGTGCAGCGCCGCGCAAGACGGGGGATTGCCGCTGGAGCCAACGCGCCACCTGCGCTTCAGCACCGACGAAGGCACATGGATGTCGGTGGACGTGGCGCCGGACGGCAAGGCACTTGTATTCGACCTGCTGGGGGATCTCTACCGCCTGCCCATCGCCGGCGGCAAGGCAAGCGTGCTCACCCGCGGCATGGCCTTCGACAGCCAGCCGCGTTTCTCTGCGGACGGGCAGAGCATCGTCTTCGTGAGCGACCGCAGCGGCGCGGAGAATCTCTGGCTGATGCCCGCCGACGGCAAGGGCGAAGCGCGCCAACTGAGCCACGGCGAAGACACGGTTTTCGTGTCACCCGAGTGGGCTCCCGACGGCAGCGGCATCGTCGTCTCCCGCACCGGGGTAACCCGCAATCGCCTGATGGAGTTGCTGCTCTACCCGCTCGACGGGAGTGCCCCTCGGACTCTGGTGAACGGCACGCGCGAGGGCATCACGGCCGTGGGCGCGGCGTTTGGCGCGGATTCGCAGAAGGTGTATTTCGCCCAGAAGCCGAAGTCCCAGCAGAACTACTATCCGCAGATCGGGCAGTACCAGATCGCGGTGCTCGACCGCACGAGCGGCGAACTGCACCCACAAACCAACACCCAGGGCGGCGGGCTGCGGCCGGTGCTCTCGCCGGACGGACGCTGGCTCGCCTACGCGAGCCGCTTCCACGCCGGCACCGGCTGGCGCCTGCGCGATCTCGCCAGCGGCGCGGAGCACTGGTTGCTCTATCCCGCCGAATCCGATGACCAGACCGCCCAGCACGCGAGCTGGGATCTCATGCCCGGCGCGAGTTTCACACCGGATTCCCGCGCGCTCGTCACGACGCAGGACGGCAAGCTCTGGTCGGTGGCCATTCCCTCAGGCAAGAAAACGGCGATCCCTTTCTCGGTCGATGTAGACCAGCCTCTGGGACCCCACATCGATGCCAGCCGTCGCATCACCGATGCCCCCGTCACGGCGCGCCGCGTGTCATCGCCCGTGCTCTCGCCCGACGGCCGGCAGGTGGCCTTCTCCGCGCTCGCACGCATCTGGCTGATGGATCTGCCCGATGGCACGCCGCACCGCCTCACCGACGGCAGCGACGGCGAGTTCCAGCCGGCCTGGACGCCCGACGGCAAGAGCATCGTTTACGCGAGCTGGGCGGGCATGTCAGAAGGCGGCCATCTGTGGCGATCGGACCTGAAGGGCCAACGCAGGCGCCTCACGCGCGAGGCGGCCTTTTACGGCTGGCCCGCCATCGCGCCGGACGGCAAGCGCATCGCGGCGCTGCGCATGTCGCGGCAGGCGTGGATCGATGATCTGCTCACCTACGGCGAGGACCTTGCGCCCCGCGCAGGGGCGCGCACCGAACTCCTCTGGCTGCCCGCGACCGGCGGCGCCTTGCACAGCGTGATGCCGCTGCACGGACTCGGCCAGCCGCACTTCACGCAGGATCCGGAGCGGGTATTCGTGTTCCAGCACGTGGAGCCGGATCCAGCCGCCCGCAACGGGCTGGTGTCGGTGCGGATGGACGGCAGCGATCTGCGCGTGCACGTCCGTGGCGAACTCTTCGCCGACGAGTGGCCGGGCGCGGAACGTGGCGCGCCGATGAACGCGCCGCTCATCTCGCCCGACGGCAAACATCTTCTGCTGCAACACCAGCGACAGCTCTGGCTTGCCGATCTTCCTGCGACAGATGCGCCTGCACAGCTCTTGCTCACCGAGGCCTCTCTGCGCCCTGTCGGCGGGCCAGGCGGCGAGTTCCCCGCCTGGAGCGCGGACGGACGCAGCATCGGTTTTTCGCTGGGCCGCTCGGTCTTCCGCTACGAACTCGCCACCGCGAAGCTGCAGGAGTCGGTGGTGCACATCGAGCAGCCACGCAGCATTCCGGCCGGACGGATCCTGCTCGAAGCGGCGCGTCTGATCACGATGCGCGGCAACGAGGTGCTGCCTGCAGCCGACATCCTGATCGAGCGCAATCGCATCGCGGCCGTCGGCGCCCACGGCTCGCTGCAGGTGCCGGCTGGCACGCAACGTCTGGACCTGCACGGCAAGACCGTAGTGCCCGGATTTCTAGACCTGCACAACCACCAGGGCACGCCACAGGACCTGCGGCTGATCCAGCCCTGGGAGTTCATCTCGAGTCTCGCCTACGGCGTCACCACCGGCTACGACACCGGTGCCGCCGGCGCATCGCTGGTCGACTACGCCGATCTGATCGAGACCGGCGAACTGGTGGGACCACGCTTCTTCGGCACGGGCGGCATATTGCAGACGGATGTCGCCGCGGGCCTGCACGACATCGACGATGCCCGCGCACTTATCGCGCGCTACGTCGGCGCTTACGGGCTCGACGGCGTGAAGGAGTACGCCTTCGGCGACCGGCGAAAACGGCAGTTGCTGCAGATGGCGTCCGCCGAGGCCCGGCTCCCCACCCACACCGAGGGCAACGGCGAGAACAAGCCGGGACTCACCGAGATCATCGACGGCTACAACACGCACCAGCACTACTTCACCATCGCGCCGCTCTACCGCGACGTCGTGCAGTTGCTTGCGGGCTCGGGCGCGGGTTACGTCCCGACCCTGCTGATCACGCACGGTGCGCAAGGGGCCGAGGAGTACTGGTACCCGCGCATGCCCGTGCACGACGACGCCAAACTCGCAGGCCTCACGCCACACCCCTTCCTCGATCGGCAAACTCGCCGCCGCGAGGACATCTGGCTGCAGTGGCTGCACGAGGACGAATGGGCCTTCCCCCGTTTTGCCGCTGCCGCAGGCGAGGTGCTGAAAGCCGGAGGGCTGGTGGGCGTGGGCGCGCACGGCCAGCGTCAGGGCATGGGCTATCACTGGGAAATGTGGAGCCTGGCGCGGGGCATGCCCAACCACGAGGTGCTGCGCTGCGCCACGCTGCTCGGCGCGCGCATCATCGGCCTCGACAAGGATCTGGGCAGCATAGAGCCCGGCAAACTTGCGGATCTGGTGGTGCTCGATGCCGATCCGCTCGCCGATATCCGCAACACCAACACCATCCGCTACGTGATGAAGAACGGCGTGCTCCATGCCGGCGACACCGTGTCGGAGCTATTGCCCGAGCCGCGCACGCGCGACTGGCTCCGTGGCTGGCAGGAAGGAGCACCGCAATGAACATGGCACCCGTACGAACGCTGACGCTGCTGCTCGCGGTGCTTGGCATCGCCTCAGCGCCCGCGCAGGCAGACGCAGCCCTCGCGCAGCGCCTCGCCGCACTGCAGCCGGAAACATCGCTCACCGTGGCCGGCGCGCGTGTCCCCGCCAATCCGGTGCTGCAGGCCCTGCACGCGGAGGGTCGGGCGCTGTGGACGCCTGCAGCCAGCGCACAGTTGCTGGCAGCGGTGCGCGGAGCAGATGCGGACGGCCTCCACCCGGCGGACTACGCACTGGCCGCACTGGAACGCCTCGAGCGCGAGCCCGGCGCGGCAACGCCGGCAGATGCCGAACTGCTGCGCAGCAGCGCACTCTTGCGCCTTGCCGGGGACATCTACCGCGGCGCGCTGGACCCACGCGAATTCGTGCCGGAAGTCGATCTTCCGCGCGGCGAACTCGATCCCGCAACCGTCGGCGAGACCCTGCGCAAGACGATAGCCACGCCCGACATTCCCGGCTTGCTGGCGCAGCTGCGCCCGCGCTCGCGACTCTACGAGAGCCTACGCCAGGGGCTGGCCGCGCACCGCAGCATTGCTGCGGCGGGCGGATGGGGACGCGTGCCTGAAGGACCCACGCTGCGCCCGGGCGAGCGCAGCCCCCGCGTTACGGCCCTGCGGGCACGACTGCTTGCCAGCGGCGACCTGAAACAGGCCTATGCACCCGGCGAAGCCGAGCTCTACGACCCGCCCACCGTGCAGGCGATGCGCCACTTCCAGCAGCGTCACCAACTCGATGCAGACGGCGTGGTGGGAGCCAAGAGCATTGCCGCGATGAACGTGCCGGTGGAGGCGCGGATCGCGCAGATCCGCGTGAACCTCGAGCGCGCACGCTGGTTGCTGCGGGACCTTCCGCCCACCTACGTCCTGGTGGATATCGCCGGCTTCACCGTGCACTACGTGCGTGACCGCAAGCAGGTACTGCAGAGCCGTGCCGTGGTGGGCAAGCCCTTCAGGCGCACGCCGATCTTCCGCGCCGCGATCAGCTACATGGAGTTCAATCCCACGTGGACGGTGCCGCCCACGATCCTGCGCAACGACATGATTCCGGCGGTGCGCAAGGACCCGGGCTATCTCGCGAAACGCAACATCCGCGTGCTGGACCTGCAGGGCAAACCGGTGGACGCGTCACGCGTCGACTGGTCGGGCAGCAAGGGCTTCCCCTATGTGCTGCGTCAGGATCCGGGGCCGGAGAACGCACTGGGCGTGGTGAAGCTGATGTTCCCCAACGCGCATCACGTCTACCTGCACGACACGCCATCGCGCGAGCTCTTCGCGCGGAGCGAGCGCAGCCTGAGCTCAGGCTGCATACGGATGGAGAACGTGGAGGACCTCGCGCGCGCACTGCTCTCGGCAGACGGCAAGGACGCGGCACTGGCCGATCAGGCGATCGCCTCGGGCCAGACCCGTCGCCTGAACCTCTCCACACCGGTGCCGGTGATGCTCTACTACTGGACCGTGGCGCTGGAAGACGACGGCGACGTGCTCTTCAAGCCCGACATCTACGAGCGCGACGCGCCGCTGCTGCGGGCGCTGGAGCGCCCGCGCTGAGGCCTTACTGGTTGTCGCGCGGGAAGCTCTGGTCCCAGGACTTCTCGCGCAGCAATTTGCCGTTTTCGAACAGACGCCGCGTGAAGCGGTAATGGAACGTGGTCGCGTCGCTCCAGAAACGCACATCGCCCTCCCAGCGCAACTGCCTGCCAGGCAGATCCACGGTGGTCCCGTAGGCGCCGGTCGCGGAGGTGTTTTCCGGATGCGTGTCGCTGGTCTCGTGGACGATGCTCTCGGTCGAATGTGAGGTGCCCCAGGGATAGCGGTAACCGCCACCCGCACTGGCCGTGACCCGCGTCGTGCGCGTGAGCGGCAGGCGCTCGACCAGGTTCACCTCGCCATAGCCCGACGACGTACTCGACTCCAGAGGCCCGAATCCCGCAAGCACGGGATCCTCCACAGGCGGCAGGAAGGCAGGCACCGGGCGCTCGGCGTGCGGAATCACGGGCAGATCGAGTCGCGTGGCCGCCGTGCCGCCAAGGCGAAGCGTGGTGCTCATGGCCTGCGGGGAGGGCCAGAACATCGGCCACTGCGCGTTGCTCACCACGAAGCGAATCCGGTGGCCCTTCGGGAACACCCAGGTGGTGAAGTGCATCTCGATGTCGAGCGCAACGTCCTGCCCGGGCACCAGCGGCTGCGGCGCGCGCGATGACACGCGGTGCGTGCCGTTGAAACCCGCGCCCGCCACCAGGCTCACGGCGCCGCCTGGCGCCACATCCGACAAGCGCACGATCCAGTTCGCCACCGGGGCGCTGGCGCTCACGTTCAGGTGGGCAGCGGGAAATCCCGTGACCTCGAGATCCCGCTCCAGAGGCGCGCTCTCGTAGACCAGACCGAAGGCATCCGAGCCGCGCTGGTCCGGCGTGGGATCACCCCACCACATCACCGGGCCGCCCGCCTCCACGCCCGCTGTCGGCACGTAGTCGAGCGTATGCAACTCGGCACGCGAGGAGGGCTTGGCTCGGGAGAGCGTGCGGTCGGCGCGCGGATACAGCGTCTGCGTGCGCGCCCGCGCGATCGGCCAGCCATCTTCAAAGCGCCACTCGCCGGGCACCGTGGCGATGTCCTGCAAGGGCGGGTGGGAATGACGCACGTAGAGCGCGAAACGCGGCTCGCGCATGATTCCGGTGTCCACACCCTTCAGCCAGTGATCGAACCAGCGCACCGCCTCGTGGCGCCACTCGATGGAGGGCTCCGGGTAGGTGTCGTTCGGCCAGGCGTGCGACCACGGCCCCATGATGGCTTTGACCGGAGCGTTCTTCACGCCTGCGAGCATGCGCGGCACGCTGTCGCGGTAGCCGTCGAGGAGCCCTCCGATCAGGAAGGTGGGAATGCGGATGCTGTCGAGATGGCTGATCGGGGCGCTGCGGTCCCAGAAGGGGCCGGCGCGGGACTGCTTCTTGTAGAGCGGCAACCACGGCGGCGTGTCGAAGCGGTCGCGGAAGTAGGCCTCGTCGATGCGGTAATCGGGCGCGCCGGGCAACGCATTGGCGAGATCGAGCTGCATCTCGTAGGAATCGACGTGCATGCCGCCATCGATGAAATGCGCGTCGTCCTCGTAGAGATCATCCGCAGCCTGTATCGCCACCACCGCCTTCAGCGCGGGGGGATTGCGCATCGCCATGTGCAGCGAATTGAAGCCACCCCAGGACAGTCCGAACATCCCGAGCTTGCCGGTGGACCATGGCTGCCGCGCCAGCCACGCGATGATCGCGTCGCCGTCCTGCTGCTCCTGCTCGCTGTACTCGTACTCGACCAGATGCCCTTCGCTGCTACCTGTGCCGCGGATATCGACCCGCGCCACCGCATAGCCGTGACGGATGAAATACGAGAAGAGCGCCAGACGCGAATCCCGGTCCTCGGTCTTGCGGTACGGCAGGTACTCGAGCAGCACCGGCACAGGCGTGCCGCCGGCGCCGGGTTCATGCCCCTTGGGGTAGTAGATGTCGGCCGAAAGGCGCACGCCGTCGCGCATCGGGATCCAGGTTTCCTGCATCACGATGTCCTCGCCACTGTCCGTGGCGAGCGCGCCCGCAGACCACGCGAGCAGCAGACACAGGATCAGAGGCAGTCCGCGCGGGAATGAGCGCGTCAGTCTGGCACGGGGATGGAACACTGGCACCTCCGGAAATCGGCAGGGACCCGGCGCCCTGCTCGCCGTGAACATCAGAGTTTTTTGGCGTCGTGAAAAACGTCGGCCCAGATATCCACGCGGCGCGCATCGAGGCGCGGGTAGGTCTGTTCGTGGATCTTCACGATACGGGTGATGGCCATGAGAATTTCGGGCGGGAAGCCGCGGCGCGTGCCGCCCCGGGTATCGGTGAGGAGCCCGCCCGAATACATATAGAACGCGTAGCTGCCCCAGGTCTGGATGAATCGGCGGCCGATATGGGGAAAACGCTCGTTGATGAGCGGAAATTCCTCTGTGGCGCGGATCTCGATCTCTTCGGGAGCGGGCTCGCAGGGGATGCGCGGGAACTCGTCCAGATGGGCCTGCCGCAGGTCCTCTGTGATCGCGAGCACTTCCAGCAGTTGCTCCATGTCGGAGGGCGGAGAGTGGCGCGGCAGGTTGTGGATGTACTCGAACAGGGCAGGCTCGCCCCACAGGGAAATGACCTGCTCCGTGACCTCGGGGCTTCGGCGGTTAAGCCTGCGGAGAATGTCTATTTGTTTCATCGCTTGCCGGCGAGGAAGCAGCCTTCACTGCGATGGCCCGGAGTGTAATAAGCAATCGCCCGGATGCATACAGAGACCACACTCAACAGGCGGGTTTAAGACCCCTGATATGTCCGGGCCGCAGTTCTCCGCTCTCCACCACCGCGCAGAGCCTCGCCCAGAGCGCGGTGTTGCGCGCTGTTTCCTCCACGCCCACCGCAGCCTCCAGCGGTGCGCGCAGCGGGCCGCGCATCTGCTCGAGTTCCGCCCGCACCGCGCTGCGGTACCACTCGTTCCTGTCGCGCAACCCGATCTGGACGAATCCCGCGTCCGCCATCGCCGACCCGTAACGCGGCAACGAGCCCATGCGGAAGGACAGGCCCTCGGCCTCCATGTAGGCGAGCATTTCTGCCGAGGGCTCTGACTCGTCCACCCGCATCCAGTCGCTCGCCACAAGGAGCCCGCCCGGTCGCAGCAGCCGGAACATGTCCTGGCACCAGGATTCCTTGTCGGGGATGTGGATCACGGCATCCTTGCTGAAGATCACATCGAAACTCGCGTCCGGGAAAGGCAAAGGCCCGGGGCTCACCTGCTCGAAGCGCACGCGGTTCTGCAACCCGTGGCGCGCGATGAGACGCCGGGCGTGCTCCAGCACGGGAGCTTCCACATCGATGCCGAGCACCTCGGCCGCACCGTAATCACGCGCCAGCAGCAGTTCTATGCCACCGGCGCCGCAGCCCACGTCGAGCACACGCTTGCCGCTGATATCGAGGCCGCGCAGGAGTTCCGCCACCTCCCCTGCCCCTCCGGGCGACAGAAAACCCTCGCCCCAGATGACGGCGAGGGTCTGGATCATGGTGTCGCCGTATTCCGCCTCGTCCATGCTGCTCACCACACCTCGCGCTTGAAGATCACGCGCTTCGGACCCTGGAAGGTGCCGAAGGTGGCCCGTGCCGTCGGATCGTCGTTGCGCGCGCCGTCGCCGTTCCAGTCGTATTGCAGCCAGGCCGCCGCAGCGGTGCTGAGGTTCAACTGCAGGGTTATCTCACCGGTCTTGCCGCTGCCCGGTGCGCTCAGGCTGAGCCCGAACTGCCCGGCCACGGCGGTGCCCGAGAACGTAGCCGTCGAGGTGGCTGTGCTGATGGGGAAGATCAGCACGCCCGCGGCGGGCAAGCCCGAGGGTGTGCCTGCGCCGAAATCGAGCGCAGTGCTGGAAATGACGGAACAGGAGTCCGCGGAATTGAGCACCCATCCGGCACCGTTGTAGTACTGCGTGTAGATCGGCAGTCGCAGCGCGCTCAGCTCCGAACCCGTGACGTTGTCGGCCACCAGACGGCCGTAGCGCAGGTTTGCGCCGGTGATGCCGGTAACGCTGAAGGTGTCGCAGGTGCCGTCGTTGGCGGCATCCAGGCAGACACCGTCGCTGTCCGTGAGGTCGCTGGTCGTGAAGTTAGCCGTCACGCTGCCCGTGAAGGCTGCCTCCGGCGAGGCACGGGTGTAGGTGAAGACATCGCCACTGCTTCCGGAGGCAAGGCTCAGGGTGGCGATGCCCGTGCCACCGGTGCCGCCCGAGATGACAGCCGCCTGTCCGTTCACCGCCGTGAGCGGGTGCGTGCCGCTCGCGGCATTGGCGTAGCTGCGGCCGGCCAGCGTGGACGTGAGCTTGAAGAATCCCGAGGTGGTGTAGTTCGAGGTGGTGCCGCCCTGCGCGCTCAGCGCGGTGAGGCTCAACGCGGGCGCAGTGCCGAAATAGAACGGCTGGTCCTGATACGTGAAGGCGCCGGCGGTGCAGGCATTGGCGAA
The DNA here is from genome assembly GCA_903928015.1 of uncultured Gammaproteobacteria bacterium. Taxonomy (GTDB): domain Bacteria; phylum Pseudomonadota; class Gammaproteobacteria; order Pseudomonadales; family UBA5518; genus UBA5518. The sequence goes on along the minus strand of CAIYPF010000091.1, from coordinate 2,716 downwards.
GACGGGCGAATTGGCCGCCACGCTGAAGCGCTTGGGATAGAAGCGTCCCACGTAGCCGGAACTGCCGCGGATCTTGGCCGTCTCCGTGCTGCTCAGGCCAAGATAGCTGCCACTCTGCGCGGCACTGATCTCGATGATGCCCGCCTCGTCGTAGCGCATGCCGCTGATCGCGGCCGAGCCATTGCTGAAGATGGCGCTCGGCGTGCCGGTGAGGCCCGGGTGCACACCGCCCACCGGCAGCAGCAGGTTGGAGCTGAGCGCGATCGAGGTGGAGGGCGAGAAGTTCGGTGTGGTGGCGTTGCCCGAGAGATCTGCGTTGTTGGTGGCGCTGGTGTCGGTGCTTTCCATGCCGTCTGCGATGCCGTCGTTGTTGGTGTCGTCGGCCGCGCTCCAGACCACGGCGCGGGCCGTGCCGTTGAAGGCTGTGCCGGCGGTGCTGAACTTGCTGCCGGCGGCGGTGCTGGCGGCCGGGTTCCCTGTCGCGCTGAACTGATAGGCAAAGGGCCGCGACACGAAGGTGTTGCTGGAACCCGCCATGTAATTGCCCGACGCTGCCCCGCTCGCCAGCGGCAGCGGGTAACGTGCGTAGAGCCTTCCGCTGCCCGCGTCGTTCCAGGTGAAGTTGAAGCTCGCAAGGCCGCTGCCGTCAAAGGTCATTGCGGCGTTGGTATAGCTCCCCACGCTGCCCGAGGCGTTGCCCGCAATCGTGGTGCTGCTGCCACCGTTCACGCTCATCGTGGAGGAACTGCAGGTGGCGGGCGATATGCACTCGTAACCGAACTGCACGGTCTTCGTGCCCTGCAGCGCCGCCACGCAGGTGGTACTGGAATCACTGCTCCTGATCGCCCGAATCTGCAGCGACTGCGCCCCCGGCGCGGTGGCAGATGACTTGCCGGCGATCTGCGTGCCGATCGCATTGGCCACGCCATCGGCGCGGAACTCGAAGCCGGTGGTGGCGAAGGTGATGGAGGGGTCGTCAGTCGCAGCGCTCGCGCTGCCGCCGGTCTCGCTCACGCCGCCGTCGGCGGCGTTCAGGCTGAGCGTCTCGGCCGTGGTGTCCTGGAAGCCCAGCGTGACCGTGCCGTTGTCGCTCGCACCGAAGGCATAGGTGGCGGCGCCGTCATTGGCGGTGCCATTGGCGAGCGTGCCGCTGCCCGTCACCAGCGTCCAGTCGCCGCGGCCCACCGAGGTGGAGAGCGTTGCCGTGCCGGTGTACCCGCTGAAGACGCTGTGGTCCGCGTTGTGCGCCGACAGCGTGACGGCCGAGGCCGTACAGGTCACGCCCGTGCCGCCGTGGGAGATCTGGAAGTGGTCCGGGCCGGCGATGACCGGGCACTCGTGCGTCTGTGTGGCGAGGGAGGCGATGGCTGTCTGGCTCAGTGCGCGCGGGTAGACCTGCACCTCGTCGATGTTGCCCTTGAAGTAGAAAGACTGTGACACACCGATCTGGATACCGGCCGTGGAGGTGGGGGTCACAAAACCGAGGAAGCCGGTGGATTCGGCGGTAGTAGACAGCAGCGTTCCCGCCGCATTGAACACGTAGATGGTTCGCTTGCGGTTGGTGTAGTCCATGACCGCCGCCACGAAATACCACGTGTTGCTGCTCAGGGTGAAGGTCGAATCGAAGATGACGGGGTTGGCCATCCTGTTGAAGAACCTGAGGCGGCCCGCTGTGCCATCAGAGAGCGAGAATCCCCACCCGTCGACGGCCTGATCGTGAGCCACGATGCGTTGCCCGCCCGTGGTCGCGGTACTGGTGGGGTAAATCCAGGCGGCCAGGGTGAAGTTGGTATTCGTCAACGTCGGGATGGTCGTGGAGACAGCGCCGTTGTTGACCGAACCGCCGGTCATCACCCCGTAGCGGCAAGTACCCGGATCGGTGCTGATGGCGGGGAGCGGCGCGGTGTTGCCAGTCGTGGCGCCGTTGATCGCGCGGGCGTGGTATCCGTTACCGGAGCTGTCCAGTACCTGTCCGACGGTGCCCGTCCAGCGGGTCTCGTCGAAGCGGTAAATGGCCGTCGTCGCAGCGGTCAGCAGCGTGTAGACCTGCCCCGTGAAGGTGCCCGTGAGCGGCGGCGAAACCGCGCCCGCGCCCGTCTGGTTGAGACCCAGAGTGCCGCTGCCCACGCCGAGGTTTGCCGTGACGGTCCAGGTCGCGCCGCTGCCCGTGACCGCGGAGATGAACGCACCGCTCAGCCCGGTGGACACAAGACTGAACGCCGTCGAACTGACACCGGTGACGCTGCGACTGAAGGTGACCGTCCATGCAACGGTCGAAGCGGTGGTCGCCTGTGCGCAGGTGCTGGCGCAAGTGATCGCGGTGACAGTTGCGGTGGGCGTGATGTAGACCTCACCCGTGAACGTCCCGGAAAGCGCGGGCGAGACGCTGCCCGGCCCGCCCTGGTTGAGACCCAGCGTGCCGCTGCCGGTGCCGACGTTGGCCGTGACTGTCCAGCTCGTGCCGCTGCCCGTGACCGTCGTGATCGCCGCACCCGTAAGGCCTGTAGCCGCCAGGCTGAACGCCGAGGCACTCACGCCCGTGACGCTGCGGTTGAAGCTCACGCTCCACGAGACAGTGGAGGTGATGGTGGTCTGTGCACAGGCCGAGGCGCAGGTGATGGCCGTCACGGCGGTGGCCGGTGTGGTGTAGACCTCGCCCGTGAAGGTGCCGGTCAGCGTGGGCGACACCGTACCCGCGCCCGTCTGGTTCAGGCCG
>CAIYPF010000090.1 GCA_903928015.1 uncultured Gammaproteobacteria bacterium | reverse complement strand
CTGCGTGAACCAGCGCTGCACCAGCTCGGCCGTACGCGCGGGCTTGTCGACGACGTCGCAGACCATCCAGTCGACCGGACGCGCGGGCCTGAACGTGAACGCATCAGCGCTCAGGTGCTGGACGGCGCCGGCTTCCTCCGCCGCCGTCGCGAGACGACCGTGGTCCACGGCGACAACCCGCAATCCGCGCCGCGCCAGCACCCAGGTCCACCCGCCGGGAGCCGCGCCCAGATCGACCGCGCTCATGCCCGAGGCGAGCAATGCCGGGGCGTCATCACCGAGGAACCACAGCAACGCCTCTTCGAGCTTGGCAGCCGAGCGACTGGGGGCGCCCGGCAGGCGCAAGCGCGGCACACCCATGGACCAGCGGGCGCCGTCACGCGCATCCGAAACACCGATGAAGCCGTGCGTGCCGTCCATGAAGAGCACGTGCAGGCGCCGCCCGCAGTCCGCACGGAACAGCCCCCTCTCGCGCAATCCGCCTTCGATGCGCGCCTGCAGGCGCTGGCAGAGCCGCGTCAGCGAGCGGCCTTCGGTGGTGTCGGTGTACTGCAACCACGCGGCCTCGAAGGGGCCGCACTCCGCTGCAAGCGCGAGCAGGGGCCCCACGCGATCGGTCGGATCGGCGATCGTGAACTGCTGCCCGACGAAGCGATCGCGCGCGAACACAAGCGAGCGGAACGGCGGCACTCGCTCCATCCCGCCCGCCGCAACCCAGCCCGCACCCGAGCCGGCCTCCGTCCCGCCGGAGGATCCGAGCTCGACGCGGCACTCGGACTCGAAGCCGGGGCGGCAGAGCACCACGGTGAGTGGGCCGCAGGCCCGGCCGTCGCGCAGGACGCGGGGCTCAGCCGCCACGAGGAAAAAGCCGGAAGTACCCGTAGGAAGGGTCATCGGGGCCCGCGGCACCCACGACCGCACCGAGGCTGCGCGCAACGGCGGGGTCGAAACCACTGGGCTTGCGATCGCTCCAGTCGAGCACGATCTTGCGCTGCATGAACTGCCAGCCCGTGTCAGTACGGACGTAATGGTCGAGATAGCGCCCACCGACCAGGAAATCCACCGGCCCCGTGTCGGTGTCCATGAGGTGATAGGCCAGCACACCCACCTCCCCCTCTGCACGGTCACCGTCGAGAGCCACCAGGAAGTTGGTGACCTGGTGCGAGGTAACACGGTTCACCGCCATGATCTCCGGCAGACGGTCGATGAACTCGCTCGCCGGGCCGCAGAAATACGGGGTGTGATCGTCGATGGCGTCGGGGTGGTAAAGGGTCCGGAGCCATGCGAAGTCCCTGCGGTCCACTGCACGACAGTAGGCGTGGACCAGATGGCGGATGGACTCGCGGTCCTGCAGTTCCCGCAACAGTGGCCCGCTCACGCGCCTTCCCCCGCGATACGCGCACCGGCGACCTGATCGACCGAGCGCAGGTGCAGATCCATCTGCGGATAGGCGATCTCGATACCTTTCTCGCGGAAGACCTCGGTGATACGCATGTGCATCTCGCTCTGCACCTGGAAGCGCAGACTGATGTCCTCGACATGTCCGAAGCACCGGAAATTGAGCGCGCTGTCGGCGAACTCGCGAAACACGACGTTGGGGGGCGGATCTTTGAGGATGCGTGGATCCGCGGCGAGGAGCTCCATCAGCGTCTCGCGCACGAGGCGCGGGTCGGAGTTGTAGGACACACCGACGTCGAAGCTCATGCGCACCACCGAGGACGAGAGCGTCCAGTTGATCAGGCGCTCGGTCACGAAATTCTTGTTGGGAACAATGATCTCGCGGTTGTCGAAATCCGTGATGGTCGTGGCGCGCATGCGGATCTTCTGGATGGTGCCGCTGTACTCTCCCAGCGTGATGACATCGCCAATGCGCACCGGGCGCTCGAAGAGCATGATCAGGCCAGCGAAGAAGTTGGCGAAGATTTCCTGCAGGCCGAAGCCGAGACCCACCGAGAGACCTGCCGCCATCCACTGCAGCTTTGCCCAGCCGAAGCCCAGCATCTGCAGGCTGAGGAACAGTCCCACCGACACGGCGGCATAGGAAATCAGTGTCTGGATGGCGAACAGGACCCCTTTGCGTGTGACGAAGCTGTAGAGAACGATCCCGAGCAGCGCCGGGAGGCCGCGCGCCACGATCAGCGAGGCCCCGAAGAGAAGCAGCGCGCCCAGCATGTCGAAGAGCGACACACTCTCCAGCACTGTCTTGCCCTCAATCACGGCCTCGTGCTGCCAGAGCTCCACGCCGTCCAGGATGCTGAGCGCGGTGAAGAACTGCGACCACAGCGACAGCAGCACCGCCGCCGTGAGGCCGAGCACGAAGACCTGCAGCAGCGCAATGGCACTCGAGTTCATTTTCTCGAGGTCGACGTCTTCGGGCGTCTCGGTGCTCTTGCCGTCTCCCTGCGCGTGTTGCTCGCGTGCCATGGCAGTGCGCTGACCGGCGATAGTGAGTCCGAGCAGGCCCGTGTCTATCACCAGTTTTGCGAGCACCAGCACAACGATGGTGACCAGCACCCGGACCTGCAGCGCGGTAGCCGTGAAGTGATAGCCCTGGACGTCGAGCAGCAGGGCCAGCGGCTGTACTGCCAGCAGAAGCATCACGAGCACGCGCCCGGCACGGCCGGCCAGCACGAAGCGCCGTGCGAAGAAGGCGCCGCCGAACATGCCCGTACCGGCCCGCACGAGGATCACCGAGAACACCAGGAAAGCCGTGCTGAACAGCAGCGAAACCACACGCTGTACCAGAGCGCCGGAAGGTGTGTCGGTAAACCCTCCCAACGCAAGGAACACGAAACCCAGCGGCAACAGGACCCGCAGCCCGAGCTGCATCCAGCGCCGGATGCTCAGTACACGCGCCGTCTTCCAGCGCAGATGCTGCCTGGCAAAACCCTCCTCGCCGAAGAGGCCAAGGAGAAACAGGTATCCGTAACCGATGACACCAAGTTCGGTGGCGGCATCGCCCAGCGCCGGTGCAAGCGGGTTTTCGCTGTAGACGCCATCGAGGAGGTGCCCGCACCACAGCATTATCAGGGGCAGTGGAAGCGCGAGCAGTAGATGTATGCCAAGCGCCTGCAAGGCCATGTGGAAGCGGTAGTCCTTCCAGCCGACGGATCGCTGGCCTATGCGCAGGAGCTGGGCCCGCAACCTGCTGCGGTTGCGCCACAGCAGCAACAGCGCGATGAGGGTGGCGATTCCGTTCAGCGCCGCCCCCTGAAGGCCCGCAACGACCTCGGCCGCGAGTCCGCGCCAGTCCTGCGCCGTCACGAGCAGGACGAAGGCACCCGGAAAGGCCGCCAGCTCATCGAGCCGCAGCGACGCGTGGGACTTCATCCAGATCAGGTTGCGGTCGAGCAACTGCCGGAAACTCCGGGCCAGCGCGGCCTGCTCCTGGTAAACGGCATCCAGCTCGATGATGTGGCCCGTGAGCTTGACGTAGACCCCACCGAGCGCATCGAGAAGCGCGTCCCGGTCATCGAGCAACTGGTCCGCCTCGCCCATCGCCGACTCGAACTCGCGCACGTTCCCCGCGTGGGCAGCGCCGACAACCGATTCCAGTTGCTCGCGCCTTGCGTTCGACTGCTCGCGCAACTGCTCGATGCGGAACTCACGGAGGCGGGTATCCGAGAGCATCGCCGATAGCGCCGCGAGCTCGCGGTCCGGGCGCTCGAAGTCGTCGAGCCCGAGATACTGTTCGACCAGCACCGGACCCAGGGCGTCGCTCAGGGCTGCAATCTCCAACTGCTGGCGCGTGGCGCTGAAGGATGAACGCAGGTCCTCGAGTGAGCGCTGTGCATGCGCGACGTTGGCGCTGCCCGCCTCGAAGCGGGTCACGACATCAACGTACTCGTCTCCGAGCGCTTTGACCTCGGTTGCAAGGGCGCGCAACTCCGGGAGGCTGCTGTCCAGACGTTCCACGTGCTCTACGGTCTGCTCACGCAGTCGCGAGGCCTCGGCGATGCGTCGAAGTTGCTCCTGGCCCGCGATATCGGCGAGATCCCGCTCTGCCAGCTCGCGCTGCAGCACCACCAGCTTGAGCTCCGCCTTGCGGGCATCAAGCCGGGACGGGAGCGTGCGCACCTCGGTCTCGAGTTTCTGCCGCTGGGAGGCGCGATAGTCCTGATGCGCCAGCCACTCCTCCATCCGCGCACGGGTGAGTTCCCCGCTCTCGCCGGGGCGCGGCACTGGCGCCCCTTCGCGACGGGCCGCGACATCGCCCAGTGCTTTCAATTCCTGACGCGCCGCATCCACCCGCGTCTGCAAGGTGGCGGTGGTATTGCCGAGGGAGATTTCCTCGGTTCGCAGCGCAGCGACGCGCGCCTCGGTCTCGTCCAGGCGACGCTCGAGCCGCTCTACCGACATGTCGCGCGAAATGGATATCCGCCGTGCGTTGCGCTGCAAATCCTGAAGTTCAGCCGTGAACCTTGCAGAGCGCTCGGGCGCATCGGCGTAGAGTCTCTCGTAACGCGCAACCTCGACCCGGTTGTCTGCAGCTGCACGGAGGTTCTGCACCGCCGAGCTGTAGAGTTCCCTCAGGCGCTGGGCATGCACATCCTCGGCGGGTGCGTTGCGCAAACCCTCGAGGGCCTTTTCCATCGCTTCCAGGTGTGGCACTGCCATGGCCGCATCATCGACCGCAAGTGCGGAACGCGTGCCCCCCAGGGCCGCAGCAAACACAAGCAACAGGACAATCGCGGGATGTCGCAGTACCATCTCGGAGCACCGGTGATTACGTGATCGGGGCGGAGTCTACTACGCACGGCAACCCGCCCTCTCCCCCCGTGCAAACCCCTCGGAACAACTACCGGAGCGAGCATGACGCGCAGGATCATCGTCGGGATAAGCGGGTCCAGCGGCGTGATCTACGGCGTACGCCTGCTGGAGAGGCTTCGCGAACTCGGCTCACACGAAGTCCATCTGGTCATCTCCGCCAGTGCGGACCGCACGCTCGCAATCGAAACCGGGCGCCGCGCCGAGGATCTTCGCGGACTCTGCGAGGTCTGGCACCGCAACGACAACCTCGCTGCGTCCATCGCCAGCGGATCGTTCCGGACCGAGGGCATGATCATCGCGCCCTGCAGCATCAAGACGCTCTCGGGTGTGGCCAATTGCTACGCCGACACCCTGATGGTGCGGGCCGCCGATGTCTGCCTGAAGGAGCGCCGCCGTCTGGTCCTCATGGTCCGCGAGACCCCACTGCACAAAGGGCACCTTGAATTGATGCTCCGTGCCACCGACTACGGCGCACAGATACTTCCTCCGGTGCCGGCGTTCTACGCGGGCCCCGTCAGCGTTGACGATCTGATCGACCAGACGGTGGGCCGCGCCCTCGATTGCATGGGCATCGAGCACTCCCTGTTGAAGCGCTGGGGCGAGCCCGGCTGATCTGCCCTCCCCCGTCCCCACGCCTACCGCTCGACGCCATCTACTGATAGCCAACTTCTATCGATCGAATAGAAGATTACTGTTGTAACTTATCGTTCGGCCGCTATGCTGGCCTTGCTCGATAACCCAACGGGTCTTCTGGCGCACACCATTCCACCATCCGTTTCACTGGAGGCACGACATGGACCTGAAAGGTTCCAAGACCGCCAAGAACCTGGCTGACGCCTTTGCGGGCGAGAGCCAGGCCAACCGCCGCTACCTGTACTTCGCTGCGAAGGCCGACGTAGAAGGCGCACCCGATGTGGCAGCCGTTTTCCGCTCGACCGCAGAGGGCGAGACCGGCCACGCACACGGCCACCTGGAGTATCTCGAGGCTGTAGGCGATCCCGCCACCGGCCAACCGATCGGCGGCACCGCAGACAACCTGCGTGCCTCGATTGCCGGCGAGACGCACGAGTACACCGATATGTACCCGGGCATGGCGAAGACCGCTCGTGACGAGGGCTTCGACGAGATCGCCGACTGGTTCGAGACTCTGGCCAAGGCAGAGCGCAGCCACGCAGGCAAGTTCCAGAAGACTCTGGACAGCTACCTGGCCGGCTGATGCGGCCCCGGACGGACGGCAACCGCCGTCCGTCCACCCCCTATTCCCACGCGAACAGCACGGAGCAACAGCAATGAGTCTGCGTGAAGGCGGCCTGCAAGCCCCTACCCGTCACCCCCTCGACTGGCAGAACGAGGCTTTCTACGACGAGAAAGCCCTCACAGCCGAGATGGACCGCGTATTCGACCTGTGCAACGGGTGTCGCCGCTGTGTGAGCCTCTGCGACTCGTTCCCCTCGCTGTTCGACATGATCGACGAATCCCCGACCTTCGACCTCGATGGCGCGGACAAAACGAAGTACGCCGACGTCATTGAGCACTGCTACCTCTGCGACCTCTGCTACCAGACCAAGTGCCCTTATGTACCCCCGCACGAATGGGCCATCGATTACCCACACCTGATGCTGCGCGCGAAAGCCGTGCAGTTCCGCAAGGAAGGCGCGAGCCTGGGCCGCAAGGTGCTCTCCTCAACCACCGCGGTCGGCAAACTCGCCACGATTCCGCTGGTGGACGTGACGGTGAACGCGCTCAACCGCACTGCCGTGGTACGCAAGGCGCTCGAAGGCGCACTCGGCGTGCACCACAAGGCGCGGGTACCTACCTATGACAGCAAGACGCTCAAGCGCCGCCTGAAAAAGCACCAGCCCCTCGAGTCAGCAGTGCAGCAGGCCGGTCCTACCCGCGGGAGGGTGGCGGTGTTCGGCACCTGCTATGGCACCTACAACACGCCTCAAATGGGCGAGGACCTGTTCAAGGTCTTCGAGCACAACGGCATCCCTGCCACGCTGGTGCAGGGCGAAAAATGCTGCGGCATGCCCAAGCTCGAACTCGGCGACCTGCCCTCGGTGGCAGCGTTGAAGGAACACAACATACCGATACTGGCGGCGGCCATCCGCGACGGCTGGGATATCGTCGCGCCCATCCCTTCCTGCACGCTGATGTTCAAGCAGGAACTGCCGCTGATGTTCCCGGACGATGCAGACGTGCAACTGGTGAAGGCCAACATCTTCGACCCCTTCGAGTACCTGATGCACCGTCACAAAGCAGGCCTGCTGCGCACGGATTTCAGCGCATCGCTTGGCAAGGTCGCCTATCAGGTGGCCTGTCACCAGCGGGTCCAGAACATCGGCCTCAAGACGCGCGAAGTGCTTTCGCTCATTCCCGGCACCGAAGTGAAAGCCATCGAGCGCTGTTCGGGCCACGACGGCACCTACGCCGTGCGCAAGGAAACGCATGACCGCTCGATGAAGATCGTCAAACCGGTGGTGAACCAGGTGAAGCAATTCGACCCGGCCTCGCTTACCAGCGACTGCCCGATGGCCGGCGCGCACATAGCGCATGCCATGGGGCAGGAAGAGCAACCGGCGCACCCGCTCAGCCTGCTGCGCCGCGCCTACGGCATCTGAGGATCCCGCATGAAGCCCCTGACACTCTCCGACCTGCCATCGGTTGCGGACTACGCCGCCGGTCGCGATGCGATGCGCTCACTGGTCATAGCGGCGAAGAAATCCCGCCAGGTACGGATCGGCGAGAACGTCACACTGCTCTTCGAGAACCGCGACACGGTGAAATACCAGATCCTCGAGATGCTGCGCATCGAGAAGACCTCCGACCCGGCCGCGATACAGGACGAGCTCGACGCATACAACCCGCTGATTCCCGCCGGCAGCGACTGGCGCGCGACCATGCTGGTGGAATTCGAGGATGCCGACGAGCGGCGCGTCCAGCTGAAGTACCTGCGCGCGGTCGAGCACGCGGTATACGTTCGCGCAGGCGAGCACAGGATCGCGGTACTGGCCGACGAGGACATGGAGCGCTCCGACGAGGAGAAGACCTCCGCAGTGCATTTCCTGCGTTTTCCGCTGGGCGCAGAGGCAAAAGCAGCACTGCGAGCCGGAGCTGATCTCGTCTTCGGCATAGATCATCCCCGCTACCGCTACGAAACACCCATCAGCGATCCGGCAGTGCGTGCCTCGCTGCTGGGCGATCTCGACTGAGCCCCCGCCAGTGAACCTCCGCGACCTGCAGTACGTCGTTGCCGTCGCGGAGCTGCAGCACTTCGGGCGCGCGGCAGAGCGTTGCCACGTGAGCCAGCCGACGCTCAGCATGCAGATCAGGAAGGTCGAGGATTATCTTTCCGTAGAGCTCTTCGAGCGCTCCGGACGGCGCGTGCTGGTGACGCCGGCAGGGGAGCAGATCGTGGAGCGGGCCCGGGTACTCCTGCGCGACTACGAAGAACTGCGACTCACGGCAAAGCGTCTGAAGGATCCCTCGGCAGGACAGTACAAGCTCGGGGCATTTCCCACGCTCGCGCCCTATCTGCTTCCGCGGATCGTGCCCGTGATCCACGAGAGTTTCCCCAGCCTGCGACTCCTGCTGGTCGAGGACAAGACCGAGCAACTGCTGCTCAAACTTCGCCGGGGCCAGCTCGATCTGGCGCTGCTTGCACTGCCGGTACCGGGCGATGATCTGGAGTGTTGCCCGCTCTTCGACGAGGCTTTCCTGCTTGCGACGAGCGCCGCACACCCGCTGGCTACACGCTCATCGGTCAGTGTTGACAGCCTAGGGGAATACCCGCTGCTTCTGCTGGACGAGGGGCACTGCCTGCGCGATCAGGCGCTCGAGTTCTGCAAACTGAATGCCCTCGAGGAGTCCGGTGACTTCCGCGCCACCAGCCTGCCGACGCTGATGCAGATGGTCTCGACGGACCTCGGCATCACGCTGGTGCCGGAGATGGCCACGCGTGATGCGCCACGCGGCCTGCACTTCATTCCCTTCGACCCTCCCGCACCTCACCGCAGCATCGGGCTGGTGTGGAGGCGCGGCGCCGGCCAGCCCGCATTCTTCACGGCAATCGCGGACCTGATCAGGGCAACACGCAACAGCGCCTGAGCGCCCCGCACGTGGACGGCGTCTCAGGCTCCCACGGGGCCAAGCAGCATCTCTGCAAGCCTTGCGCGGTGCCAGGCCGCATCCCCGTACAGCGCCTCGTTGTGCAACTGCCGCTTGAAATACACCTGGACGTAGCACTCCCACGTGAAACCTATTCCGCCGTGGAATTGAACGGCCCGACTGGCGCCGAAACGGGCAGCCTCCGCAGCAGCAGACTTGGCCATGTGTGCAGCACGCAAGGAGACGGCCGGGTCGTGGTCGACGGCACTCGCGGCGTTGTAGAGGTGGGAGCGCGCGCTGTCTATCGCGATCATCACGTCCACCAGAGGATGCTTCACTGCCTGGAAGAATCCGATCTGGCGGTCGAATTGCTGGCGCACGCGGGCATATTCGACAGTGGTCTGCAGCAGCCACTCGGCAGCACCGCAGAGGTCGGCAGACACCAGCGTGAAGAGCGCGGGCTCGGCCGCCGCGATCACACTGTCTGCAGTGCCGGGCGCGGCAAGCTCGACCGCAGGGACCGACGCAAGCGACAGCCGCGCCTGATCGCGGCTCAGGTCGACGATGGCGTCGGGCTGCAGCGAGAGCCCCGGAGCATCGGCTTGCACCGCATACAACCCGGTGCCCGCGCTACCGCGCGCCTTCAGCAGGAATACATCCGCCTTGGCGGCGTCCTGAACCCAATGCGCGGTTCCGCTGAGACAGCCTCCCTGCACCTCGAGTGCACAGTCCTGCCCACGCCAGCCGCCGCGCGGCCCGGTGATGCCCGGCGCAACCGCCTTGCCTGAGGCGATCTGCGTGAGCACCGCATCTGCCTCGGCGTTGCCGCAGGCGGCAAGCAGCGCGCTCGACTGCAGCGTGCCGATGAGAGGCGACGGCAAGGCTGCCCTGCCCGCCTCCTCTGCAAGCGCAACGGCTGCCACGAAGGGCATGCCAACACCACCACAGCGCTCTGGCACCCCGACGCCCGTCCAGCCGAGCGCGGCCATCTGCTCCCACAGCGCGGGATCCCATCGCGGGCTCCCTGCCTGATGACCGGCAACCAGCCTGTGCAGCCGGTCGGTGGGGAGTTGCTCGGCAAGGAACTTGCGCGCCGCATCACGCAGCGTCTGTTCCTCTTCGCCGAAACCGAAATTCGAGGGAATGGACATGTGGCTCACCTGTTGGCCAGAGAACTGCGATCGCGGCTACTTGGTCTTGGCGAGCCCGAGGACCCGCTCACCAAGGATGTTGCGCTGCACCTCGCTGGTACCCGCCGCAATGGTGAAGCCGAAGGAGTTCATGTACGCGAGTGGCCAGCGCCCGGCCTGCGGTGCGGCGGGATCGGACACGTACAAGGAACCCGCATTTCCCGCGATGTCCATGCCGAGCCTTCCCGCCTCCTGCGCGACCTCGCTCATCAGCAGCTTGTACTGCAGCATGAGCCGCATGGGGTGGTCTGTGAGACCGGCCACGCGGGCGCGCTTCAGGTTCAACCTGAAACCCTCCTCGCGCACCAGCAATTGCGCCAGACGATCGCGGATAACCGGGTCATCGGCGGCGCACTGCCCGTTGCGCCAGCTCTGGCGCGCGAGCTCCACGAGCGCGCTCACCAACCCGGCATCGCCGTCGCCACGGCGCGAACCACCCGACTGAGGTGTCACGAGAATGCCCGCGCCACGCTCGTGGGCAAGCGTGGTCATGGCGACCGTCCAGCCCTTGCCCACTTCGTCCAGGCGCAGGGCATCGTCGATTTCCAGATCCTCGAAGATCACCTCGTTGAAGCCGGTTTCCCCGGTCATCTTGATCAGGGGTCGTACCGTGACGCCCTTGCCCAGCGCCGCGCGGATCGGCACCACGAAATAGCTCAGTCCGTCGTATTTGCTCGATTTGTCGGTACGTGCGAGCAGGATCATCCAGCTCGCGAAATGCGCGAGGGAGGTCCACACCTTGTGACCATTTATGACCCAGCGGTCCCCGCGACGCTCCGCGAAGGTCTGGACGCTGGCGAGGTCGGAGCCGGCGCCCGGCTCGCTGAACCCTTGGCACCAGATCTCTTCACCCGAGAGCAACGCCGGCAGCACCTGCCGCTTCAGCGCGTCCGAGCCGTGATAGAAGACCGTGGGTGCAGCCATGCCCAGGCCGATGATGTTGGGGAAGTAAGGCGCTGCGCTGCGCTGCATCTCCTCGTTGGCGACGCGCTGGCAGTCTGTGCGTCCGCCGCCGCCGCAATCGACCGGGTAGTCGCATCCCACGAGCCCCGCGTCATAGGCCGCTTTCTGCCAGGCGCAGAGGTAGTCGAGTTGCTCGCGGGTCATGATCTCGAGCGCGGACTGCGGCAGCCGGACAGGAGATGGCGGAGGAAGGTTGGCGGCAATCCAGCTGCGACAGTGCTCGCGGAATGCGGACTGTTCGGGCGAATCCTTGCGGGCGGAATCGGACATGAGGGGGGGCTCCGGGCCAGAGAGTGCCCCCACCGCGGCACCGGCTGCGCGCCGGTACCGCGGGGCGGGCTCAGATCACTTCGCTTGGGCTGCCTTGTAGGCTTTCACGGCATCGTTGAAGCTGGCTGCAAGTGCGGCCGTCTTGTCGATGGATGCGTTGTAGGCCTCGGCAGTGACGGCTGCACGGGCGTTCTTGGCCTCTGGCTTCTCGTCCTTCGGGGCTGCTGCATTGGCGGCTGCGGCTTCTGCGTCGAGGCATGCGCGGTAGTCGTTGCCGTAGGCCTTCACCGCTGCCTGCGTGGCTTTCATCTGATCCAGCGTAGCGGTCTTGCCATCGGGAATCTGCGGCGCCGCTTCGAGGGTGCAGGCTGCTTGCGCGCTGGCTGCCAGCAGGGGAAGGGCCATCGCGGCCGCCAGGGTGAACATTTTTTTCATCGATCTCTCCTCGTGGATTCAGAGCGTGGGTTCAGGGCGGCGCCAAATGTAGCCGAGCCTGCGGGGGAGCGACAATCTCCCCCGCGACCAGGGAGCCTCAGCGCTCCACCTGGCCGAGGTTGGCGTGGATCACGGAACCGTTGATGACCGGGTTCAGTGCGCAGAAGCGGATGGTCTCTGCCACCTCTGCGGGAGTGATCAGGCGCCCGAAGGTCATGCTGCCGGCGAGCGAGCCGAGGATCGACTCGTCGGCACCCACGTGCGCCCGGAGCATCTCGGTGTCGGTGAAGCCCGGGCACACGCAGGCCGTGTGGATGCCGCGCCCGGCAAGGTCCTGGCAGGTGGATCGCATCAGGCCGATCAGCGCGTGCTTGGACACGACATAGGAGCAGGCCCCCGCCACCGCTTTCTCGCCCAGCGTGGAACCCACGTAGACGATCGAGGAGCCTTGGCCCATGGATGGCAGCAACAGGCGGTTCAACTGCTGCGGTGCGATCACGTTCACCTGCAGGGCCCGCGCCAGATGCGCTGCGTCGAGCGTGGGGACGCTGTCTTTGGCGAGGAGGCCGGCGTTGTGCACCAGCGCCAAACGGTCGCTGCCGGAAACAGCCTCGAGGAGCTCTTCGGCCTGTGTCAGCTCCCAATCGGGATCGGAGAGGTCGATCTGCAACTGGACCGCACCCGCAAGTGCGATGGGGCTGCGCGAGATGTTCAGGACGCGCCAGCCGGAGGCGGCAAAGAGTTCGGCAGTGGCAAGGCCTATGCCGCGACTCGCACCCGTGATGACAAGAGTGGAAACACCCATGATTCAGACCTTTTTCCAGTGTGCGGAGCCCCATTGCCCGGGGCCGGAGGAAACCTTGATGCCTACCTCGCGGATATCGTAACCGTCGATCAGGCTACGGTCTTCCAGCAGACGCTCGAGTATGTAGCGCGAGTACTCCTCGACGGTGGCGTTGCGCACCGGAAGCAACAGGGTGTCGGCTTTGAGGAAGCGCATGGACTCACCGTTGAACTCCACGCGGTAGTTATCACCTTCATCAACGATGATCAGATGTGGCGAATCGGCCGACAGCAGGAGGTACTCGTCAAGGCTGGCGCAGAGCGCCTCCAGTTTGTCCTTCAGGATGCGGTAGCTGAAGCACATGCCGTTCGGGCCGACTGGCGCGGTCACCTTGGCAGAGACCTTGAAATTATGGCCGTGGAGACGCTCGCGATCGGTGGCGGAGAACACCGTGAAATGCGCCGCCGAGAACTTCAGGTATTCCTTGGAGAGCTCGATGGTGGTGAGGTTTTCCATGCGCGTGTCCTCTGAAGAGCAAGCACTATAACGCGGCAGCAGGGCGATCAACGCGCGTGTACGGCTGACCGAGTCGCTGCGGATCATTGCGCCCGCACCACGCACGGGGCACCATGCGGCGCATGCCCAGCACACGCCGCCCGCAAAAACGCCTGATACGGTGGCTTCTGTACGGCTGCCTTGGCTCCGCCTCGGTGCAGGGCGCCCCGGCGGGCGCCCTTGAGCTACGGGTACGCGATGCCGCCGGAACACCGATGGTAGGCGTGATGGTCACCCGCAGCCCGGCTGCGCTCAGCCGCCCGGACACCTCCGATGACGGCTACCCTGCGCCCGGCGTACGCACGACACTCCAGCCCTCCACGACGCTCTTCACCGACACCTCCGGCACCGTACGCTTCCCGGAGAACGAGGCAATCCCGGCGCCCGCCAGCATCCGGGCACGCAAGCCCGGCTACCGTGACTCGGCCCTCGATGACATCACGGCCGGCACGCTCCCGGAGCTGCGCATGGATCTGGAGACGAACCCCGAAGCGCTCGCCGCGCAGATGCCCTCCTCCGCCTGGCTGTCACAGCTTGATTTCGATGGCGACGTGGCTGCGAAGCAGCACTACCTGCGTCACTGCACCAACTGCCACCAGGGCGCGTCGAGTTTCATCCGGATGGAACGCAGCCCGGAGCAGTGGCGCGACGTGATGGACCGGATGAACCGCTACGGCGCAAGGCTTGCCGACAGCGAACGCAAGCCCTTCGCCGAGTATCTGGGGCGGCATTTCGCCGATCTGCGCAAGGGCGCGCAGCCCGCGCCTGCAGAACCCGGCCTGGGCACAGCTGCTGCCGCGATCACGGAATGGCCCATCGGGGATTCCGCCTCGCAGTTCCACGACGTGCTGCTGCATCCGAACGGCCTGGTCTATTCCGGGGACAACCTGATGGACCGGATCTACGAAATCGATCCCCTTGGGGACGAAGTGACGGTCTACAAGCTGCCGCATTCGGCAGACGCTCGGCCCGGCGGCGTCATGGGCAATCGCCTGGCGGGCGGCGTCCCGAAGGTGGACAACCTCTACGGCGCGCACTCGCTGGCGCTCTCTCCGTCAGACGGGCACATCTTCATCACGCCGCCGAACCAGCAGGCCCTGATCGAGTTCGATCCCTTGCGCAAGCAATTCATGGAGTGGCGCCTGCAGGAGGGCTTCTATCCGCAGGGCATCCGCTTCGACAGCCAGGACAGGGTCTGGTTCACGCTTGCGCTGAGCTCGAAGGTAGGCGTCTTCGATCGTTCCGCGAGGACCTTCCGCTACATCGACCTCCCACCGCGAGGCCTGCTCGACGAGCTGCTGATCTGGTACGGGCAGTGGTCCCTCGGCAGCGGACGTGGGGGCGAGCCGCCGCGCTACGACCTCGACACATCCGGCTTCCCGATGCCCTACGATCTGGACGTGGCACCCGACGGCACGGTCTGGGTGACGCGGGCAAACGCAGACGACCTTGCGCGCATCGACCCACGCACACTGGCAGTGGAGATGATCCCGGCCCCCTTCGCCGCGCCACGGCGACTGCGTTGCGATGCCGGGGGCAATGTGTGGATCACGGGCTTCGCATCGGGCTTGCTCGCGAGGTATCGCGTGGCAGACGGGAAATTCGACACCTTCCCCTTGCCGGTCGAGGGAGAGACGCCCTACGGCCTCGGCATAGATGCGGCGCGCGGCCGCATCTGGGTGAACGGCAGCCAGTCGGACGCGCTCTTCGCCCTGGATATCGCCTCGGGGCACTGGAGCAGCTATGCCCTGCCACGGCGTGGCACCTACACCCGGGACATCGCCATTGCCGAGGACGGCAGCGTGTTCACAAGCAATTCGAATTTCCCTGCCTGGCACATCGAGGACGCGCAACCGAGCCTCATCCGGCTCGTTCCGGAAGCCTCGTCGCTGCAACAGCGTTGACCGCAACGCTCGCGGTTTGCCGCCTTGCCGCGCGGTAATGCGTTTGCCGTTTACGTGTGCAGCGCAGAACCGCTATAAACCCCGCACTCACGCAACGAGACGTAGCCCATGAACAACATCGAATTGCCCCCGCCCGTCCGCCTGACCGGGCTGCCCGAAACACCGCTCTCTTCGGCACACCTCAACCACCATGCCCTGCCCTGGGTGGAACAGGGCGGCGGCGTGGCAATGAAGATCCTCCGCGTGAACGACGACACCGGCCAGTGGGTGAGCATGAACCGCTTCCCGCCCGGCACCGAGCTTCCTGCCCACCGCCACAGTGGTGGTGTCTTCGCATTCACGCTGCACGGGCGCTGGGGTTACCGGGAAAGCGATTTCCTCGCTACTCCCGGCTCTCTGGTGCGCGAGCCCGCCAACACCTCGCACACGCTCTACGTGCCGGCCGACGCCACCGAGACCGCCGAGGTGATCTTCTTCATCGAGGGGAGCCTGGTGCACTGCCTGCCCGACGGCAGCATCTGGGGCGTCTCCGATGCCCACACCCAACTTGCGGAATACCTCGCGCTGGCCGCGGCCCAAGGACATGTGCTGTCCAGAAGCGACATCCTGGGATGAACAACGCCGTGCAGCAGCCAGTGATCGAACTCTACAACCCCGACGTCTATGCCGCGGCCGTCCCGCACGAGGCGATGCGCTGGTTGCGCGACAACGCGCCGGTCTACTGGCACCCGCATCCGGATGGCGGCGGCTTCTGGGTCATCAGCCGGCACGCAGACGTGATGGCGGTATCGCGCGATCACAAGACTTTCTCTGCGGAGCGCGGCTTCGTGATGGTCGACGAGCTACCGCCCGCGATCCTCGACCAGACCCGCAACCAGTTGCTCGGCATGGACCCGCCACGCCACGGGCCGCTGCGCCGGGTTGTGATCGAGCGCTTCACGCAACGGATGATGGAACAACTCGAACCGCGGGTGCGCGGGATCACGCGCGGGATACTGGCCAATGCCCGGGAGCGCGGCGACTGCGACTTCGTCTACGACATCGCGGGCAAGCTCCCCACCGCCGTCATCTGCAGCATGATGGGTGTCCCTGAAAACATGTGGGAACAGATCCGCGAGTGGTCTGACCACTCGACCTCGGCAACCGATCCCGACATCGGCTGCACCCCCGAGCAACAGCAGCAGTCCTCGCTGGACATGGGGATGTACGGCTACTCGCTTGCTGCGGAGCGCAAGGGCAAGGGAGGCGACGATCTGATCTCGCTGCTGATCAACGTCGAGGTCGATGGACACACCGTCACGGAAGCCGAATTCGCCTCGCTTTTCGTGCAGATCACCGTGGCCGGCAACGAGACCACCCGCGCCATGATCTCCACCGGCATGCACGAGTTGCTGCAGAGGCCAGAGCTCCTCGCGACACTCGCAGCTGACACATCGGCGCTGCCACTGGCCGTGGAAGAGATGCTGCGCTGGAGTTCACCGCTGCACCACTTCCGGCGTACCGCCACGCGTGACACCGTGCTTCATGGCCAGCACATCCGCGAGGGTGACCGGGTGCTGATGCTCTATACCTCGGCGAATTTCGACGAGCGCGTGTTCCGGGATCCCATGAACTTCGACATCCGTCGCAGCCCCAACCCGCATCTCGCCTTCGGGCACGGGATACATCTGTGCCTGGGCGCGAATCTCGCCCGGCTCGAAGCGCGCGTATTCTTCGAGGAGCTCTTCGGCACCGTAGGCCGTATCGAGGAAACCGCCGCGCCCGCGCGTATCCGCTCCAACCTCGTGAACGGTTTCAAGCGCATGCCGGTGCGCGTGTCACCCGCCTGAGCGAGCAATGAAAAAGGCGGGCCGAAGCCCGCCTTCTCTACGCACGCGCCCGATCAGAACGCGTAGTTCACCTCTACCCCGTACTCGCGCGGGCGCAGGATCCAGCCGCTGATTTCAGCCGCCACCACCGGGTTGGTCTGGTTGCCGGTCACGGCGCGCTCGTCGGTGAGATTGCTGCCTACCAGCGAGATCGTGAGACCGTTGTCCCGGTCGACGACCGAGAGCATCGCATTCAGCATCGCGTAGGAGTCGAGCTCGCGCTCTTTCTCGTTGGCGAAGTCACCGAAGGCATAGCTCTTGTCGCGGAAGGAAACGTTCACGTTGCCGTCGAAATCCCAGCGGCTGTCGCCGATGGGCATGTTGAGCGCAACGAAGGCCGACCCGGAGGTTTTGGCCGCGCCCGGAAGCTCGTTGCCCTTGGCATCGAAGCTGCCCACACAGGTGCCGTCCCACGCAGCGAAGGCACCACAGCCTGCTCCGGGGAATTTCTTGAACTCGGTGTCCAGCAGCGCAATGCTGCCGCCGACGGACCAGTGCTCGTCCAGGGAGAAGTTGACGTCGGCCTCGATGCCCTTGGTCTCTGCCTTGGCGGCGTTGCGCACCACGATCACACCCGTATCGGGAGACTGCGCGCCAACCTGCAGGTCGTCGAAGGTGTTCACGAACACCGCCACGTTGAACAGCATGCGGCCGTCCAGCAGACGGCTCTTGCTGCCGATCTCGTAGGCGATGGAATCCTCGTTCTTCACGAGTTTCTCGCTCAGCACGAAGGTGTTGCCGCCGTTGTCGATGCCGCCACCCTTGTAGCCCGTGGCCACGGTGGCGTAGACGTTGATGTCGTCGTTGACGTCGTACTGGAGCTTCGCCGACCAGGTGAGGAACTTGTCGTCAAGGCCAAGCGCCTGCTCGCACTGGTTACCGTCAGGCGAAATGAAAGCACCGCCGCCGATGCCGATGCAGGGAGCCGTCACCTGGCTCACATCGGTGTACGAGGTGCTGTAGAGCGCACCGTTCGGGAAGCCCGTGATACCCAGAAAGGCGAGAGGCAGCGGCGTGCCGTTCGGCAGGTCGACCCGCAGGCCCACCTTGTCGACCGCGTCTTTTTCTTCCTTGCCGTAGCGCAGGCCCACACCGAACTTGAGCTGCTCGGTGATGGAGTAGGTTCCCTCGGCGAAGGCAGAGTAAGACTTCGACTCCTCGGTATCGCCGTTCAGCGCCGCGAGGTTGGCCGCCGGAATGCCCGTGGCGCTGTAGGGGTTGTGGAAGAAGATATAGGCGCCGCCGTTTTTGCTTTTCGGCGTCTGCTCGGTGTCGAGTTCGTCGTAGTAGAGACCCGCCATCCAGGTGAAATTGCCGTCGTCAGGAGACGTGAGCCGCAGTTCTGTGCTGGTGAAATCGACCGGCGAGTAGCGGGTGGTCAGCATGATGCTGTTGATCGGCAAGCCCGAGTAGTTGAACACCCGCGAGTTGGCCGTATCGAGGTGGCCGGTCTGCGAGGTGAGCGTGTAGCCGTCGCCGAAGTGGTAGTTCATGACGAACTGCGCGTTCTTCATGCGCGCGGTCCAGCGCGTCTCTTCGTTCAGGCTGGCATAGATTCCCGTCGTGATGACGTGCTGCGTGAGGTCGGTCTTGAAATCCTCGCCCAGGGATTCGAGGTACTTGTTGATAGGCAGGTTCTTTCCGCCCGGGCCGGGATGGATGCCCTGCTGCGTGGTGCCGTAACGCTTGGTGGTCATGTACTCGTATTTGAGCAAGGCGTCGAAGGTCTCGTTGGGCGTGAAAGCGATCTGGCCGCGCGCACCGAACTTGTCTTCGCCACCGGCATCCTGTCCGAGTGGGTTGTCCAGATAGGCACCGCGCTCGGTCTTGATCATGGCGATGCGGCCGGAGACCGAGTCGGTGATCGGCCCGGACAGTGAGCCTTCGTATTCGCGCATCTGGCGATTGCCGGCGCGCACACGGAGCTTGCCCTCGGTCTCTTCGCCGGGCTTGGCGCTGATCACGTTGATCGCGCCGGCGCTGGTGTTGCGGCCGAAGAACGTCGATTGCGGGCCACGAAGCACCTCGACCCGCTCGAGGTCGAAGAAGGGCATGGACAGCAGGCCGAGCGCGCGGGATACCGCGATGCCATCGAGATAAAAACCTACGGGGCTCTCGAGCCCTTCGGCCGGACTGCCGAGACCGCGCAGGCTCACCGCGTTGGTGGAGCCCTGGTCCTCGACGTAGAGGTTCGGCGTCTGGCGCCCGAGCTCGGTGATGGACTTGATGCTCTTCTTCAGAAGGCTCTCGCTCGTCTCCACCGCCATGGATATGGGAACGTCGCGCATCGTCTCGACGCGCTTCTGCGCGGTTACGGTGATTTCCTCGATCCCGCCCTGGGCAAATGCCAGAGGGGGAAGAGCGAGGATCAGGGCCGGAAACAGGGCGGCTCGCGCTCTGCGCGGACGTTGGACGCGTTTCATGGGGTATCTCCCGGAGCTATGAGGATTATTCTCGTCGGGAGCGTCTGGCTCCCGATCTGAACCCTAGCCCAAGAGAGGCTCCGCCGATTACTCCGAAAGGGTGAGGTGCTTGCCCTTATAAGGCGAAGCGCATTTCGGGCACGTCGGAAGGGACCACCAGATTTCCGGCTGTTCGGGCGACGATTTCTTCGACGCTCACACCCGGCGCCCGTTCCTTCAGGTGGAAGGCGCCATCGGCGATCTCGAGGTACGCAAGATCCGTGAGAACCTTGCGGATACAGGCTGCGCCCGTGAGCGGCAAGGTACAGGCGTCGAGCAGTTTGGATGCGCCGGATTTGTCGGCGTGGGTCATGATGACCAGGATGTTGCGCGCGGCAGCCACCAGATCCATGGCGCCGCCCATGCCTTTCACCAGCTTGCCCGGCACCATCCAGGACGAGATGTCACCGTGCACGGAAACTTCGAAGGCGCCGAGGATGGTCACATCGACGTGGCCGCCCCGGATCATGGCGAAGGACTCGGCAGAGTTGAAGATCGCGGCTCCGGTGATCGCGGTGACGGTCTGCTTCCCCGCATTGATCATGTCGGCATCGACGGCATCTTCGGTGGGAAACGGCCCCATCCCGAGCAGACCGTTCTCGGACTGGAGCATCACGCGGATGCCATCAGGGACGTAGTTGGCGACAAGTGTGGGGATGCCGATCCCCAGGTTCACATAATCGCCGTCGCGCAGTTCAAGGGCCGCCCGGCGGGCCATCTGTTCACGTGTGAGTGCCATGGGTGTTCCTCCGCTCAGCCGGCGCGCACGGTGCGCTGTTCGATGCGCTTTTCGAAGCGGCCCAGTACGAGCCGGTTCACGTAGATGCCGGGCGTGTGGATCTGCGAAGGCTCGAGCTCGCCCGGTTCGACGATCTCCTCGACCTCCATGACCGTGATCCTGCCCGCGGTCGCCGCCATCGGATTGAAGTTCTGCGCCGTGTGCCGGTAGATGGCGTTGCCGTAGCGGTCTGCCTTCCAGGCCTTCACGATCGCGAAATCACCTGTGATGGCCTCCTCGAGGATGAAGGGGCGGCCGTTGAAGTGGCGCACCTCCTTGCCCTCGCCTACCGGCGTGCCGTAACCGGTGGCGGTGAAAAAGGCCGGAATGCCGGCGCCGCCCGCGCGTATTTTTTCTGCGAGCGTGCCCTGCGGTGTGAGTTCGACCTCGATATCGCCGTTCAGCAGTTGTTGCTCGAAGAGCTTGTTCTCGCCGACATAAGAGGCGATGACCTTGCGGATCTGGCGATCCTCCAGCAGCACACCAAGGCCGAAGCCGTCGACGCCGCAGTTGTTCGACACGACCGTGAGCTCCCGCACACCCATGCGACGGATCTGCGCGATCAGGCCCTCCGGAATCCCGCACAGACCGAAACCGCCCGAGATCACCGTCATGCCGTCGGACAGGCCCGCGAGGGCCTCCTCGTAGCTGCCGACCACTTTGTCGAAGCCATTCATCTGCATTGCCTCCTTCAGGCCTGGAACAACGCCCGCAACCCGGGCTTGACCACCTTGCCCATCGCATTTCGCGGCAACCCGGGAACAAACAGGAACCGCCGGGGTTGTTTGTATGTGGACATCTGTTTTTCGCACCAGGCACGCAGGCCGGGCTCATCGAGCACGCCATGTTCACGCACCACCACCACCGCGGAAACCACCTCGCCCCAGGTCTGGTCGGGGATCCCGAGGACCGCGCACTCGGCAATCTGCGGATGCTCGAGCAGCACGCCCTCGATCTCAAGCGCCGAGAGCTTGTAGCCGCCGGACTTGATGATGTCGACGGACTGCCGGCCCATGATGCGGTAGTAGCCACGCTCGCGGATGGCGACGTCACCCGTACGGAACCAGCCGTCAGCGGTGAAACTCGCGGCCGTTGCATCGGGATTGTTCCAGTACTCGAGGAACACCGCGGGCCCCCGGACCTGGATCTCGCCAGGTGCGTCCTCGGACGCGATCTCCTTGCCCGCCTCATCGACCAGCCTGATCGAGACACCCGGCATGGGCAAACCGACGCTGCCGCTGCGGCGCTCGCCGACCAGCGGGTTGGACAGCGCCATGCCGATCTCTGTCATGCCGTAGCGCTCGAGCAAACGCTGGCCGGTGAGTTCCTCCCAGCGTTGGTGCACCGTGACCGGCAAGGCTGCGGAACCCGAAACCATCAGTCGCATGCGACCGAATGCTGCACAGACCGCCGCACGCTGCGCCTCGGGCAGGTCCTCGAGTGCTTTGATGAGTTTCACGTAAATGGTGGGCACTGCCATGAAGACGCTGTAGGCGCCCTCTTCCACGCGCCGCAGCACCTGTTCCTGGCGGAAGCCTTCGAAGGCTTCAACGCATGCGCCAACCCAGAGCGCGCAACCCAGCACGTTGACGATACCGTGCACGTGATGCAGCGGAAGGAACAGCGGAATGCAATCCTCCGCGCGCCAGCCCCAGGCCTGCTCCATGCCGGACATCATGGCGACGATGTTGGCATGCGTGGCGACGGAGCCCTTGGGTTTGCTGGTAGTGCCGCTGGTGAAGACGATCATCGCGCGACGGCCGGCGTCCACCTCGGGGAGCGATGCCGCAATGGCGCCCCCTTGAAGCCCGTCAAACGTGGTGATGAGGGCGCCCGCGGCCGCACAGGCTTCCAGCAGGGCGGCACCCGGCTGATCTGCCACGACACGGATCACACCCGCAGTGCGAAGCACGTGCAGGAACTCGCCCATCGCCGCGCCGCGGTTCAGTGGCACGGCCACACCACCGGCGCGCCAGATCCCCCACTGCAGCGCCGCATAGTCCTCACCGCCCCGCACCAGGAAGGCGATGCGCTCCTCGCCCAGATCGGAGGCGTCGCCAAGCAGCGCGGCGGCAAGGCTCGCGGAGCGTTGCAGCAACTGTTCGTAGGTGGTGGTACCGGATTCCGAGCGGAAGGCGATGCGATCGGGGTTGGCCGCGGCACGCAGGACGATTTCAAGCATCGATGGTCGCCAGAGAAGGGAGCCGGGCCATTATGGCAAAGCGCGCCGCTGCGCTGGTGCATAATCGGCCCGGACAACGAGGAAAAAATCATGAGCATGTGCAACCGTCAGTGGATCCTGGCACGTCGCCCCGGCGGTCATCTCGTCGAAGCCGATTTCCACTACCGCGAAACCCCGGTTCCCGAGCCGGACCTCGACTCGGGACAGGTGCTGCTGCAGAACCTCTGGCTGGGCTTTGACGCGACACAGCGCGAGTGGCTGAAAGACCAGGAGGGTTATCTCCCTCCCGTAGCCGTGGGTGAGGTGGTACGTGCATCGAGCGTTGCGCGTGTCGTACGGTCGAGGAACCCTGCCCTTCCCGAAGGCGCGCTGGTGCAAGGACTCTTCGGCTGGCAGGACTACACACTGGCCCGCACGGATGACCCGATCCCGCCCTCCCTGCTGCCGCCCGGAGTCAACCCGGAGATGGCGCTTGCGGCCTTGGGCGGCACGGCACTGACGGCCTATTTCGGCCTTGTGGATATCGGGGGCCTTGGCGCGGGCAAGACCGTGGTCGTCACTGCAGCGGGCGGCGCAACGGGCTCGATGGCCGTACAGATAGCGCGCCTGCGAGGAGCGCGTGTGGTGGGCGTCGCCGGCGGCGCGGAGAAATGCGCATGGGTGAAAAGCCTTGGTGCCGAGGACTGTATCGATTACCGCAACGAGGACCTCCCGCAGCGCCTCGCGGCGCTGTGCCCGGATGGCATCGACATCGCGTTCGACAATGTCGGAGGCGCCCAACTCGAGGCCCTGATCGGCCGGATCGCGCCACGTGGCCGGGTTGTGCTCTGCGGCCAGATCGCCAGCTACGACGCCGCCACACCACCCCCGGGACCGCAGAACCTGATGAACCTGATCTACCGCAGGGCCAGGATCGAGGGTTTCCTCATGCTCGACTTCCTGCATCGAACCGGCGAGGCCTTTGCCGAACTCGGGCCCTGGCTCGCCAGCGGCCAGCTCAGCTGGAACTCGGACGTCCAGGAAGGCTTCGAGCGCATCCCGCAAACACTGCTCCGCCTCTTCCGCGGCGAGAACCTCGGCAAGCAGCTGTTGCGCATCGAACCGGCCCCGGAGACACAGGCATGACAGTCCACCGCCGTACCAAAATCGTCGCCACACTCGGACCCGCCAGCAGTTCGCCGCAGATCATCGCCGCTCTCGTCGAGGCCGGCGTCGACGTCTTCCGGCTGAATTTCTCGCACGGAAACGTCGAGGATCACCGCGATCGTGCACGCGAGGTGCGGGCAGCAGCTGCGCGCTGCGGCCACGAGGTGGCGCTGCTCGGAGACCTGCAGGGGCCGAAGATCCGGATCCGGGGTTTTCGCGAGGGAGCAGTCGAACTCGTGGCGGGCGCGGCATTCACGCTCGACTGCGATCTGCCGGCAGATGCCGGCGACGAAACCGGCGTGGGTGTCGATCTTTCAAGCCTGCCGGAGAGCGTGTTTCCTGAAGACGTTCTGATCCTGGACGACGGCCGCATCAGCCTTGTCGTGGAGCGGGTTCAGGGTTCGCGCGTGGAATGCCGGGTGCGCATGGGCGGGAGGCTCTCGAACCGCAAGGGGCTCAACCGGCTGGGCGGCGGTCTCTCTGCCCCTTCTCTCACCGAGCGCGATCTCGAGGACATCCGGCACGCGGCCGGGCTCGAGCTCGACTACCTCGCCGTGTCATTCCCCCTGCATGCCGCCGACATCCATGAGGCGCGGCAACTGGCAGTCGCCGCAGGCAGCAACGCCCGGATCATTGCCAAGATCGAACGTGCGGAAGTGGTTCAGGACGAAGCCGTGCTCGATGCGATGATCGAGGCGGCCGACGGCATCATGGTGGCCCGCGGGGATCTCGGCGTGGAAATCGGCGACGCGGCCCTGATTGGCGCCCAGAAGATGCTGATCCGGAAAGCGCGCCGCGCGGATCGCATCGTGATCACCGCGACCCAGATGATGGAGTCGATGGTGCAGAACCCCATACCCACCCGGGCCGAGGTCTTCGACGTCGCCAATGCCGTGCTGGACGGCAGCGATGCCGTGATGCTCTCGGCCGAGACCGCGAGCGGCAGGTTCCCCGTCGAAACCGTGACCGCAATGGCAGGCACCTGTCTGGGCGCCGAGACCTGGCCGGACGTACGCCGCTCCGGGCACCGTGCCGACCGGGAGTTCCAGCGCGTCGACGAGACCATCGCGATGGCTGCCGTCTACGCCGCGAACCATCTCGTCGGCGTCGCGGGCATGGTCTGCCTGACGGAGTCCGGCGGCACGGCACTCCGGATGTCCAGGATGAGTTCAGGGCTGCCGATCTTCGCCCTCAGCAGGCACGCTGCCACCGTGCGCAGGATGAGCCTGTACCGGGGAGTGATACCTCTGGTCTTCGATTACACGGTATTTCACGCCGCCGATGCGGCAGCAGAGGCGGTGGCCGAACTGCGCCGCAGGGGCCTGATTCACGCCGGGGATCGGCTCATCTTCACCCGCGGCGACCTGCTGGGCGTCGGCGGCTCCACGACGACGCTGAAGATCATCGAGGCCTGATCGCTCAGGCGCCGGCCTGGGGGGCAATCGTTGCGTTGTCCCGACCCAGATCCTTGGCAAGGTAGAGGGCAGCGTCAGCGCGCAGGAGCAACTCCTCGGCATCCTCCCTGCCACGCGGATCAAGCTCTGCGATACCGCCGCTCATGCTGAGTTCGACCCGCGCGGAGGGCAGGACCAGAGGGCGACGGATCGCCTCGTTCAGCCGGTTGTAGAGAGCGATCGCATCGAGCGCCACCACGCCGGGCAGCAGCACGGCGAATTCCTCGCCACCGATCCTGAAGATGTCCCGGGGCGGGCGGAGTTCGGCGCGGAGGCAGTCTGCAATGCGGGTGAGAACGGCATCGCCCACCGGATGCCCCCAGGAATCGTTGACCTCCTTGAACCGGTCCGCGTCCAGCAACAGCAGGCTGAGAGGCGCCCGGCGTTCGCGGGCCGATGCCACGGCATGGCCGAGGCGGATATCGAAACTGCCCCGGTTGCCGAGGCGGGTGAGCGCATCGGTGCTGGACTCGAGGGCGAGATCATCCAGCGCTCGGCCGATACTCCGGCGCAGCCAGTACACAAGCACCACCACACCGAGCACGAGCGCTGCGTCCACGGCAGCCGCGACAAGCAGCGTGTGCTCCCGACGGCGCTCGAACTCTTCGGCGTACAGAGACTCCTCGTAGTCCATCGAGAGAAACGCCACCACGCGCCCGTCAGACGCACGGATCGGCGCAGAGACACTGCGCATGGCGCGCCGCGTGCCACCACTGTCATAGGCGCCCCGATCGACGTAGGCATGTCCGGCCATCAGGGTCGGGATGGTGCCGGGTTCATTGGCAAGATCGAAATCCAGCGCTTCCCCGAGCACCGACGGCGGGTCGGTGGGACGCAGCAGCGAGGGCGAGCGCGCGGCATCCAGAACCATCATGAGGCGGCCGTTTTCCGGGCGGGTCGTGTAAAGGTTGTAGATCGCGGGAACGGCATTCTGGAAGCGCACCAGCACATCCTGCAGCCTTGCGTGGACCTCGCCGGATTGCTGCTCGGGCAGACGCAATGTCGCATGCAGATCGCCATCGATCGTTGCAGCGATAACGCTCGCCAGTTCCATCAGGTTGTGATCGAACTGCTTGCTTGCGCGTTCGGCACCTTCGGTGGCGATGGGCACGGTAAGCAGGATCACCAGCAGCCCGAAGATGGCACCCGCCTGGAGCGCCAGCATCAGGGGCGTCTGGAGCAAGAAGCGGCGCAGCACACCCCGCCGACCACCAAAGAGGATGGGGCGACTCACGCAGTACCGCCTTCGGGCATGGCCAGTTCCACGCAGTCCCGGCCCGAGCGCTTGGCGCCGTAGAGCGCGCGATCTGCCCGCAGCATCAATCCTTCTGCGTCCTCGCCGGGAATCAGGCTGGCAATGCCGGCGCTGACGCTGAGCGCGAGCCCGACGTCACCGCTGTGCCCCAACGGACGGCGGATCATGCCTGCCACCCGGGAAAAGAGCACCTGTGACTGCCGCTGATCCGTCCCCGGGAGGATCAACGCGAACTCCTCTCCACCGATCCGGCAGGCGATGTCTTCACTGCGCGCGCACTGTGCCAGAGCCTCCGCCACCATCATCAGCACCCGGTCACCCGAGGCATGGCCCAGCGTATCGTTGATGGACTTGAACTTGTCGACGTCGATCATCACGAGGCTGATGGATCGCCCCGTGTGTTGCGCCAACTCCACATGCCTCGCAAGGCTGTGGTTGAAGTGGCGCCGGTTGAACATACCTGTGAGCGAGTCGCGTATCGTCTCTTCACGCAGTGCAGCGAGGATGATCCCGAGCTCATTGCGCAGCAGCCAGACGAGCGCGCCGAGCAGGCCGGAAACCAGCCCGAGCGACACCACCGCGGGGAGCACGAGGCCCCAACCCCACTGCGCCGCGATCGCACGGAGTTCGCTTTCCTCGAAATCCATGCCCAGCATGCCCACCACCTTGCCGCCAGCGGCGCGCAGGGGCACGTAGATGCCGCGCAACAGCACGTTGCCCTCAAGAAAGCTCTCGGCATCAACCCAGGGTTTGCCCGACAGGACGGTGGCGACGAGTTCAGGCTCGATGGTGTACATGAGCACCCTCTCGCCGACGCGGGTCACGGCCGTCGCACGCTCGCGCAACTCGGGAATGCGGCTCTGGGCGGTGTCGAGCACATACACCATGTCCCCGTCGTCATCGATGCGTTTGGTGTAAACGCCGCGGACTTCGTGCATGCCCAGATGCATCTTCTCGAGAGGCGCGAGCAGTCTCGTGTACTCGACAGACCCCGTCTGGGAATCCTCACGGATGCGTTCGTGGGCATCCATGTCCACCTGGCTGGCGAGTGCCAGCGCGAAATCGACCATCGCCGAGTCGGTCCGCCGTTGGTACACATCGAGACCCACGCTGAGTGTCCAGGCGCCGAATGCAACGAAGAGTGCCAGATAGACGAGCGCCACCAGCACGGCGAGCGGACCTGGCCGCAGGCCGAGAACCCGACCGAGTTCGGCTCGGTCACGAAGGCGGCTATCGGGCGTCGACGTTCTCATCGAGGGACTTCAGGCCGCGAACACGACACGATCACGACCGCTGCGCTTGGCCTCGTAGAGGGCCCGGTCAGCAAGTCGCAGGATTTCCTCGGGGCGGATGTCGTTGCCGCTCATGGTGGCGATGCCGCCGCTGATGGTTATCACGCGCTCGGCACCTTCTACCAGCATGGGCATCCGGATCGCGCCATTCATGCGGTTGAAGGCTGCCTCACCTTCCTGACGCCCGATACCGGGCATCAGCAACGCGAACTCCTCACCACCGATACGGCAGCAGAGGTCGCCCTCCCGCACCTCGGCCCTAAGCCGCTCGCCGATGCGCCGCAGGACCTCGTCTCCACCCGGGTGCCCGAGATCGTCGTTCACCCGCTTGAAATGATCGATGTCGAACACGAGAAGCGTGAAGGGCGCTCCGGCACGGCGCGCCTGCGCCAGCTCGGCCGCAAGGGCGCGGTTGAAATATGCGCGGTTACCGAGCCCCGTCAGGGCGTCGGTGACGCTTTCGCGCTCGAAACGTGCGATGGCCTCGAGAAGGCTGCCGTGCAGCCGCGCCGTGATCAGGCCCGCGAGCACGGAAAGTCCCAGGCACACCAAGGCGCCCACACGCACGATCAGCCTGAAGGCGCGTTGCTCGGCGGTGAAGGTGTCCTCCTCGACGTCGAGCGCCACCATCCCGACGATATTCCCTCCGGCATCCCGAAGGGGCGCGTCTACCGACCTGAGGTTTTTCTTTCCCCACGCGTAAGCGCGGTTGTCGACATGGACCCTGCCGGAGAGGATGGTGGGCAGCAGGTCGGGCTCCTGGTTCGGGTCGAAGTCGAGGACCGGATCCATCACGCGCGACACCTGGGCTTTGTCCCGCGCCCACCGGATACGCGGTGATGCGGCGGTGTCGAGGACGTAGTACAGCCGGCCATCGAGAATCCGTTTGGTGTAGACCCAGTAGATCTCGGGGAGCATGTTGTGGAACTCCACCAGCCGGTCAATCGTGCGCGCGTAGAGTGGGGATCCGGTGTCTGCGGGGGCACGCAGACGCTCATGCGCATCGACGTCAACGAGTTGTGCCGCAGCGGCGGCCAGGCCGCGCAGGCGGTCTTCGGCGATGCGCTCGTGCTGGCGGATTCCGAAATATGTGATCAGCGCGAGCAATACGCCACTGACGAAAAGGAAGACGAGACCGACCGCTACGCCGCTGATGACAGGAGACGTGCGGGTAAGGAAGCCCTCGCGCCCGCGCACGGCAGGCTCTGGCATCCGCAGGATCTCCATCAACAGCGGCCCTGATAAGCGATGCCGCATGGTAGAGGAAAACCCCGCGCCGGCGTAAGCCGGGAAACGGCCCCCGCCTCTTTAGGGCTTGTCGGCAGACACCGCCCACATCGCGTAGTAGGAATGCGCTCCGCCGAAGGCGTGACCGATCGCAAGACGCGCCCCCTCGACCTGGTGAGCGCCTGCCATGCCCCGCACCTGCAACGCAGCCTCGCCGAAACGCAGCATTCCGGAAGCCCCGATGGGGTTCGAGGAGAGCACGCCTCCCGAGGCGTTGATCGGCACATCGCCATCGAGCGCCGTCACACCGGACTCGACCAGCTTCCAGCCTTCACCCTCGCCACAAAGGCCGAGAGTCTCGAGATACATGGGCTCGTACCAGCTGAACGGCACGTAGAGTTCCGCGACATCGATCTGGCGCCGGGGATCCGTGATCCCGGCCTTGGAATAGACGTCCTTGGCACAGGCGATCAGGGACGCCGGATGGATGTTGTCCTTGCCGGCGTACATCGAACCGTCAGCGCGTGTGGAGGTGCCAAGGATCCAGGCAGGCGGATTGGGCGAGCGTGCCGCGTGCTGCTCATCGGCCAGCACCAGGGCACAGGCCCCGTCGGACGACGGGCAGCTCTCGAGGAAACGGATGGGCTCCCAGAGCATCGGGGACTGCTGCACCATCTCGAGCGAGATATCGGGAATCTGGAGGTGAGCGTAGGGGTTTTTCAGCGCGTTGAGGCGGTCCTTCACCGCCACCATGCAGCCGATATGCGCCGGCACACCGTAGCGCTCCATGTAGAGGCGCATGTAGGGCGCGAAAAAGCCGCCCGCACCGGCGTTGACGTGCGGCACGAAAGGCATGCGAGGAGACAGCGCCCATGTGGCGTTGGACTCGGACTGTTTCTCGAAGCTGACCGTGAGCACGCGGCGGAAGGCTCCGCTCTGCACATAGTTGGCCGCAACAACTGCGGTCGATCCACCCACGCTGCCGGCCGTGTGTACCCGCAGCACGGGCTTGCCGTTTCCGCCCAGGGCGTCGGTGAGATAGAGCTCGGGCATCACCACCCCCTCGAACATGTCGGGGGCCTTGCCGAGGATCAGTGCATCGATGTCTTTCCAGGTGCAGCCCGCGTCCTCGAGGGCGCGCTCCGCGGCCTGGCGCACCAGTCCGGCGATGGAGACATCCTTGTGCTTCGATTTGTGCTTGGTCTGGCCTATGCCAACCACTGCGACGCGATTGCCCATGGGATCAAGCCTCCAGTACGGCGACGAGGTTCTGCTGCAGGCAGGCACCCGAGGTGGCATGTGCGACACCCCTGCCCGCCTCGCCCTGCATGATGCGGGTGGCGACGTGCCCGAAGCGGTCCAGGCCCGCAGCCATCATGACGTTGCCCGCAAGGGCGCCGCCCGAGGGGTTGATGCTCACGCCATCGGCAAGGCCGAGTTCGCGACGCAGGATGATCTCCTGATGGCTGAAGGGCGCGTGCAATTCCGCGACGTCGACCGCTCCGGCGGACACGCCGGCACGGGCGCCGGCATAGCGAGCGGAGGGCGAGCGGGTGAGATCCCGTGCGCCGAGCATGCCGGTCTCCATGCGGTGGTCGATGCCACGGATCCAGGCCGGGCGCGCGCAGAGGCGGCGTGCCGTTTCGGCCGAGGCCACGAGGAGCGCGGAGGCACCGTCGGTGATGGGCGCGCAGTCGTGACGGCGCAGGGGCGAGACAAAGCCCGGCTGCGCGAGAAGCTCTTCGACCGAGGATTCGCCGGAGAGCTGTGCCTTGGGGTTCGCGAGGGCAGCGCGACGGCTCCTCGCCACCACCTCGGCCATGTCCCGCTCGCTGATGATGCCGGCATCAAGCATGGCCCGCGCCTGCAGTGCCGCAAGGCTGATCGCATCGGGCCAGAGCGGCACCTGGTAATAAGGGTCGAGTTGCAAGGTGAGTACCGAACGGAGCTCGCCGGGCGAGGACTTGCTGAATCCGTAGACCAAGCAGAGATCCGCCTCGCCGGACCAGATCTTGAGGAGGCACTCGTAGAGTGCCCACGCGGCGTCCATCTCGACGTGGGATTCGCGGATCGGCGGCGCCGTGGCGACGGCATTCAGGCCTTCGACGAAGGCAAATGCGGCACCCTGGAAGTAATCGCAGCTGCCCGAGCAGGTGAAATCGATATCCTTCTGGCTCACTCCGACGGACTGCATCACTTCCCGCACCACGGGCATGATGAGCTCGCTCTCGTTGGCCGCGCCTGCGTAGCGTCGCTGGGCGCTCTGCGTGTAACCGATGATCGCTGCCTCTCGCATTTCTCAGCTCCCTTCCACGGGCCTGAACCAGGCAATGTTCTCGAAGGTGTAATCCCATTCCTCGCGCGGCTTCCAGCGGGCCTTGACGCGCATGCCAACGTGTACTTTCGCGTTGTCCACTTCACTCACGCGGTGCAGGCAGGCCATGTCGGTGCCATCGAGCAGGATATTGGCCGCGACGAACGGCGGCTTGATCGGGTTGCCCGGAATCGGGATATGGACGACGGTGAAGGACTCGATGACGCCCTCGTCGGAAACAGACACTTCTTCTTCCGTCGGGATGCCGCATGCAGCGCACATTCCGCGCGGAGGAACGTACACGTTGTTGCAGCCCGGGCACCGCTGCCCGACGATGCGGCCCTCGCGGATGCTGGTGAGAAAGCGCGTAAGCGCCTTGCCGGCGGTGAATTTGAACTGCAGGTTGATCGGGACTTCTATCCCGGTGATCGGTTCGCGCGTCTCGCTCATCGTGGGGCCTCCTCAGGTCGGCTCGAAGCAGATGATGTCGGTGATGCTGCCGCGACGCTCGGCCGCCCAGCGCGCGCGCACACGCATGCCGCTTCGCATCGCCGACTCGCTTCCCGCATCGACCATGTGGAGCATGGCGACATCGGCGCCATCGAGCTGGATGAGCGCGAAGGCAAAGGGCTTTTGCATGAGGTGATGCGAGATCGGATCCACTACCCAGGACCAGGTGGTGACAACACCCTCGTCGCCCACATTCACGAATTCCGTGAGAGCCTCGGCGCTGACCGGATCGTACTCGGCCGCAGGGACCAGGACCCGCCCGTCGCTCGTGCGAGTGCCGACAATCCGGCCCTCGCGGAGCTCCGACAGGAAATGTCCGATCACCGGCCCGGTGGACCGGGTGTAGGTGTAGCCGAGTTCGAAGCTCTTGGTCAGCAGTTCGGGAGTCGGTTCTGCCATCTGCTCCTCCGGGTTGCGCGATGCCAAGGCGGCTCGCGAATTGACACGCCGGGATCATTCCACAAGGATGCGGCCGCGAACATGGCAAGCCCGCACCATTCTTGGCTGACCATTCTGCTCACGACCGCGATCCCCGGAGGGAACTTCATATGCGGGCACTGGTGATCGGCGGTACGGGGCCCACGGGGCACTACATCGTCAACGGACTGATTGCGCGGGGGTATCGCGTAGAGATCCTGCACCGCGGGAACCACGAACTCGCCGAAATTCCCGAGGAGGTCGTGCACCACCACCTCGACCCCTACGATCCTGCCGCGATCACGGCGTTTTTCGATACCGCAGCACACTACGAGCTCTGCGTTGCAACCTACGGCCGTCTGCGCGCGATCGCAAACGCCTCTGCGGGACGAACAGGCCGGATCATCTCGGCGGGCGGGGTTCCCGCATACCGTGGGTACATGAACCCCGCGCTCCTCGAACCCGCAGGACTGCCGGTTCCGACCGCAGAGGACGCAACACGCGTTGCCCTGCCGGAGGAGGACGAGAAAGGCTGGCGCATCGTGCGCACCGAAGACGCGCTCTTCGCCGCACATCCCGACGCCACACACGTGCGCTACCCCTATGTCTATGGCATGTACCAGCCGATGCCACGCGAATGGCCGATCTTGCGCCGGCTGCTGGATGGCCGGGAGTTCATCATCCTCCCGGATGGCGGACTCACCCTCCATCACATGGGCTATGCCGAGAACGTCGCGCGCGGAATCCTGCTCGCCGTGGATCACCCTGCCGTATCGCGCGGACGCATCTACAACTGCGCGGACGA
Organism: uncultured Gammaproteobacteria bacterium; assembly: GCA_903928015.1. GTDB lineage: Bacteria > Pseudomonadota > Gammaproteobacteria > Pseudomonadales > UBA5518 > UBA5518. The sequence continues at coordinate 3,094 of CAIYPF010000090.1, read as the reverse complement.
GGAAGTGCTCAGCCTGAGGCAGGGCGTGGAGATCATGGCCGCGGCACTAGGCCGACGGATCGAGATCGTCTCGATGCCGTGGGAACTCGCCCCCTGTACGCGCCCACTGGTGATGCAGCCGCTCAGCACGCACCGGGTACTCGACATTTCCCGCATACGCGCGGAACTCGGCTACCGCGATGCGATGCCCGCCCGCGAAGCGCTCGCCAAGACGACGCGCTGGTTGGCAGAGCATCCGCCCGCACGCGGCGGACTGGAAGAAATGGTGCTGGAGGATCCCTTCGACTACGCAGCGGAAGACCGGCTTCGCGCGGCGTGGGAGAAGGCCATCGCAGGGATGGAGCGCGTCACGTTCGACACCGAACCGGGGTACACCATGTCCTACAGTGGCCCCGGCGGCCGCCAGCGCTCCAGCAACAATTTCTCCGCCTGATACGGGAGCACAACGGATGTTTCAACTCAGTCTCGAAGGAAAGGTCGCGCTGGTGACGGGCGGCAGTCGCGGGCTGGGCCGGGCAATGGTGCTCGGGCTGGCCAAAGCCGGCGCCGATGTGGTGATCGCCAGCCGCAAGCTCGAGTCCTGCCAGCAGGTCGCGGCAGAGGTCGAAGCGCTGGGGCGTCGCGCCCTGCCCTTCTCGGCACATGCAGGTCGGATGGACAGCCTGGACGCGTTGCTGGAGAGCACCTACTCCCGGTTCGGTCGCCTCGATGTACTGGTGAACAACGCCGGCACCAACCCCGTCACGGCAGGACTCTCGGAGCTCACGCCGGAACTCTTCCAGAAGGTCTTCGACGTGAATACCAAGGGACCCTGGTATCTCGCCTCGCGCGCGGCGCCACGCATGGCAGCGCATGGCGGCGGCAGCATCATCAACATCATCTCCGTGGGCGGCCTGAAGCCACCGGCCTATCAGGGCTTCTACGCGGGGAGCAAGGCCGCGCTCCACGCCATGACCAAAGTCATGGCCGCAGAATGGGCGGGCATGGGCATACGGGTGAATGCGATTGCGCCGGGGAGTTTCCACTCCGACATGCTGGACGCCGCGTTGAAGATCCTTCCCGGCTACGAGGAAGGCAGCCGCAATTCCTCGCTGCAGAAGCGCATAGCAGAGACAGACGAGATCATCGGTCCGGTGATGTATCTGGCGAGCGACATGTCGAAGTTCACCACCGGCGCAACGCTGGTTGCAGACGGCGGCTACCTGGTGCTCTGAGACTCAGGCCGCACCGAGCGCCGCACGCCACAAGGCAAGCAGTCCGAAGGCCGCGAACAGCACTGCCGCGGCACGGGCAATCAGCGCCTTGGGGACGTTCTTCAGCAGCGCCGCGCCGATGAATATCCCGATCAGCGACACCGCCCACAGCGCCAGAGTGGCGCCCGCAAACACCGACCACGGCGCGCCACTCGATGCCGCCAGCGCGATCAGCGCGAGTTGCGTCTTGTCGCCCAGTTCGGCAACGAAAATCATCAGGAAACTCGTGATGACGGCGCTGCGGGCATCCGCAGGACCCGCCTCGTCATCGTCCTCCGCAGAGCCCTGCCAGGACTTCCAGGCAAACAGCAGGAACAGCAGGCCTGCCGCAAGCAACACCACCTGCTGGGGCACGTAACGGAACAGCACCTGCCCCACCACAACCGCCAGGACATTCAGCAGCAGGAAAGCGCCACAGACCCCCAGCGCCACCGGCAGAGGCCTGTAGCGCGTGGCAAGGGTCATGGCGGTGAGTTGGGTCTTGTCTCCCATTTCAGCAACGAAAAGGAGCGCGAAGGCCGATGCGGCGATACCGAAATCCATGGATTGTCCCGGGTGTTGGCGCCGGGGATCAGCCCGAGACCACCTTCATGTGCGAGAGACCCGCAGCCTCCACGGCAGCGTCGATCATCGGCTGATGTCTGGCGGGATCCGCCCACATGGCTCGCCCTTCCTCCGGCAGCAGATCGACGGGATCGAAATACAGATAGGCCTCGTCTGCATGCACCGCAGGCGAACGGTAGACGCTGATCCCCGATACGCGATCGTAGTGGTCGAAGCTGTGGACCGCGCGTTTGCCGCCGCCACCGGGGGCGTCCACGACGAAGGTCGGGGTGTTGAAGCCGGCGGTGGAACCGCGCACATGACGCTCGACCTCGGCGGTCGTCGCGACCGTCGTGCGCATGTCCTCGACCTGCGAGACCATGTCGTGCTGGTACACGTAATAGGGATGCACGTTCATGTAGCCGAGACGGCGTACGAGATCGGTCATGATCGCCGGGGAATCGTTCACGCCACGGATCATCACGGCCTGGTTGCGCACGGTCACGCCTTCGCTGAAGAGCATGCGCATCGCATCGCGGGTTATGCCGCTGATTTCCGATGAATTGTTGAAGTGGGTGTGCAGGCACACTTCCTTGCCCTCGCGCCGACCGCGGGCCACCAGCGCGAACAGCGCCGAGGTCCACTCGTGGTCGGTGAGGATCTTCATGGGGGCTACCGCCGGCCCCTTGGTGGCGATGCGGATCCGCCGGATGTGCGGGATCGAGAGCAGCAGGTTGCCAATGGTTTCGAGGTGTGCGGCGGGCAACATGAACGCATCACCGCCGGATACGACCACATCCTCGATCTCGGGGCGCGAGGCCAGGTACGCGATACCCAGCTTCCAGCGGTCGCTGTTGGGCTTGAGTCGCGCTTTGCTGACGGTGTCCGTATCGCCGCCGATGGCGTAGCTGCGCGTACAGAAGCGGCAATACACCGGGCACACGTCGAGCGGCAGGAACAGTGCCTTGTCCCGGTAACGGTGCGTGAGCCCGGGCGTGGGCGCATCGGACTGCTCGTGCAGGGAATCGAGCGTGAGGCGCGGGTGATCAGGAATCTGCAAAGAGCCCACCGGCACGAACTGGATGCGGATCGGGTCGGCGTAGGGGTCATTCCAGTCCATTCGGCTGACGGTGTAGGGCGACAGGCGCAGGTTCATCGGCGCCTTTGCCATGCGGTTTGACGGCGTGATCCCCGTCATGTACTTGCCGTCGATCCAGCGGCTGATCGTGCCGTTCCTGGTCATCAAGATGTTGTTTGTGCTCCTGTTCAACCTGCACCGGGGGATGTGGCGGTATGCG
>CAIYPF010000089.1 GCA_903928015.1 uncultured Gammaproteobacteria bacterium | reverse complement strand
TGCCCGCCGCCGATGCAATCGGGCTGCGCGTGCCTTGGCGACGGCGGCTTGGCGCACGTCGAGTGCCGCATCGAGAGCGCGGTGGCGCAGCAGCCGACCCGAGGCGACGCAGTGTGGTCGCGATGCCTGACGTGCGCGCAGGATTTCACGGGGGTAATGCGAACGGGGCTTGCTGAGGCGTGGTGGTCGCGGGTGCGCGGGCATGCGGAAGAGAGCGGGGAGCGACGTGCCGCCGTGAGAAATCTGGCGGAGTGCAGCCGGCCACCTGCAACGGTCCCCGGTAAGCCCCTCGTCGCACAGCGTCTGCAATAATCCGCGGGCCGTCCACACAACGGAGGGTTGTAGATGAGTTGTCACCCCGCCTAGGAGCAGGGGGTCAAGTTTGGGGTACTTGGAGTACCCCCTGGGTACTCGGAGTACCCGCCGTCGTGTTATGTAGGGGGCGCGGTACTCCGAGTGCGCCGAGGGGGCAAGGAGTAGCAGCGGCGAGTACGGGGCGGATGTGCCGAATAGGTCCAACAGTGACTTCCCAGAGCGAGCACGACGAACTCACCGCCCTGCTCGCCGGCGCCTTGGAACTCGAACTTGACACAGCGTCGCGGCTTCTCGTAGCGGCCGGGTGGAACTGGGAGCGGATGAAGGACAGCCTTTCGAAGGAACAGCGACAGCGCCTCTTCAACCAGGAACAGGCCCTCCGCGACTTCGAGGAGAAACGAAGCTCGGAACGCGACAGCCGTCCAGCGCCGGCCGGCAAGGTGCGACCTCCGACAAACCGCGCGCCTGGCCAGCAGGCGTGATCGGGCATCACCTACCGCGTGTAGAAACCAGCTAGGCAGCTACGCATCTTGCCCACACTCACACCCACACGCACACATACATGCCTGAGCCAATTGCGGTGGTGTACGCATTGGTCGTAGTTACACGCGCGCGCGCGCGCACACACACGCACACAAGCACCTGTGCGACGGCGATGATACGGGCCGTGGTTGCAGCTACCACCGCCGCCGCCGCCTAGCAAGTGCGGCAGCAGCAGCACCAGCACACAACCGGCGGCAGACGGAGGTGGTCGGCCGACGAGAGCGCCGGAGGTCCGCGCCCACCCCATCGCCCGCGCCGAGCTCGCAGCTGCCGATGCCACCCAACGTGCACATGGACGCACGCACGCGGGCGGGCGCGCGCACCTACACACACCTATACACACACACATAATATACAGAAATACTGGCTATCTGGGTATGTCTACACAACAAACACACACACACACACACAAATACATGTGAGGGTGTGTGGTGATGCCTGCCTTGGTTGCAGTTGCCGTCGACGTCGACTGCAACGGTCCCCGGTATGCCGGAGTCCACGGTCGTGGGGCTCCTGGAGCAAATGGCGAGTCTTGGGCTCGGACCCACTCACGCGCCGCTGGGTGCGCGCAGGGAATGGCAGGTCTTGCCCACGGAGCGTCTCGACGGTGGGGGCGCCTCGGGCTTATTAGTACGGAGGTTAGGGTCGACGGAGGAGCGTCCGGTTACGGCAGCGACCCCCGAGCAGAAACGAGAGCTATGGCGGCGCACGTTTGAAGACGACGGCATGAACGACACGACTCCAAGTTTGGTGCGAGACGGGCTGGGTAACCGGTGCGGGGAGGAGCGCGGAAGACCGAAGCCCGTACGCGAGAGAGCCAACCC
>CAIYPF010000088.1 GCA_903928015.1 uncultured Gammaproteobacteria bacterium | reverse complement strand
GTTCATGGCCGCATCGAAGGCCAACCTCGCCGCCATCCGCGAGCATCTGGGCCAATCCAGCATCGGCCCCGACAAGGTGAACCAGATGCGCCACGTGCGCCTGCTGAAAGACAGCGCCGGCCTGGCGGAACACATGCAGAAACACGCGGCCCTGCTCGCGCCACGCTTCGCCGCCGTGCTGAAGGCGCTGGACGAGGGTCTTGGCGGCAGCGGATTGGGAGAGTGGCTGCGGCCGAAGGGTGGCTACTTCGTGTCTTTCGATACCCGGCCCGGGCTCGCCCGGGAGGTGGTCAGGCTGGCCGCGGATGCGGGAGTGAAGCTCACGCCAGCGGGCGCAACCTTCCCCCACGGCAAGGATCCGCAGGACCGCAACATACGCATCGCGCCCTCCTTCCCCTCGTTGAAGGACATCGAAGCGGCGATGGAGGTGTTCGTGGCCTGCGTGAAGCTGGCGAGCGTACGGCAGATGCTCGGCTGATCAGCCGTCTGACGGGGGTTCCTTGCCGGCGCCCATGAGGGGCTTCATGCCCGGCAATGGCAGGGTCATCACCTTGGCGCCAGCGCCTCCTTCGCGGATGCGCACCGTGCCCTCTTTTTCCACCTCGTCGATACGCACGATCGAGTGCATGGGTATGTAGCTGCGCTTCACGCCGGCGAATTCGGTCTTCAGCTTTTCCTCGGCCGGATCGACCAGGATGCCGCTGCGCTCCCCGAACAGGTATTCCTCGACCTCTATGAAGCCATACAGATCACTCTGGTAGATCTGCTTGGCATAGAGCTCGAAGACCTGGTTCTGGTTGACGAAGATGACTTTGTAGATCGGGTCGGCCATTGCTGTGGATTCGGGCGCGTGCCGTTGCGTTGAAGGGCGGGCGAGGATAGCACAGAGGTTGGGGCCGCCTGTGCAGTGTCGAGTACCGCCGATATACTCGCGCCTCCCTCAGTCCAGCAGCATCCGGCCAATGAGCGACACAGCTCCGCGCAAGGTCTTCGTGCAAACGCACGGCTGCCAGATGAACGAGTACGACTCCTCGCGCATGCTTGATCTGCTGCGGGAATCCCACGGCCTTGTACCCACGGAAGACGCGGCCGAGGCCGACGTCCTGCTCCTCAACACCTGCTCCATCCGCGAGAAAGCCCAGGAAAAGGTCTTCCACCAGCTTGGCCGCTGGCGGGAACTGAAGGCACAGCGCCCCGGCGTGGTGATCGGCGTGGGTGGTTGCGTGGCGAGCCAGGAGGGCGAGGCGCTCGGCAAACGGGCGCCCTGGGTGGATCTGGTCTTCGGCCCGCAGACGCTGCATCGGCTGCCTGAAATGCTCGATGCCCGCCAGTCACTGCCAGCAGGCCGCCCGCTGGTGGATATCAGCTTCCCCGAGATCGAGAAATTCGACCGCCTGCCCGAACCTTCAGTGAAGGGCCCCTCGGCCTTCGTCTCGGTGATGGAAGGCTGCAGCAAGTACTGCAGTTTCTGCGTGGTGCCCTACACCCGCGGCGAGGAAGTGAGCCGTCCGTTCGACGACGTGATCTGGGAGATCGCGAGCCTCGCGGAGCGCGGGGTGCGCGAGGTGACGCTGCTCGGCCAGAACGTGAACGCCTACCGCGGCCGCAACCATCTGGGCGAGGTGGTGGATTTCGCCGAACTGCTGGGCTGCGTGGCCACCATCGAGGGCATCGGCCGCATCCGCTACATGACCTCGCACCCGCTGGAATTCAGCGATTCCCTCGTGCAGGCGCACGCCACCATTCCCGAGCTCGCCACCCACGTGCACCTGCCGGTGCAGAGCGGCTCGGATCGCATCCTCGCCGCCATGAAGCGCAACCACACGGCGCTGGAATACAAATCGACCATCCGCAAGCTCCGCCGGGCGCGCCCGGATGTGTGCATTTCCTCGGATTTC
>CAIYPF010000087.1 GCA_903928015.1 uncultured Gammaproteobacteria bacterium | reverse complement strand
GCCCGCGACCACCTTACCGTAGGAGCGGGCCATGCCCGCGACCACCCCACCGTAGGAGCGGGCCATGCCCGCGACCACCCCACCGTAGGAGCGGGCCATGCCCGCGACCACCCTACCGTAGGAGCGGGCCATGCCCGCGACCACCTTACCGTAGGAGCGGGCCATGCCCGCGACCACCCCACCGTAGGAGCGGGCCATGCCCGCGACCTTACCTATTGCGGCAGCGAGGACGGCGGGTTCTCGAGTCGGGTGAGGCGCTGCGTGACCTGCTTGCGGAACTCGATGGTGGACTGCACCCACTGCTCGGTTTCCTTGATGCGGGACTCCTGCGCGCGCTGCGTGTTCGAGACCGTATTCACGGTGCTGCTCACGCGTCCAATCGAATCCTGAAGGCCGGCCTGCTGCTGCTTCAGGGTATCGACGGTGGCAGCGACAGCGGTGGCCTGCCCTACCTGTTCTTTGAGGCTGCTGATGTCGGCGGTAGCCGTGGTGAGCTGCTTCTGCTGGGCCACATAGCTGCCCGCGGCTTTCTTCATGCCGGACTCGAGTTCGGTGAGACGCCCGTCGTTCTTGCGCCAGGCCGAGGCCCAGAGCTTGTCGACTTCTCCACCGAGCTCCTTGATCTTGATCTGCATGGCCGCGCTCGACTGGCTCACGTTGTCGCCCGTCACCGAGAGCTTGCCTTCGAGGTCCGCGATGCGCAGGTTTGCCTGCCCGAGCGCTGCGTCCAGACGCACCGTCTGCTGGTAGAGGAGACCGGCAACAGCGGCCGTTGCCAGCGCCAGCAGCAGCGCCAGTATGGCCACGTAGCGGCTCGATCCGCCCGGAGCAGGCGCGGAAGCCTGCTCCGTCCGCCCCGCACGGGCAGCCGCCGGCGCCTCGGAGCGCGGGCGACGGTGCGCGGGCTCGTCATCGTCCCGTGTGGGCACGATCAGCGGGATGTCGGTCAGCTTGTCATCGGGGCTTGGCATGGCGGCAGGGTCGCAGGAATCTGGCCGGATTATAGGCAACAAAAAAGGGGCCGTCGGGCCCCTTTGTTGCCGCACTAGTGCGCGATCAGAGCAGGCTCATCACCAGCCACAGCACGACTGCGAGGGCGATGGAGCAATGGATCACGCCACGGACCGTGGCGATGGCCGGCCAGAGCTTGCCCTTGATGGCGTTCAACTCGAGCGCGGCAATGATGGCAACTGCTGCCCACAGCGCGGTGGAGCTGGCGTTGCCCAGCAGGCCGTGCGAGAGGTGAGCCGAGGCGCCCATGAACAGCAGCATGGGACCCGAGAACAGCACGTTGGTGCGGGATGCGAGCAGCGCCTTCGGGCCTGCCGCAGCGGCATCACCCGGCACGATGCCGCAGACGATCTTCTGGTTCGGCCAGATGATCAGCCACACGTTCAGGAACATCAGTGTGCCCATGAGGGCGCCGATCGTGATGTCGAAGGTCCAGGCCTGCGTGGGATGACCGTAGAGGCCGAGGATCACGACGCCCGAGAGGAAGGTGAGCAGTGCGCCGTAGCGGAACCACCAGAGCGCGCGTGGAGCGAGCTTCTTCACGGCATCGGACTTGGCGTCGGGCGTTGCTTCCTTGAAGTATTCGCCCTGCACGAAGTTGAAGTAGTACAGCAGGCCAATCCAGGTGACGCCGGCCATGAAGTGAACCCAGCGGGAAAGCTGTGCGGCACCGGCCAAGCTGAAGATATCGGGACTCATTTATTTCTCCTCTGAGCGATGTGTGTTCGTCGTGCGGCAAGAGTGGTTCCGCCCGGGGCGGTGCGCACGCGATGCGGCGAGGCATCGACCGTAGTGTAGGCGGCACTCCGGAATTTGAAAACAAAAAGAAAGCCCCGGCATTTGCCGGGGCTTTCGGGGCTCAGCTGGGCTGAACGGGGGCGCGATTACATCATGCCGCCCATGCCGCCCATACCACCCATGCCGCCCATGTCGCCACCGCCGTGGCTGTGGCCGGACTTGTCTTCAGGCATCTCGGCGACCATCACCTCGGTGGTGATCATCAGAGCTGCGATCGACACGGCAGCCTGCAGCGCGGTACGGGTGACCTTGGTGGGATCCAGGATACCCATCGCGATCATGTCGCCGAACTCGCCATTGGCGGCGTTGTAGCCGTAGTTGCCCGTGTGCTCCTTGACCTTGGCCAGGATCACCGAGGGCTCCTCGCCAGCGTTCTGCACGATGGCGCGAAGGGGCGTTTCCATTGCGCGGATCGCTACTGCGATGCCGTGGTTCTGGTCTTCGTTGTCGCCCTTCAGACCCTTGATGGCCTGTACGCAACGCACCAGTGCCACGCCGCCGCCGGCAACCACGCCTTCCTCTACCGCAGCGCGGGTCGAGTGCAGCGCGTCTTCAACGCGGGCCTTCTTCTCTTTCATCTCGACTTCGGTGGCAGCGCCGACCTTGATCACGGCAACACCGCCGGAGAGCTTGGCAACGCGCTCCTGCAGTTTCTCGCGGTCGTAGTCGGAGCTGGTCTCCTCGATCTGCACGCGGATCTGCTTCACGCGGGCTTCGATGTCGGCCTCGTTACCGGCGCCGTCGATGATCGTGGTGTTGTCCTTGTCCATCGTGACGCGCTTGGCGGAGCCGAGGTGCTCGAGGGTGGTGCTCTCGAGTTCCAGACCCACTTCCTCGCTCACTACGGTGCCACCGGTGAGGATCGCGATGTCCTGCAGCATGGCCTTGCGGCGATCGCCGAAACCCGGCGCCTTGCAGGCCGCAACCTTCAGGATGCCGCGCATGGTGTTGACCACCAGCGTTGCAAGGGCCTCACCCTCGACGTCCTCGGCAACCACTACCAGCGGCTTGCCCGACTTTGCCACCTGCTCGAGGAGCGGCAGCATGTCGCGGATGTTCGAGATCTTCTTGTCGACCAGCAGGATGAAGGGGCTCTCGACTTCGACAGCCATCTTTTCCTGGTTGTTGATGAAGTAGGGCGAGAGGTAGCCGCGGTCGAACTGCATGCCCTCGACGATGTCGAGTTCGTTGTTCAGGCCCGAGCCTTCTTCAACCGTGATGACGCCTTCCTTGCCAACCTTCGCCATCGCCTCGGCAATGATGTTGCCGATGCTGTCGTCGCCGTTGGCGGAGATGGTGCCTACCTGTGCGATCGACTTGCTGTCGGCGCAGGGGGTGGACATCTTCTCGAGCTCGGTCACTGCAGCAGCGGCTGCCTTGTCGATGCCGCGCTTGATGTCCATCGGGTTCATGCCGGCGGCAACCGACTTCAGACCTTCGTTCACGATGGCCTGCGCCAGTACCGTGGCGGTGGTGGTGCCGTCACCGGCGGTGTCGGAGGCCTTGGAGGCCACTTCCTTCACCATCTGCGCGCCCATGTTCTCGAACTTGTCCTTCAGCTCGATTTCCTTGGCGACGGATACGCCGTCCTTGGTCACGGTGGGTGCACCGAAGGACTTGTCGAGGATGACGTTGCGGCCGCGCGGGCCGAGGGTCGCCTTTACGGCGTCGGAGAGAAGATTCACGCCTTTCAGCATCTTCTGGCGACCGGCGTCGCCGAATTTCACATCTTTAGCTGCCATGGTTCAGTTCCTTGACTGGTAAAACCGGATTGGAGTGCGAGTGGAGCCGGGGCGAAGGCGCTGAGGCCCCCGCGGTATGGCAATCACTCGATCACGCCGTAGATTTCGCTCTCGCTCAGGATCACGACTTCCTCGCCGCTGATCTTGACGGTATTGCCCGAATACTGGCCGAAGAGGACTTTGTCGCCGACCTTCACCGACATGGCGCGGATTTCGCCGTTGTCGAGGGCCTTGCCGTTGCCGACTGCCAGGACTTCACCCTGGGTGGGCTTTTCCTTGGCGGAGCCCGCCAGGACGATGCCACCGGCCGATACGGTCTCTTCCTCTTTGCGCTTCACGACCACACGGTCGGACAGAGGACGGATCTTCATTGCTGTTTCTCCCTGATCAATGGTTTGCTCTCTGGTACGCCCGATACTGGAGGGGGGAGGCGGAGCCTCACCCCTGTTGGCACTCTCGCTCGGGGAGTGCCAATCATATGCGGGAAACCCTCAAGGTCAAGCCGTAAAGACGTGGAGCACTGACCGTGCGCCTGTCTCCCGGGCGGGCCTCAGGGCCTCGCGACACCAGAGATGGGGCCGGGATGGCCGGTTTCAAGGGGGGGTAGGCGAAGCCCGCCACGGCGCGACGCGCGGCAGCAGCAGCATCCCCGGCAAGCCGAGCAGAAAACACAGAAGGAAGAAGCCGGTCCAACCCATGAGTTCGACCAGTTCACCGGTGGCCGCATTGGCAAAGGTGCGCGGGAGGGCCGTGAGAGCGGTGAGCAGCGCGAACTGGGTGGCCGCAAAGACGGGGTTCGTGGCCCGCGCAATGAATGCCGTGAATGCCGCCGTTCCCAGACCAACGCCCAGATACTCGAAGACGATCACCCCTACGAGCAGGCCCTTGTCGGGCCCTGCCTCTGCAAGCACCGCAAATCCGAGGATGCTCACCAGCTGCACTGCACCGAAGACCCACAGGGCACGATCGATGCCGAGCCGGATCATCCACAGCCCGCCCAACAGCCCTCCGGTGATCACCGCGGCCAGGGAAGCGGTCTTGGCGATCACACCGATCTCGGTAAGGCTGAAGCCCAGTTCACGGTAAAAGGGATACGACAGGGCCGTCGCCATGCTGTCGCCCAGCTTGTAGAGAAACATGAAGGCCAGCGTGAAGAGCGCCGTCCTCAGACCGTGACGGCCAAAGAAATCCCGGAACGGCAACACGACCGCCTCGCGCAGGCTCGCAGGAATGGCCGGCGCTGCGTTCACCTCGCGCAGCAGGAGAGAAGTGATGACGCCCACCAGCATGAATGCCGCCACAACTGCATACACCGCGCTCCACGGCATGTGCTCGGCCAGGACCAGCGCCAGCGAACCCGGCACCAGGCCCGCTATCCGGTAGGCCTGTACGTGCACGGCGTTGCCTATGCCGAGCTCGCTGTCGGGCAGCAGTTCACGGCGATAGGCGTCGATCACGATGTCCTGGCTCGCGCTGAAGAAGGCCACGCCGAGCGCAAGCACCGAGAGATGCCATAACGACTGTCCCGGGTCGAGCAGTCCGATCGCGGCGATGCCAATCGCCAGCACGATCTGCGTGAGCAGCATCCAGCCACGACGACGTCCCAGCCCGGGCAACTGGTAGCGCTCCATGAGCGGCGCCCAGAGGAACTTCCACGTATAGGGAATGCCGACCAGCGTGAAGAGCCCGATCCTGGCCAGATCGACACCCGCGTCTTTCATCCAGATGGGGATCAGCTGGGTAAGGACGTAAAGCGGCAAACCCGATGTGAAGCCGAGGAAGACGCAAAGCAGCACCCGGCGGTTCAGGATGGAGACGGCAAGACCGGGCGTGGCGTCCGCCTCGACGGCGCTGTCAGGCTTCACGGGCGAGGACTGCACCGCTCAGTCACGGAAATTCTGGAATTGCAGCGGAGCCTCGAGCTCCTGCTTGCGCAGCATGGCGATGGTTTCCTGCAGTTCGTCGCGCTTCTTGCCGCTCACGCGCACCTGGTCGCCCTGGATAGAGGCCTGAACCTTGATCTTCGATTCCTTGATCAGCTTCACGACTTGCCGCGCGAGCTCGATCTCGATGCCGTGACGCATCGTGATCTCCTGCTTGACGATGCGGCCTCCTCCCTGCACATCCGCTTCCTTCATGGCGCGGGCGTCGATGCCGCACTTGGCCACGCTGGTACGCAGTACATCGCGCATCTGCTGGATCTGGAACTCGCTTTCGGCATGCAGCGTGACCACGCGATCCTTGCGCTCGAAGCCAGCGTCGACGCCCTTGAAATCGAAACGGTTGGCGATCAGGCGGCCGGCCTGATCGACTGCGTTGGTAAAAACATGGATGTCGACTTCGGAGACCACATCGAAGGAAGGCATGGGATTTGTCCGGCAGCGGCTTCGCGATACGCGATAATGCCCTGATGAAAGAGACCCCCACAAGCACAACACCGGCCGCATGGCACGTGCTCGGCGGCGGCGCCATGGGCTGTTTGTGGGCCTGCTCGCTTGCGACCGCGGGGCATCCGGCGCGGCTGCTGCTGCGCCAGCCACCTGCCTGCGCAACGGATTCAGACATCACCCTGAGCCCGCGCCCGACCGACGGCTTGCACAAGCAAAGCCTGCAGATCCCCGTCAGGATCGAGGGCGCGGGCGATGCCACACCCATCACACGGTTGCTTGCATGCACCAAGGCGCCCGACCTGCTCCCGGCGCTGGCGGACCTGGCACCGCGCGTCGTCGATGGCGCTGCGGTGGTGTTGCTGCAGAACGGGATGGGGTTCCATGCCGAGGCCGCCGCCCTGCTCCCGCGCGCCAGGATTTTCTGCGCACTGACCACCGAGGGCGCGTACCTGCAGAGCCGCCTGTCGGTGCGCCACGCGGGCAGTGGGGAAACACTGCTCGGCGCCTTTCCCGGTGGAGCGGACGGCGGTGCGGCGCAACTGGCAGCCGAACTCGGATGCGGGTTCCTGCCCGTGCGCCCGGTTGAAAACATCTTGCCCTCTCTATGGGCAAAGCTCGCCATCAACTGCGCGATAAACCCGCTCACGGCGCTGCACGGCTGCACCAATGGCGAGTTGCTCGAGCGCCCTGGACTGCGCAGTGAATTCGATGCGCTCTGCACCGAGATCTCCGGCCTGCTTGCCGGGCTCGGGCACCCGCTGCTTGCCTCGGCAGTAGCGGCGGATGCCGTGCGCGTAGCACGGGCCACAGCCGCCAACCGATCGTCCATGCTCCAGGATCTGGAGGCCGGGCGTCGCACCGAAATCCGCTACATCACGGGATTCCTGTGCCAGAACGCAAAGGCGGCCGGTTTGCCCTGCCCGCGTAATGACGCCCTCTTCCGCGCCGTGCGGCAGCGCGAACACGGCGGGCAACCATGACCGCGACCTAAGGATCTCCGGAGGGAGCGGCAGGGGAAGCGACCGTTCCGCGCGCGTCGTCGAGGAATCCGCAGAGCTGCTCCGCGCCATCGAGTATGCGCACGGAGTGACGCTGCATGAGGTCCGGCGGGATAACAAACACATGGCCCTCCCGCACCGCTGTGATCGCGGGCCAGGCCTTCCACATGTCCATCCAGGAAGGCCTGCCGGCGTCGGTACCGCTGGCGATGATCACCTCCGGGTCCGCCTGCAGCACGGCCTCGATATTGACGTAGGGCACCAGCGGCGCAGCCTTGCCGAAGACATTCACCCCGCCGCAGAGCGCGATCACATCACCCACGATGTGATGGTCGTTCAGCGTCATCAGGGGCTCGTTCCAGATCTGGTAGAACACGCGCACGGGCGACTTGCCCTTTTGCCGCTCCCGCAGCGCGCGCAATCGACGGTTGAAGTCATCTGCCAGTGCGAGGGATTGCTGCTCACGCCCCACCAGTCGGCCGAAGCGCAGGAACAGGCCGGGAATGTCCTCGACACGCTTGGGCTCGATCTCGAAAACCGGCAGGCCCAGTGCGCGCACCCGCCCCGGGATGGCGCCATTGCCGCTGCGCCAGCCAACTACCAGATCGGGTGCGAGGCCGAGGATGAGTTCGTAGTTCGCCGAGGCGTAGTCGTTGACCCTGGGGATGGCCTTGGCCGCCTCGGGATAATCGCTGTATTCGTCGGCACCGATGATGTATCCGCCGGCGCCGATGTGGAACAGGAGCTCCGTGATGTTCGGCGCCAGCGACACGATGCGCCTCGCCGGGGCATCCAACGTGAGTTCGTGGCCTGCATCGTCGACCTCCCTGATCGGGTCTGCACACGCTGCCGCCGAGCAGATAACCAGCAGCAGGCTTGCAGCCACACGGCGCAACATCAGTGCACCACCATCGGCGTGCCGGTGATCGGGTGCGGCATCAGGATGCACCGCAGCCCGAAAACACGCTCCACCAGCGTCACGTCGAGCACCTGTGCAGGCGTGCCGTCGGCCGCAAGCACGCCGCAACTCAGCACCAGCATGCGATCGGCGCAGCGCGCCGCGAGATTGAGATCGTGGAGCACCGCGAGCACCGCCACGCCCTCGCCGGCGAAGCGGCGCACGACGTCCAGGGTGAGCTGCTGGTGCGAAAGGTCGAAAGCAGAGGTCGGCTCGTCCAGCAGCAGCACCCTGCCCCCCTCCGGCGCGGGCTCCCAGATCTGGGCCAGGACCCGCGCGAGTTGGACGCGCTGTTTTTCGCCGCCGGACATGTGCGTGTAATAGCGCTTGTCGAGATAGCCCGCATCCACCGCCTCGAGCGCGGCCTGCACGATTTCGCGGTCGCGTGCGGCACCGGTGCGGTGCGGGATGCGCGCCAGGGCAACGACCTCGCGCGCCGTGAACGGAAAATCCAGCGTGGACTGCTGCGGCAGCACGGCGAGAGTGCGTGCACGGGTGGCGGCATCCCAGGCCGCAAGCGGCCGGCCATTCAGCAGGACCTCGCCGGAGGTTGCCGGCAGGTCACCGCAGAGCACGCGCAGCAGCGAGGATTTACCGGCGCCGTTCGGCCCGACCACCGCAGTGACAGTACCCGGCTCGAGCTGCATGCTGATCCCGCTCAGCAGATCGAAGCCGGCCACGTGAAGATGTATGCCACTCGCGCGCATGGACATGTTCAAAGGCTCCTGCGCTGGCGCAGCAACAGCGCGACGAAGAATGGCGCGCCGAGCAACGCGGTGATGATGCCCGTGGGGAGTTCGGCCGGCGCGATCACCACCCGGGCGGCGGCATCAGCGAGCACCAGCAGCAGCGCGCCGCCAAGGGCTGACCCGGGAATGACTCCCTGATGGTTCGGGCCGATGGCAAGCCGGACCAGATGGGGCACGATCAATCCCACAAAGGCGATGGCGCCCGCCATCGCGGTGCAGGTGCCCACACCCAGTGCGGTGAGCAGAATCAGGCGGCGCTTGACGCGCTGGACATCGATGCCGAGGTGCCGCGCCTCCGACTCGCCGAGCAGCAGGGCATCCAGCGCCCTCGCCTCCCGCGGCAGCCAGATGCACATGAGCACGGCAACACCCGTGGCGATAAGTGCGCGCGGCCAGTTTGCCGTACCGAGGGCACCCATCTGCCAGAGGCTCATCTGCCGCAACATGTCGTTATCGGCCATGTATCCCAGCAGACCGTTCACCGCGCCCGCGATGGCGGAGACGGCGATGCCCGCAAGGAGCATGGTGTTGACTGACGTACCGAAGGCACTGGTCGCGAGGCGGTAAACCAGCACCGTCGCCAGCGCGCCACCGAGAAAGGCACCGAAAGCGACCAGCCCGAGCCCCGTCGCATCCAGCAGCCCACCCCAGCTTCCCGCGCAGACGATGACCAGACTGGCGCCCACCGACGCGCCGCTCGAAACGCCGATCAGCGAGGGATCGGCAAGCGGGTTGCGGAACAGGCCCTGCAGCATGGCGCCGCAACTCGCGAGCACGAGCCCCACGCTCGCGCCCAGCAGAACACGCGGCGCCCGGATATCGAGCAGGATGAGCGCATCACGCGACGGTGCGCGGGGCGAGTCGAGAAAGCCCGTGATGGCGTGCGCCATTGCGCCCGGCGATATGGACACCGGACCCGTCATCAGTGCCGCCACGACGGCGACGGGCAGCGCCACCAGCAGCAAGGCGAGGAACGGGGCACGTGGAAGAAGTCTCTGCATGGCCTGCCTCAGCGGCTGCCCGGCGATGTGGACACGCACCAGGCCGTATCGCCCGAGGCAAGCAAGCGGGCTTCCGGCAAACCCGGAGGCAGCGCATGCAACTCCGGATGCAGGGCATGCGCGAGGATCTCCATGCTGTCGACCAGCCGGGGGCCAGGGCGGCTGAAGTAGGCATTGCCGTCGAGCAGCAGGACGCGCGGAAGGCTGCCTGCAGGCCACTCACGCCACTCCGGGCTCGCAAGGAACGCCTCGGCATCGGGGATGCTGCAATCGATATCAAAACCGCAGAGCGCGATCACGATCACATCCGGCCTTGCGTGGTCGAGGTCACTCCGGACACGCCTGCGCGAAGGCTCTCGTGCGCCACCAAGACAGGGCCGGCCACCAGCCAGTTCGATCAGCTCGGGGACCCAGTGTCCTCCGTCGAACAGGGGATCGAGCCAATCCAGCAGTGCAACGCGCGGCCGGTCTGACTGCGCCAGCGCACGGCTGCGCGTGGCAACGGTATCGATGCGCGACTGCAGGTGGGTGGTGTAGTCGCGCCCGCGCTCCGCGCAGCCCGCCGCCTCCGCAAGCAGGCCAACGGTATCCAGAACATCCTGCAGGCAAACCGGCTCCAGGTTCACCACCTGCGGTTTGCCCGGAAGTGTGCCTATCGCCCGCGCCACCTCGTTGCCCGAGACCGCGCAGACATCACAAAGCGCCTGCGTGACGATGAGATCCGGCGCGAGGGCGCGCAGGCCCTCGGTGTCGAGACTGTAGAGCGAGGCGTCATCCTGCAATTGCGCGGTGACAAGCCGGTCAATGTCCGCGCTGGGCAGACCGGGCGGGATGCGCGAGCGCGTCAGCACCGGCAATCCGGACACTGACGGCGGCCAGTCGCACTCGTGGGACACGCCGACCAACTGCTCGCGCAGGCCAAGCCCGCAGACCAGTTCTGTGGCGCTGGGGAGGAGCGTGACGATCCTCATTGCAGCTTGTAGCGCATCCCGACATACCCTCCGACACCCGGCGCACGATAGCCGAAGATCTCCTCGTAATCCTCATCGAGCAGGTTCTCGCCGCGGGCGTAGAGTTCCGTAGCGTCGTCGAGGCTCCAGGTGATATTCAGGTTGAGCAGCGTGTAGTCGTCCATCTTCACGATGCGCGAGGGCTCGGGCCACGGCGGGAAGTACTGGTCGTCCTGCGTCCCGTTGTACTGCGCGTTCAGGTTCATCTGGAGGTCGCTGCGGGCCAGCCAGCCCAGGGTCAGGCTGGCGATATGCGGCGCGCGGCGCAGTTCGTCGACACTGCCTCCCGATTCGCCCGGCGCGGAGGAATCGGTGTAGGTGTAGCTGCCCGAGAGCGAGAGCGTGTCGGACAGGGCCGCGCGCAATGCCAACTCCACTCCCTGCCGCTCGCTTTTTCCGTCGCGGTTGGCCGCCGTGAAATTGAAGGTCACGGGATCGAACACGAAGCCGTCGATCTCGTCGGTGAGATCGGCGTGGAACAGCGTCACCGAGCCGACGAGACGCTCATCCTGCCAGGACTGCTCCACCCCGAACTCCACGCTTTCGGATTCCTCCGGCTGCAGATCGGGATTGCCCTGGAAATTCGTGTAATAACCGAATCGCTCGGAGAACGTGGGATTCTTCACCGCCGTACCCCAGGCAGCGCGCAGCCGGGTGCTGCTCGCGGCAATGTCGTAGACCGCCTCGAGCCGCCAGGTAGTCGAGCCGTCGAACTCCGAGTTGTCGTCCTGGCGCACGCTCGCGGCGAGCGTCAGCGCCTCGGCAAAGGTGCCGCGGTATTCAAGGCCGGCGCTGTCGGTGTCGCGCGAGCGGTCCTGGTTGGGATCACCCCAGGGCTGCGCCTCGCCGCGCTGGCTGAAGTCCTCTTGCTCGCGCTCGAGGAGCATCGTGATCGCCTGCGCGCCGTCCGCCCACTGCACGGAGCCCATGTAGCGGTACTGGTCCTTGCGGGTGCTGGAGGTGCTGGTGGTGGCACCGTACTCGAAATTCTCGTTGTCCCAGGCCGTCCATGCGTACTGGAGGCGGTGCTTCAGCATCCCGCCCAGCATCGAGTAATCGGCGAAGAGCAGCGCGGTGTCGCCACGGAAGTCGGAGTAGACATCGGCATCTTCCGGCAGGCCGGTGACCCAGGATGTGGTGTCGAAATCGGTGCGGCCATCGCTTCTGCGCGCCGATGCGCCCAGATGCAGATCCGGTGTCACCGACCAGCCGCCCTTCGCTGAATAGGTCTCGTTGCGGTAGCCGTCTTTCTCGTCGCCCTGACGGGAGATATTGCTGCCCTCCGAATCGACTACGGAGGCGCTCAGGCGCAGGTCCGTCTTCTCGCCACGGTGACCGGCGCCAACCCCGGCCCGGTAGGTGCCAAAGCTCCCGCCTTCTGCCCACGCATCCGCCGACAGCGGCTCGCTGGCGCTACGGGTGATGACGTTGATCACGCCGGAAACGGCATCGCTGCCCACAAGCGAACTCTGTGGACCACGCAGCACCTCGATACGCTCCACCGCATCGGCACTCAGTGTTGCCCAGTTGAATTCGTCGCCCTGCGCGGGATCATTGGCCTCGACGCCGTCGATCAGCACCAGCAGGTGGTTGCCCTCAGCGCCGCGCACGCGTACCTGGGTGGAGGAGCCCATAACGCCATTGCGGCTTACCGCAAAGCCGGGGACGTCACGCAGCAGATCGCTCACCAGCACCGGGGCGCGGTAGTGGATCTGGTCGGCGGTGATCACGGTCGCTGAACTGCCTGACCGCGCCAGCGACACCGGCAGGTGCGAAGCCGTGACGATCACTTCCTCGTCGTAGCCTTCGGCCGCCGCGCTCGGGAGGGAAAAAACTGCGCAGGCAAGGCCCAAGGCCCGACCCGATGCTCTGGAACTGGTTTTCATGTCGATCCTCATCCTGGACTTTTGGGAACAGGGAATGAGGCAGGGGGAGAAGAGTGGTCACGCGCCGCGCGAGCGGCCGGGGACAACCACCGACAAAGCCCGCCGCTTCATCACTGCAGTACGTGCGTGAGGCCGGTGTCGGGCTCCAGCCGGATGGCTGATACCGTTGCGGGGGCAGCGTTGGAATGGATCGAAACCCGCCTGTGTGGGTTGCGGCCGCACCAAACTTCCCGTTTACCCCGCTCCAATCTCCCCGGCAAAGGGCGATGAGCGGGCACCTTACGCGGGTCGCATCGTGCTGGCTGGCTGATCCGGGTGTCAATACGTGGCGTACCGGGCTTTTAGCCCGGCTACGGGATTGCGTGAAGGGGCGTCAGTGTGATGACTCGCCGCCGGTTTGACACCCCGGAACCGCACCGATAAGTTGCGGGCTCTCCGGATACGCCTCTACTGCAGCACGCCACACTGCCCGGTGGCATCACCCGCCCTCCGCGCGCCGGCCACGCCACCGACGGCCACCATGCAAGGTGCCGGGCATCACAAATCGATGAGGAACACGACATGGGACACCGCCTGACCAAGATCTACACGCGCACCGGTGATGACGGCACCACGGGGTTGTCGGACGGCAGTCGCGTTGGCAAGGACAGTGCGCGGGTCCGCGCGATGGGATCCATCGACGAGACCAACTCGATCATCGGCATGATGATCGCCGAACTCGCAGCGGGCGATCCGGTCGAGTCGATGTACGTGCGCATCCAGCACGACCTCTTCGACCTGGGAGGAGAACTGTCGATACCCGGCGCGGGACTCGTGACGGCCGCGCGGGTCGAGTGGCTCGAAGAGCGCACCGACGCACTGAACGAAGACCTGCCGCCACTCAAGAACTTCGTGCTGCCCGGTGGCAACCGTGCTGCTGCGGTCTGTCATCTGGCACGCACCGTGTGCAGGCGCGCCGAACGGGATCTGGTCACGCTGGGCGTGAACGAGAAAATCAACACGCCGGCGCTGCAGTATCTCAACCGGCTTTCGGATCTTCTGTTTGTGACGGCACGCGTGCTGGCGCGGCGCAACGGCGGGCAGGAAGTACTCTGGCAGCAGCAACTGAAGAGCTGAAAACGCCTCAGCCGATCATCTCGAGAAAGGCCACGACCACCAGCCAGACCACCAGCGCGCGGCGGTGGAGTACCTCGACGGACTCGATCTCGGCTGCGCCGCGGGAGACCAATGCCTCGATGCTCTCGTCTGCCTGTGGTTGCTGCAGGTCGAGGGCGGCGTTACCACAGGACTCGAGCACATCGACCGCCGCGGGACCGACCTCGGCAATGAGGCCGCGCCACTTCCGCAGGCACGCATCGAAATGGCCCACCAGCGCGAAACTCAGACCCAGCAGGCGCGCCGGTAGCCAGTCTGCCCAGTCGCGCAGGGGCAATATTTCGGGTGCGGCAGACATCTCCGGGGAGCGACTCTCCCCATCCAGCGCGACCAGCCGGTAGGCCAACGCCCCCGCCGGCCCGCCCAGCACGAACCAGAACATCACGGCGAACACGCGCTCGAAGGAACGGTAATAGAGCCGGCGACGCGCGGCATTGTGCAGTGAGACGGGATCCTCGATGCCATCGGGAGCGGCCATGGCTGCTTCATCCGTCAGCACCTGGTGTGCGGCCTGGAAATCCCCGCGGCTCCACCGCTCCAGATACGCGGCCAGCGCAGCACCGAGGCTGCCCCGGCCAAGCGCGTAAGACAGCACCAGCACCAGAAGAGCGAACTCGACCAAGCCGCCAGCCATGCCACCGACGCCGATGTACACGAGTTCCAGCACCACAACAGGCAGGAGAACGCCGGCGAGTTGCAAGCCGCGCCCGGACAACCAGGCTGCCAGCAGACCGCGCAGCCTGTGGTACCAGTCGTCGCGCTGCAGGAGCATCGCCTCGCCACGCGAGGCGTACATTCCGAGGGCCACCAGCAAGGCAAAGAATTCCACCGCGATCCCTCCGCGTACACCGTTCGCGCTCAGCGCAGAGCCCGACGATACCTGTTCCAGTCGAAGGCCGCGCCGGGATCTGTCTTGCGACCGGGCGCGACGTCGGCGTGGCCTACG
Organism: uncultured Gammaproteobacteria bacterium; assembly: GCA_903928015.1. Lineage (GTDB taxonomy): Bacteria > Pseudomonadota > Gammaproteobacteria > Pseudomonadales > UBA5518 > UBA5518. The sequence continues at coordinate 48,653 of CAIYPF010000087.1, read as the reverse complement.
ATACGCCCTAACGAAATGCCACGGAACTCCCGCATCACGCTGCGCGTGACGGCCGAGAGTGCCGTGTACTGGCGATCGGTGTAGGGCGTGAGGTCCGTGCCCTCCAGTTCGATGCCGATGCTGAAGTCATTGCAATTGGAACGCCCCTCGAACACCGAGGCCCCTGCATGCCAGGCACGCGCGTGAAAGGGTACGAACTGCGTGAGCGCGCCGTCACGCGCGATGAACAGATGTGCGGACACCTCGAGGCCATGCAGTTGATCGAACCAGGGATGCTCGCTGCAATCGAGGGTGTTGCAGAAGAGCTGCTCGACGTAGCCGCCACCGAACTCCCCGGGTGGCAGGCTGATGTTGTGGATGACGAGGAGGTCCACCGGGCATCCGTCGGGGCGCGCATTGACGTTGGGCGACGGACATCTCCGGGCGGCATCCAGCCACCCGTCCGTGATGCGGTACGCGACGCGGCGAGCCACGCGGCTGCGGCCCTCAGCGTCGGCCGGGCGGCGCAGCGCCGGCCGACTTGAGGATCACCGCCTCGCCGTTCTCGATCATCGAGGCGAGATCGTTGCGGCTCCACTCGCCAGCCTTGGTGCCCTCGGCGTCAGCAAACACGAACATGCCGGTGCGGGGCACGCGCGCCACCAACTGCAGCCGGCGACGCGGGGCGCCCTGCGGACGAAGCTCGATCCAGGCATCTGTGGCGAGTTTTTCGACGAGATGATGAAACTCGGGGGATGCCGGAGGGCGCGCCACGGCAGCGGGCCGCAAGGCAGGCTGTGGTGCGGCGGCCGGCACCGCAGGCTGCCCGGCATCCACCGCCGCCGACGGAATGGCCGCTTGCGCAACTGCGCCACCGCCATGAACCGCGACGTAGCGGCGAAGGTCATGCAACACGGCCTGGAAAACGCCGCAGTCCCGCTCGTAATCGCCAAGGACGCGCATCACCAGCAACTGGACGAGGCGCGGAAAATCGTCGTTGGCGGGATCGGCCACCGGAGCCCGGCCGGTCGCTGCCGCGCTCAGTTCGCTCAGGAATACGCGCGCCGGGTGAGTCGCGAGTGTCAGCACGTCAGGCTCGCGCAAGGCCACGCGCAGCAGCGGCACCTCGAGCAAGCGGATGGTGCGCCGTATCGCGGCGGGAACGCGGGCGTCACGCAAGGTATGTTCAAACAGCAGGCGCATCAGGCCCATCGACTCGAGCACGTCTGCAGGCAGGGACATCGGTCGCGTGAACCCGGCCTCTGTGAGCGCTTCGTTGATGAGCTCTGGAACCTTCAGGGGCTGGACGCCTCCCTTGGTATTCGACGAGAAAAACGATCTGGCCGGATCGAGGAGGCTCTCCTGCACATAGACCAGCGATTCCTCGAGCTGGTTGCGCGGCATGGCCATGGCCTTGCCGGGCGGCAGCAGCAGGGGCGTGCGGGTGCTGTCCCAGTCCGTGTCTTCCGGAGTCACCGGCAAGGACCCGGTGATGGCAGGCGCGGCCGGGGCGGGCGCCGCAGCTGGCGAATCCTCTGCCCGTCCTGTCGCAACCGGAACGTCCGGCGACTGAAGCGGTTCGGGCGGAAAAAGGCGGAAGCAGTCGTGATAGAACGGACCCAGCTCCTCGATGACGAAGCGCAGGAAGAGGCGGGAAAAAACCTGCATCACGCCAGGCTCCACGCCGGCACGGGCACAGCTATCCATGAAGGTGGAAGCCAGTATCTGTGGCCCTATCGGAAGGGCCTCGATATCGACGCGACGGCTGCCGGTGCGGCGTGCGAGCTGATGACCGATACCGAGCAGGATCTCGCGGTGCAGTTGCGTGGCGCGGCCGGCAATGTTGTCGACGGTGATCTGCTGCTCGAGGAGCGCGTCCTGCACCACGCTCAGGCCACCGGCACCCGGAGCAGCGGCCGCGGCTTGGGGCCGCGACACGCCTGGAGCCCCGCCACTTGCCGCTGGCAGCTCGTCGAAAGCGGCGAGTACGCCTGACACGAACTGCTCCTGGAGAACGCGTCCCTTGAGGCGCAACTCGCGGATGGCGTCGTAGCACTGGGCCTGTTCCACGCTGCTGCGGGCCTGACGCGCCTGCGCGACCAGCGATGGCTCGCCGTTGGTGAGGAGGGATCCGATCATGAAGCCGAGCGCCTTGCGCGAGTGCTCCCGCAAGTCCTGCAAAGCATCACTGGAGGAATCTGCCATCACCGGTTTCCCTTGGCGGTCCTGCCTCGTTTCGGGCGCCTCGCGATCGAGGCACACACGCCCGGCGCCATCCAGGCGAACGAGTCTGCGGGTTGCGACCGGAGTATACATGAGGCATATCCTCGCGAATCCCCGCACGGCACGCGGCGAAATCGGTCACGAAATCCGTGCGAACCACGTCTCGCTGGTGACACTCGCCGGGAAGCACGGGGCACCCGGCAGGGGCACGCTGCTACAATCGCGACGTCCCCTCATGGAACCGCCGTCATGGCCATAGCAGCCCCCGACCCCCTCGTCGTGGCCGAAAATGTTCGCGCCGCGCTTGCAGAGGACATCGGCGATGGCGACATCACGGCTGCACTGGTTGCTGCGGACACGAGAGGGCACGCACGGATCATCACGCGCGAGGCAGCAGTGGTGTGCGGAAGGCCTTGGGTCGACGAGGTATTCCGCCAGCTCGATCCCGCCGTGACGGTGCGCTGGCACTGCAGTGACGGCGAGCAGGTGGACGCAGGCGCGCTCCTCTACGAACTTGAAGGCCCCGCGCGCGTGCTGCTCACCGGAGAGCGCGCAGCGCTGAACTTCCTGCAACTGCTCTCGGGCATAGCCACGCGCTGTGCACGGCACGCGGCTCTCCTCGACGGACTGCACACCCGGCTGCTGGACACACGCAAGACACTGCCAGGGCTGCGCATCGCGCAGAAGTACGCAGTGCGCTGCGGCGGCTGCCACAACCACCGCATCGGGCTGTATGACGCGTTCCTCGTGAAGGAAAACCATATCGCTGCCTGCGGCTCCATCGGCGCCGCCGTAGCAACCGCAAGGCGGCTCTCTCCGGGAAAACCCGTCGAGGTGGAGGTCGAAACACTGGCGCAACTCGGGGAAGCCCTCGACGCCGGTGTCGACTCGGTGCTGCTCGACAACTTCGACCTCGGGGGAATGCGCGCAGCCGTGGCTCTCACCGCAGGCCGCGCAAAGCTCGAGGCGAGTGGCGGCGTTTCGCAGGACACCCTCCGCGCCATCGCCGAGACCGGGGTGGACTACATCTCGATGGGCTCGCTCACCAAGGACTGCAAGGCCATCGACCTCTCGATGCGCTTCACGCAGCAGCCGGGCTGATGCTGCACATCGCGGTGCTGCGACTGCGCTTGCACCTGGAAGGCTGCGCATCGCTCAAGGAGAAACGCCAGCGTCTCGGCGGACTTCGTGACCGCTTCGGGCGGCTGCCGGGCATTGCCGTCTGCGAGAGCGGCGCCCAGGACTCGCTGAACGACGCCGAGTGGAGCTTCGTGGCCGCAGGAGGCTCGCGCCAGATCACCGACAGGCTTCTCTCCGGGATCGAGGACTTCGTGGCTGAAACCGTGGACGCGCGCGTGACGGCGCGCGATCTGGAGCAGTTGTGAGCGCCCGGGGCCGCGGCAGCGCGACGCAGGCTGGAGAAAGGAATGGTGCCGGAAAGAGGAATCGAACCTCCGACCTACTGATTACGAATCAGTTGCTCTACCGACTGAGCTATTCCGGCACGGGGACGCGGATTCTAGATTCTGGTCGGGGCAATGGCAACCAAAGCAAGCGGTTGCGGGCCCCGTGACACGCGTACTCCTGACCGCCACCTCGTACCCGCGCTCCGAAGAGGACTGGCAGGGCATTTTCATCCGCCGTATGTGCGATGCGCTGGCCGGGTCAGGATCCGTGCAACTTCGGGTCTGGGCGCCCGAGGGGCCTCTCGATCAACGGGCCGGATCGGCACTGTCTGCCGGAGACCGCCGTTTTCTGTCCCGGCTTGCGGATGCGGGCGGGATGGCGCATCTCCTGAGAACGGCGCCGGCCCGAGGAATTCCCGGCGCCGCCGAACTCCTGCTCAGGATGCGCCTGGCACTGCGGCGCGAACAGCAAGCGACGGACGTACTGCACCTGAACTGGCTGCAATGCGCGCTTGCTGCGGGCGGCATGCACGCGCCGATGCTCATCACCGTGCTCGGAACCGACCTTCATTTGCTGCAAAAACCCTGGGTGCGCGCGCTGGTGCGGCGCGCCCTGCGCGGCCGGCGCGCCGTCATCTGTCCCAACGCCGGGTGGATGGTGCCGGTACTGCGCTCCGCACTCGGCGACGCCGCTCCGGATATCCGCTACATTCCTTTCGGACTGGACCGGTTCTGGTACGAAGTCGAACGGCGTCCGGCAAGCGGGCCACAGGAGTGGATCACCGTGCTTCGGGTCACGCGCCGCAAGATCGGCAAGCTCTTCGAATGGACCCGCGACATCGATCCGGCGCAGCACCGGTTCCACCTCTTCGGGCCCATGCAGGAGGACATCGAGATTCCGTCATGGATCAACTACCACGGCCCGGTCACACCCGGTGAACTCGCAGCACACTGGTACCCGCGGGCCACGGGCATGATCTCGCTCAGCGAGCACGACGAGGGCAGGCCGCAGGTGTTGCTGGAGGCCATGGCCGCCGGCGTCCCGGTGATCTGCGCACGCATCCCCGCCCACATCGATCTGCTGGAATCGCTGTCTACGGGCCGCCTTGCGGGCGATCGGGAAGATTTCCTCGCCGCGCTGACTTCGCTGCAGAGCGCCGCAGAAGCGGGACTTCAGGCAGAGCGCGGACGCGCCGCCGTACTGTCCGCCTTCGGCACCTGGGACGACTGCGCACAGCGTTACGCTGCGGTGTATCAGGACCTCATGGCCGGAGGAGATGCGACGTGCGCATCCTGATCACCGGCGTGACCGGATTCCTCGGCCGTCACATGGCGCGTCGTCTGCTCGCGCAAGGCCACGATGTCACGGGAATCGCGCGGCATGCGCCGCCAGAAGCACTTCCGGAGGGCCTGCGCTTCGTGCCCGCATCCATCGAGGACGCCTCCGTCACCGGCCCCTTGCTCGCCGCCTCTGACTGGCTGATTCACCTCGCATGGGACACCACCCCCGGGAGTTCGCAGGGCCTGCCCTCGCGCGAGAGTGCCGCAAACATATTGCCCACCGCGCTGCTGCTGGAGGAGTTGCAGTCGCATCCGTCCTGCTCGGTGATGTTCGTATCGACGGGCGGCGCGCTCTACCCGGGCAATGGAGAGCCCGCTGAAGAAACAAGCCCGCTGCTGCCCCGCTCCTACTACGGCGCGGCAAAGGGCGCGGTCGAGCTGATGCTGCAGGCATTGGCGGAGCAGGCAGGCAATCGCGTGGTGGTACTGCGGCCGTCGAACGTCTACGGGCCTGGACAACCGGCCAAGGCGGGCTTCGGCGTGATTCCCGCGCTGATGCGCTGCGCACTGCAGGACCAGGAATTCGAGGTCTGGGGCAGCGGCAGCACGGGCAGGGATTACCTGTATATCGAGGACTTCCTGGACCTCGCGCAGTCAGCGCTGTCATGGCAGTGCGAAGGCCGCGCATTCGGTGTGCTGAACGCCGGCTCCGGATCGCTGGTCTCCATCGACGAACTCTGCGAACGCGTGTCCGGGATCAGCGGCAGGCCCCTCGGGCGCCGCGTCATCGGGGCGCGGGCTGTGGATCCGCCGCGGATCCTCCTCGACAGCCGGCGCGCGCTGCAGCTGCTCGGTTGGTCGGCGAGGGTTTCCATCGGTGAAGGCCTGGCACTCACCTGGCGCTGGTGGCAAGAGCGGACATGAGCACGGATCCGCGGCCAGTGGTGTCGGTATGCATCGCCAATTACAACGGCGAACACCTGCTGGAGGAGTGCCTGCGATCGGTGCTGGCGCAGGAGAATGCGCCGGCCTTCGAGATCATCGTGCACGACGATGCATCGACGGACCGCTCACTCGCGCTTCTCGAAGGGCGCAGCGACATACGCGTGCTCGCATCGGAATCCAACACCGGTTTCTGCGTGAGCAACAACCGCATGGCGGCGGTGGCGAGAGGAGAGCATCTCCTGCTGCTCAACAACGACGCAACACTGGCACCCGGGGCGATGGCCGCGCTGCACCGGCGCTCGCTGGAACTGCAGCACCGCAGCATCCTCGGCTTGCCGCAATACGATGACGCGAGCGGCAAGCTGATCGACCGTGGCTGCTGGCTCGACTGGATGATGAACCCCGTGCCGCGCACCGCAGAAACCGACCCTTCCCCGGCAATGGTCGTCGGTGCATGCCTCTGGGTTCCGGTGCCTGTGTGGAATGCGACAGGCGGCTTTCCTGAATGGTTCGGAACCAACGCCGAAGACGTCTATCTGTGCTGCGCCGCGCGCTGGCTGGGGTTCGGCGTGGACGTGCTCACGATGCCGGGATATCGGCACAAGGTAGGCCGCTCGCAGGGCGGCGGCAGGGTCGGGACCAACGGCCGGCTGGAGCTGAGCACACGCCGGCGCTACCTGAGCGAGCGCAACCGCGCGCTTCTGATGTGCATCTTCCAGCCGTGCTGGCTCTTGCCCGCCACCCTTCTCGCCAATGCGGGCATACTGCTGCTCGAAGCTGTGGTGCTGATGATCGCGCTTCGGCGACCGGCATTGCCGTGGCAGGTGCATATCACGTCGCAACGCGATGCATGGCGCCTGCGCGGCAATGCTTTCGCGCTACGCCGCAGGCTGGCAGCACAACGGGCTGTGCGTCTGCCGGAGTTCTTCCGGCCTTTCAGGCTGGTGCCGGCCAAGCTGCAGTTGCTGCTGCGGCATGGCTTGCCCATAGATGCAAAATGATCCTCGGAGCACGGAACAGACCATGGGGAAGGTAGCGCTGATCACGGGTATCACGGGGCAGGATGGCGCCTATCTGGCGGAACTCCTGCTCTCCAAGGGCTACACCGTTCACGGCATAAAGCGCCGCGCCTCTCTCTTCAACACGAGCCGGATAGACCACCTCTACCGCGACCCTCACGAGGAGGACGTCCGGCTTTTCCTGCACCACGGCGACCTCACCGATTCGCCCAACCTGACGCGGATCATCAAGGAGACGGCTCCCGACGAGATCTACAACCTCGCGGCACAAAGCCACGTCGCCGTGTCCTTCGAGCAGGCCGAATACACGGCAAACGTCAACGCACTGGGCACCCTTCGCATTCTCGAAGCCATCCGGCTCCTGGGCATGCAGGAGAAAACGCGTTTCTACCAGGCTTCAACCTCCGAGCTCTTCGGAAATTCCGGCCTGCCCTCGCAGAACGAGTCCACTCCGTTCTATCCGCGCAGCCCCTACGGCGTGTCGAAACTCTTCGCCTACTGGATAACCATCAATTACCGGGAGGCCTACGGGCTGTACGCCTGCAACGGAATTCTCTTCAACCACGAGTCACCATTGCGTGGCGAGAATTTCGTCACCCGGAAAATCACTCGCGCCCTCACCCGGATCAAGCTGGGGCTGCAGAAAATCCTGTATGTGGGCAACCTCGACGCAAGGCGCGACTGGGGTCATGCACGTGACTATGTCGAGATGCAGTGGCTGATGCTCCAGCAGGAGGCGCCGCGCGACTATGTCATCGCCACCGGAGAGCAGCACACGATCCGCGAATTCATCGACAGATGCGCGCAGGAACTGGACATGCAGATCCGCTGGGAGGGCGAGGGGCTGCAGGAACGGGGAATCGGCGCTGACGGCAAGATCATCGTGTCCGTGGACTCCAGATACTTCAGGCCAACCGAGGTCGACAGTCTGCTCGGCGACGCCACGCTGGCGCGCGCGGCCCTGGGATGGAAGCCGGGGATCACGTTCGGCGAACTGGTGAGCGAGATGGTTGCCATGGATCTGGTCCGCGCGGAGCGCGAGTCACTGGTGAAGCGGCACGGCTACGCAGATCCGCAATCTCCGGAATAGCGACGCCCGGATGCGAATGAATCTGGCGGCGGGGCTGCTCTGTTCAGGGCTGTCGGCGATCATCCAGTTCGCAACGGTCCGGTACTACCTCGGCGCGCTCGGCGAGGAAAGCTACGGGCTGCTCGGCATCCTGGCGCTGATGCAGGCGGGCTTCATGACCCTGGATCTCGGCTTCGGCGCAGCGGTGAGCAGGAAGCTCGCACAGATGCGGGCGAGCGGCGAGGACTCCCAGGCGGCGCGCAACCTCCTCCATACCGCAGGCTGGTTTTTCATGGCCGTGGCCGTTATTGCCGCGCTCGTCCTGCACGCAGTCTCGACTCCGCTCGCGGCCGTCTGGCTACGCAGTACACACATACCCGGCGCGGATCTCGGCCATGCGATCACCCTGATCGCGCTGGTCGCGGCAACGCGATTCCCCGTGCTGTTGTTCCAGAACGCCCTGGCGGGGCTGCAAAAGATGTATGTCGCCAGCATCATCAATGTGCTGATGCTGGCGCTCACGCACGGGATCGGCTTCTGGCTCCTGATCGACCGGGGGAACGATGTGTTCAGCCTGCTGACCTGGTTCGTGGCGGCGGGCTTGCTGCATTCCGTGGCGATGGGCGCGGCAGCAGCATTTCATGCCGGAGGGCCAGCCCGCGGCCGCTTCGATACTGCCGCATTGGCACAGCTTCGCGATTTCGCATTGCCCATGGCAGCCGTCGCCGTGACGGGCGTGCTGCTGCAGCAACTGGACAAGGTCGCGGCCTCGATGGCCCTGCCTCTGGCCGCATTTGCGGGCTACAGCGTCTGTGTGTCTCTGGTTGCCGTCATGCAGCTTGCTCTCGGGCCGCTGTTCAGCGCGTTCTATCCGCGGCTTTCACTCGCCTGTGCGGCCGGGGACACCGGGGCAGTCGTGGCCATCTTCGGCGGCGGCTCGCGGGTGTTGATGTCACTCGTCACGCCGATTGCCGTCATGGGCGTATTCCATTCACGGATGATCCTCGGCTGGTGGACCCACGATGCCGCCACGGCGGATCAGCTCGCGAGCACGATGGGGTGGATGCTGGCGGGCACCCTTCTCAACGGCGCCATGCACCTGCCACATGCGCTGCAACTGGCAAAGGGCCAGGCTCGCGAGGTGCTGGAATTGAATATCACCTTGTTCATCCTCAGCCTGCCGGCCTCGTTCCTGCTGGCTTTCCGTTATGGCGCTGACGGCGCGGCCGCGTCGTGGGCCTTGTTCAATTTCATGTACCTTGTGATCGGCACACGGGCCACTGCCATCGGATCACCGGAGATCAACGTGGCCACCTGGATGTTCCGCGACATCCTGGCTCCAGCCACAGCCGCGTGCTGCATCAGCCTCGTGGTACTCAAGGCCACATCATGGCTGCTGACCGGCGCGGGACCGGGGCTTGCGTTGCTAGCCGCTGCCGCGGGCGTGGGGGCGACAGGCTGTGCCTGCGCATGGCGGGAGTGGCATGCCTCGGGCCTTTCCCGCAGCACCGCCATTGCGGCGACAAACAACGGAGGGCAACCGGCATGCTGAAGATTCTCCAACGCCGCGACCAGATCAGGAGCGGCCGACGGAAGCTGGAGGAAATCGGGGTGTCTTGCGTCCCCGGAATGCTTGAGCGGCTGCGACGGCGCCTCTCCCGGTCACCGGCTCCTGCTGTAGGGGACCCACTGAAAAGCTGGGATGTGTGGCTCAGCTACGACTTCATCCGCAGCCGCAATGACAGTTCGATCTGCGTGACAGACCTCGGCACGTTCTCCAGCGAAATCCTGCCCGCTCTGTGGCGCGGCGGTTTCCGGCACCTCGCGGGGCTGGACCTCAATCCCCGTCTGCAGGAAATGCCTTTCTCGGCCCATATCGATTACCGGACGGAGAATTTCCTCGCGAGCAGCCTCGGTGACGCAAGCGCGGACATCGTCACCGCCATTTCGGTGATCGAGCACGGCTTCGAGCCGGAGGCCTTGCTGCGGGAAGTCGCCCGCCTGCTGCGCCCGGGCGGCTGCTTCCTCGCATCCTTCGACTACTGGCCCGAAAAGATCGATACCTCGGCGCACAGGATTTTCGGCATGAGCTGGGACATCCTTTCGCGCGCGCAGGTCGAAGACCTCGTCTCCACGGCAGCGCGCCACGGCCTGCAGCCACTTGGCGACATGGATTTCGGCACCGGGGAAAAAGTGATCCGCTATGACGGTTTCGACTACACCTTCGCCTGGCTCGCGCTGCGCAAGGTCACTACAACACCCGCCGCTGCAACGTGAAAAAAAACGCCTCTTCCGTGCAGTCAGCGCGCCTGCGACTCCTGCTGGTGAGCGGCTCCTATCCGCCCATGCAGTGTGGCGTCGGCAGCTACACCGCGCGCCTGCTCGCTGCCCTGGCAGCGCGCGATGACATGGACATCACTTTTCTCGGTGATGTGCGTGCCGCAGACGCCAAACTGCCCCCGGGCGTGAACGGATGCTTCGGGATATCGCGCTGGTCCCTGCGGGAATTGCCTGTCGCGCGGCGGCTCATCGCTTCAGCAGACGTGGTCCACATACAGTTCCCGACGCAGGGTTACGGGGACGGGCTGCTGCCAATGGCTTTGCCCCTGCTCAGCACGCTGCTGGGGACTCCCTGCGTGCAAACGCTGCACGAACCACGACTGGGGCCATGGGACATCATGCTCGGCCTCGGCCGGGCAGCCTGCATCACGCCTCGACCGGATATCCGTCAGAAAATGGATTTCGTGCGGCGGCAGATGTCGAGGGGCGCTGACATACACGTTATCGGCAACGCCTCCCTGCTGCCCGCGGTCCAACTCGGCATGGAGGAGCGGCAGCGAGTTCGTGCGCACCATGTTCCCGCGGGGAGTTTGCTGCTGCTGTTCTTCGGCTTCCTTTCGCCGGCAAAGGGCTGCGAGGCGCTGCTCGGGATCGCAGCAGCCAGGCCTGACATCCACGTGGTGATCGCAGGTGCCATCGACCCTGACAGCCCCTATCATCAGGGGCTGCTCGAACGCATCCGGGCCGAGGGCCTGCAGGACCGCATCCACATGCCCGGCTATCTCGACGACGCGACACTGTCACGACTCATCGCAACAGCGGATGGCGTCGTGCTGCCGTTCACCACCGGCAGCGGCGAGTGGAACACGTCCCTGCAGGCCGCGCGCGCCCAAGGCAGTTTCGTGGTGACGACCAGCCGGGATCGAAGCGGTTACATCGCGGAGGAAAACACCTTCTTCGCTCTGCCGGGCGATGTTCAGGCAATGCTTGCAGGCATCGACACGCATGCCGGAACCCGGCTGCCGGCGCGGGACATCGACGCGGACTGGGAACGGATCGCCAATCGTCACGTCGAGATCTACCGGAGCGTGGCGTCGCGATGATCGAACTGTCCGTTTGCATACCCACCTACAACTTCGGGCGCTTCATCGGCGAGACACTGGCCGCGCTGGAGAAGCAACTCGATGCCAACACCGAAATCGTGGTCTATGACGGTGGCTCCACCGACGACACGGCCGAGGTGCTCGGGCACTTCAGCCGGCGACACCCGAACATCCGCTACCACCGCGCCGAGGCGCGCGGGGGAATAGATAACGACATCGAGGCGCTGCTCAGGCTCGCCCGCGGCTCGTACTGCTGGCTTGTATCGGCAGACGACATTCCGGTTCCTGACGCGCTTGCGCTCATCCGGAAAGAGCTGCAGGGCGAACGCGACATCTATCTCCTGGAGCACACGGCCTGCGACATCGACATGCGCTTGCTGGGACTCTATCCACTGTTCAGCGATCTCCAGGGCCCGGCAGACTTCGACTTCAGCTGCGCACCGCAGCGGCTGGCATATTTCGCCTCGGCGAGAACCACCGAACCGTTTTTCAGCTTTCTTTCCACCGCCGTCTTCAAACGGGTGCTCTGGGACGAACGGAAAGTGGCCGAAAGCATCCGCGGAACCTGCTGGATAGTGGCGGGTCATCTGCTCGGCGCGCTGAGAGACGGATGCAGCGCGAGACACACCGGGCATTGCGCGATCCACAAGCGCGGCGACAACGACTCCTTCATGGATCAGGGAATCGTCAACCGCTACCGGATTGCCATCGAAGGATTCAGGCACGTGGGCGAGACCGTATTCGGCGCGGACTCGGCTGAAGCCGCTCACATCCGCCGCGTGCTCCGCGCCGAACTGCGAATGCGACACCTGCTCCAGGCCCGCCTCCAGGCGCTGCGCGATCCGCAGCGCGAAAGCCTTGCGCTGCTCGAGCGCCTGGTACGCATGCACTTCGACGACGGCACGACGGCGGGCAGCCTGCGCACATTTGCTGCGCTGCACACGCCACGCAGTGTGCTCGAACTGATGTCCCTCGCCCGGGGGCCACGGCGCCTGTGGCGTCGCCTGACGATCGCGCTGAACCGGATCCGCCACCCTGGCGGCAGGGCAGCTCCGTGAACGTGGCAACCGGCGGCGCTGCACCGCCGCTTTCGTTGTGCGTTGCGACACGCAACCGCTGCGCCACGCTTATGGAATTGCTCGGACAGATCCTGTCGGACCCGGAGATGCCGATCGAAGTTGTGGTGGTGGACGGCGCCTCGACTGACGAAACAGAACTGCACTGCGTAGCCCTTGCGCGCAAGGAGCCGCGATTCCGCTACATCCGGGAAGTGACGAATTCGGGGCTGGACAGGGCCTATGACACCGCAGTGCTCACCGCGCGCGGAACCTATTGCTGGCTCTTTACCGACGACGACCGCCTTGAAGCCGACGCCCTGCCAACGGTGCTCGAGGCCTTGAAGCGCGAACCGGCCGCGATTGTCGTCAACGCATCCATCCACGACGCCACCTTCAGCCACCTGCTGAATCCTTCCCGCCTCCGGCTAACTGCAGACACGCTCTATGCCGCAACCGACAGGGACCGGCTCTTTGCCGATACCGCTGCCTATCTGTCGTACATCGGGGCCGTCATCGTGCGCAGGGACTGCTGGCTTGCGCGGGAGCGCGAGCGTTTCATCGGCAGCCTCTTCATACACATGGGTGTGCTGTTCCAGGATCCGCCGTTGGCTGCGGTACTGGTGCTGGCAAAGCCACTGGTGAGAATCCGCTACGGCATCGGCTCGTGGACAGCGCAGACGCTGCCAATCTGGCTCGAGCGCTGGCCTGCGCTGGTGTGGTCATTCGATGGCGTGTCTGCAACTGCCAGGGCACAGGTATGCCCGCGTGGCATAACCGCGTGGGCGATGTCATTGCTGAAGTTCCGCGCCTACGGGAGGTTGTCGGCAAAGGACCGTGGCCTGCTGGATCGCATCAATGGACGGTGGCCTTCCAGGCTGGTGTCGAGGTTGGTCGTGCGCACACCCGCTGCGGCGCTGAACCTCTTGCTCGTCGCTGCGATCCTCGTTCTCCGACCGCGTGCGCGGCAGGGGCTGTACGATCTGTCTGAAAGCATCCACGCCGGCACCCTGGCGCGCCGCCTGGCCCGGCGCCACCTTGCGAAGGCAGCATCGCCATGAGCCGCTCTGCGCTGATCACCGGTGTGTCCGGACAGGATGGCTCCTACCTGGCCGAGAATCTCCTGTCGCGCGGTTACCGCGTGACAGGCGTGGCACGCCCTGACCGGTCCGCCGACGCGTCCACGGTTCCGGAAGAGTCCTCGTCTTTCCGGCTCGCAGCCTGCGACATCACGAACGCGGACGCGGTGCTCGGGCTCATCGACCACGTGCGTCCGGACGAGATCTACAATTTCGCGGCAATGAGTTCGGGTTCAGGGATGTTCAGCGAGCCGATCCGGATGGCTGCCACCAACGGATTCGCCGTAACCTGCTTCCTCGAGGCGATACGCTCCCTCGACACCAGCATCCGCTTCTGCCAGGCCGGCAGCCGGGAGGTCTACGGAGACGCGGCAAGCAGCCCGCAGGACGAGTCGACTCCGTGCCAGCCTCGCAGCCCTTACGGCGCGGCCAAGCTCTACGCGCAGAACATGGTGCGCCTCTACCGTGAACGCTTCGGACTTCACGCCAGCAACGCGATCCTCTACAACCACGAGAGCCCGCGCAGAGGCGCGGATTTCGTCAGCCGCAAGGTGGTCAACGCCGCGGTAGCGATCCATCTTGATGGCCAGGGCTGTCTGGATCTGGGCGATATCGATGCCATCCGCGACTGGGGCTATGCGCCGGACTATGTCGAAGCCATGCGCCTGATGGTGCAGGCGCGTTCAGCAGACGACTACGTGGTGGCCACCGGCGAGGCGCATAGCGTCCGCGAACTCTGCGAGCTGGCGTTCGGACACTTGGGCATGGACTGGCGCGAGCACGTTCGCGCCCACGCCGCACAGGCCCGCCCCTCAGAACCTGCCCCTCTGGTCGGAAATGCGTCGAAACTGCGCAACGCCCTCGGATGGAGCCCCCGAACAACCTTTACCGATATGGTGCGCATGATGGTCGAACACGAACTCGAGCGCGCACTGCGCAACAGAGGAATCCGGAGATGACAGCCGCGGTCATTCGACACACCGATGCCTGCCGCGTGTGCGGGAACACCGACCTTGTGCGGGTGCTGGATCTGGGAGAGCAGACGCTCACGGGAGTCTTCCCGCGCAGCCGCGACGAGCAGGTCACACGCGGGCCACTCGCGCTGGTCAAATGCCACGGCGAAGGCCACTGCGGTTTGCTGCAACTCGAGCACACCTACGACGCCGCAGAGATGTACGGCGCCGGCTACGGGTACCGGTCCGGACTGAACCCGACGATGAGCCGTCACCTGAACGCGCGCGCGCAGCAGATCCTGTCGATGGAGGGCCTGCGCGCAGGCGACAGGGTGGTGGATATCGGCAGCAACGACGGCACCAGCCTGAACGCCTTCCCCGGGGATGCCGGCTTGCACCTGCTCGGAATCGATCCCAGCGGCGGAAAATTCCGCCAGTACTACCGCCCGGACGTCAGCCTGCTGCCGGATTTTTTCAGCGCCGCACTGCTCAGCCAGCACGCCGGGGAACGCAGCGCGAGGGTGATCAGCTCCTACAGCATGTTCTACGACCTGGACCAGCCGCTGGAATTCGCCAGGGAAGTGGCGAGTTCGCTCGTCGATGGCGGGCTGTGGGTTTTCGAGCAGAGCTACATGCCCACCATGCTCTCGCAGAACGCCTATGACACGGTCTGCCACGAGCATCTCGAGTATTACGGGTTGAGGCAGATCGCCTGGATAGCGGAGCGCGCCGGCTTCAGCATCGAGCGTGTCGAGTTCAACGACATCAACGGCGGCAGCTTCTGCGTCTTCGCCCGCAAGACGGGAGGGGCACCGCGGCACTCGGGTGTGGTCGGCACCATCATCGGCATCGAGGAGAGCCGCGAACTCCACACGCTCGCCCCATACCGGGCGTTTTCCGAGCGCGTAGACCTCTGCCGCGACGAGCTGCGCAGCTTTCTCGAGCGCAGCGCCGAGGCGGGCCGCAAGATCTGCGGGCTGGGCGCGTCGACCAAGGGCAATGTCGTGCTGCAGCACGCAGGCATCGGACCGGAACTGCTGCCGGTGATCGGTGAGGTGAACCCCGACAAGTTCGGCTGCTTCACGCCCGGGAGTCTCATACCCATCGTCCCGGAAGAAGAGGTGCTGGGCATGGATCCCGATGCGCTTCTTCTGTTGCCGTGGCACTTCGAGGCCTTCTTCAGGAACTCCGGCAAGTTCGCCAGGACCTCGCTGGTGGCACCGCTCCCGTGGCTGCGCATGTTGTGAGCGCAATTTCGCGAGCGTGCGATCAGGGACGGTCGCGCTTGTAGATCAGAGCGGTGATCTGCTCGGAGATGAGCCCGAACAGGAACGTTATCAGCGAACCCGTGAGCAGCAACGCGCTCATGTTGGTGAAGCGCCCCTGGGTCGAGAAGGTATAGCCGTAGTAACCGATCCCGAGCAGCAGGAGCGCCGCAGCGACGGGGAAATACACCCGCAGCGGTGAATACAGCGTACCCACCCGGAAGATGATCAGCAGGAACTTGAGTCCGTCGCGCAACGAGCTGATGTGCGACTTCCCCTGGCGTGCGAGCACGTTCACGGGCCTGTAGCCCACCGAGTAACCCGAGCGGAAAAACGCCATGGTGCTGGTGGTGGGGTATGAAAAACCGTTCGGAAGCAGGTAGAGGAACTCGTTGAACAATTCTCGCCGCACAGCGCGGAATCCGGAGGTGAGGTCCTCGATGCGATGCCCCACCATCCAGGTCGCGAAGCGGTTGAAGACGGTATTGGCCGCATGGCGCCCGGCACTCGCCTGGCCGGCCGCGTTGCGCGCACCCACCACCATGTCGTAGCCACCGTCGCACAACTGGCCGACGAGGCCTCCAGCCTCCGAAGGGCGGTGCTGTCCGTCGGCGTCCATGAACACAACGATGTCGCGCGTGGCGGCACGGGCGCCGGTCTTTATCGCCGCGCCATTGCCCTTGGAGTAAGGGTGCCTGACAACGCGCGCACCGGCCGCTTTCGCAATGGCGCCGGTGTCGTCGGTGGAGCCGTCGTCGACGACGATCAGCTCTGCAGCCGGATACAGCCGGGCGAGTTCCGCAAGCACCGCAGCGATGGCCTGCGCCTCGTTGCGTGCGGGCATGACGACGCTGAAGGCGCCCGGTGCCGTGCTCATCGGTGTTGTTTCCGCTCAGGCATGCAAAAGGTGATACTCGGGGAATAGCCACGGCTCCGCAAGACATCGCCCAAGGCGGCACATGCAAACCGACCAGACCACTCCCGCCCCGCAGCGCCCCGGGCTGCAGCACTGGCACGCCGTGATGGCGCTGTGCGTTGCACTGTTTCTGCTGTACGCAAGGGTGGGCAGCTACGGCTACATCGATTTCGACGACACCGCATACATCGAGGACAACCTGATGGTGCGGCGCGGCCTCTCGTGGGAGGGCATCCGCTGGGCATTCGGCTCCTTCTACGCGGCCAACTGGCATCCGCTGACATGGATCTCGCACATGGCGGACGTATCGGTGTTCGGCATGGACCTCGGCGCGCACCATCTGGTCAACGTGGCGCTGCACGGGCTGGTATCGCTGCTGGTGTACTCGCTCATCGTGATGCTGCTGGCGCGCCGGGACGCTGCTCTGGCGGGTGCCATGCTTTTCCTGGTCCATCCGCAACACGTGGAATCCGTCGCCTGGCTTGCAGAGCGCAAGGATCTGCTCTGCGCGCTCTTCTACCTTGCGGCGATCCTCGCGTGGATCTGCCATGCGCGCGCACCTTCGCCATGGCGCATCGCCACGGTGATGCTCTTCTTCACGCTCGCGCTGCTATCCAAACCCATGGCCGTGACGCTGCCGCTGGTGCTGCTGATCCTCGACATCTGGCCGCTGCGTCGCGGCGATGCGGCTGCGCATTCCCCGCTGCGCCGTTACTGGCCCCTGCTCAGGGAGAAACTCCTGTTCCTGCCCCTGATGGCAGGCGCCTGCGCCGTCACCATCGCGGCGCAGCACCAGAGCGGCGCTGTCGCGGGGTTCGACGCCATGGGGCTGCACGACAGGCTGCTGAATGCTTTTGTCTCGTGTGGACTCTATCTGCGCGATTTCACAGCCCCCTCGCGACTGGGTGTCTTTTATCCCTTCGGCAGCATCGATTTCCTGACGGAGTTTCTGCCCGCGACGGTCGCACTCACGGGTGCAGTGTGGATTTGCATCGCGCAACGAAGGAGGAATCCGGGACTGCTGGCAGGCATGGCGTGGTTTCTGGTCACACTGCTGCCGGTAATCGGTCTCGTGCAGGTGGGCAGCCAGGCGCGTGCCGACCGCTACATGTACATACCCTCGATCGGACTGCTGCTCGGGCTGGTCTCTTTGCTGCCGGCAGCCAGCGGGCGCGGACGGCGCATGGGCCTCGCCGCGGTGTGCATAGCCACGGTTTTCTGGGGGCTGCTCTGTTATCTGCAGGTGGGTTACTGGGAGCGCCCGGACGTGCTCTACAAGCGTACCGCCGACGTGACGCGCAACAACGTCTTCGCCGAAACCCGCTTGCTCGACCTGCTCATCGCAAACGGCGAGCTGGACGCTGCGAGCGAGCGTGCACAAGGTCTGGTCTCACGCTTTTCCGGTCGCTACGAAGGGTATATGTCGCTCGGCGATATCGCACTTGCGCGCGGCAGACCGGAGGAGGCGGAGCGCTGGTTCAGAGCGGCGCAGGAGCGGGCTCCGGCGCACTGGCATGTGCTGAACGAACTCGGCATCGCCGTGCTGCAACAGGGGCGCAAGGCCGAGGGATGCGACATCCTGATGCGGGCGCGCGAAATGGGCGGAGCCTCTGCCCTGCTCGAAAGGAATATGCAGGCGGGCAAATGCGCTGAGGCCGCGCACGCCCCCTGATGTGCTCTCCGACGCGTGCCGCGGGGTCAGGGCCTCAGGGGTGTAGCGCGTACAGGCAACTCGCCGGCAAATCCTGCAGCGGCTCACGGCTGCAACCCAGCAGCTCTGCCTGTGGCGGCAACGCGCCCGAGACGGCCAGTCCGTCGATTGCCGTCCGACTGAGACGGGGATGGATGCGACTGAGCAGTACGTGGGTGGCTCCGGCCTCGTACGCCAGACGCCAGGCCCGCGCATCAGCCGGGTATGGCAGCAGCAGTGCCCGCCTGTTTGCGATAAGCGCCACGTAAGACGGTTCGTAGAAGGCCACCACCGCATCGCCGGGCAGGCTGCTCCCGAGTTCACGCAGATCCTCGAAAATCCGGTTCTGCAATCCGAGCTCACGGCGGGCCTCGTCAGCGCCGGGTTTGCGCAGCCACTCGTAGACCGGATTCAGCCCCTTGGCATGCGCCAGATCGGCACGGCCGATCAGGAAGGCCTGCGCCGGCACCGACACCGCAAGGATCAGGGCTGGCGCGAGCCACGGCACCAGGCGCAAGGACGGACGCCGTCGCGCCAGCTCCACCAGCAACCACGCGCCCTGAAGCAGCATGAGCGGCATGACGGGAAACAGGAACCGCAGCATCTGCCCGGGAAAGGGCCAGATCAGCAGCACGCCCAGATAACCCGCCACGTACCAGGCGTCCAGACGGTTGGATAGCAGCCGAAGCGTAAGGCCCGCGAACACGATCACGAGCAGGCCCAGCATCGCGATCCAGACCAGCGGGCGATCATCGGTCCAGTAAAGCGCGATGAAACTGGCCCACGACTGCGTCAGTGCGGCGAATTGCCCGGCCAGATAGCCAGGGACATCCTGCGGGGAGCCGAGCAAACCAGCCCAGATCGCGCCGTAATCATTCGCCGTCGATGCCGGCGGAAAAAGAATGCGCAGCAGCGCTGCGACGGCAACAGCGGCGCCGGGCACGATCCATGCGGGATGCGTATCGCGCGTACCGCGCAACTGCTGCACCGCGAATCTCGCGAGCATGGCAAGCAACATGACCATGCCGATGCTTCGAACCCCGATCATGAGTCCGAGTACAGCACCAGCGGCCGCTGCCCGTCGCGCGGTAGCCGGCTGCGCGCTCTCGCCCATCAGGAAGAAAAACGCCGCCGAGAGGAACAGGTACCAGCTCTCGCTCAGGATGCCCTGCAGGCCCAGCAGCGTGCCCGGCAGTAGCGCAAAACACATGACCACAAGCTGCGCCAGCCACCGCGACCGGAGCACGGCCGCAGCCTGCGCCCACAAAAGGGGAAGGCCGGCGAAGAAAACACCGATCACCACCAGATGCGCGACAGCAAAGGACTGCTCGGCGCCCGCGAGCGCCAGAAGCAGCGGAAAACCCGCAGGAAAATACTGCTGCCCGCACACCGACAGGGTTACGGCGGTTGGCTCCGACCACGGCGAGAAGCAGCGCGCCATCACCAGATAATTGCTGCTGTCATCGGCAATCGAGGCCAGCGCAGACGGTTCGATGATCGCGTGCAGCACGCGAGCGATCATCGCGGCCATGAGCGCCCACCCGGCGAGCGGAAGCCCGATACTGATGGCGCCGCGCCAGGCCTTCAGGGTTCCACTCCCCCGACGGGGTCAGCGCAGCCGCGCCCGATATCCCCGGCGATGCCATCACGTTGCTGGCGCCACGCCAATCTGTGCAAAGGGCTGAGCGGCTCAAGCGCCGAGACCTCCTGCAAGCGGGAGCGCGCATCCGTGCAGAGTCCGGCAGACACCAGAACCCGTACGATCTGCCGCAACGCGCCGATATCTCCACTCATCGCCCAGACCTGTTCCAGATGCCGGAGCGTGGGGTCGAGTTCGCGCTGGCCGATCCAGTAGTCGGCGAGCGCCGCGTGCGCCGAACGGCGGGCCCGCGGCATCACGCGCGCATCAGTGGATGAAACGATAGCCTCGAGCATCGCGCGGCCGCGGTCGATATCGAACCCCTTGCAGCGGCCCGTCGCAGCGAGTTGCATCACCAGACCGATGCTCTCCGGCACGTGGTAGTCGATGCGCCCGCCACCGAGGCCGGCGGCCAGATCGCTGGCTGCTTCGGCCACGCTCGCGGGCGGGCGAGTGGCACAGTAGAGCTGGAGTCGCCCGGCGCGGTAGTGCGGTGTCGCTTGCAATCGCGGGCTGGCCGCCTCGTAGATCCGCACCGATTCGTCGATGCTGCCACGCTCGCCAAGCGAGCGGCCGTACTGCAGCAGCGCGCGCATGGAATCGGGGTGCTCCGCATACCAGACACGACCTGCGAGAACAGGATCGGACCAGACCAGTCCGGTCTCGCGCAGCACGAAGAGATTGTTCAGCAGCAGCGCAACCATCAGAACCACCCCGGCACGACGCACCGGCCCGATGCCCGACCAGAGAAGGGCGCAGACGCCCACCCAAACACCTGCCGCCGGCAAGTAGTTGCGATGCTCGAAACTGGCCTCGAGCGGAAAGATCGTCGACTCCAGCAGGTGCCCCGTAAGAAACCACGCAAGCGCGAAGGAAAACGCCCGGAAGCGCCCGGCTCGCAACACCCAGGCGGCCAGGCACAGAAGCGCCCAGCCGAGCAACGGCAGGACGGCTACGGCGTTCTGGATGCCCGGGGCTATCAGCACATCATCGTGGAATGGCCCGAGGCCACTGCGCAGCGGTAGCACCATCTGCCGCAGATAGCCGAAGAGCAGCCCTGCCTCGGTGAGCAGTCGTTCCATCGGGCCATATCCGAAGCCCGCGTACGCGCTCTCCATGTGGGCGAGGTGCAGCCAGGCGAGATACGCGATGCCAAGCAGCGGCACACCGAAGACCACACCACACCAGCATCGCCAGGCGAGTCGCTCGCCCGTGACAGCAAGGCGGGGCGGCAGCATCGGGCCGACCAGGGTGAACTCCACAACCATGATGAAAAGCGGGAGCAGAGCACCTGTCTCTTTTGACAGCGCCGCCAAGGCGGTGCCTGCGAGCACGGCCGCGCTCATGCCGACAAGGGCAGGGCCGGCGCGTTCTGCAAGCTGCTCACGCGCACGCAGCCAGCCGATCATGCCGAGCAGGCAGAAACAGGCGCTGAGGGAGGTCATGCGCTGCACCGCCATCAGGCTGGTGCTCATCAGCAAGGGGCTGCTGACCCACAGGGCCGCCACGGCAATGCCAAATCCAGGCGGTTGCGCCTGCACGCCCGGGAGGAAGCGCGCCAGCCTGCGGCCCAGCAACGCCACCAGAAGCGCATTGAAGAGATGCAGCAGGATATTGAACCGGACCATGGCATCGACGTGCTCTGGCCAGGCCGATGCCTGCAACAGGAAGGTCGCGAGCGAAACCGGGCGGCCCAGAGGACCGGCATCACCGGCAAAAACGAAGAGCAGCGCAGAGGCGTAATCGTGGACTGTCGCAAGCCCCGTCAGGTTGGCGACGTCGTCGAAGGCCAGCCCGAAGCCGAGTCCGGGCGCGTACAAGGCGTACACAAGCCCGCACAGTACGAGCAGCGCCGCCCACTGGACGGCAAAAAAAAACGCCCCTCCGGAAGGAGGGGCGTTCGGGACAGGCGAAGGGTCTGAACGATCAGACAACTCGCAGATCCGGTCTCACTTGCAGCTGCCGGGACGGTACTTGCCCGACACGGTGGTACCGGTGCCGCCGCACTTCCAGGTCACGATGCCACCCGCGGTGGACTGCGTGATCACGGTCAGGACGTTCGAGCCACCCAGTTCGCTGATGCCGGTGGCGCCAGCTGCGGTGTTGAAGGTGATCGAGATGCCCTTGGAACCGGTGGATACCCAGGTGACGTTGCTCACGCGGCCAGCGCCGGTGGAGGTGAAGACGTCAGTCCAGTTGGTGCCCGGGAAGGTGCCGGTGGAGGAGAAGTACTCGGTTACGGCCGTTTTGGCTTCGGCGCCGCGGGCAAGGCCCTCGGAGAGCTTGGCGCGGACGGTGTAGTCCTGGTACGCGGGCAGCGCGACGGCTGCCAGAATGCCGACGATCGCGATGACGATCATCAATTCGATGAGGGTGAAGCCCTGTTGGATTCGTTTCATGTAGATACTCCTTGTGGGGGAAGGCCAGTTGTCGAGCCGAGGGAACTATAGATTCCCATCGGAATCTTGCAAGGCCTCATCAATTTGCGGGCCAACATCAATGGCCTTTACTCGAAACACATGAAATCAGCAGCTTAGCGATGCGCGGGCACTGCTCACCCGGGGGGGATGCGCGAATTCGCGAGAAGACGACCCACGATCGCTGCCACAACCCGCCAGTGATTGGACATTTTTGTCAGCACATTGGCCTGGAACAACACGCCCCATCGAGCACTGCCGCGGAGACACCCATTCGAATCTCTGTTGCTATACTCGCCAACGCCCCTTGGACCGAGGTATCTCCCGGCCCCGACATGGCGGCAACCAACACCCGCGAGGCGCAATGAACGCCAATACCCCCACCCCGCTGAGTGGCCTGGCCAGACGTCTGGTTCAGGATGGCGTGCTCGAAGAACACGTTGCCCGTCAGGCTCTGCAGGATGCCCGCCAGCAAAAAGTGCCCTTCGTCACTCTCGTGGTGGAGCGCAACCTTGCCGATGGCCGCCGGATCGCAGAATCCGCCTCCGACGAGTTCGGGACTCCCCTTCTCGACCTCGCAGCCTTCAACATAGAGACCTCCCCCAAGAACCTGATCGATCCCAAGCTGATCGAAAAGCACCATGCGATCCCGCTCTTCAAGCGTGGCAACCGGCTTTATCTCGCGGTCTCCGACCCCACCAACCTGCACGCGCTGGACGAGATCAAGTTCCACACGGGGATCAGCACCGAGGCCATCCTGGTCGAGGAAACCCAGCTCGCCAAAGTGATGCAGCGCTTCATAAAGGCTGCAGAAGATGCCTCAGGAAGCAATTTCTCGAGCCTCGATGACGTCGGACTCGAAGACCTGGACATCGAGAGCGGAGAGAAAAAGGAGGACGTAGCCGACGCGCACCTCGAGACCGACGACACACCCATCGTCCGTTTCGTCAACAAAGTGTTGCTGGATGGCATCAAGGAAGGAGCCTCCGACATCCACTTCGAGCCCTACGAAAAGCACTACCGCATCCGCTACCGCACCGACGGCATCCTGCACGAAGTGTCGAAACCGCCGGTGGCGCTCGCGCCCAAACTGGCGGCACGCCTCAAGGTCATGTCCTCGATGGACATCTCCGAGCGGAGAGTGCCGCAGGACGGCCGCATCAAGATGAAGCTGTCCAAGACCCGCGCCATCGACTTCCGGGTGAACACCCTGCCCACCATCTTCGGCGAGAAGGTGGTGCTGCGTATCCTCGATCCCGCCAGCGCGCAGCTGGGCATCGACGCGTTGGGCTTCGAGGCCGAGCAGCGCGAGCTGTACATGAAATCCCTTATGTCGCCGCAGGGCATGATGTTGTTCACTGGCCCCACCGGCAGCGGCAAGACGGTCTCGATGTATACCGGCCTCGGCATACTGAACACCGACGAGCGAAACATCTCCACTGCGGAAGACCCGGTCGAGATCAACATGGCCGGCATCAATCAGGTGCACGTGAACGCCAGGGTCGGGCTCACCTTCGCCGAGGCACTGCGCTCCTTCCTGCGTCAGGACCCGGACGTCATCATGGTCGGCGAGATCCGCGACCTCGCCACCGCCGAGATCGCCGTGAAGGCGGCCCAGACCGGCCACATGGTGATGTCCACGCTGCACACGAACAGCGCCTGCGAAACGATCACACGACTGCTGAACATGGGAGTGCCGGCCTTCAACGTGGCCACTTCCATCAACCTGATCATCGCCCAGCGACTCGCCCGCAGGCTGTGCCCGCATTGCGCCAAGGACGTGAAACTCCCGTCCGAACTGCTGGTAGAAGAAGGTTTCACTCCGGATGAGGTGAACTCGGTCACGATCCGGGGCCCCGTGGGTTGCGGCAAGTGCAACAACGGCTACAAAGGCCGGGTAGGCATTTACGAGTGCGTGCCGATAACCAAGGAACTCTCCGAGATCATCATGGAGGGCGGCAACTCGATAGAGCTGTCGAAAATGGCCCGCAAACAGGGTTTCAATGACCTGCGGCGCGCTGGTCTGGTGAAGGTCGCGAAGGGGCTCACCAGCCTCGAAGAAGTCAACCGCGTGACGAAGGACTGATCATGGCACAGGCAATTGCGAAGGCGGTCAAGACCGAGACCTTCACCTACTCGGGCAAGGACCGCCGAGGGAACGCCACCAAGGGCGAGATCCAGAGCGAGAGCGTCACGCTGGCGAAGGCGCAGTTGCGCCGTCAGGGCGTCACGCCGCAGGTGGTCCGCAAGAAACCCAAGCCGATCTTCGGCGAGCGCAAGAAACCGATTACGCCCGCAGACATCGCGATCTTTGCCCGCCAGCTCGCCACCATGATGAAAGCCGGCGTGCCGCTGGTGCAGTCCTTCGACATCGTCGCCGACGGCCAGGACAACGTCGCCTTCCGCGAGATGATCATCTCGATCAAGACCGAGGTCTCCAGCGGCAACAGCCTGGCCTCGGCCCTGCAGAAGCACCCGCGCCATTTCGACGACCTCTTCTGCAACCTCGTGCAGGCGGGAGAACAGGCCGGAAAGCTCGATTCCATGCTCGACCGCGTGGCCACCTACAAGGAAAAGACCGAGGCCCTCAAGGCCAAGATCAAGAAAGCGCTCACCTACCCCACCGCGGTCGTGGGCGTGGCCGTGATCGTCACCATCATCCTGCTCATTTTCGTGGTGCCGCAGTTCGCAGCGACCTTCAGCAGCTTCGGCGCCAACCTGCCGGCGTTCACGCTGATGGTGCTCGCCATGTCCAATTTCATGCAGGCCTACTGGTACATCATCATCGGTGTCATGGGCGCCGGCGGCTACGCCTTCAGCGAGGCCAAGCAGCGCAACAAGGCCTTCGCCGACTGGCTGGACGCGGTGATGCTGAAAGCCCCCGTGATCGGGCCCATCCTCAAGGAAGCCGTGGTGGCGCGCTTCGCCCGCACGCTCTGCACCACCTTCGCCGCCGGCGTGCCGCTGGTGGAAGCACTCGATTCGGTGGCAGGCGCGGCCGGCAACGAGGTTTATGCCCGCGCCATCCGCCAGATCCGCGATGACGTCACCGTGGGCACGCAGTTGAACCAGGCCATCCGCACAACCGGCCTCTTCCCCATGATGCTGCTGCACATGGTGTCTATCGGCGAGGAGTCCGGCGCGCTCGATTCCATGCTGGACAAGGTGGCTTCGCACTTCGAGACCGAGGTCGACAACAAGGTCGATGGTCTTACGGCCCTGCTCGAGCCGCTCATCATGTCTGTGCTCGGCGTTCTGGTGGGCGGACTCATGGTGGCGATGTACCTGCCAATCTTCATGCTCGGCTCGGTGATGTAGGCCCTGCTTGGACAACACCCTCCTCAACGCTGCTCTCTGGGAACAGAACCAGACCCTGCTGATCGGCGGGGTCGCGCTGATATCGCTGGTGGTCGGCAGTTTCCTGAACGTCGTGATTCTGCGCCTTCCGGTAATGATGGACCGGGACTGGCGCCGGGAGTGCAAGGCCCTGCTGGACACTCCTGCGCTGTCGGCACCTGAGGCCGAACCGGTCTCCCTCGCCCACCCGCCCTCGACCTGCCCGGGCTGCGGCCACCGGATCCGGCCGCACGAGAACATTCCCGTGCTGAGCTATCTACTGCTGCGCGGCCGCTGCGGCGCGTGCCGCAATCCCATTCCCCTGCGCTACCCGGTAGTGGAAGCGTTGACGGCGGTGTTGTCCGTGGTGGTGGTTCTGCATCTCGGCATCGGCTGGTACACGGCGGCGGCGCTGCTCTTCACCTGGGCATTGGTGGCGCTGACGGTCATAGACCTCGACCACCAGTTGCTGCCCGACAGCATCACGCTGCCGCTGCTGTGGGCGGGGTTGGTCGTCAACCAGCTGACCGGTGTACTGCCCCTGCGCGATGCGCTCTGGGGCGCCGTCTTCGGGTATCTGTCGCTGTGGTCGGTCTACTGGTGCTTCAAGCTGGTGACGGGCAAGGAAGGCATGGGTTACGGAGACTTCAAGCTGCTCGCGGCACTGGGCGCCTGGCTCGGTTGGATGGCCCTGCCGACCATCGTGCTGCTCTCATCGCTACTGGGCGCCCTGACCGGGATCGGCATGATGCTCTTCAAGGGCATGAAACGGGACAACCCCTTCCCCTTCGGACCTTTTCTCGCGGGAGCGGGATGGATCACGCTGCTCTGGGGGGCGGAACTGCGCCACTACTGGCCCTGAGACTCCGCACTGCCGGCTGCCTTGCCGCCCGGACCCGCAAACACGAAGTGCCGTCGCAGGAAGTAGTTCCAGAAGAACACCGAACCCACGGCGATCACCTTCGCGAGCATCACGTGGATGCCGTACCTTTCGACACAGGCGTACAGGATCATCTGGTGCCATACCAGACCGGTGGCGCTCACCGCGTAGACCATTGCCAGTTCGTGCAGACGCGAAAAGCGCGTGCCGCTAAGGAACACCAGCCTGATGCTGACGAGGTAATTCGCGAGCGTGGCGCAGGCAAACCCGGCGACTCCCGCCCACAAATAACCCACGTCCAGCCGGTAGATGAGCAGGGCGAAGACCGAGAAATCCACCACCGCACCGGCCACGGCTGCCACCAGATAGCGCAGCACGCTCACGGAGCGCAATCGCTGCACCCGTGCGAGCACTGCAGCACTCCATGGCCCCCGCATTCCCGTGTTCATGCCTTGCGCGCCACGATGATGCGGATCGCACCCGCTCCCGCCAAGCCCGAACAGAGGACCTCGACCAGTGCGAGCGGCGCGAGCGCCACCGCCGCGAGCCCCCACAACACAAGCTCTGCAAGGCCAGCCCGCCCGAGCGGTTCGCGCATCAGCCGGTAGAGCCGGTTCGGCCTGCCGGGAAAAACGGCGTTGAACACACTCTGCACGAAACCGAAAAACCCTTGCGAGAACTGCACGGTACCCGTGCGCGTGAGCGCGAAGCCCTCGCGGACCAGCACACGGCCGAGACCATCGAGCGTGAGGAAGTGCAGGTGGCGGGGAAGATCGAGGTGGAACCAGTGCCTGCCGAAGAGCCGCGCCTGCCAGCTCGCGGCATTGGGCACCGCGAGGAACAGCAAGCCGCCGGGCGCGAGCAGCCTGCCCGCAGCATGCAGCGCGGACACGGGATCCCGCAGATGCTCCAGCACATGCCAGATCACGACCGCGTCCATGTTTCCTGGCAGCGCGTCCTGATGCTCCAGATCGCCCTCGATGATGTTCAGCCCGGGCCGCACCGCTCGCGCCGCGCCGCCCTCGCGCTCGATGCCCACGGCCTGCGCGCCGAGCCGCTCGAGTTCCACCAGCAACTGTCCCGTCCCGCAACCCACGTCCAGTACGCGCGGGACTGAGCGCCCCTCGAGGGCGGAGATCACAGAGCGCGCGAGACCGCGTTTGCCCGCGTCGAAAAGCTGCTGCACCAGAGGGAGGAATTTGCGCGTGCCACGCCCGTAATACGCAGGCTCGTAATAGCGCGCGAGCTCATGATCGGGCGGAGGGTCCTGCAACCGACCACACCCGCAGGCACCGCAGAAAAGGATCACGAAGGCCTGCTGTGCGGTATCCGCATCACGCGCCTCGAGATGCTCCGGCTGCACGGGGGCGTCGCAATAGGCGCAGTGCATCATGGATCGGCTCCGTTCACCCGGTTCAGGTTCCTGCTGAAACCCGGCATTGCCGGGTCAAGCTCGAGGGCGCGGCGGAACGCGGCCCTTGCCTCCGGAAGCCGGCCCTGTTTTTCCAGCGCAAGCCCGAAATTGTTGATCGAGGCAGCATCATCGGGCGATATGCCGATGGCAGTGCGATAACTCTTTTCGGCCAGCGGCCAGTCCTGCGTCTGCAAGGCGACGAAACCGAGGTTGGCATAGACCTCTGCCTGGCCCGGCGCGAGTTCGATCGCGCGCAGCGCATGCCGGTAGGCTTCAGCGGTCGCACCCCGCTCGAGGCAGTATGCCGTAAGCCCTACCGAGACCGTGTAGTGCTCTCCACTCACGTCGAGCACGCGGCCGTAGATCATCGCAGGGTCGCGCCAGTAACCGACCTGAATCCAGCCGAGCAGGGCGTGGAACACCACCAGCACGCAGCCCAACACGCGCGCGTAGCGGACCTGGTGCTGGCGCAGGCCCGCGAAAACCGCACCAGCCCAGAGCAGCAGCCCGATCGAGGGCAGATACATGTAGCGATCCGCGTGCGACTGCGAGCCCGCCTGCACAAGACCCGACACCGGCGCGATGGTGACGAGGAACCACATCCATCCCCAGAGCATCCAGGGACATTTCACCCGCAACCGCCAGCAGGCAACCGAGATGCCGCCAACAAGCAGCACCGAGGGCAGCACCTCGCGCAACAGATCGGGAACACGGAATGGATAGAACGCGGCAAGACCGAGCGGAAGCACCAGCTCGCGCAGATACGTTGCCAGCGCTACCGGCACATTGGACAGGCGCTCCATGACCGAGACCTGCTCCAGCGGCGCGATGGCATGGCCTTGGGCGAGGATGGTGAGCGCGGCAACACCGGTTGCGGCAAGGAACAGAGGCAGCTTGTCCGGGATCACGCCCACGTATGCGCGCAGCAGAGCAGCTCCCGTGCGCCCGGAACCCTGTGCAGGACGCAAGGAGGGCCAGAGATCAAGCAGCACCAGCACCACGGGCAGCGTGACCGCCATGGGTTTTGAAAGCAGCGCGAGCACCCCGAAACACTGCACGCGCAGCCAGGCGCCACGCGTGCGCCCTGCGCTGTAATCGAGCTGCGCCAGACAGGCGAGGAGGAAGAAAAAAGCACAGAGCACGTCCTTCCGCTCTGCTATCCACGCCACCGATTCGACATGGAGCGGATGCACCAGAAACAGCGCAGCGACCAGCAACGCCGCGTCTGCGTCGCGCAGCAGCCGTGCAGCCAGACGCCACAGCAGCAGCGAATTCATCACATGGAAGACCGCGTTTACGATGTGACGCGGGCCAGGTGCGAGCCCGAACAGCGATACATCCACCATGTGGGAAATCCACGTGAGCGGATGCCAGTTGCTCATCTGCAACGTGCCGAATGCCCAGCGCAGGCTCTCCAGCCCCAGGCCGTTGCGCACGTGTCCGTTCAGAAGCACATAACCGAAATCGTCGGTGCGCGAATACTCGAAGCCTCCCACGCGTCCGTAGACCGCCACGCCGAGCAACACGAGCAACAAAAGCTGCCACCAGCCGGGGCCAGTTCGTGAAAGCTCCGGCTTAGCGACCATCGCAGCCGCCGCCAGCGCCAGGGAGTCCTCGCAGGCGCTGCACGCTTTCCTTGACGCCATCGAGCGCAGGGTCCTGCGCCAGCGCCTTGCAATACCAATCGATCGCCTCCGCAGTTCGACCGGAACGCTCGAGCACGACCGCGAGGTTGTTCATGGCGAGCGTCCAGCGCGGGTTGATCTGCAGCGCCTGCCTGAAACTCGCCTCGGCTCCGGGGAAATCACGCTGCGCCAGCAGCAGGTTGCCGAGACTCGCGTGTACGAAGGCGTTGCTGCTGTCGATGGCGATCGCTGCACGCGCGTGGAATTCGGACTGCTCGAGATCGTTGGCCTCGGCATGGAAAGCGGCGAGTCCCACATGCCCCTCCCAGCTGTCCGGCGTGACATCGAGGATGCGGGTGTAGGCCATGAAGGTGTTGGACCAGTAGCCGACCTGTATCCACGCGATGCCGGTCTGGAAAACGAGCAGAATCAGCGCGAGCGCATATGCGCGCGGCTGCCACTGCCCACGGCTCAGGGAGAGAGACACGCCGGCGGCCAGCAGCAGCCCGAGCGAAGGGATGTACATGTAGCGATCCGCGTGCGCCTGCACGCCCACCTGCAGCAAACCGATAACCGGCAGCAGCGTTAACAGGAACCAGAGCATGCCCGCGAACCACCAGGGCGCGACACGACGGCGCCAGCACACCAGGCCAACGATGCCGGCGAGCACAGCAAAGGCCGGCAGGAACTGTCCGACGGGGTCTATGGGGCGCAGCGGATACAGCGGCGACAGGCCCAGCGGCAGGAGCATCTGGCGCAGATACGTGACCCAGGAAAGCACGGCATTCTGCAAGCGGAATTCCACCCACACCGACGCAGTAGTGGGCATGGCGTCGCGCTGCGCCATGATCGTCAGCACGCACACCACCGCAGACATCAGGATGACAGGCGTCTTCTCGAGCAGGAGCCTGCAGACGTTCCTGATCCGGGCGCCGGCGCCTGCAGGTGCCAGCCTTGCGCCGGGCCAGTAATCGAGCAGCAGCAGCGCCACGGGCAGAGTCACCGCCATCGGCTTGGACATCAGCGCAAGTGCACAGGCAAGTTGCAGCCGCAGGTACCGCGCCACGGTCGGACGCGCTTGCAGGTCGAGATGGAAATGCAGCGCCGCGAAATAGAAAAAGGCGCAGAGCACGTCCTTTCGTTCCGCCACCCAGGCGACGGACTCCACGTGCAGCGGATGCACCGCGAAAAACAGCGCCACCAGCACCGCAGCGCCGTGCCGGGCTCCTGCCATCACCCGGAACGCGAGCGCATAGACCAGCAGGCTGTTGCCGACGTGCAGGAGCAGGTTCACGGCGTGCTTCGGGCCCGGCGCCTCCCCGAAGAGCGACACGTCCAGCATGTAGGACATCCACGTGAGCGGATGCCAGTTGCTGAAGCGGAAGCTGGTCAGTGCCCAGGCGATACCCTCGGGCGTCAGACCCTGGCGCACTGGCGCGGTATGGACCACATACTCGACGTCGTCGATGCCCACGTACGCAAAGCCGATGCTGCGGTAGTAGACCAGCAGGCTCGCAATGACCACGAGGGCAACGCAGCCCAAGTGCAG
This sequence comes from uncultured Gammaproteobacteria bacterium, assembly GCA_903928015.1. Taxonomy (GTDB): domain Bacteria; phylum Pseudomonadota; class Gammaproteobacteria; order Pseudomonadales; family UBA5518; genus UBA5518. The sequence continues at coordinate 17,530 of CAIYPF010000087.1, read as the reverse complement.
CCAGAGCGCCGAACGCCATGCTGCCTCGCCACGCGGGGCGCTGACGCCGGAACCGTTGTGCCGCAGGCTCATTCGAGCGGAGCGAGCAGCGGGTAGGCGAGGATTCCCCAGTGGTGGAGACGGTAGCGGATGGCCGCGCCGAGCACACCGAAGCCGTAGCGCACGCTGCGTCTGAAGCTGATCGAGGACGCTTCGGCGAAATACCGTGTGGGGCAGGAGATCTCGCCGATCCTGAAACCGAAATGGCAGGCCTGCACGAGCATCTGGTTGTCGAAGACGAAGTCGTCGGAATTGCGCTCGAGCGGCAGGCGCTGCAGCAGCTCGCGGCTCCAGGCGCGATAGCCCGTGTGGTACTCGGTGAACTTGTATCCGAGGAGCAGGTTCTCGGCCAGCGTGAGCAGCCGGTTGGCGAGGTACTTGTAGAGCGGCATGCCACCCTCCAGCGCTCCCCGTCCGAGGATGCGCGAAGCAAGCACGGCGTCGTACTGCCCGCTCGTGATCATCGCAGCCATCGCCGTCAGCAGCCGCGGCGTGTACTGGTAATCCGGGTGCAGCATCACGACCACGTCGGCTCCGGCGTCGAGCGCCGCTGCGTAGCAGGTCTTCTGGTTGCCGCCATAACCGCGGTTGCGTTCGTGCCGGATGGTGCGCAGGCCGAGCGAATGCGCGAGCTCCCCGGTACGATCGCTGCTGCAGTCATCGACGAGGATCACCTCGTCGACCACGTCACGGGGCACTTCGTCCAGCGTCCGGCGCAGCGTACGCTCCGCGTTGTAGGCGGGCATCACGACGACGATCTTCTTGCCATTCAGCACGAGAGGGCCCCGGAGTCAGACATCTGTGTGGCGCAATCATAGCCCCTGCGCCCGGCTGCAAGCTCAGGCACGGAGGTTGTACCGGAGGATGCACCACAGCGCACGCACGCCGTCTTTCCAGCCGATCTTCTTGCCCTCTTCGTAGGTGCGGCCGTAATACGAAATGCCCACCTCGAAGATACGGCAGCGCAGCTTCGCGATCTTGGCCGTGATCTCCGGCTCGAAGCCGAAACGGTCTTCCTCGATGCGCAACGACTGGATGATCTCGCGGCGGAAGACCTTGTAGCAGGTCTCCATGTCCGTGAGGTTCAGGTTGGTGAACATGTTCGACACGAGCGTGAGAAAACCGTTGCCCACCCGGTGCCAGAAATAGAGCACACGGTGCGGGCCTGCGCCGAGGAAACGCGAGCCGTACACCACGTCCGCCTTCCCCTGCAGGATGGGCTCGATCAGCACGGGGTACTGCTGCGGGTCGTACTCGAGATCCGCGTCCTGGATGATGACGATGTCGCCCGTTGCCTGCGCGATGCCCGTGCGCAGCGCCGCACCCTTGCCGCGGTTAACCGGGTGGCGCAACACGCAGTCGACCTTGGCGCGCAGCGGTCCCTCGAGGAGTTCACCGCTGCCGTCGCGCGAACAGTCGTCGACCACGATGATCTCTTTCTCCCCACCGGGCGCCGCGCGCACGGCATCGATGACGGCCTCGATGGTGCCGCGTTCGTTGTAGCAGGGAATGACGATGCTCAGCTTCACAGCGTGCTCCCGAAATACGCGATGGTGCGCTGCAGGCCGTCCTCGAGCGCGGTGGATGGCTCCCAGCCGAGCAGGCGGCGCGCTTCGCTGATGTCCGGCCGGCGCTGGCGGGGATCGTCCGCGGGCAACGGGCGGAATACGAGTTGCGAACGCGATGCCGTGAGCTTCAGGACAAGCGCGGCGATATCGCCGATCGAGCACTCCTGCGGGTTGCCGAGGTTCACAGGACCGGGGCTGTTTTCCCGGTTGTCCATCAGCCGCATCAGTGCATCGACCATGTCGTCAACGAAACAGAACGAGCGCGTCTGCATGCCGTCGCCGAAGATGGTGATGTCCTCGCCCCGCAGCGCCTGCACGATGAAATTGCTCACGACGCGGCCGTCGTCGGGCTGCATGCCGGGCCCGTAGGTGTTGAAGATGCGCGCCACGCGCACCGCCAGTCCATGCTGGCGGTGATAGTCGAAGAACAGCGTCTCGGCGCAGCGCTTGCCCTCGTCGTAGCAACTGCGGGGACCAACGGGGTTCACGCGCCCCCAGTAACTCTCGGGCTGCGGGTGCACCTCGGGATCGCCGTAGACCTCGGAGGTGGATGCCTGGAGTATCGGCGCGCGCAACCGCTTGGCGAGGCCGAGCATGTTGATCGCACCGTGCACGGAGGTCTTGGTGGTCTGCACCGGATCGAACTGGTAGTGCTTCGGCGAGGCAGGACAGGCGAGATTGTAGATCTGGTCGACTTCGACGTAGAGCGGGAAGGTGATGTCGTGGCGCAGCACCTCGAAGAGCGGGTGTGGGACCAGATCCCGGATGTTCTCCCGACGCCCCGTGTAGAAGTTGTCGACGCAGAGGACCTCGTCGCCGCGATCGAGCAGGCGCCGGCACAGATGCGAACCTATGAAGCCCGCGCCACCCGTCACCAATACCCGTTTTCCGCTACCGGCCATGCGCTCGCCTCTTTGCCTGCACCTCACCGTGCGCAAGGACCCGCGAAGTGTCGCTTACGAAGGATGAGCGCGCAAACAGAGGCTTCGCCGCCCTGCAAGGCACGATTAGAATGGGCCGCTCGCGCGACAATCCAGAGGCATTCAGGGAATGAAGACATTCGTGGTAGGGCTGACGGGAGGCATAGGCAGCGGCAAGAGCGCTGTCTCGGCACGCTTCGAGGAACTTGGTATTGCCGTGGTTGATGCCGACCAGGCATCACGCACAGTGGTGCAGCCGGGGCAGCCCGCGCTGGCCGCGATCGCGGAGCACTTCGGGGCGGGCATCCTGGACGCCGGCGGCGCCCTCGACCGTGCGCAATTGCGCCAGCGGATCTTCGCCGATCCCGCCGAGCGGCAGTGGCTCGAGACACTGCTTCACCCGCGCATCGCGATCGAGATCTTCCGCGGGCTTCAGGAGGCCACCAGCCCCTACGCGCTGCTGGTCTCGCCCCTGCTGCTCGAAGCGAGGCAGGACACGCTCGCCAACCGCGTGCTGGTGGTCGATGTCGAGGAAAGCACCCAGCTCTCGCGCACCATGGCCCGCGACTCCAACAGCGAGCAGCAGGTGCGCGCCATCATCGCAGCGCAGATCGGGAGGAAAGAAAGGCTTGCACGCGCCGACGACCTGATCCGGAACGAAGGCAGCCTGGCCGAACTCCACGCCGGCGTGGACGCACTGCACAGGCGCTACCTCGGGCTTGCCGCGGAGTTCGCGCGCTCGCAGCAAACGATTGTTGAGGACTGAACCCATGACATTCACCGTGGATTGCCCGGGTTGCGGCAGGAAAGTCGAATGGTCGGAGTCCAACCCTTTCCGCCCCTTCTGCTCGGGGCGCTGCAAGGACGCGGACTTCATCGGATGGGCCGAAGAGAAAAACGTGATTACCGGCAGCAGCGAAGGCGTGGACTTCCCCGGCGACGACGATTCCTGAGTCCGACCTGCGCTCAACCGCAGGCAGGGCAATCCGGCCGGCGGGGAATCTTCAAACGGTGGAAATCCGATTCCAGTCCGTCGAACACCAGCAATTCACCGCGCAGCGCGGATCCGGCACCGGTGATGAGCTTCACCGCCTCCAGTGCCTGCAACACGCCGATGGTGCCCACCACAGGTGCTGCCACGCCGTTCACTGCGCAGGCACGCTCCTCGCGCGCGGACTGCACCGGATACAGGCAGGCGTAGCACGGGCCGCCGCGGGCGGGATCGAAGACCGACAGCTGTCCCTCCCAACCCAGCGCCGCACCACTGACAAGCGCCTTGCCGGCACTGATGCAGGCTGCATTGACGGCGTAGCGCGTGGCGTAGTTGTCGCTGCAGTCGAGCACCAGATCCACGCGCGCCAGCAAGGCGGGCAAGGAAGCCGCATCAAGCCGCTGCTCCAGCGCCTCCACCACCACGCCGGCGTTCAGCGCACAGAGGGCGGCGGCGGCGGAAACAGCCTTGTTCCAGCCGATGCGGGATTCATCGTGGAGCGGCTGGCGGGGCAGGTTGGACAGTTCCACATGGTCGGCATCCGCCAACAGCAAGCGACCGACGCCACTGGTCGCGAGATACATCGCCGCCGGCGAGCCCAGACCTCCAAGCCCCACCACCAGCACGCAGGCATCGCGCAGGCGCTGCTGACCGTCGACATCGATGCGCGGCAGGAGGATGTGGCGGCTGTAACGCAGGAGTTCGGTGTCATCCATTGGCCGATGCCTCGTCAAGGGAGGCGACGGAGGGTTCTCGCAGCCAGCCCGCAGTCACTCGTTCACGTCCTTCCAGATCATGCCAGGTGCAGGCATCGCTGAAGCCCGCCGACACGAACAGCGCACGCACATCGGGGCCCTGCTCCGCGCCGTGCTCGCAGGCGAGCAGGCCGCCCGGCAGAAGGTGCCCGGGCGCGCCAGCGATCACCGTTCTCAGGGCATCGAGGCCGGACTCACCCGAAGCGAGCGCGGCAAGCGGCTCGTGGCTCAGGCCCGGCCCCTGCAGGCAGGGGTCATCCGAGCGTATGTAGGGCGGGTTCGAGACGATGAGACCGAAGCGCATTCCGCAAACCGGTCCGTACCAGTCACCCGCCACGAAACGGGCGTTGGTGACGCCGTTGCGCGCCGCGTTGCGGGCAGCCATTGCAACCGCGGCCGGGTCGATGTCCACGCCCAGCAACTCCCAGCGTGGCCGCTCCTGCGCCAGCGCGAGCGCGATGGCGCCGCTTCCGGTACCGAGATCGAGCACACGCGCAGGCGTCTCCGGCAAACGGGAAAGGACCTGCTCGACGAGGGTTTCCGTATCGGGGCGCGGCACCAGCGTGGCCGGGCTCACCTCCAGATCGAGGGTCCAGAATGCCGCGCGACCGAGAATGTAAGCCACTGGCTCACCCGCGGCGCGACGTGCAATCAGTGCTGCATAGGCGTCACGCGATTGCGCGGGCAGGGGATCATCGGCATGCGCCAACAGCCATGCGCGCGTGCGTCCCAGCGCCTGCGCGAGCAGCAATTGCGCATCGAGCCGGGGCGAATCACCGGGCAAGCCGGCTGCTCCCTGCTCCAGCGCGGCGCCAACCGTCAGGGGAGTAGCAGGCTGCGTCATGCGCGCTGCCTCGCTCATTCGCCGAGGGCCGCGAGCTGGTCGGCCTGATACTCGTGGACGAGGGGATCGATCACGCAGTCGAGATCGCCCTCGACGATTTCGGGCAGGCGGTAGAGCGTGAGGTTCACGCGGTGGTCCGTCACCCGGCCCTGCGGAAAGTTGTAGGTCCGGATGCGTTCGGAGCGGTCTCCGCTGCCGACCTGCAACTTGCGCTCGCTCGCTTGCTGCGCCTGCTGGGCGTCCTGCGCCTGGCTCAAGAGCTTGGACGCAAGCAGGGACATGGCGCGCGCGCGGTTCTTGTGCTGCGAGCGCTCGTCCTGGCACTCGACCACGATGCCGCTCGGGATGTGCGTGATGCGCACCGCGGAATCGGTGCGGTTCACGTGCTGCCCGCCGGCGCCGCTCGCGCGGTAGGTGTCGACGCGAAGATCTGACTTGTTGATCTCCACCTCCTCGATCTCGGCGACCTCGGGCAGGATCGCCACGGTGCAGGCCGAGGTGTGGATGCGCCCCTGCGCCTCGGTGTCGGGTACGCGCTGCACGCGGTGGACGCCGGACTCGAACTTGAAACGGCTGAAGACATCGCGCCCGGCGACGCTCGCGATGATCTCCTTGAAGCCGCCGTGCTCGCCGGGCCGCTGACTGAGCACCTCGACCTGCCAGCCGCGCGCATCGGCATAGCGGGAATACATGCGGAACAGATCGCCCGCGAAGATCGCGGCCTCGTCGCCACCGGTGCCGGCACGCACTTCGAGAAACACGTTGGCGCCGTCACGCGGATCCTTCGGGAGCAGGAGGAGTTGCAGCTCCGATTCCAGCGCCTCACTGCTCGTGCGCGCCGCGTCGAATTCCTCCTGCGCGAGATCGCGCATCTCGGGATCGGCATCGCGCAGCAGCGCCTCGGCCCCCGCGATGTCCTCGAGCACCCGGCAGTAACGCTCATAGGCGTGCACAACCGGCTCGATTTCGGCGTACTCGCGACTGAAAGCGCGGAAGCGGGTCTGGTCGGTGATGACCTCGGCCTCGCCAAGCAGGGCCGAGAGCTCCTCGTGACGCTCGCAGAGTTGCTGCAGCTTGGAAGCCAGGGAAGCCTTGATCACGGGGTATCGTCTCCGTGGTGCCCGAGCCCGAGCAGCCTGCGCGCCCAGTCGAGGAGTTCGTGGCGCCCTTCCTCTCCCGCCCGACGCAATTCGATGCTGGGGCCGTGGACGAGCTTGTTCGTGAGGTTGCGCCCGAACTGCGTCAGCACCTCCTCCGGATCGGCTCCGGTGCGCAGGGATTTCAGCGCGCGCTCGAGTTCCTGATCGCGCAGGCGCTCGGCCTGGCTGCGGTAATCGCGCAGTGTGCCCACGGCGTCGAGGCCACGCTGCCCGCGCAGCCAGCCTTCAACGCCTTCGGCAACGATGATCTCGGCTTTACCGGCAGCCTGCTCGCGGGCGCGGAGGTTGTCGTCGATGATCTGCCTGAGGTCGTCGACGCTGTAGAGGTAGACGTCACGCAGCTCCGACACCTGCGGCTCGATGTCGCGCGGGACCGCGATGTCGACCATGAACATCGGCTTGCGGCGGCGTACGCGCAACGCCTGCTCCACGGCGCCCTTGCCGAGTACGGGCAACTGCGAGGCAGTGCAGCTCACGACGATGTCGGCCCGGGCAAGGTGCTCCGGGATCTGCGCGAGCGCGATGGCCTCGCCGCCGTGCTCTGCCGCGACCTGCTCGGCACGCGCGACGGTGCGGTTGGCGATGATCAATCGCGGCACACCGGCCTCTTTCAGATGCCTGGCGACCAACCCGATCATCTCGCCGGCGCCTATCAGCAGCGCGGTGGTCTGGGAGAAATCATCGAAGATGTGCCGCGCGAGCCGCACCGCGGCAAAAGCCACAGATACCGGGTTCTGCCCGATCCCGGAGTCGGTGCGCACGCGCTTGGCGAGCGCGAGCACCTGTTCCATCGTGCGCCCGAGTTCGCTGCCTACCGTACCCGCACGCCGGGCCTCGCCGACGGCGGTCTTGAACTGGCCGAGGATCTGCGGCTCGCCCATGACCAGCGAGTCGAGCCCGCTTGCCACGCGCACCAGATGGCGCATGGCCTCAGGGCCCTCGAGGCTGTAGAGATTGGCGGCAAGCTCGCCCGGAGACAGAGCACGGAATGCCTCGAGCCATTTCCCGAGGGCGGCAGCGCAGGCAGGGTCTTCGCCGGTGGCGACGATGATCTCGGTACGGTTGCAGGTAGAGAGGATCACGGCCTCGGAGATACCGGGCAATGTGCAGGCCGCGCGCAGCCCCTCGGGAAGCTGCTCGGGCGCGAAACTGACCCGCTCGCGCACCGAGACCGGAGCGGTCTCGTGGTTCAAGCCGACGAGAAGCAGACTCATGGACAGGGGCGACCGGCGACGCGAGGCGCCGTAGGCGGAATCAACTGGCGCACCTCTGTTGCTGGGCTGTCATAACGCGGCCGGAGTGTATCAATTCACTGCTGGATTGTGCAGAATCCGGGGTCTGTCGCACCCGCGCGGTCCCCGCTCCACGCCCCCTGATGCACACGCCCTCGCGCTACGCACGCCTTGCCAGCTTAGGCCTCATCCTGCTGATGCTGGCGGGATGCGCGAGCGCGCCGCAGCCCGAAAGCGGGCAAGAGGCAGAGCCTTCCGAAAGCACCGGGACTGCCGCGCCGGCACCCGCGCCCGAGCCCGTCTACAAGCCGTTTCCGGATGATGCGATCTACCCTCTGCTGGTGGCGGAACTCTCGGCAAAAAGCGGGCACGTCGACGTTGCTCTCGAGAACTACCTCCGTCAGGCGCGCGCCACCCGCGACCCGGGGATCGCCGCGCAGGCCACCCGCATCGCCCGTTACCTGAAGAACCCGGCAGCCACCCTCGAGGCTTCCCTGATCTGGGCAGAAGCAGAACCGGACAGCCAGGAGGCGCGCTACACCGCCGCCACCGAACTCACCCGCGCAGGCCGGTTGCAGGATGCGATGACCCAGATGCAGGCGCTCTACGCCATGGGCGCCGGAGCCAATTTCACCGCCATCGCCGCGAGCGCGCTGGAATCCGGCGAAACCGACCGCAAAGCGCTGTTGGCATCGCTGGAACAGTTGGGCGAAGAGGTCGGCAGCGACGTGCTGGTGGCGCGCGCGGTCCTGGCACAGAGCCTGGGAGACAACGACGCCGCACTGGCGCTCACCGGGCGCGTTCTGAAGGACGAACCGGGCAATTACCAGGCGGTACTGATCGAGGCACAGGTCTACCAGAACCGTGGCGAAGCCTCCAAGTCGCTCGCCCGCATCAAGGCCGCGCTCGAGGCAGAGCCCGGCAACGACCGCCTGCGTCTCCAATACGCCCGCATGCTCGCCGGGACGGATCTCGACGCCTCGGCCGAGCAGTACGGAATACTGCTGCAGAACGCCCCCGACGACGCGGAAGTCCGGCTCTCGCTGGCGCTGGTGTTCCGCGAGAAAAAAGACTTTTCGCGCATGCGCGCCGAACTCGAGGCACTGCTCGCCGCCGGCAGGCAGGAAGACGCCGCACACGTCTACCTCGGCGAGGACGACGAGCGCGAGGGCCGGACGGACGCGGCCATGGACCACTATCTGGCGGTGAACCCCTCGCCGGCATTCCTGATGGCGATCACGCGCGCGGGCAACATGCAGTTCAAGGAAGGGGGCGCCGAAGCGCTCGACTCCGCACTGCAGCGCTTCCGCTCGCGCTGGCCGGAGCACGACACGCGCATCGTGCTGCTGCAATCGGAGTTGCTGGTCGAGCATCAGGCATACGACGACGCCTGGAAGGTGCTAACCGAGGCATTGGCCGCAGCCCCCGAAGATCAGGCGCTCCTGTACTCCCGCTCGATGGTGGCAGAGAAGCGCCACGACATCCCCGCGCTGGAGCGCGACCTGCGCGAGATCATCCGCATGGACCCGAACAGCGCGCTTGCACTGAACGCGCTCGGCTACTCGCTCACCAACCTCAGCGACCGCCACGCCGAGGCGCTGGAACTGATCAGCCGTGCGCTCGCGCTTAAACCCGATGACCCGGCCATCCTCGACAGCATGGGCTGGGCACACTTCCGCATGGGGCAACTCGACAAAGCCCTGGGCTACCTGCAGGACGCCTTCGCACGCTTCCCCGACCACGAAGTGGCGGCGCACCTGGGAGAGGTCCTCTGGGTAATGGGGCGCAAGGACGAGGCCATGGCCGCCTGGAAGAAAGGCCTTCAAGGCACCCCCGACAGCCCCGTCGTGCGCGAGACCACCAAGCGGCTTGGCGCGCCGGAGCCCAAGCCTTGATGCAACGCGGGCTTCTGGCGGGCATCGCTGTGCTGATGCTGCTGGCGGGCTGCGCGCAGCAACCGTCCATGGAGCCCGCCGACTGGACTGCCCACCGCGACGCCGTGGCGGCTCGAGCGAGTTGGGACCTGCAAGGCAAGATCGGCCTGCGCGCGCCAGGGCGCTCGGGCAGCGCCTTTCTCAGCTGGAACCAGCAGAGCGGGAACTACCGCCTGGTACTGAGCGGCGCATTGGGGCTGGGCCGGCTGGTATTGCAGGGCGATGCATCGGGCGTCAGCTGGCAGGGCAAGGACGGCAAGACCCGCCATCACCCCGATCCCTCGGTTCTCATTGCCGAGGCCTGGGGCTGGACCGTGCCCATCAACGCGCTGCGATTCTGGGTTCGCGGCATTCCCGATCCTTCGCTCCCGGTCGAGGACCAGGTGCTGGAGCACGGCCTCGCCACGCGCTTCCGGCAATCGGGCTGGACCGTCACGCCGCAGAATTACACCGATGCCTCTGGAATCAGCCTGCCAGGCCGCGTGCGGCTCGAGGGCGAGAGCGCGGCACTCACGGTATCGATCAGCCGCTGGACCTTTCCCCCGGCCTGATGCCCGTGCTGCACCTGCCCGCCCCCGCCAAGCTGAACCTCTTCCTGCACATCACCGGGCGTCGTGACGACGGCTACCACCTGCTTCAAACCGTATTCCAGTTGCTCGATTACGGTGACGAACTGCGCTTCGAGGCACGCAATGACGGTCAGTTAAACCTGCAGACCGGGCTGGAGGGCGTGGACCCCGAGGACAACCTCGTGTTGCGGGCCGCACGGGCCCTGAAGGCCCGCACCGGCTCGCCCCTGGGCGCGGACATCACTCTGTTGAAGCACACGCCAGTCGGCGCAGGGCTGGGCGGAGGGAGCTCTGACGCGGCAACCACCCTGCTTGGGCTGAACAGCCTCTGGGGCTCCGGCCTGGGGCTGGACGAACTCGCTCGACTGGGGCTCGCGCTGGGCGCAGACGTACCGGTCTTCGTGCGCGGCCGCAGCGCCTGGGCCGAGGGCGTGGGCGAGGTGCTCACGCCCGTCGAATTACCCACGCGCTGGTACCTTGTGATCTACCCGGGGTGCCCGGTGAATACTGCCGGGATTTTCAAAGACCCCCAATTGACACGTTCTACCCCCGAAATCACAATGGCCGCCTTTTTGGGGGGCCACAGTCATAATGACTGCGAGCCCGTCGCCAGCAGGATCAACCCGGAAATAGCACGGGCCCTCGCCTGGCTCGGGGGCTACGGAACAGCCCGCATGAGTGGCACCGGAAGCGCCGTCTTCGCAGCCTTCGAAGACGAGCAAGCAGCGTGGGAAGCGGCTGCAACGGTGCCTGGGGAATGGATGCGGTTCGTGGCAGTTGGCCTCGACCGCTCACCGGTGCACTCAGCACTGGGTTTATGAATCGCCTGGGGCGTCGCCAAGTGGCTAAGGCAGCGGGTTTTGATCCCGCCATTCGTAGGTTCGAGTCCTACCGCCCCAGCCAATTTTCCTTACCGGACCGCATGTGACGACGAGGACCGCCTACGTGCCCGAGATGATGGTGTTCACTGGCAGTTCGAATCCGGAACTCTCCCAGAAAATCGTCCAGAAGCTGGGGCTGCGCCTCGGCAACGCGACGATCGGACGCTTCAGCGACGGCGAGACGAGTATCGAGATTGATGAGAACGTCCGAGGCAAGGACGTTTTCATCATTCAGTCCACCTGCGCCCCTACCAACGACAACCTGATGGAACTGATCCTCATGATCGACGCGCTCAGGCGCTCGTCGGCCACGCGGATCACGGCGGTGGTGCCCTACTTCGGCTATTCCCGCCAGGACCGCCGCGTGCGCTCGAGCCGCGTGCCGATCAGCGCCAAGGTGGTCGCCGACATGATGGCCAAGGCGGGCGTGAACCGCGTCCTGACCATCGACCTCCACGCAGAACAGATCCAGGGCTTCTTCGATGTGCCCGTCGACAACTGCTACGGCTCCGCCGTACTGATCGATGACATCGAGCGCCAGCGCTACGAAAACGCTCTGGTGGTATCGCCAGACATAGGCGGTGTGGTGCGCGCTCGCGCCATTGCCAAGCAGCTGAACGACCTCGACCTCGCGATCATCGACAAGCGCCGTCCCAAGGCCAACGAGTCGCAGGTCATGCACATCATCGGTGAGGTCGAAGGCCGCACCTGCCTCGTGATCGACGACATGGTCGACACCGCCGGCACCCTGTGCAAGGCGGCACAGGCCCTGAAAGATCACGGTGCCTCGCGCGTCATCGCCTACTGCACCCATGCCGTGCTCTCGGGGAAGGCGATCAGCAATATCTCGGCGTCCGTACTCGACGAACTGGTCGTGACCGACACCATCCCGCTCTCGCCCGAGGGCAGGGGCTGCGAGCGCATCCGTGTGCTGAGCAGCGCCTCGCTGCTTGCGGAGGCAGTACGGCGCGTAAGCAACGAAGAATCCATCAGCGCGATGTTCGCCTGATAGACACGGCGGGGCATCCGCCCCCCCGTTTGTAACCCACGGCGGAACCGCTCCCGGTCGCAGGGACGGCACTCCGCACAACAGGAGCACAGACCATGTCTGCCCAATTCGAACTGAATGCCGTCTCGCGCGGCGACGCGGGGAAGGGTGCGAGCCGCCGCCTGCGTCACCAGGGACTTGTCCCGGCCATCCTGTACGGCGGTGAAGCCGCCCCGCAGACCGTCTCGCTGTCGCACCGCGAACTCGTCAAGATCCTCGAGAACGAAGCGTTCTTCTCGAGCATCGTGACGATCAAGCTCGACGGCACGGAGCTGCAGGCCATCATCAAGGACCTCCAGCGCCACCCCGCCAAGCCGGTCGTGATGCACGCCGACTTCCAGCGCGTGAGCAAGGACCGCAAGATCAACGTCCACATACCGCTGCACTTCACCAACCAGGACAAGTGCCAGGGCGTGAAGCTGCAAGCCGGCATGATCCAGCACAACGCGAACCAGATTTACATCACCTGCTTCCCGCAGGACCTGCCCGGGTACATCGAGGTCGACATGACCCCGTTCAACGTGGGCGAGTCGGCGCACATCTCGGATCTGAAGCTGCCTGAAGGCGTCGAGAGCGTTGCCCTGCTGCAAGGCCCGGAGCACGACCTGCCGTTGGCGACCGTGCTGGCCACCAAAGGCGGCCCGGTCGAGGAAAACCCCGCTGCGGCAGCCGCCGCTGCCGGCAAGGCAGCTTCTGGCAAAGCTCCTGCCAAGGCTGGCGCCAAACCAGCAGCTGCAGCACCTGCAGCCAAGCCCGCCGCGAAGAAGAAGTAATCGCGGAAACCGGCCGCGGGTGCAGCCCCCTGCCCCGCGGTCTCCGGCTCCACGGCGGTGCCTACGCCACTCGCACTCATCGTGGGCCTTGGCAATCCCGGGGCGGAGTACGCTCGCACGCGCCATAACGCGGGAGAGGATTTCGTCCGCGAGATCGCCGGATCCTTCAATGCCACGCTGAAAGCCGAACCCCGTTTCAACGGCCTCACGGCAAGGCTCACGCTTGCAGGCCAGGATGTCCGGCTGCTGATCCCGCAGACCTTCATGAACCGCAGCGGCCAGGCCGTGGGTCCGATGGCAGGCTTCTTCAAGCTGGAGCCTGCGCAGATCCTGGTGGCCTACGACGAACTCGATCTCCCGCCCGGCGAGGTCAGGTTCAAGGAAGGCGGCGGGCACGGCGGTCATAACGGCGTGCGCGACATCATCGCGGCGCTAGGCAACCAGAATGCGTTTTACCGGCTGCGGATCGGCATCGGCCATCCGGGCAGCCGCGAGCGGGTGAGCCCGCACGTGCTCTCGCGGCCGTCGCTGGACGATCGCATCCGCATCGACAGGTGCATCGACGAGGCGCTGCGTGCGCTACCAGAGGCGGTGAAGGGCAACTGGCCCATCGCCATGAACACACTGAACAGCTTCAAGGTCGAGTGACACATGGGATTCAACTGCGGCATCGTCGGCCTCCCCAACGTGGGCAAGTCCACCCTCTTCAACGCGCTCACGCGCGCCGGCATCGCGGCACAGAACTTCCCGTTCTGCACCATCGAGCCCAATACCGGCATCGTGCCCGTGCCAGATCCGCGGCAGGACCGCATCTCCGCCATCGTCAAACCACAGCGCATCGTGCCCACCACGATGGAGTTCGTGGACATCGCGGGCCTGGTGGCCGGCGCCTCGAAGGGCGAGGGTCTCGGCAACCAGTTCCTCGCCAACATCCGCGAGACCGACGCCATCGCGCACGTGGTGCGCTGCTTCCGCGATGACAACGTCGTGCACGTCTCGAACCGCATCGACCCGCTGAATGACATCGAGGTGATCAACACCGAGCTCGCGCTGGCGGATCTGGAGAGCGCAGAGCGCCAGCTGCTGCGCGTCTCGCGCGTGGCCAAGGGTGGCGACAAGGAGGCGGTGAAGCAGCGCGACCTGCTCGAGCGGCTGATCCCGCTGCTGAACGAGGCGCGTCCGGCACGCGCGCTGGTGGTATCAAGCGACGAAGAGCGCCTGCTGCTGCGGCAACTGAACCTTCTGACCGGCAAACCGACGATGTACATCGCCAACGTTGCGGAAGACGGCTTCAGCAACAACCCGCACCTGGACGCCGTGCAGAAGATGGCGGCTGCCGAGAACGCGATCGTGGTGCCCATCTGCAACAAGCTCGAGGCCGAGATCGCCGAACTCGAAGAGGCCGAGCGCGCGGACTTCCTGGCGGAGCTGGGTTTTGACGAACCGGGCCTGAACCGCGTGATCCGCGCCGGCTACCAGCTGCTGGGCCTGCAGACCTACTTCACCGCCGGCGTGCAGGAAGTGCGCGCGTGGACCGTACCCGTGGGTGCCAAGGCACCCGAGGGCGCGGGCGTGATCCACACCGACTTCCAGAAAGGTTTCATCCGTGCCGAAGTCATCGCCTATGAAGACTTCATCGCCTGCAACGGCGAACAGGGTGCCAAGGACGCGGGCAAGTGGCGGCTCGAAGGCAAGGAATACGTGCTGCGCGACGGGGATGTGGTGCACTTCAGGTTCAATGTCTGAGGGCATGAAGCTGGTTGCGCACTGGCCTCGGCCGGTGGATGCTGAAGCCAGCACGGACCTGCTGCCGTTACGCTAGACGTAACGCAATCTCCCGGTCTAACATCGGCTCATGATCCTCGGATACCGTGACAAGAGAACCCGGGAATTCGCCGGGGGAAAGCGAATCAAGGCCTTCGCCTCTTTCGCGCGTCAGGCAGAGATGAAACTGGACCAACTTGACGCAGCCACATCCGTGCGAGATCTGGCCGCGCTTCCCGGCAACCGGCTCGAGGTCCTTCACGGCGACAGGAAGGGCCAATACAGCATCCGCATCAACGACCAGTGGCGGATATGTTTCGAATGGGTGTCGAGCGCCGATGGTCCCGGCAATGTCGAGATCGTGGACTACCACTGAGGGAAACCGTTATGGCACGCAGGCCAACCCACCCCGGCGAACATCTCTCGGAGCAACTCACCGAACTGGGCATGAGCGCGTCCGAACTGGGCCGCTGCATCGGCGTCCCGGCCAACCGCATCACGGGGATACTGAACGGGCAGCGTGCCATCACGGGTGACACTGCTCTACGACTCGGACATTTTTTCGGCACCACACCCGATTTCTGGATGAATCTCCAGAAGCTCTATGAGTTGAGGACTGCCGAGCAGAAGCTCGCGGGGGCCCTCCGGAACCTGCCTACGCTCGCAGACAGGTCAGCTGCTCCACCGCCCTCGCGCAGGCGGGCTGCAGCCTGAGTGACGGGTTTATACCCACGCTACCCCACTACGCGTTCATCGACCGCCTGAAGGCCCTGCCCTTCGTCGAGGCGATCTACCTGTTCGGCTCACGCGCCCGCGGGACCCAGCGTGAACGCTCCGATATAGATCTGGCGATCGTTTGCCCGATGGCCGGGGTGCGCGACTGGCAGACGGTTCTGGATATCGTCGAGGACGCGGACACACTGCTACACGTGGATTGCATGAGGCTGGACGCGGAACCTGCCCACAGCGCACTGCGCCAGCAGATCGAGCAAGAGCGGCTGACGCTGTTCATTCGTCAGGCAACATGACTACAGAAGGCAACACCTCCGGGCGCTTGCAACTTGCGCTCGCGGAACTGGGTAGTGCACTGGACAGTGCTCGACGAAGCGCTGGCCCTTCCGCCAGACGCGCCTCTGCTGGTGGACGGCACGATGCAGCGCTTCGAGCTCTGCTTCGAACTGGCGTGGAAGAGCCTGAAGCTCGCGATATCGGAGTGGGAGGGCCTCAACAGCGCGTCGCCCCGGCAAGCCCTCGAGCACGCCTATGCGCTGCACTGGCTGGAACATGAGGCGCCCTGGCTGCAGATGCTGCAGGACAGGAACCTGAGCTCAGACACCCTCCGCGAGGGGCTCGCTCGTGAGATCCACTCGCGAATACCGCAGCATGCGTCCCAGCTGCGGGGGTTGCTGCGAGCCCTGCGGCGGCGAGCCGGTTGAGGCATTCCTGCCAAGGGAAATGCGGGTTGCGGATTGACACTGCACCGCCACAGCAAACAAAATTCGCGCCCCGTGGCGACGTAGCTCAGTTGGTTAGAGCACGGCATTCATAATGCTGGGGTCGGTGGTTCAAGTCCACTCGTCGCTACCATTTTTATCTTGTTTTTCAATGTGTTAAGCGCCCTCTCGGGCGTTTTTTCGTTGACATGTAGTATAATATTATGTATACTACATTTTGATGATTTCATCGCAACTTTTCACTTTCGCTGGATCAAACACGCGATGCAGAACGCTATCTCATTGTTATGTTTGGAGTTTATTTCACACCATCGCTAGCGTGAGATCGCATGAGCAACTCGACCTCTGCTTCCGCCAAGAAGCGTCACAAGACTGTTCCGATTCCTGAGTCGATCTCCTATGTGCCTGGCTACCCCAAGAAACTGACGCTCTACCGTCTGGAAGCCAGCCCTTATTGGTGGGTCCGTTACTTCGCAAAGCGCAAGATCATCCGCCGAAGCACTAAGACCACCAACAAGACAGAAGCTCTCGACTTCGCCAGAACCTTCTTCAACGAGATCGCGCTCCGTCTCGCGAACAACCAACCTCTTGGGCAGACCTCGCGTTTCAAGACCTGCGCCGAGATGTTGCTCACGAACATGGCCGCGAAAGTGAAGCGCAACGAGATCACCGAAGACACGTACAAGAATGCCCGCTATCGCGTGCTGAAAGGTGTCGTACCGTACTTTGGAGACAAAGAACTCGCTGACATTCACTATGCCGAACTCGAAGCGTACGTGAATGACTTGTCCCATCAAGAACCGCCGCTCAGTCTCAGTACGATCAAAGGCTATCTCCAACTCGTTCATCAAGTGATGACCGTCGCCGCGAAACACCGACTGATTCCCTCGATACCGCACTTCCCCACTGTCTCTGCGCCTGACAATCCGCGAGGGTACTTCACCGTCGATGAATATCGCCGTATGCGCCATCGCGCGCGTGCACTCGTTGGTAAGCGCTTCGACGTTCGCAAGCTCACTGATGAAGAAGGCCAGGAACTGCCCACGAGCTACTTCGAACTGGGAGCGTCTTTCGAGGGAAGACGCATCCGCATCGTCACAATCACGCGCGAACTCTATGAACTGATCGTGTTCATGGTGAACAGCTACATCCGTCCAACAGACATCAAGACGATGCAGCACAAGCATGTCGAGATCGTACGCAACGAGCATCACTACCTCAGACTGCGCTTGCCCACCACCAAGAAGCACGCCGATCCGATCGTGACCCAAACCACTGCGATCTCTGCTTACGAGCGCCTTATCGCACACAACAAAGCGCAAGGTTGGAAAACCGACCCTGACGACTACGTGTTCTTTCCAAACTACGAGAACCGAGCAAATGCGCTCAAAGTGCTCCAACGACAGTTTGATGTCCTTATGAGCGATCTCAACTACGGGAAAGGACCTCGTGGTGAAGATCGAACGATCTACTCGCTGCGTCACACCTGCATCATGTACCGACTGATGTATGGAAAAGGTATCGATCATCTGACGCTTGCTCGCAACGCGCGCACATCACCTGACATGATCGACCGCTTCTATGGGTCGCAGCTCTCT
>CAIYPF010000086.1 GCA_903928015.1 uncultured Gammaproteobacteria bacterium | reverse complement strand
TCCCAGTCCTCGATCGTGTAGCACATGTGGTCGATGAAGGCCGAGCCATCGGGCTGGCGGGTCTTGCGCGGGATGAGGAAGCTGTCCTCGCCGATCTTGAGGAAGCACTGCGTGCCGTCGTCGCTGCTCACCGGCAGCCCGAGGAGCTCGGCGTAGAAATCGCGCGTGCGCGCGTAGTCCTTCACGCCGAAGGAAATGTGGTTCACGGCAACGGCCTTGAATCCCTTGCGCACGGGCGCCGCACGCAACGACGGCGCCGCGGCAGCAGCCATGCCGAGCGCGAGCGTCTGCACGAGTTGGCGGCGCGAGAGCCCGCCACGTTCGAATTGCCCCAGGAGTTCATCGACGATCTTTTCCATTTGAGTCTCCTTGCTTATCGGGATACGAGGCCGGCGGGCGCCGCAGTCTTGCCCGCGACGATATCGCTTTCCTCGCGGGCGCTGCGCGGCGCGGGCGTGCCGCGGTAGGGAACGCCCGTGTAGCGGCGCGCGAGGGCATCGGCAAGTTCCGCCGGATCCGGCGGCAGCAATTGCACCTGCGTGAACTTCACCTCGAGCGCGCCCGAGATGGCACGGTTGGCGCCGGTCTTCGGGTCGGGCTGTGCGTCGGCAAGACGGCGCATCGCCTTGTAGATCGACGGCGCCGAAGAGCGGCCATAGCTCTGGTGGTGCGTGGACCAGTTCTTGACCATGTGCAGGTACCAGGTCTCGATGTCGGCATAACCGGCGATCAGGCCCTTGGCCTCGGTGGGCGTGAGCGCAAGACGCAAGCGCGCGCCGAACATGTACTGGTCTGACGGGAAATAAAACACATCCCAGGGGTAAAGCAGGTCCACCGGCTCCGTGAGCAACACGCCACCGGCGATGCGACCTTTGATCTCGCGCAGGTAATTCGCACCCCAACGCAGATCCATGCGCTGCGTGCCACCCGGCAGGGCTTTCAGACCGCCGGCGTCCACCAGCACCTTGTCGCGGCCACGGAAGATGCGTACGTCGACGTCGGGATCATCTGTCAGGCTGTCGACGCCGGAGAGCTCCACGACGATGCGGTTGTAGTTCTCGCGCAGCACCATCTCGTCTTCGAAGAAGCGGATGGGGCCATCAGGACCGCGGTAGTTGGCGATGCAGCCGATGGCGCGCTGCATCTGGTTGTCGATGCCCGCTTCACCCTCGGGGCTCGAGAAATCCTCGGGGCCCGCAACGCCATCGAGGTCCATGCCCGGTGCGGTAGGCCCTTGCCCCTCCGAGAAAGGAAAAAGATCGGGCGAAGTCGTGGGATGGAATCCGTCGATCTCGCGACGCAATTGCGTGTCGACGAGGTTCCGCGGAGCGCCCGTGTCGGGGAAGAGTTTCTTGAACTGCTCGCGGTTCCCGTCGTTGATGCCTTGCGGGCATTCCTTGGCCTCCGGCGTGGCCTGCAGCGCCCACGACATGTTGGTGATGACGTAGGCGATGGTGCCGCCGGGCGGTGCTGCTGCGTCTGCGGCGCAGGGCAGGGACAGCGGCAAGGCCGCGAGCAGCAGCGAGGAAATGCGGGATGCGAGCCTCATGTGCCTCAGCCCTCCTCGCGCGTGAAGTCGTTGCGCAGCCAGATGGCGTTGTAGCCCTGTCGCTGCGCGCGCAGTTCGCCGTAGTTGTCGGCGTTGATATCGCCGGGTCGCTCGTCGCCTGCATAGGTGTACACAGGGCGATCGCGGTAGGCCCAGACCTTTTGCGCGCCGGGATCGCCGGCCGCGGCAAAGCGCCCGGTCAGCGGGTTGATGCTGACCACGCTCCAGAGACCGCTGGCGCGTGCGCCGCGATCGGCCGGAACGTACGGGAAATTCTTCAGGCAACGCTCCGCGCTGCCAGCACCGCAGAGCGCCAGGCGATAGACCTGCGTTTGCGTGGGATGGTCGCAGCCGAGCTGGTCCGGCGCGTCATCGCCGCAGGCGTAGGTGTAGATCGTGCGACCGTTCGCATCGGCGACCACCAAACCACCGGTAGTGGGCTGCACGGTGAACTCCGCGGGGACGGGCGGGGCTTGCTGCACATAGACCAGATGCCAGCCCGGCTCGTCGGTGCCGTCCTGGGCACGCGGGCGAGGATCCGGCAAGTAGAGGTACAGGGGCTGGCCGCGGAAGCTCCATTGCAGTTCGCCCGAGTCGCGAACGAGCACTTTCCAGTCACCGCGCGCACGTGCCGAAGCAGGCGCGGGCACGGGCTGCCAGATCCGCGTGCATGCGGCATCGCAGGAGGCGGCGCCATGGCGGCCCGCGTCCCGCGCGTACACCGAGAAACCCCTCTCGTTGCGCAACACGCGTCCGCGATGGGTGCTGATGACGGCAAAGCCGGGCGGGAGATCTGTCACCGGGCCCACCGGGTCGCGCATCGCGGGCAAATCACCGCGGTGATTGCCGGCATCGCTGGCGATCAGATCACCGGGGCGCTGGTCCAGCACCGAGGTGTAGAGCGCGGCGCCATCGATCGCCCACTGCCGGCGGCCGTCCTTGCGCGTGATGATGCTCCAGCGGCCGACGTCCTTTGCTGCGTCGGCAGCAAGCGCAGGTGGCCACACATCGGTGCAGGCGGGACGGGTGTCGAGTTCCGGCATCAGGAGGCCCGGCGGATACGGGCTCATCAATCCGCCGCTGAGGCGCGCCGGCTCCGAGCCGCAGTTCGACTCGCCGCGCGGATCGCCGGTGATGCCGTTACGCATCACCTTGAAGGGCCAGCGGTAGAGCGTGTGACCCTTCGTGTCAGCGAAGACAGGGCCGTCGATCACCGTGAGTTCGACGCGGAAGCCCGTTGGCATGGGCTCGGGAATCCAGGCCTCTTTGCCGGAGCCCGCTGCAGCTGCACCCGCGCAGGCGAACAGCAACGCAAGGCCTGCGAGTGAATCGCGCATCATCGGGGCGCACCGCTCGCCGCAACTGCGGGCGTGGAAGGCTGTGGATCGAACTGTTCCTCGGCGGGATCGCGTTCGGCAGGCATCCCGCGGTAGGGGGCGGCGAAGCGGCGGCGCGTGAGCGCCTCGGCGTACTCGGCCGGATCAGGCTCGATGATGTTCACCTGCGTGAAAACCGTGGCAAGCGCGCCCGAGATGGCGCGATTGCGACCCGTTTGCGGATCCGGCTCGGCATCGGCAAGGCGTCGCATCGCCTTGTAGATCGAGGGGGCCGAAGAGTTGCCGTAACTCTGGTAGTGCGTGCCCCAGTTCCTGATCGTGTGCAGGTACCAGGTTTCGATGTCGGCGTAGCCACCGATCAGGCCAGTGGCCGCGGTGGGCTCGAGCTTCAGTTCGAGTCGAGCCTTGTACATGTACTGGTCCGACGGGAAATAGAAAACGTCCCAGGGGTAGAGCAGGTCCACCGGCTCCGTGCGCAGCACGCCGCCGGAAATGCGTCCACGCGTCTCGCGGATGTAATTGGCGCCCCGGCGCAGATCAACACGCTGCGTACCGCCAGGCACGGCCTTCAGCCCGCCCGCGTCCACCAGCACCTTGTCACGGCCCCGGAAGATGCGCACATCAACCGCGTCGTCGTCTTTCAGGCTGTCGACACCGCGGAGCTGCACCACCACGCGGTTGTAGTTCTCGCGCAGCACCATCTCGTCTTCGAAGAACCGGATCGGGCCGTCGGGCGCGCGGTAGTTGGCCGTGCAGCCGAGCACGCGGTGCATCTGGTTTTCGATGCCCTCATGCCCGTCGGGGCTGCGGAAATCCTCGGGGCCGGTGATGCCGTCGAGGTCCAGGCCCGGCGCCACCGGACCCTCACCCTCGCGATAGACGAAGGGCTCGGCCGCGGTGGTCGGGTGGAATCCGTCGATCTCGCGGCGCAGCTGCGTGCTCTCGAAACTGCGCTTGGTCCCGTTGTCGGGAAACAGCTGCTTGAACTGCTCGCGCGTGCCCTCGTTCAGCCCCTTGGGGCACTCCGCCGCACCGGGCGTGGACTGCATCGCCCAGCTCATGTTGGTGAGCACATAGGCAATGCTGCCGCCCGCTGGCCGGTCGGGGTTGTCGGCCTGTGCAAAGCCTGCGAGCAGCAGGCCGAGCATCGGCAGGAGGCGGGGCGGGAGAGGATGTTTCACGGGATCAGAACTCCACGCGGGCAACGTCGGTGCGCAACCAGAAGGCCTTGTAGCCGGTGCGCTCGGACTGGAATTCGCCCAGGGATTCGGCGTTGGTATCGCCCGGCCCGGGATCGCCTGCGAAGGTGTAGACGGGACGGCCACGGAAGGCCCATACCCGCAATGCCTCCGGCGCTCCCTGCTGGGCGAAATGGCCGCTGCGTGGATCTATGGCAAGCACGCTCCACAGCGGCCCGCCCGAGCGGGAATTGCCGGCGGCAAGAACGTAGGGGAAGTTCTTCAGGCAACGCTCCGCACTGCCACCACCACAGAGCCCGATGCGATAGGCCTGGGTCTCGCTCGGGTGATCGCAACCAAGCTGGTCCGGCGCGTCATCGCCACAGCTGTATGTGTAGATGGTCTTGCCCTGCGCATCTGCCAGCACCTCGCCCGCAGGCGTCTGCTGGACGGTGAACCCGCTAGGGTGCGGCACCTCCCGCACGTAGACGGCATTCCAGCCGGGCACATCGGTACCCACGAGGCTGCGCACCTCAGTGTCGGGGAGATGGCGATACAGGGGGCGGCCGCGGAAGACCCACTGCCGCGCACCGTCTGTGCGATCGACGATGCGCCAGTCACCGCGCGCGCGCCCCGATGCGGGCGCCGCAAGCGGCTGCCATTCCTGCGCGCAGGCACCGATGCAGCTCGAGCGGCCGCCCCGGTCAGCATCCGAGGTATACACGGTGAAGCCGCGCTCGGTGAGCAGCATCCGCCCGCGCAACGTGGTGTTCACCATGAACCCGGGCGGGAGGTCCAACGCCGGGGCGATCGGCTCGCGCACGGCAGGGTAATCGCCACGCTGTTCGGGCTTGTCGCCGCCCAGCACATCGCCGGGCCGGTGATCGAGCACCGAGGTGTAGAGCGCCGCGCCGTCATAGGCCCACTGCAGGCGACCGTCCTTGCGCGTGATGACGCTCCATTTGCCAACCGCTTCGGCTCCCGCAGGCGCGAGCTCCGGCGGCCATACATCAGTGCAGGCGGGGCGGGTGTCGAGTTCCGGCAACACCAGGCCGCCGGGGTAGGGGCTCATGAAGCCCCCGCTTTCGGTGTATTTCACGCCGGTGCACACCGACTCGCCGCGCGGATCGCCGGTGACGCCGTTGCGCATCACGCGGAAGGGCCAGCGGTAGAGTGTGCGGCCCTCGGCGTTGGCGAAGACCGGGCCGTCCATCGGTGAGGATTCCACGCGGAAGCCACGCGGCACAGGCTCGGGAATCCAGGCCTCGCCCCGGTCGGCCGCCGCAACAGCCGTGCCCTGTGCGAGCGCCGCGCAGGCGAGTGCCGCAAGCCACAGCCGACGCGACGCTCTCACGCGAGCACGTCTCCCACGGGCTGCGAAGTGCCGTTGCTCTTGGTGCCCCACGAGGGCACGTCCACGCCCATCAGCTTGAGCGAGGTGTAGCCCACCCGCGTAGCCGCGGTGCCGGCGCCATCGATGTGCAGGCCGGTCTTCAACTGCCCGCCGGCACGGCCGGCCGTGAACATCGGGATGTTGTCGATGGCGTGGACGCGTGCGAGGCCCGAATCGGTGCTGGCGTAGATCAGCATGTTGTCGAGCAGCGTGCCGTCACCCTCTTTCACCCTCGAGAAAGCCTCGACGAAATAGGCCCACTCCTCCAGCGCCCGCCGTGTGAACCAGGACGACACCGGCTGGTAGCCGATCTGCTGGTCCACGGGCTCCTCGTGCGTGGCGGTGTGGTGCGGTTTCTCGTAACCGGCCTTGATGGTGGAGGCAAAGGCCGCGGAATACGCCATGTTCACGACCCGCGTCTGGTCGCAGGCCACCGCCATGACGAGCAGATCGGTGAGCATGCGATGGCGCTTCGATACCGTGTCGGAATCGATGCCGGGCGCGGGGTCTGCGGCGGGCTGCTTGACCGGCACGCAGGCGGCGATCGGCTCGGGTTTGGTGAGCTGCTGGTCGAACTGCCGCTCGAGGTCGCGCAGGCCCGTGAAGTACTGGTCGAGGCGCGCGCGGTCGTCTGCGCCCAGCACCGACTGCAGGTCTTTGGTCTGGTCCATCACACCGGAGAGCACGCTGCGCCGCGCCATGACGCGCGGGCTGGGCGTGAAGGTGGGTGCGTTAGGGTCCTGGTAGTCAGCGCCGAAAATGCGCGCATAGAGGTTGAGCGGAGAAGGCTCGGAGGCGTTTATGGAGTTGGCGTTCTCGTAGCTGAAGCTGGTGCGCATATCGCCGTTGGCGGTAACGCTCACGCTGGGGAAGCGCGAGCTGCGCCCGATCTGGCGCGCGACGGAAACGTCGATGGTCTCGCCGGGCTTGTCCTCGGCGGCGATGGGCGCCATGCCGGTGCGCGTCACGATCCAGCCCGTGTAGTGGCAAAGGTTGGGCGCGGAATCGCGATAGGCGTTGAAGTTGGTGTAGACGTTCATGTGCTGCTTCACGCGCCCGATGGCGGCGAGTTCCTCGGGCAGGTCGAAGCTGGCACCCGTGGCGCTGGGCACGAAGACCTTCGCATTCATGCCGAGGCCCCAGAACCAGGTGCCGAAGCGCAGCGGCATGGGTGCACCGCTCGCCATCGCCGAGGCGTTGCTGTTCAGGAAGCAGTTAAGCAACGGCAGTCCCACCGTTACGGCGCCGCCCTTCAGCATGCCGCGCAGCACGCGACGGCGGCTGAAACGTTCGAACTTCGAGGATCGTACGGACATCATCGTGCTCCTGCGGCCGCATCGGCCGCTACGGATGGTGCAGCTGCAACCTTGCCGGCTGCCGGCGGGATATCACTGACAAGCGAGAAGGGCTGGCTGGTCGCGACGGTGCGCAGCAGATCCGGCAGCCGGTAACCACCCTCGGCGAAGCGCTCACCCAACCAGGCAAGCACTGGCTTGTCGGCAGGCGCAACCGGGCCGCCTGCGCCGTAGCTGTACACGCGCTTCACCAGACAGGTGGGCAGCAACGGGTTGTCACGCAGCACCGACGCAAGACCGGCTACGTCCTCGAAGCTCTTGCCGTCCAGGGAGCCGCTGGTGTCGATCACTGCGCCTTTCTCGGTCTCCCGGTACTGGCCCGCGCCGTCGAAATGCTCGAGCGCGAGGCCGATCGGGTCGGTGATCTTGTGGCAACCCGCGCAGATCGGATTGCTGCGGTGAGCGGCGAGGCGCTCGCGCGCGGTGCGCAGCTTGGAATCGGGGTTCTCGACGATGGAGAAATCGACGTTCGGCGGCGGGCGCGGCACCTGTTGGCAGAGGAGTTTCTCGCGCAGGCCCTTGCCGCGCAGCGTGGCGGAACTGCGGCCCGGATGTGCATGTGCCGCGAGGAAGCTGATCTGCGTGAGCAGCCCCACGCGCTGGCTGCCGGGCGGGCTGGTGTAGGGCGTCCAGCCGGGCGGGGCGGGTACGCCGTAGAGCACGGCAAGCGCCGGCGAGATGAAGGTGTCGCGGGTGGTGAAGAGATCGCGGTAATCGCGCTCGCGCACCAACAGGTGATCGACGATGGTGCGCAGCGTCTGCTCACGCGCATCACCAACCGTATCGCCGCTGAAGGCCGGATAAATGGCCGGGTCCTTGGCCACCACGGCCAGGTCGTCGAAGCGCAGCAGATCGTCGAAAAAGGCGCGCACGCCGGTTTCGAGGCGGGGGCTTGCGAGCATGCGGTCCAGCGTACGCGACAGTCCCTTGGGGTCGTGCAGTTCGCCGCGCTCGGCGGCCTTGAGGAGTTCCTCGTCGGGGCCCGCGTTCCACAGGAAGAAACTCAGCCGGCTGGCAAGCGAGTAGTCATCGAGGCGCCGCAGGCCGGGCCGCAGCGGATCGGGCTCGCTGCGCTCGATCATGAAAAGCGTATCGGGCGAGAGCAGCAACCCTTCAAGCGCAACGCTCAGGCCGGCGTGGAAATCATGCAGGCGGTCGGCGGCTTCACCGGCCGTGGCTACGAGGGCCTCCTGCTGCTCGCGGGTGGGTGCGCGCCGATGCAGCAGCCTCGCCACGGGAACCAGAAAGCGCGCGGCGCAGCGGGCATCGGCTGCATCCTCATGGCGCGGACTGCAGGGCACCAGGAAGCCGCGGTTGGCCGGACTCACCACCGCGGCGGCAATGGCGCCTGCGGTGCGCTGGAATTCCTGCATCTGGGCAATGGTCACGCCCGCGGTAGCGGCCCCGCTGGCGAGGAGTCCGTCGGTACGGCGGAAGGGCGCGAAGTGGCTGCTGATCGCGATATCAGGCCCGAAAACGTAGGCAAGCGAATTGAAGAACTGCTCTTGCGAGAGCAAGCGCATGCGCGCGGGCGAGGTGGCATCGGCGGGCAGGCTGGCGGCGGGCGTGGCAGCAGGAACAGCAGCCATGGCCCCGGTTGCAAAAGGCCCTGTCGCCAGCAGCGCAAAGCCAAGGGCGAGAACCGCCAGCGGCTTGCAACGGAGAACGCTCAGGAAGGAAAGCGCCATCAGGTTCACCTTGCCGATCGAGAGGTACAACGGCATCGACCAAGGCCGTCCTGGCCGTTTGAGTCCAGTCGATCGACTATGCCACAGCACGCGAGAACCCAGAAATAGTTCAAAGAGATGACAGCACTTCCCGCAGGAGCGGGCCATGCCCGTGACCCTCCCTCGCGCAGGAGCGGGCCATGCCCGCGACCCTCTCTCGCGCAGGAGCGGGCCATGCCCGCGACCCTCTCTCGCGCAGGAGCGGGCCATGCCCGCGACCCTCTCTCAGGCCGGACGCCGGAACGGCGCGCCAAAATCCGGATCGCGGCTGACGCGTTCGGCGACGGTTCCCTCGGGATTCCGGTAGGCCCCCGGATCCCGGAAATCCCCGGCCGCGAGCCCGTCGCGCACCTTGAGGAGAGTGAACATCCCGCCCATCTCGAGGTTACCGAATGGCCCCTTGCCCATCATCATCGGCAGGGTGTTGTCAGGGCCTGGCATGTGTCCGGAGGCCGTGTGGCCCTGATGCTCGGCCATGCCGGTTTCGCCCATCGCCATGTAGCCGGGCAGCATGGCGCGGATCTCCTGCTCCACGCCGCTCTGGTCCACGCCCAGCATGTTCGTCACGCCGTGGCCCATCGCGTTCATCGTGTGATGGGATTTGTGGCAGTGCAGCGCCCAGCCACCCGCAACCGCCTCGAATTCGATGTCCCGCATCTGACCCACGCCGATCAGCTCGGTGACCTCGCGGCGCCAGCGCGATTCAGCGAGACGCCCGCCATCACCGCCGGTGACGTCGAACTGCACGCCGTGCAGATGGATGGGGTGCTCGTGCATCGAAAGATTGCCGATGCGGATACGCACACGCTCGCCCGTTGCCGCCACCAGCGGCTCGATGGCGGGAAAGACGCGCGAGTTGAAGGTCCAGAGATCGAACTCGGTCATGATCGAGGGATCGGGGCGCCAGGTGCCGGGATGCAGCGCCCAGTTGTGCAGCAGGAAGGCGTAGTCGCGATCGATGCGGCGCGGCTCTCCGGCGCGCGGGTGGATGATGAAGAGCCCCATCATCCCGACCGCGAGCTGCACCATCTCGTCGGCGTGCGGGTGGTACATGTGGGTACCGTGCTGGCGCAGCGTGAACTCGTAGCTGTAGGTCTCGCCGGGCTTGATGTGCGGCTGCGTGAGCCCGCCAACACCGTCCATCCCGCTTGGCAGATACAGCCCGTGCCAGTGCACGGTGGTGTGCTCTTTCAGACGGTTGGTCACGAAGATGCGCACGCGATCACCCTCGACCGCTTCGATCGTGGGCCCCGGCGTACTGCCGTTGTAGCCCCAGCATTTCGCGCGGCAACCCGGCGCGAACTCGTGCTCGAGTTCCTCTGCGACCAGGTGGAATTCCTTCACGCCGTCGTTCATCCGGAAGGGGAGGGTCCAACCGTTCAGGGTTCGCACCGGCGTGTAGGGCTGCGGGGTATCGGATCCCTGCAGAACCGCACGGCCCTCTGCGCTGCCCGCCCCGGCAGAAAGCGCAGCCGGTGCTCCGGCCTCGCCGCGAAGATCCTGCGCGGAACCGCGCCGGGATACGGACGCGAGTGCTCCTGCAACCGAGCCCAAGCCCAGTCGGGAGAGGATGTCACGCCGGCTGATCATCGCGGTTCACCGCTGCCAGTGGCGTTATGGTCCATGTCCTGATGGTGCATGGAGCCGTGGTTCATGCCTTCGTGATTCATGCCTTCGTGATTCATGCCCTGGTGGGACGCATCGGCAGGGCTGGAGGGTGCATCGGCTGCAGTGGGGGCTGCCTGCACGACTCCCGGCAGCGCAGTACCGACAGCACGCGCAAGCTCCACGCGCGCGAGCCAGTAATCACGCACGGTCTGCAGATACGCGCCGTAGT
Organism: uncultured Gammaproteobacteria bacterium; assembly: GCA_903928015.1. Lineage (GTDB taxonomy): Bacteria > Pseudomonadota > Gammaproteobacteria > Pseudomonadales > UBA5518 > UBA5518. The sequence goes on along the minus strand of CAIYPF010000086.1, from coordinate 22,007 downwards.
CCTCGTACTGTTGCTGGCGGGCGAGCAGCAGCCGCGCAGGGTCATCAAGCATGAAATTCACCTGCCGCTGCATCAGGCCGACGATCTCCTCACGCAGCGGCAGCAGCACACTGCGGTATTGCTCTTCCCTCTCACGCGCGGAAGCGAGCTCGGCGGCTCTGGCTCGCACGGAGGCAGTGATATCCACCTCCAGGGCGCGCAGCGCCGCCTCGGACTGCTGCAATTGCGCCTGCGCGCGCGCGATCCTGCCCGCCCCACGGTCGAAGAGCGGCAATTGCAGGCCGATGGAAGGCCCTGTGATCCGGGACCCGTCGGTCTCGCGCTCGGTGGAGACGCCTGCATCCACCTCGCCCAACAGCCTGAAGCGACGCGTGAGGCCCAGGGCGTCGGCGCGCAGGCGGACATCGGCACGGGCGGCTGCAAGATCCAGACGGCTCCGGTCGGCAAGCGTCAACAGATCCTCGACCGCATCGTCGGCGGCAGGCAATTGCGCCAGCGTTGTCGTGACGCGCCATGCGTCGTCGCCGGCGCCCGGGCCGAGCAGACGGTTGAGCGCTGCACGGGCGGCCGACACCTCCGCACGCGCTTGCATCAGGGCGAGCGCGGCATCGGCGGCGGCGGCTTTTTCCAGCGTCAATTCCAGGCGGCTCGCGTTGCCTGCCTCGAAGACACGCTGCGCGAGACCGGCAGAGGTATTTGCGGCGCGTGCCACGGCCTCGCGCACCGAGACCATCTGCGCCGCGCTCGCCACCCGCAGGTACGCCGCCTCGGTGTCGGCAGCCACCTCCAGCGCACTGGCGCCGATCAGTTGCCGCACGCGTTCGTATTCCCCCTCGGCGAGACGCGTCCGGGCACCGAGCATGAGCAACTCCGTGACGTGCTGCGAAATGCCCACGCCAACCTGATTGGAGGCATTGCCCTCATCGGGCAGCAGCACCGAGACCGACAGGGAAGGATTGCGTGGCCGCGCGGCCTCGTAGACATCGGCTGCGGCAAATCCGAGCCGCGCGTAACTGGCCTGCAGTTCGGGGTTGTTCAAGAGCGCGATACGGATCGCCGTGTCGGCGGAAAGTGGCTGCCCCGCGAGCCCGGCGAGCAAGGCCTCCAGAGCCTGCGGATCGCCCGGATCGCGGCCATGAGCTGCGAGATCGGACGCCGCGCCGGCGCGCCCGTCGACCGACGGCAGGGGTGCGCAGGCTCCCAGAAAGAGAGCGAGGCACAACAGCGCGGCGGAGGTTCGGTACATCGTTCGGCTCCGGCAGGCGGGAGAGCGCGGCCCGGATTGCGATCAGAGGCCGATGCGGTTCAGCACGACATCACCGTTGCTCACCACCATCATCGGCTCGAAAAGCGTGGTCGTGTCTTCAAGCGGGTTGCGGTCCACCACAAGCAGATCGGCCTCCTTGCCGGGCACGATGGTGCCGGTGCGCGCGTCGACGCCCAGCAGACGCGCGGCTGTGGCAGTGGCAGCGGTGATGGCCTCGAGCGGTGTGTAGCCGCACTTCACGAGTTCCTCGATCTCGTGGGCGATGCGGATGCGCGCGGTTGCGTCTCCGTCGCCGTAGGTGCCATCGGTGCCGGTGGCCACGGGAATGCCGAGCGCATGCGCACGTCGCACGCCCTCACGCAGGGGTTTCATCATGTGGTAGGTGCGCAGTTGGAGTGCGATGTCCTCGGCCTTGTCGCCGCGCGGATCACCGAGCGGACTCATCACCGCGAGAGTGGGTACCCAGAACGTGCCTTTCTGCAGCATCAATTGCAGCGTGGCCTCGTCGGCGTAAGTGCCGTGCTCGATGCTGCGCACGCCCGCACGCACGGCCGCATTGACGCCTCCGGTGCCGTGCGAGTGCGCCGCCACGAAGAGCCCCTTCGCGCTCGCCTCGCGTACGGCTGCGGAAATCTCCTCGAAGCTGAGTTCGGGCCGGCGCGGATCGGTGCTGGCCAAGCCGGCGCGCTCACTGGCGCCGACCTTGATCACGTCAGCGCCACGGGCGATCACCGCGCGCACTACCTCGGCCACCTGGTCGGCGCCGGTGAGTGGCGCGTGCAGGTAGCGGCCGAACTGCGGAAAGCTGAGAACGAAGGCTTCACCGAGCACGGGTCGCACGTGGCCGGCAGAGACGAGCATCTCCGGGCCGGGCGTGTTGCCCTGTCGCACCAGGTCACGGGTGGCGAGAGCTTTGAGGTAGGCGTCGCCCAGCACACGCGTAGTGGTGACGCCCGAGCGCAGCGCGCGCTCTGCCGAGGCGGGGTCTTCGATGTGCGTGTGGGCATCTATGAAACCCGGAAGCAGGTAGCTGCCACGCAGATCGATGGCGCCGGCGGGAGCTGAAGCCTTGCTGATGGCCACGACCTTGCCGTCCTGCACATGCACCGTACGCGCAGCCGTGGGCGGGGCTCCGCTGCCGTCGATGACGCGGGCGTTGGCGAGCCAGAGGTCGGCGGCGCTGGTGGCAGCCGAGATCACGCAAAGAGCGACGACGCAGGCGCGCCGGATGAACGGGGTTACGGGTCTGCGCATGGTCATGGTTCCGGAGGTTTGGTCGATTATCACACTGCGGCACCAGCGCCGGCCATGCTGCGTGGCGTCACCGAAAACGTGATGCAGCTCACGGCAGGAGCGGCAAACGCGGACTACCCTGAGGTGCTAAAAAGCCGGCGAGAGGCCCAGCAACCATGAGCGCCCCCTCATCAATCGTCAATCCTCTGGATGCGGCCGATCCGCTGGTCTTCGAGAACGCGGGCTCCATCAGCAGTTTCGACGGCGCGGTCGCCGGCAAGACAGGCCTGATCAACAACGGCAGCATCAGCGCTACAACCGTGTTTCCGGTCAACAATATCGCGAATCTCCGCAACGTCGGCTCGATCTCCGACACGGCGCCTGTGGGATCGACCCCCTATATGTACACCTCGTCGGCAGTGCGGTTCGACACCGGTGGCGTCGCAACCCTCGGCAACAGCTCGACAGGCGTCATAGAGACCAACCTCCGCTTCGGCGTCTTTGTGACCAACGCCACCCATGCCGTCATCGACAACGCCGGTCGCATCAGCGGCGGCGACGACGGCATACGTCTCACGCAGTCTGCGGTGGTGCACAACTCCGGGATCATCGAAGGCACGGGCAACTGGGGCCGGGATTTCAACGTGGGCTACCTGAAGCTGGCGCCGCCCTCGGATGGCATCACACAAGCGCTGCCCGGGGCAGCGCCGGACGTGCCCTCCGACACGCTGGTCCTCGACCTCAGCAATGACGCCGGTGGTGTCATACGCGGGGTACGCGGAGGCGTCGGCACGGGCGGCGGATCCGTGACGATCGACAACGCGGGCACCATCACCGGCGTGGGCAACCTGAACGGCTCCTACGGTTTGTTCGCGAATGGAGGCGACCGGCTTCTGCTGACCAACACCGGAACGATCTCGCAAACCGGCAGCGAGCTCCCCTCCGGGGAATTCGGCGCGGGTTCGGATCTGCGCTGCGGCCTCCGCCTCATCGACTACACGCGCGGGGCCATCCTCAACTCCGGCACGATCTCCGGAGTGGACGTGGGCATCCATTTCTTCCTCGCGTCGGTGGACATCAACAACGCGGCCGGCGGACTCATCTCGGGCGGCCTGCTGGCGATATCGAGCATCACGGAAAACGAGTCCCTGCTCCATGTCGTTGCGTCCAGCGCCCTGACTACCGATATCACGCTGCCATTCGATACGGCACTGCTCTACGCTCCCTTGGGTGAGGTACCGGTGCTGATGCTGCCGGAGATCGCAGCCGAAACCGGCGCCGGCTATCTGCTGCCGCGCTTCGAACTGCAGCAGGACGGGCTCTACCACCCCGTCGATGGCAGCTTCCCACTCAGCTACACGCGCCCCGACGGCACCACTGCCACGATCGACCCCGAGACCGGGCTCATACAGGATGCCAGCGGACGGACACTCACCCTGCTCGATCTGGAGGAATCAGGAGACATTCTGGCGGCCAGTGCGGACTACGTTGTGAACGCAGGCACGCTCGAGGGTGGCGTGAACCTCGGCATCGGCAACGATGTGCTGCAGAACAGCGGAACCATCACCGGCCTCGTATCGCTCGAGTCCGGCAATGACCGCTTCAGTGGCGCTCTCGGAAGCACGGGCGTCTCGGTAGACGGAGGCTCGGGCGATGACACGGTTGTCGGTGGCAGCGCGGCGGACACCCTCTCAGGCGGACTCGGCAACGACACCCTCTCGGGCGGAGCAGGGGCCGACCAGCTCATTGGAGGAGCGGGGAATGACACGCTGATGGGCGGGGCTGGCCGCGACAACCTCGCTGGCGGTGCAGGAAACGACGTCTACATCGTGTCCCAGTCAGACGAGGTGGTGACAGAACTGCCAGGGCAGGGCATCGACGCCGTGCAGTCGGGTGTCTCGTTCACGCTCCGGGCGAACGTCGAGAACCTCAGCATCACCGGCAGCGGCGCCGTGAACGGAACAGGCAATGCCGGGAACAACCGTGTCAGCGGCAACGACCTTGCCAACACGCTGAAGGGCCTCGGCGGCAACGATCTGCTATTCGGCCGTGGCGGCAACGACAATCTCCAGGGTGGCATCGGCAACGACACCCTGGCCGGCGGTTTCGGCCTCGACACCCTCTCCGGCGGCGACGGCGCAGACCAGTTCCGCTTCGACTCCCTGCTGGGCAGCCGCAACGTCGATCAGGTCACGGACTTCAGCAGCACGGTAGACAAGCTGGTCCTGGACAACGACATCTTCACCGGGTTTGCGCCGGGAGCCATCGGCCCCGGAGCCCTGCGACTCGGCAGCGCAGCGGCCGACGCCGATGACCGGCTGATTTACGACCAGTCGACGGGCACGCTGTACTATGACGCAGATGGCAACGGTACAGGTTCAGCGATGACGGTTGCGGTGCTGACCAGCAAACCTCCATCTCTCGTCGCAGCGGATTTCATCATCGTCGACTGACTCCGGGCCACCGGGGAGGCAAATGGACAACGCCCCGCCACGCATCCCCGTCTGGTGGTCGCTCGCGGAACCGGAACTCCTCCGCGCCCTCGATTGCACCGCTGCTGGCCTTGACACCGACGAAGCCGCGCGCCGCCTGCGCGTCTTCGGCCCCAACGACATCAACCGAAAGCCTCGCCACACCCGCCTTCTCGCGCTCTGGAATCAGTTGCGCAGCCCGCTTCTGCTGCTGCTCCTCTTTGCCGCCGTCATCTCGGCGCTGAGCGGCGAATGGGTGGATGCGGCCATCGTGGGTCTGATCGTGCTCGCGACGGTCGGTATCGGTTACTCGCGGGAATACAGCGCGCAAACCGCTGCGGAGGCCCTCGGCAAGAGGGTGAAGACACGCGCCACCGTGATCCGCGACGGGCAGAGCACATCGGTACCCGTGGAGGAGGTGGTGCCGGGCGATCTGGTGCTGCTTTCAGCCGGCAGCATCGTGCCCGCAGACGCCGTGATACTCGAGGCGGCCGAGTGCCATGTCAGCGAGGCAGTGCTGACGGGCGAGAGCTTCCCGGTGCGCAAGCAGGCAGGCACCAGCGCCGTAGCGGCCTCGCTCGCCAAGCGGCGGAACTGCGTGTTCATGGGCACCAACGTGCGCAGCGGTACGGCCCGGTGCCTGGTGGTGGCCACCGGCGCGGCCACGGAGTTCGGCGATATCGCCGGGAGGCTCTCGCTTCGCCCGCCGGAAACGGAATTCGAGCGTGGCGTGCGACGCTTCGGCTACATGCTCACCAGCGCCATGCTGGTGATGGTGTTGCTGGTCTTCGTCGCCCACGTGATCGAAGGGCGCCCTCCGGTGGAGACGCTGCTCTTCGCCATCGCGCTCGCCGTGGGCCTGAGCCCCGAACTCCTGCCCGCGATTCTCACCGTCAATCTGGCCCGTGGCGCGGCCGCGATGGCCGAGCGCGGGGTGCTGGTGCGCCACCTGATGGCCATCGAAAACCTCGGCAGCATGGACATCCTCTGCACCGACAAGACCGGCACGCTCACCGAGGGTGTGGTGAAACTCGATGGCGCCTGGGACGCGGACGGCGCGAGCTCGGAAAACGTACTGGCAATGGCTGCCATCAACGCCGCCCTCGAAACAGGGCTGCCGAGCGCGCTCGACGACGCCATCCTCTCCGCCAACGGCACGCACGCGGCAGGCTGCCGCAAGCTCGCGGAGATTCCCTTCGACTTCGTGCGCAAACGCGTGAGCGTGGTGGTGGAGGAAGACAGCGGGATACGTCTCATCACCAAAGGTGCCTTCAGCCACGTGCTCGAGGACTGCACGCTGCTCGGCGACGGCACGCCGCTCGACAGTGCCAGGCGCATGCAATTGCAGGGGCTCTACGACGGCTGGAGCGCTCAGGGCATACGTGTTCTCGCGGTTGCGGACTGCCCCATGCAGCGGCAGCAGCTCTACAGCCGGGACGACGAGAAAGACCTGCGGTTTGCGGGTTTTCTGACCTTCATCGACAGTCCCAAGGAAGGCGCGGCAGAGGCCATTGCCGCGCTCGCGAAACTCGGCGTGCAGGTGAAGCTCATCACCGGCGACGGCAAGCTCGTGTCACAGCACGTCGCGCGGCTCGTGGGATTGCCGGCAGACCAGGTGCTGACCGGAGCCGAACTCGACGAGTTGCACGACGAAGCACTGTGGCATGCCGCCGAGCGCACGGCGCTATTCGTCGAAGTGGATCCCAACCAGAAGGAACGGATACTGCTTTCGCTGAAAAAAACGGGGCATGTGGTGGGCTTTCTCGGCGATGGCGTGAACGACGCCCCGGCCATGCACGCGGCGGACACCAGCCTCTCGGTGGAGCACGCCGTGGACGTGGCGCGCGCGGCAGCGGATTTCGTGCTGCTCGACAGCCACCTCGATGTGATCCGCAGCGGCATCGAAGAGGGCCGCAAGACCTTCGCCAACACCATGAAATACGTGCTCACCACCACCAGCGCCAACCTCGGCAACATGGCGAGCATGGCGGTCGCTTCGCTGTTCCTGCCCTTCCTGCCGCTGCTGGCGGGACAGATCCTGCTGAACAATTTCCTCTCGGACATTCCCGCCATCGGCATTGCCGACGACAACGTCGACCCGGAGCTCGTGGAGCGACCGCGCCGCTGGGACATGACTTTCATTCGCCGCTTCATGATCGAATTCGGCGCGCTCAGTTCCGCCTTCGACATGCTGACCTTCGCATTGCTGCTCGGGGCCTTCAGTGCGTCGGCGGAGTTGTTCCGCACCGGCTGGTTCGTGGAATCGCTGCTGACGGAGTTGGTGGTGGCGCTGGTGGTGCGCACACGCCGGAGGTTCTACCTGAGTCGCCCGGGGCGGATGCTGCTGCTCAGCACGGTGGTGCTGGTGCCCGCGGCCTTCCTGATTCCCTTCCTGCCAGGGGCTGCGCTGCTCGGCTTTGTGCCCATGCCACCGGCGATGATGGCGGCGCTGGTCGCGATCACCACCGGCTACGTGCTGGCGACGGAGTGGCTGAAACGTTCTTTCTACCGGCGCGTCGACTGAGGCCTGCGGGTCGCGGGCATGGCCCGCTCCTACGTCGCGCAAGGCTTGTCCTGTACTCGCGATTCAGGCGGCCGGGGCAGCGGCCACCGGGGCGTCGGCTGCTGGTGCCTTGGCAGGGGCAGGACGAGCTCCCCCTGTCAGCTTGATCAGATGCTCCGCAATCGCCTGATAGAGCAGCGGCCCGTCGGAATCATTCGACTCGTTGGCACCGCCCTCGGCATCCGGGCTGGATGATTGCTTCACCACCACCATCTGGGCCACGGGATCGATGTAAATGTACTGACCGTGGACGCCGATGGCGCTCACGGCCTGGTGTGCATTGCGGAAGTGCCACCACTGGTTGTGATAACTGCTGACGATCGGACCGTACCAGGGATCGTTGGGGTGGAAGCGGGTGAAGACATCGGGATCGCCCGCCTCGAAGACGCGCTTGGCGACGGCGGCGGGGAGCACGCGTTTGCCGTTGTAGAGACCGCCCTGGAGGATCATCTGGCCGAATCGCGCCGCGTCACGGGCAGCAATGTTGAGGCCGCCGCCGGCCATCTCGTTGCCCTCGCCGTCGAGCCAGATGTAGGCGTCACGCTCGGCCCCCAGAGGCTGGAGAATGCGCTCCGAGATGTTCTGGTCAACCGACTTGCCGGTGACGCGCCGGATGATCCACCCGAGCACGTCCGTATTGGGTGTCACGTAATGGAATCCGTAGCCGTGCTCGCCCTTTTTCTCGAGGGTGGGGAGGTAGTCGTAGATGGTGCGCGGGCCGGTATAGCCGGGCGGCGGAACACCCCAGAGGTTGAAGACCCGCCCGTAACGCCAGATGTCGGAGTCGGGATCGTCGTAGATTTCGGTGTAGGAAACGCCGGTCGTCATGTCGAGCACTTGCTGGACTGTGGCATCGCCGAAAGCGCTCTTCTGCAGCTCGGGCACATAGGAGCCCACGGTCTTGCGCGGATCGACTTTCCCCTCGCCGACCAACGCCAGCATGATGGTGCCGACGAAAGACTTGGTGGCAGAGAACATCTGGTGCTGCACGTGGCGCTGCTGGCCGTTCATGTAGCGCTCGAAGACCACCCTGCCGCGGTGCAGGATGAGGAACCCGTCGGTGTGGGACTCGTCGAGGAACTGGTCGAGGCTGAGCACCCGGCCCTTGCGGACCGCAGCTTTGACGGGCCCGAGGTCGAGGGGCTTGGCGCGCAGCACGGAGGCGGGGCCATCGCCGCGCCAGATCTCGCGGGTGGGTTGCAACTCGCGGATGTGCTGGAAGGCCCAGCGGTTGCGCGGCGGCTCCATGAAGTTCTCACGCAGCACCCGCTTGTCGGCTGCCGGCGGGAAGCCCTGCATGAGTCCCAGGTCCTGGTAGCCCGCATCAGGCGCCGCGCCCGAAAGCGGGGCTACCGACAATCCCGCCGCGACCAGCACGCTGCGGACCAAAGACCTGATCAGCTTCATCGAGACCCCCCCGGTTAGCGGTTCTCCAGTGTAGGAGCAGGTCGCGCGCGCGGGCAATGATTCCGGGCGGTGCGGCCCTCCGGAAGGCCATAATGCCGGCCATGAGCAACGACCCTCGCCAGATACTCGAAGAGACCTTCGGCTACCGCAGTTTCCGCGGCCCTCAGGAGGCCGTCATCCGGGCGCTGATCGCCGGCGAGGACGCATTGGTGCTGATGCCGACCGGCGGAGGCAAGTCGCTGTGTTACCAGGTCCCGGCCCTTGCCCGCGAGGGCACGGGCATCGTGATATCGCCCCTGATCGCCCTGATGCAGGATCAGGTGAGCGCGCTGCGCGAACTCGGGGTCCGGGCCGGCTTCCTGAACTCGACTCTGGCCGCTCAGGAAGTCTTCGCCACCGAGAGGGCGCTGCGCGAAGGCCGCATCGACCTTCTGTACGTGGCGCCCGAACGCCTGCTGCAGCAGCGCACGCTCGAATTGCTGCACGAGTCCAGGATCGCGCTCTTCGCCATCGACGAGGCGCACTGCGTCTCGCAGTGGGGACACGACTTCCGCGCCGATTACCTCGCCCTCGACATCCTGCAGCGCGAATTCCCGGGCGTGCCGCGGATCGCCCTCACCGCCACCGCCGACATGCGCACGCGCGAGGAGATCGTCACGCGCCTCGGGCTGCAGGACGCAAAGCAGTTCATCGTCGGCTTCGACCGCCCGAACATCCGCTACCGCATCCGCCAGAAAGAGCGACCCAAACAGCAACTCCTCGCCTTCCTGCGCGAGGAGCAGGCCGGCAACGCGGGCATCGTCTATTGCCTCTCGAGGGCCAAAGTGGACGAAACCGCGAGTTGGCTGCAGGGCGAGGGCTTCCACGCACTGCCGTACCACGCCGGCATGGACAAGGACGAGCGCGCCCGGAACCAGTCACGGTTCCTCCGCGAGGAGTCCGTAGTGATGGTGGCCACGATCGCCTTCGGCATGGGCATCGACAAACCCGACGTACGCTTCGTGGCGCACCTCGACCTCCCCAAAAGCATCGAGGCCTACTATCAGGAAACCGGGCGGGCCGGGCGCGACGGCGAGCCCGCCACGGCCTTGCTGCTGTACGGCTTCGAGGACGTGGTGAAGCTGCGCCAGATGGCGCTGCAGTCCGAAGGTAACGAGACCTTCAAGCGCCACGAGCAACAGCGCCTCACCGCCATGCTCGGGCTCTGCGAGATCACGAGCTGCCGTCGCCAGGCGCTGTTGCGTTACTTCGGTGACACGCTGGATACGCCCTGCGGAAACTGCGACAACTGCCTTGATCCGCCCGAGGAATGGGACGGTTCCGAGGCCGCGCGCATGGCGCTCTCCTGCGTGTACCGCACCGGGCAGCGCTTCGGTGCGAACCACGTGATCGACGTGCTGCGCGGCGCCTCGAACGACCGCATCCAGTCCTTCGACCACCATCACCTCAGCACCTTCGGCATCGGCAGGGACATCCCCGCCGAGCAGTGGCGCTCGGTGTTCCGCCAACTGGTCGCGCGAGGCCTGCTCGATGTGGACCCCGAAGGCTACGGTGGCCTGCGGCTCGGTGCTGCCTCGCGGCCTGTACTGCGCGGCGATGAAAGCGTCTGGCTGCGCCGGGATCGCAAGGCCGCACCGGTGCGGGCAATCGGCAAGCGCGAGCAGTCAGTGCAGGTCGATGCCGTGGATCAGCCGCTCTGGGAGGCGCTGCGCGCCTGCCGCAAGCGCCTCGCCGATGCGCAGAACGTGCCGCCCTACGTGATCTTCCACGACGCCACCCTGCGCGCCATGCTCGCCGAGCGTCCGCTCAACGCAAGGGAGTTGCGCGCCGTGAGCGGCGTGGGCGACAGCAAGCTCGAGCGCTATGGCGAGGCCTTTCTGGCAGTGCTGCGCGACGAAGCACTATGATCCGTCGCATCCCAGCACCGAGGCCGGCCCGATGCGCCACTCGACACTTCTGTGCCTGATACTGCTCTGCGTGTCGGGCGCGCTCCACGGCTGCGCGTCCGCCACGGCAGGTGCTCCTGCAGAGCTGTCGCTGGAGGTGCTGAAAAACCTCGCTTACACAGGCATCAGCGACGACGGAAGCCCGATGCAGCTACGCGCCGGGCACTGGAATGGCGAGCCACCCGAACCGGGCTCGGCATCCATTCCCACGCTGGATTTGTCCGGCGACCTGGTCGCACGCGGTGATCTCGACGGCGACGGGTTGGCAGAAGCGGTGGTGGTGCTGGCGAACTGGACCGGTGGCAGCGGCGTGTTCTCGTGGATCGCCGTCGTCTCGGGCAGCACGGGCAAAGCCCTCAACGTCGCCACGCAATTGCTGGGAGACCGGGTGCAGGTGCGCGATGTGCACGTGGAAGACGGCAGGATCGTGGTGGATCTGCGCGGCGCTGGCCCCGATGACCCCTCCTGCTGCCCCTCGATGAACATCCGGCAGGTGTGGCAACTCGCCGGCGCAACGCTGCAGGAACGCGCCACTGAGCGCAAGGCCGTGCGCGTCACGGTGAATGAACTGGAAGGCAGCCACTGGGAACTTGCCCGCTGGAGCGCCGAAGAGCCCGCAGTTCCCACGCCCATCGTCGGCCTTTCCTATGCGGAAGGACGTTTCTCCGGCAACGCGGGCTGCAACCGCTACAGCGCAGCCGTGCGTGATGCTGACGCGGCGGGCAGCCTCGTCGTGAGCCCCGGCATGGCCACGCGCATGGCCTGCGAAGAGCCCCGCATGAGCACTGAAAACCGTTTCCTTCGCATCCTGCCCGACGTGCAGTCATTCCGATTTGCGCCGGGCATGCTGATGCTGGCCTACCGCCGCGAAGACGGCAGCGGCGCCGAGTTGTGGTTCAGGTCCGCTGCGGCACCCTGAGTTCACGGTAAGACACACACAAACCAGAGGCGTCCGATGACACCGTCGCTCCGCATTTCCGCTCTGTTCGCCGCACTGTGGCTGTCGTTGCCCGTTGCCGCCGGGAACGGCCCGACGCCCGGGCAGGCCGCCCTTCGCGAAGTCTTCGAGGAACTGGTCGAGACCAACACATCACTCTCTGCCGGCAGTTGCACGCTGGCTGCCGAGCGCATGGCGGCGAGGCTGAAAAAAGCCGGCATGCCGGAATCCGGCCTGCACCTCGTCGTCGACCCCGCACACCCGCGCGAAGGCAGCCTGGTTGCGCAACTGCGCGGCAGCAACCCCGCGCTGCGCCCGATGCTGTTGCTCGCACACATCGACGTGGTCGAGGCCAAGCGCGAGGACTGGGTGCGGGACCCCTTCACCCTCACCGAGGAGAACGGCTTTTTCTATGCGCGTGGCGTGGCAGACGACAAGGCGATGGCTGCGATCTGGGTCGACACACTGACGCGCGCGCTGCGCGGGGAATTCACGCCGGGCCGCGAGATCCGCATGGCACTCACCTGCGGCGAGGAGACCAGCGGCGCCTACAACGGCGCGCAGCATCTGGTGGACGAAAACCGGCAGCTGATCGATGCGGCCTTTGCGCTGAACGAGGGCGCCTGGGGCAAGCTCGATCCGCAGGGCAACAAGTTGATGCTGAGTATCCAGGCCGGCGAAAAAGCGAGCCAGAACTACCGCCTCGAAGTCACCAACCCGGGCGGTCACAGTTCACGCCCCGTGAAAGACAACGCGATCTACCACCTGGCGGGGGCACTCACGAAGGTGAGCGCGCTGGAATTCCCCGTGCAGCTCAACGACACCACCCGCGTGTACTTCGACCGCATGGGCGAGATCCTCGGCGGCGAACTCGGCTCCGCCATGAAGGCCGTCGTGAAGAACCCCGGCGATGCAAAGGCCCTCTCAACGGCGATCACTGACCCGACCAACAACGCCATGCTGAGAACCACCTGTGTGGCCACCACGCTGGAAGGCGGCCACGCCACCAACGCACTGCCGCAACGCGCGCGGGCGAACGTGAACTGCCGCATCTATCCGGGCAGCAGCGTGGAAGATGTGCGCCTCGCGCTGCAGAAGACAATCGATGACCCGGCCGTGACCGTGAGTACGCTCGAAATCCGCGGCCCGCTCGCGAAAACACCTCCACTGACGCCCGCGATCATGGGCGCAGTCGAAGCAGTCAGCGCGAAGATCTACCCCGGCGTTCCTCTGGTGCCGATCTTCCAGGCGGGCGCCACCGACGGGCAGTTCCTGAACGCCGCAGGCATTCCCACCTACGGCATCAGCGGGATTTTCTTCGAGCACGATCTGGGTGGCGTCCACGGGCTGGACGAGCGGATGCGGGTACGCTCGCTCTACGAGGGGCGCGATTTCCTGTTCGAACTGGTGAAGCGTCTGGCGGACACGCCCGATCCGCTGCCCTGAACGCGATCAGGCGCGGCGAGTTCGCCTTGCCTTGGCGGGCCTGATGCTGAGTTGCAGACCCAGCGCTTTCAGTACCTTGAGCACGGTGGCGAGTTCGGGATTGCCCCTGTCCGAGAGCGCCCGGTAGAGCGCCTCCCGCGCAAGGCCCGTCTCACGGGAGATTTTCATCATGCCTTGCGCACGGGCAACCTCGCCGAGCGCAACACGCAGGCTGCTGCCATCGCCCGGATCCTGCTCCAGTGAAGCGCAGAGGCCGGCAGCCAAGTCGCCGGCCGAAACGGGGGTTTTGGCCATTCCGGCCCGTTGGAGCCGGGACGGATCAGGGATGAGTTCAGCCGATGACACGGATGGGTCTCTCGCAAAGGACACATTGAACCCGAGCGGGGTCGCTCAGGCATTTCTCGCGCGGTTTCAGGAGTCGGCCGCACGCCGGCTCAGGAGAAACGGATTCCACACGATGCTGCGAGCACGGAGCAATAATCCAAACAGGGGCTGCGCGTGCATGTGATCCACGCATCACGAGCTGGAATGCGTTCCAGGCCCGCCGGGGCTTCACTCGTTTGGAGTATTCCGGGCGCCGATCACCCAAACCTATAGTCCCCGGCGTCCTCGCCGGAGTGCCCCGATGACATCCCCTCTCGTCGTCTGCGACACCGTCGACACCTTTCACACGTATTCGCCCACGGAGCCTTGGTGGACAGAAACCGTGTGGTTCGGCGCATGGATCCCCGAGGCTGGCATCACCATTTACTTCTACAACTGGTTCCGCCCGGTACTCGGCATTTATGGCGGCGGCTGCCTTGTGTGGGACGCCAAGGGGTATCTGCCCTGGGACGCGCCGGTCTACCGCTACGACGTGAACGCGCCCATCACCTCGCCGGTGGACCTGCGCGATATGTCCCTGCCCGGCGGAAACTGGCTGAAGAGCGTGGAAACGGGTCTGGTCTATGACATGGGCTACGCGAGCCCGGGTGTGCGCCTCGACATGCGATTCACGGGCCTCCTGCCGGCAGAAGAGACCTCGGCGCACGGCACTTCCGAATTCTTCGCGGGCCACATCGACCAGCCCGGCCACTACACCGGCACGCTGGAACTCGAGGGCAAGCGCTGGAACATCGATTGCCACGGCATCCGCGACCGCTCCTGGGGGCCGCGGATCATCGGCGACGACGTGCGCCTCGGTTACTGCCACGGGCAGTCTGCCGACTTCGCCTTCCTCGCCTACTCCAGGCCCGGCGGGGAGATGGAGCCCGTGTTCAAGGGCTACGTGATGCAGGACGGCATCAAATCGGGCGTGAAGGAAGGGCACAGGCGTGTGTGCTACCACGGCGGAGAACTCCGCTGGATAGAGGTCCATCTGGTGGACGAACTCGGCCGCAGCGTCGGGATTCGCGGCCGCCCGATCAACCGCTTCGTCTACCTGCCTTACGCGAACCTCGTGTGCTGGCTGTTCCTGATGGAGTGGGAAGGTCCCACCGGCGTACTCTACGGCGAGGAGCAGGATGCCTGGAGCACGGCGCTCTGGCGCAACCGCCGCGAATTTCCCGCCGCCTGAGGAGAGCGCGAACGGCACGTCGCGCGGTACAGACAAAGAACATGAAAACGCTGGATCTCGTGAAATTCTTCAACGGCCTGAATGGACGGAGCAACGCGGGGACTTTCCACGCGACAGCTGCACGGTGTCAGACGTCCGGGAGCGCGGCACATGTCGCGGAATTCGACAGCTTCACGGATCCGCAAGGAATGTTCGCGCTGGCGATCTCAGGGTGGGGAGCTGTTCCGGGCCGGTCGTTGCCGGAGGAGCAAACCTGATGACTGCGCGCAGTAGCGTGAGCTTCGAGCAGCTGTTGCTCGATCTTTTCCGGGCCGTGGAAGCAGGCGGCAGCTGGACACCGTTTTTCGCCAGCCTCACGCGAGCGATGCACCTCGATACCTGCACGCTCATCCTGCGCATGCCCTCCACGGGAGACTTTGGCGAGCTCTACTCCTACCAGACGGATGTCGAGTTCGAGGACATCTACCGCGCCATCGGGTACCGCGACGATCCTTTCCGGGGCATCGCTGCGAGCGTGCCTGTGTCGCTCGATGACGTGATCTCCCCCGAGGCACTCGAGTCCAGTTCTTTCTACAGGCAGGTTCTGGCGCCCGGCGGCACCACCGACGTCCTCGCGTTGAACGTGGTGGCGACCGACGGGCAGACCACATACATCCGCCTGTCCCGGTGTCAGCCCGAGAATCCGTTCAGCGTGCTCGAGAAGTCGCTGATGTCGCGGCTTCTGCCGTTTTTCGAGAGCGCCTTCCGTCTGCACGAGCAGCGCCGGCGCCTGCTGCTCGAACGCAGCGCCCACATTGGCGCGCTGGACCAGCTCGCCTTCGGCCTCGTGATCATCGACGAGGCCGGGCGCATCGTGCGCGTGAATGAAATGGCGCAGCTCCTGCTGGCGTCATCTTCGCTGCTGCGTGTGGACCAGGGCAGGCTCTGTGGTGGTGGCGGCAACGGCGGCGCACGGCTCGAGAACGCGATAGCGTCCATGCACCACGCCGGCGAGGGCGAACGGCAGTTCCTTCGCCTCACAGGCCCGCAGACGGGCGAGTACATCCAGGTGCTGCTGCGCCCCATCTCCCCTGCTGGAAACCCCGTGCCAAGGGAGCTCCGGGGAGTAGCGGTTTTCCTGAATGACGAGGTGAGCAACCGCGACATCTACCTCGGACGCTTCGGGCAACTCTATGGCCTGTCTCCCGCCGAGATCGCGCTGATCGACGAGTTGCTGCAGGGCTCGTCCATCGCCATCGCCGCAGACAAGCTCGGCATCTCCGAGAACACCGCGCGCACGCAGCTGCGCTCGGTCTTCAGCAAGACCAATGTGCACCGTCAGGCCGAATTGATCCGGCTGGTGCTGACCAGTCTCGCCATCATTGCCTGAGAGGAAGAGACGAATGGATTCGTCGATGTATACAGACCTCGAAGCGAGGCTGCGCGCCTGGGTAGAGCTGGAGCTGGGCGTGCCCGTTACGGAGCTCGCGCTGATCCCGGGCGGTGCCTCGCGCCGCAGCTACAAGGTGAACCGCGGGGCTGCGGCACCCGTGTTCCTGCGCGTGGACTCGGGCGAAGGGCCGCTCTCAGGCACGCAGTTCACGCTGGCGCGGGAGTGGTCCTTCCTGAAACCCATCTCGGATCGCGGCTATCCGGCCCCGGGCGTGATCGCCTTCTCGCCGGAACTGAACGCGATCCTGATGGAACACATCGAGGGCCAGACCAGCTACCAGGCGAGCCTGCCGCCGGCCGAGCAACGCGCCATGGAGCGCGCGCTGATCGATTGCGTGGTGGATCTGCAACGCATCCCGCCAGACGAACTGGGTCTGGCGGAATACGCAGGGGTCGATACGGTCGGCGAGGCCGTGAGCAGCATCCTCGCCGTGTGGCAGCAGCTCTACACCGACACGGTGAGCTTCAAGGATCCGGCGGTGGACTATGCGCTGGAGTGGCTGAAGCACAACGTGCCCGATGCGACCGAGCCCGCGGTGCTGGTCCACGGCGACGTGGGGCCCGGGAATTTCCTGTTCCGTCCGAACGGCGAGATCGCCGCGCTGATCGACTGGGAACTGGTGCGTGTGGGGCATCCGCTGGAGGATCTCGCCTGCATCCTGTGCCGGGCGCTCGGCGTCTCATTCGGCTCGCCAGAGCAACTGGTCGCGGATTTCGCCGCGAGCAGCGGCAAGGCGGTGAACCACCGCGCGCTCGACTATGCCGTGGTGCTGGTCATCGGCGAATGGTGCGTCGGCATTCACCGGGCGCTGTCGCGACCGAACGTGCAACTCGACATGGCGATGCTCTACATCTGGGGCCATGCCAACCGCCACGAGATGCTGCGCAAGTTGGCGGGACTTGCCGGGCGGGAATTGCCTGCGGAGCCTGTGCTCGATGACTCCGCCTTCGAACTCGATTTCCTCGGCAATTACATCGAAGACTCGCTCTCATCGGTCCTGCTGCCGGCGGCGAAGGAAGTCTTCGTGAGCCACCGGCTGAACCGCCTTGTGCAATTGCAGAAGATCCAGGACTCCTTGCTTCGTTACGGCAGAGCCCGCTACGAGGCCGAAGACATCGAGCGTGCCGGCCTGTTGCTCGGGCAGCGATTCGCCAGCCAGGCCGAGGCCATGGCCGCGTTGATCGCAAGAGCACCGGCCGCTGCCCGCGAAAGCGATGTGGCCTTCCTGGATTTCCTGCTCTGGCGCAGCGTAAGGGAGCGTGCGCTGCTGCGACGGGCAATGGGCGAAATGGCAGACCGCAGCATCCGTTATTGAATCCGGAAGGCCGTCCTTTCCTCAGCCTCATCTCCTGAGGCTAACCCTCGTCAGACTGCATTCCACAGGCATGGACTCCGCCGCCACGGGCTGACAGCCCGGGTGCCAAAGCGGATCGCCGCCCGGTTGCGCCCGAGCCCGGACGAGCCTTGAAAAACATTGATCAATGTCATTGACATCGACTCCTAACGTCGCCATCATTCAACGTCATTGCCATTCAATGGAGCCTTCAATGCAGAACCCGCCACTGGAGGTCTTCAAGGATTTCAGCGGCTCGGCAGAGGACCTGGCCCGGCTGGCAACCACTGTCTGCGCGGGGCTGGGCCTCGGCGCGGCAAACGACACGGACGAGCTCTCGGCACGGTTGGTGAGGGATTACGCCCAGCGCGACATCCTTTCCCGCCCCGAGCGCCAGGGCAAGGAAGCCATCTACACATGGCGCCACCTGGTCGAACTGGTGGCGGCACGCGCCCTGGTGGCAGACGGCTGGCCGCTCGCCAAGGTCACGCAGCACTTCGCGCTTACGCCGCTCGAAGACCTGTTACTGCTGGTCCCGGGCCAGGGAAGGCCCAACCCGGCGCTGATGGCTGCAAAGCGCATCCGGGAAAGCACCCTCGCGGGCGGCAAGGTGAGCGAGCCGGTCGCCCCACCGCTGCAGCGGCTGGCCTCGCAGCGCCAACGGCGCGCGGACCTGATGTTCTCCATGAAACAGCTCACCGGAGAGAGCACGCAGCCCCGGGCCACGCAGATGACACGCATCGCGCTGGACGAGGACATACACCTGCTGATCGAGACGGATCGGCTACGCAATCTGGGCCTTGATGGTGCCGACGCCGTGGGGCGCGCCATCACGGCCTCGATCATCGAATGGATAACTGCCAAGGGAGGCAAACAACCATGAGCAACACCATCAGCCTCGGCATCACGCCACTGCGCGACGCCCTGCTCGAAGGCCACAACAACGCCTGCCTGGCGCTGGTGCGCGTGAAGGCGCCCGCCGCGCCCGCCCTGCAGGCACGGCGCAAGGCGCTCAACCTGGCGCTGGTGATCGACCGCTCCGGCTCCATGTCGGGCCGGCCGCTCGAGGAAGCCAAGCGCTGCGTGGGCATGATCATCGACCGCCTCGGTCCGCAGGATCGCGCTTCCGTCATCGCCTACGACAGCACCGTCGATACGATCGTCCCCGCGCAGAACGTCACCGATACGGCGGTTTTCCACCGGGCGCTGGCGCAGGTGGAGTCACGCGGCATGACCGCACTCTTCGGCGGCTGGCTGGCCGGCGCAGAGCAGGCGGCGCTCGGTGCCACCGACAACTACATCAGCCGGGTAATGCTGCTCTCGGACGGCTGCGCCAACGAGGGCCCGGACTCGCTCGAGGATATCGCGCCCCATGTGAGCACCATGGCGGCCTCGGGCGTGAGCACCTCCACGTGCGGCCTCGGCAACGGCTTCAACGAAGACCTGATGATGGGCATGGCCAAGGCCGGTCAGGGTCAGGGCTACTACGGCGATACCGCCGAGGACCTGCTCGACCCCTTCACCGCGGAGTTCGAGCTGATGCGCGCGCTCTGCGCCCGCAAGCTGCGCCTGTCGCTGCAGACGCCCGATGGCGTCAAGGCAAAGGTTCTGAACGACTACGCGCAAGAAAACGACGGCCGCTGGGCCCTGCCAGACCTCGCCTTCGGCGCGGAAGGCTGGGCGCTGGTCTCCATCACCGTGCCGGCACGCCTATGCGGACCGGGCGTCACGCTCGATCAGCTCCTGCGCGTCTCGGTCAGCCTCGACGAATGCCAGACCGACCGCACACTGGTGCTGGAGCAGACCCTCTCGCTGCCAACGCTGCCGGCAGGAGCCTTCTCGGCGCTCGCGGAGGACGCGAGGGTCAAGGCCCGTGCACAGGAACTGCGCGCAGCCGAACTGCAACTCGAGGCACGCACCGCAGCGCGCCGCGGCCGTTGGGATCAGGTAGACCAGATCCTGCGCAAGGCAGAGCAGGAAGCGGGCGAGAACCCGTGGGTGGCGGAAGGTCTGAAGGCGCTCCGGGTGCACGCCGAGGCGCGTCGGACCGAGGAATTCGCCAAGGAAACGGTCTACAAATCACGGGCCATGAGTTCGAGGCTCACCTCGATCGAAGAGGTCGAGCCGAGTTTCTCGGTCAAGGACGAAGCAGAGATGCCCTCGTATTTGCGACGCAAACTCGAACAGGGCAAGCGCATGCCGCCACCCTCTGGCCGCACGTGAGGCCGGGTATGCACGCGGAGGCACGGGCCACAGAGGAACTCGCTGCCGCGCTGAGCGGTGGCGGGGTCCATGTGGTGGGCTTCGCCGACGAAGCTGCGGGCGCGCTGAGTGCGCTGATGGAGACTTCAGCAGGCCTCGACGCCACCGAGCGCACGCTGTTCTGCGAACGCGTGAACGCCGATGACCACACCGGCTGCCTGTGGCCCATCGCCAAGCTGAGCGCGCTGCCGGCGCGCCTGGTTCAGGCGCCCATCGCGGATCCGGGCGCCCTGCTCCGCTGCCTCGAGGCCGTGTTCGACTTCAACGCGCGGCTCTGCAAATGTCCCAGGCTGGTGTTCGATCTCCGCGGTGCATCCTGCAACGCGGAGCTGATCGCAGCGGAACTCCACAAGCTGCAGTCCGAGCTGGCAGGGACATCCTTGGTGCAGCAGCTGGAGATCATCTGAACGGGTGCTCCGACGTGTGCGGCGGGGCACTGCGCGCAGCCGGTTCAACCCATGTCAGATCGCAGATCGAGCAGTATCTGGTCGGCAGAGTCGATGCGGATGAGCCCCATCCGCGGATACTCCAGATCGAGGATCACGAATACCGCACCCGACATGATCAGCGCGTAGACCAGCATGTGCACGGTCTCGCGGTGGGTTTTGCCCGACTGGTCGTAACCGATCAGCAGGCCACCGAGCATGCTGAGCACACCCAGCATCGCGAATATCGCCACTGGCGGATGGTTCTGCGTGGCAACCAGCCGTGTGGTGGTGATGTCGATCATCTCGTTCAGCGCGGGCAGCAGCAGCTTGGCGGCGTCGGGGCTCGCGCCGGGCTCGCGGGCGGCGGCAATGGCCGCAGACCATATCTCCTGCTGCAGCTTTGCTGCATTCGAGAATTCCGCAGTCGCACGTTCGGGTTCACTGGCGTGACTGTAGGCCTCCAGCCGGGCGTCCAGATAGCGCCTGAACAGATCACGCATCCCGGGCTGCGCGCCCGAGGGGAGCAAGTCCACGCGCAGCCAGGCGGTGCCGATATCGTTGGCCTCCTCGGTGATGAGATGGCGACGGTCCTCGAACCGCGTGGCTGCGCCCGAGAACGTGAAGGCAATCAGCAGGCCGAGCAGCCCGAATACCGCGCCCTCGGCTGCGCTACTTCCCTTGATCTCGACGCCGGGCTTGCGCGCGCGCTGGGCTTCGCCCATGCGGCGCCCGATCTCGAGCATGAGCACGATGCCCAGGAACATGCCCACTGACAGCAAGGCGGTGTGGAATGCGTAATTCACGCTGTGAGACCTCTTTGGGCGCAGACGCGGATCGGCAGCAGCAGGGGCTGCCGCCGCAGTCGGCACTTTAGCCAAAGGAAGGTGGCGAGTTAAACAGCACAGGCGGCGAGCTAGACGACGTTTGCCTCAAGAACCCTGCGGCCCTGCGTAATCCGTGCGGGCGACAGCTCCGACAGGTCCAGCGTGCGAAAGCCCCCATGAACGATGAGCTCGGCGAGCGCCCGCCCCACCGCGGGGGATTGCTGCAGGCCGTGCCCCGAAAAGCCGTTGGCCAGCAGAAGGCCATCGACGCCCGGAGCGTGCCCGAGCAACACGTTGCTGTCCCAGTCGCACATATCGTAATGACCGGCCCAGGCCCGCCCCGGCCGGATCCGCTCGAAGGCAGGGACGCGCGCCGCCAGAGTGGGCCAGATGACGTCATCGAAAAGAGGCCAATCGACGGTGAAATCGCCGTCTGCATCGGGGTCGTTGTGCGGCGCAGGCACGGTGCCGCAGAGGAAACCATCGCCCTCGGGACGCACGTAGCAGCCGTTGGTGTCGATCAGCAGCGGGCAGTCCGCAATGCGGTCCTCGGCCCGGAAGGTGAAAATCATCCGTTTCTTGTTGTGGACGGGAATGTCCAGGCCGACCGAGCGGGCGAGACGCGCGCCGTCGGCACCCGAGGCATTCACCACCATGGCGCAGTCGATGCGGCTGCCGTCGGTGAGCTCCACGCCGCAAGCGCGCGAGCCCCGGAGCAGGACGCGCCGAACCTCGGCCCTGCGGTACTCCACACCCAAGGACACGGCCTTGCGCCGGAAGGCCTGCATCAGGGCGTAGCCATCGAACCAGCCCTCGCCGCTGCGTCCCCAGCAACCGGCGGCAAGGCCGCTGGTACTGATCCACGGAAACCGCTGCAGCAGAGCCTCGGGGCCAAGCATCAGG
>CAIYPF010000085.1 GCA_903928015.1 uncultured Gammaproteobacteria bacterium | reverse complement strand
GGATAAATAAGCCTTTTCCGTCAGTTAGCGTGCCCGGGCCCGCGCCAGGCAGGAATGATTCCTGGGTGC
Source organism: uncultured Gammaproteobacteria bacterium (assembly GCA_903928015.1). Lineage (GTDB taxonomy): Bacteria > Pseudomonadota > Gammaproteobacteria > Pseudomonadales > UBA5518 > UBA5518. The sequence goes on along the minus strand of CAIYPF010000085.1, from coordinate 14,294 downwards.
CGTGGTCCGGCTCCTCGCCGAACCACACCACCGCATAGTGCATGCCCATCGCGGCGCCCATGGCACGCCACGTGTTGTCGTACCACTGTCCCTGATTGACGACCATGATGTGGTGGCCGTCGCTCTGCTGCCAGATCTGCAGTGCGCGCTCGGGGGTGATGGGGTCGGAGTAGTAGGCCACGATCTCGTAGCCGGTGGCGCTGTAGGCGCCTCCGGTGATTTCACGGGGCTTGTCCCACATGCACTGCTTGCGGGCGTGGTCCGGCGTGTAGCAGCACGGCGTCCAGTTACCGTTGGCGGACCATGAGTGCATGTTGCAGTTGCCGGAGTTGCCACGCTGATAGTGCGCCTCGAGGTCTGCGACGTGCGCCGCTGCCACCTGCGTGAGCCGCGCCGAAACGGGAATGGGCGCGAGCCCGCGGCGCTGGCGATAGGCATTCAATGCGATCGCCACCTTGTTGGGCGCGGCTGCACGTGCAGGTTCGGACGACGCGGGTTGATGGCCCGACGGCGCCTCACAACCGGCCAGCATCGCCAGCAGGATCACGCTTCGCGCGCTTGTCTGAAACATGTATCCCTGCCACCGGACGCCCGCGGCAAACGCTACACCACGCATGCCGGCCCGACCAGACACTGCGCGCATGACGCAAACGACACTTGCCTTGGCGCCGCGCTGGTCTGACCATCTGCGTCCTGTTTTACAACGAGCCAGAAAGGGGGCCCGCGTGCCGCTGCGTCTTCGTGCCATTGCTTCGGCTGCCTGTCTCGTACTGCTCGCTGCCTGCGCCAAGGAAACCCCTCCTGCCATCGACTACAGCGGCCCGGTCGCCGACTGGACCGCCTTCGGCGCCGCGCCCGGTGGCGGGCACTACTCCGCTGCCACACAGATCAGCCGCGCGAACGTTGCCCGGCTGCAAAAGGCATGGGAGTACCGCAGCGGGGATTTCCGCGCAGCAGGTGCAGCCGACATCGAGATGATTCCCGGCAAGAAGCAGCCCCTCCCCGCCACCAGTTGGCAAATGACGCCCCTTCTGGTCGACGGTACGCTCTACGGCTGCTCCGCCTTCAACAAGATCTTCGCGCTCGACCCGGCAACGGGCAAAGAGAAGTGGAACTTCAACCCCGGCGTGGACGGCAACCAGGAAGTGCTTGCCAACTGCCGTGGCGTCAGCCACTGGGCCACTGCAACGCCTACCGGCGCGCACTGCGACAGCCGCATCATCGAAGGCACGCTGGACGGGCGCCTTGTGGCGGTAGACGCGAAGGACGGCAAGCCTTGCGCGGACTTCGGCAACAACGGCGAAGTGAGCCTCTCGCCCGGCCTCGGCGAATACGCCCAGGTCGAGCATGCCATCACGTCTCCCCCGGCGGTGATCGGCGATCGCGTTATCACTGGCGCCTTCATCATGGACCGCGTCCACAACCACATGCCGAGCGGCGTGGTGCGCGCTTTTGACGTGAAGACCGGCAAGCTCGACTGGGCCTGGGACGCGCTGCCGCCCGGCCAGAGCGACACCGTGGATGCCAACGGCAAGCCGCTGTACCGCCGCGGCACCACCAACGTTTGGAGCATCATCTCGGTCGATGCCGCGAACGATCTGGTGTTCCTGCCTACCGGCAACACCTCCACCGATTTCTTCGGCGGTCTGCGCGACAACATGGATTACTACTCGAGCTCGGTGGTGGCGCTGCGTGCCAGCACGGGTGAGCTCGTGTGGCACTTCCAGATGGTTCACCACGACGTCTGGGACTACGACACGCCGGCGCAGCCCACGCTTTTCGAGTTCGAGCGCGACGGCAAGAAGATTCCCGCTCTCGCACAGCCCACCAAAATGGGCCACCTCTTTCTCCTCGATCGCCTGACGGGCAAGCCACTGTTCCCTGTGGAAGAGCGCCCCGTCTCGCAGGGCTGGGAAGTGCCGGGCGAATATCTCTCGCCCACCCAGCCCTTCCCGACCAAGCCTGCTCCGCTGCATCCGGGCGGCATCAAGCCCGAGGATGCCTGGGGTTTCACCTTCTGGGACAAGGGCCAGTGCCGCAAGCTGATCGAGTCCACCCGCAACGACGGCATCTTCACGCCGCCCTCGCTGCAGGGCTCGGCGTTTTTCCCCAGCGACTTCGGCGGCAACAACTGGGGCACGCCCGCCATCGACCCGGTGCGCGGCCTGATCATCCTGAACACGCTGTTCATGCCCTCGACGCTCACGCTCATTCCGCGTGAGCAGTGCGAAATCGGCAAAGACCTGTTCACCTCCCCGCAGCTCGACACTCCCTACTGCGTGAAAGTGCATCCCATGCTTTCGCCGCTAGGCGTGCCCTGCTCGGCGCCGCCCTGGGGCACGCTCACGGCCATCGACATGAACACCGGAGACAAGCGTTGGGAGGTGCCGCTTGGCACGCTCGAAGAATTGGCGCCATGGCCCTTCTCGATGATCAAGGGTGCGCCCAACATCGGTGGCCCCAGCGTCAGTGCCGGCGGGCTCACGTTCATTGCGGCCACGCCGGATATGTACCTGCGCGCCTTCGACAGCGACACCGGCGAGGAACTCTGGAAGGCCAAGCTCCCCACCGGAGGTCACGCCACGCCCGCGATCTACCGCTCGGGCAAAGACCAGAAACAGTACGTGGTCATCGCGGCGGGCGGGCACTTCGGTATGCCGCACGAGCCTGCCGGGGACTGGCTGTTGGCTTTTGCCTTGCCCGACTGAGCACGACGCGCGTCTCCGGGTTGATTCAACATCTCCCCCGATGGAAGAATCGGGGGGACGCCATAACGATACGGAGAGGATGTCATGAGCCTTTTGCGTTCCCTGTTGCTCGGAATTGCCGCTACAGCATTTGCCGGTGCGGTGCACGCCGCGGCGATCGTGCCGCCCTCCATTGCGGCGGGCTTCAGCAACACAGCCAACGCAGTCTCACCGCTGGGCTCCAACCTCTCCTCGCCCACGGATTACACGCGGGAATATCCCTTCGTGAATTACTTCAAGATGGCGCGGCCATGGTTCCCGAGCAACGGAGACCAGTTCAACTGCCGCGGCCCGAACCCCGGCCTGCCGGCATGTGATCCTGCCCTGCTCACGCTGAACCTTGACGCTCGTGGCAACGTCACCTCGCTGAAGACAAACCAGCTTGCCCGTTCCGTGATCTTCACCGGCTCGCCGGTGGATCCGGCGATGCGCAACAAGCTCTTCAATTTTTTCTTCGATGGCGACGGTGACTTCACCTTCAACAACGTGCAGAGCGCCACCCGCATCGGCCCCAACCAGTTCCAGATCCGCACGCAGCAGATACCGGATTCCGAACTCGCCACGCGTGAGCTCACGGTCATCATCACGATGACGCGCAACAACCCGCAAAACCCCGTGAAAAACGTACGTCTGCTGCCACAGGGCGGCATCTGTGCGGCCAATCCGCTGGTGAGCGTCGCTGCGGCCACTGCCTGCCCGCAGGGCGATTTCAAGTCTTTCCGCACATTCCACCAGAGCATCGTCTTCAGCCCGGCGTTCCTGAACCAGATCAAGACCTATCGATCGCTGCGTTTCATGGACTGGATGAAGACCAACAACTCGCTCACGCAGCGCTTCGCCACGCGCCCGGTGCCGCTCGACCAGTTCTGGAACAGCGACGATTCCTTCAACGACGTGAACGATCCGAACAACTGCAACATGATCACGCGCGGCTGCAAGGGCGTGCCGCTCGAGGTGATGATCGCGCTCGCAAACCTGATGGACATGGATCCGTGGTTCAACATCCCGCACCTGGCGACCTTCGCCGACACCGTCACCAACGGTGTGACCACCCAGAGTTATGTGAAGCAGTTTGCGACGCTCTTGCAGGATCAGCTCGAGCCTGGTCGCAAGGCCTACATCGAATACTCGAACGAAGTGTGGAATTTCCAGTTCCGGCAGTCGGTGTTCGCCTCTGACCAGGCCAATTCCTGTGGCGCCCAGGGCGATCAGCTGTGCGCGGAGTTCGCGCTCAGCCTCGGTGAGTTCGGCGGCCAGAATGATCCAGGCTCCGCCTTCGTGCGCTTCTACTCGAAGCGCGCTCAGCAAATCTTCAGCGTCTTCGATGAGGTGCTGGGTGCGGAGCGCCCCAACCGGATTCGACGGGTCATGGCTACGCAAGCGGTCGTGCCCTATTTCACCGATCAGATCCTGTCGTTCGGCAACGGTGCTGCTATGGCGGATGTATTCGCTATCGCGCCTTACTTCGGTGACACGATCACGGACTTCAACGACGACTTCACGCCTGAAGATGACCGCTTTTTCTATCGCAACTGTGGTACGAACTTCACCACACCGGCTGCCGTCACCCGCCGCAAAGCCTTCATTGCTGCAGGCGTGAATGGTGTTTTCGATTGGCTGAACGGCGTGACCGGGGCGCCTGATCTGGGCTATGGCTCGTTCAACTGCGTTTTCCCCCTCGTTCGCCAGCAGGCCGAGGTGGCGGCTTCTCATGGCGTGCCTCTCACCAGTTATGAGGGCGGGCAACACTTTCTGCTGTCGCCAGCGAATTTCTTCACCACCGACCCTGACGAAATCGCGCTGAACACCCTCTTCGACCAGGTGAACCGTGACCCCCGGATGCAGTCCACCTACGTGAACTACCTGAATCGCTGGCGTGCCGCCACCGACACCACCAGCACCAACAATGGCATCACGCTGAACGCGCCTGCCATTGCACCGAACGGCGCCGTGTTCCACCACTTCGTGAACTCCGACAGCTGGAGCCCCTTCGGCCGATGGGGTTCGAAGGAATTCCCCACGCAGATCACCTCGCCCAAGTTCAAGGGGCTCCAGAGCTACATCACGCAGAAGCCTCTTGCCATCGTGCCGGGCGACTGATGGTATGCGGGCAAACCCGCGACCCGAGCGGCGTCGCGGGCATGGCCCCTGCAGGAGCGGGCCATGCCCGCGATCCCTGGCATACAATCCGGTCTTGATTAACCGCACCGGAACCGCCTCATGACCGATTCCCGCATCGCTGACAGCCTGCCCGACTGGATCAAGGACCACCTGCGCCGTTATCTCGCCACCGATGGCGCCGACGGCCACCTCTGGGACGCCACGCTCGGCGGCGGTAACGGGATGGTGCCCACGCTGCTGCTCACCACCACGGGTCGCAAATCCGGACAGCCGCTCACGCTGCCGCTCATCTACGGCGAGTACGGCAACAACGTGGTGGTGATTGCGTCCAAGGGCGGCGCGCCGGCGCACCCGGCGTGGTACCTGAACCTCGAGGCAACTCCGGAGGTAGGTGTTCAGGTCAAGGCGGATCGCTTCGATGCTCGTGCACGCACGGCCTCTGGCGCGGAGCGCGAGATGCTCTGGAAGCAATTGGTCGAGATCTACCACCCGTACGAGAAGTACCAGGCGGCCACGACACGCGAGATTCCGGTAGTGGTGCTGGAGAGGGTGTGATTCCCTGACCGTCGCCCGGGCGTCAGGTCCCGGGCATGGCCATTCGCGACCCGAGCCTGCGGCCGCTGCTACCATGCGGTCTGGAGCAAAGAGGTACTGCACCATGGCCATCTCGGCTGCCGATACCCTGCGCGGGCTGCTTTACCCCTGGGGCCCGCAGGCCGCGCCCGAGCCCGGCGAGCCCTTCCGCGTGGCCGAGGGCGTGTGGTGGCTGCGCTTTCCGATGCCGCTCTCTCTTGACCACATCAACCTCTGGCTTCTCGAGGACGGCGATGGCTGGACCATCGTCGACACCTGCCTCGACCTCACCGAATCCCGGGCCCTGTGGGAGCAACTCTCCACCGGGTTCATGGCCGGCAAGCCCGTCCATCGGGTGATTTGCACGCACCTGCACCCGGATCATGTCGGCCTCGCCGGCTGGCTCACGCGCCGCTTTGATTGCGAGTTGTGGATGACGCGCGAGGAATTCCTCATGTGCCACACCCTCGCCGACGACACCGGCAAGCCCGCGCCCGAGGTGGCTATCCGGTTTTATCGCGCTGCTGGCTACGACGAGCGTGCGCTCGAGCACTACCGCGCCCGCTTCGGCGGTTTCGGCATGAACATCTCTCCGTTGCCCGAGAGCTTCCGCCGCCTTGTGGAAGGAGAGACTCTGCAGATCGATGGCCGTTACTGGCAGGTGATCGTCGGGCAGGGTCATTCACCGGAGCATGCGGCGCTCTACTGCCCTGCGTTGAAGCTCCTGATCTCGGGTGACCAGGTGCTGCCGCGCATCACGCCCAACGTGAGCGTTTTCCCTACCGAACCCAGTGGCGACCCGCTGCGCGAGTGGCTGCTCTCGAGCGCCCGCATCCGCGAGCGCCTGCCCGACAACGTGCTCGTGCTGCCCGCGCACCAGGCGCCTTTTTACGGCTTGCACGTGCGGCTCACGCAGATCATCGACAGCCACGAGCGCGGCCTCGCCAACCTGTACGAGCATCTCGAAGAGCCCAAGCGCGCGGTGGATTGCTCGCGGGTGATGTTCCGCCGCGAGCTGGAGAACGACACGCTCGCCATGGCCACGGGCGAGACGCTCGCGCATCTGAACTGCCTGATCGGCCGGCGGATGATCCGCCGCGATCGAGATGCCGCGGGCGTCGACTGGTACAGCCGCAACCCGCAGGCGATGGAGTTCTAGGGGCCCTCCCGGGGGAGTCCCTGAATCCGGCTTACTTCGGGGCTTTTTGCTGCAGGTAATCCACCGCCAGCGTGGCCAGTGTGCGCACACCGGGCACCAGCGCCGCCTCGTTCACGAAGTACAGGGGTGAGTGGTTGGCCGCGGCCTGACCCGGGCCCACGCCCTCCTTGTTGCCGCCCAGGAAGAAGAACAGGCCGGGGATGTCCTGCTGGTACTCGGAGAAATCCTCCGATGCCATGATCAGCGGGGAATTCAGGAGCTTGTCTCCCGCAGCTGCCCGCAGCGCGGGCTCCATCTGTGTTACCAGGGCCGGGTCGTTGTAGGTCACGCCGCCGCCGTAGCTGTCGATGGTAACTGTGGCCTCGGCGCCTGATGCCGCCGCAATGGAGGTGGCGGTGCGCGTGATCCGCGCGAGCATGTCCTTGCGGATCCCCTCATCGAAATTGCGCACCGTGCCGGTCATTTCCACCGAGTCTGGAATGATGTTGTGGCGCACGCCGCCGTGGATGCTGCCGATCGTGACCACCGAGGGCGCCTTGGTGATGTCGAGCTGGCGGCTGGGGATGAGTTGCAGCGCCTGCACGATCTGCGCGGCTACCACGATGGGATCCACGCCGCCCCAGGGTTGGGAGCCGTGCGTTTGCTTGCCCTTCACGACGATCTTCATGGTGTCTGCGGCGGCCATGGTGGGTCCGCTGCGGTAGCTGATGGTGCCGGCCGGCCCGGGCCAGGTGTGCAGGCCGAAGATCGCGGTCGGCTGCTTCGCCGTGGCCCACAGGCCTTCCTTGATCATCAGGCGCGCGCCGCCTTCCTCGCCCTCGGGTGCGCCTTCTTCCGCCGGCTGGAACACGAAGCTCACGGTACCCGGAATCTGGTCGCGCATCCCCGCGAGCACCGTGGCAACGCCCAGCAGGATCGCCGTGTGTGCATCGTGGCCGCAGGCATGCATCACCGGCACCTGGGCGCCGTTGTATTCCATATGCACTTTCGAGGCGAAGGGAAGGTCGCTCTTTTCCTCGACCGGCAGCGCATCCATGTCGGCGCGCAGCGCCACTACACCGCCGGGCTTGCCGCCTTTGAGAATGCCCACCACGCCGGTGTGCGCGATGCCCGTGTGCACCTCGTCGAAGCCGAGCTTTTTCAGCTCTTTGGCCACCAGCGCCGAGGTGCGCGTCTCGCGATTGCCGAGTTCGGGGTGTTCGTGGATGTCGCGGCGCCAGGCCACGACTTTCGACTCTGCCGCCTGTGCGGCTGCCGCGATGGCGGCGTTGGTGTCTTCGGCGCGCGCAGTGCTGCCAAGAAGGGCAAGCGCGGCGGGAACGAGCAGGGCGAGGGGGCGCAGGCGCATGGGGAATCTCCACGAAATGAGCGCCCAGTGTGCATCAACGGGCGCCGGATAGGCCACGGATGCGCTTGACTGATTGCCACGGTGGGGCCTACAAGGACTCACCCGCCCCTACGGCGGTCGCCCGCCGTAAAACGGGTACTGTGTGGAGAACCCCACATATGCAGCTCGGATGGCAGACCGGACGCGACCCCTTGAGGACGACTCCCGAGCACCGCGCGTGCACGCTCTGGCACCCGCTTGGCATTGCGGTGCTCAGCCTGATCTCCAGCGCCTGTGCGGGGCTGCTGTTCCTTCCCGTTGTTGCCAACGGCCTCACCACGCGGGCTGATCTGACCTTCGCCGTCGCCGCCCCAGCAGATGCGCTGCGCGACGCCGTCGTGGCTGCGATACCCGCGCGATGGGAGACAGACGAGGTGTCCGCACCGACCGTAAGCAGGCTCGGCGCGCATGGCTGGCAGATCGTCATCACCTGGATCGAGCACGACGACGAGTGGATTTTTCCGTCCAGCGCAATGCCGTGGCAAATCAGTTTCCGCGTCCTGCCGCTCGATGCCGCACGCAGTTGCTTGCTGGTGGTCGCCGAAAACCACGTCCGCCTGGAGGAGTCCGGGCTCGGGATCGCACGGGCAGCACTCGAAGGGGTGGAGGCGCGACTCGCCTACGGCGCCTCGACAGAGCGCGACTGCGCGGTTGTCCTCCAGCAGGAACGGGAGCGGCGTCTGCGCGGGCTTCCGCCCTTCTGACGGCAGCATCGGGCCGCGTTGCGTCCGGAGCGAAGCTTCTGCGCCTCAGGTCTGAAGCCTGTACATCACGCCCCAGACCTCATGCAGCGCGTGCTCGTAATCCGCGCCCGCCGCGCCCTGGTGCCGCGCGACCTCCGATTTGAAGTTGTCGTAATCGATGTCGGATGCCAGTTCCGCGAGCACCTGCGACCACGCTGCCTTCGGCACGAAGATGCGGAAGGCGTAATCGGTAGAGGAAGACTCCCGGATCTCGCAACCGCCGAGATCTGCGGGGAAGCCTACGAGCAAGGCCTCGAGATGGGCACGGACGCGCGCGCGCACCATGATGCGATCAGGGTCAACGGCGGCACCGTAGTGACCCTCTCCCTGCCGCGCGCACACCGCACTGAAGAATCCGTACCGGGTGAAGATCCACATAGCTTGTCCTCCGTCGCCCTGTGATGCCGCTGAATCGCGCTCAGAGCATAGGCGAGCCGTCCCGACGCTCCCCTTCCTCATGCACCCCTTGCTGCCGAATAATGCGGCGGTCTTCACCACACCATCCCGGAGCTACACATGCTTGCCTACGTGACCGTCGGAACCAATGACCTGCCGCGCGCCGGCGCTTTCTTCGACGCCATCCTCGGCGAACTCGGCGCCACCCGCGCCATGGAGTTCGATCGCATGATCATCTGGTCCGCGGGCGCCGGGCAGCCCATGATCGCCGCGATCAAGCCCTACGACGGCAACGAGGCGAGCGTAGGCAACGGCGTGATGGTGGCCATCAATGCGGGAACCCGTGAAATCGCGGACCGCATCTACAACAAGGCGATCTCTCTTGGTGCCAAGGACGAAGGCGCGCCCGGCCTGCGCGGCGACGACTTCTACGGCGCCTATTTCCGCGATCTGGACGGCAACAAATTCGTTGCCTGCGTCTGGGGCTGAGCGAGGCACTCCCGATGTACACGCTGCTTGCCGGCCTGCTGCTTGTTCTCGGGATGCACTCGGTGCGCGTCGTGGCCGAGCCACTGCGCAGTACCGCCATCGCGCGTCTGGGCCTGCAGGGCTGGCGGGGCATCTACTCGCTGGTCTCGCTCGCGGGCATCTGGTTGGTGGTGAGTGGCTATGCCGGCGTCCGGCTCGATTCGCCGGATCTCTACCACCCGCCGGCGTGGGCGCGCACGGTCGCGCTCGGTTTGATGCTCGTCTCGCTGGTGCTGCTGTCGGCCACCTACGTGCCGGGCACGCATATCCGGCAGTGGGTGGCGCACCCGATGCTCCTCGGCACGCGCGTCTGGGCCTTCGCGCATCTGCTCGCGAACGGCAGGCTGGCGGATGTGGTGCTGTTCGGGAGCGTGCTCGGCTGGTCGATCTTTGCCTATCACGCCGCGCGGGCGCGGGATGCCGCGAGTGCGACGCGATATCCGGCAAACGGCTGGCCGCGCGATGCCATCGCCGTGGTCGCAGGGGTGGTGCTGTGGATGGCTGTCGTCGTTTACCTGCACCGCTACCTGGCCGGCGTGCCGCTGATGGCGGCCGCCTGACGCATTACATGAAGAGCCCTGCAGCGCTCGCCACCAGCAACACGCAACCCAGCACACGGTAGAAGCGCTTCGGGTCTGCGCGCTGCATGTAGGCGTGCAGTCGCAGGCCGAGTGCGTGGCCCACGGCCGCACACGGAAACAACCAGAGCTGCGCGCGCAGCTGCAGGTCAACGCCGGCCGAGATGAAGGCCGCCATCTTGATCGTCACCAGGATGAACCACAGCGCGAAGAGCGTGTCGCGCAGCTGTCGCGCCGCCACGTGTGTACCGAAGACGGCCATGATGAGCGGTGCGCCGATCAGCGAGGTGCCGCTCACATAGCCACCGAGCGCGAGGAAGAGCACATCGAGGCGCCGGTCGTTCGAGCGGAAGGGACGGTTCAGGATGTACGACACCGCGTAGACGCTGACGATCGCGAAGATGATGGCGCCCATCACCTTTGCAGGGAGCACGATCAGCCCGAACACGCCGGCGAGCTTGGGCACGATCATGATTGCGAGCGCGTGCCGCAGGTAGACCCAGTCGACGCCACCGCCTTCGGCGCGGATGCGTTCCCGCTGCGGCCACTGCCGGATGGCGGTGAGCAGCCAGAACACCAGCAGGTGCACCGAGATGACCGGCAAGTACAGCAGGGGCTCGTTGTGTATCAGCAGCAGGAAGGGCAGCGAGAGCACCGAGCCCCCGAAACCCAGCCCCGAGCGCACAAAACCGCTCCACACGAAGACCAGTGCGATCAGCATGAGCTGTACTGTTGATAGCTCTGTCATGGAACCGTCGCGCGTATCGCAGAAGCTGTTGTGAAGGCGCGCAGTGTAGGCGTTGCCCGTCCGCGAATCATGGTGTCAGACTGGCGCCGCAACGAAAGCCTGCCCGGGGTAACTCAAGATGGGAGATGTCGTCGCATTCCGGCGCCGCCCGCCCAAGGCGAAGACCCTCTGCCTCGAGGGCCACCACAAGTGGGTGGTGTGGAAGGCCAAACAGTTCGATGTGAAAGAGGGCAAGCTGATCACCGTCCACCGCTGCGAGCGCTGCGGGAAGGAAAAATCCACCGCCCTCTGATGCCGCTTACTGGCGTTCGCGTGCGCGCTGCCGGTAACGCTCCCGCTCTTCCTCCGACATCCCTTCCCAGCGCCTGCGCAGCTCGTTGCGCTCGTCGGGGCTCATGCTCCGGTAACGCTGCTCTGCCTGGCGCACGCTTTCCTGTTTTTCCGGGGGAAGCGACTGGAATTGCTGCTGGTACTGCTGGCGGCGCTGCTGGTCCGCGTCCTGCTGCCACTGCGGGTCGCGCTGCTGGTACTCGGGCCGCTCCTGCTGCTGGCCGGCGTATGGATCCTCGCCCTGCTGCCAGACCTCGCGTCCCTCATCGTGCCGTTCGTGCTCTTCGCGTTGCGCCTGCCACTGTTCCTGTCTTTCTGCCCGGCGCTCCTCGTGTTCGCGGCGTGAGTCCTCGTCGCGGCCGCTTGCCTGCGTTACCACCGGGAGGGCGCAGAGCAACCCGCACAGCAGCAGGCCCGCGAGCCGTCGATGCTCAGCCATGACGCCCCATGTCGGATTCGGCGAGCCAGAGATAGAAGTCGAGGTCGCGGTAGAGCTCGGGGTTGTCGGATTGCTCGCTGCCCTGCCCGCTCTGCGGTTCTTGTTGGCCGGGCATGAGCACCGCAACACCCAGTGCACTCGCCAGCACCATCGCGCCCATCGCCGGTGCCAACATGCGTGCAAGCCGTGAGGGACGTGGTGCGGTGAGTGCGTGGTTGCGTGCTGCCGCGAGGCGGCGCAGCGTGGCGGCACCGAGCAGTTGCTCTTCCTCGCGCAGCGCCTTCGCGAGTTCGTGTTCGGTGTCTGTCATGGCCAGTGGTCCTCGAGTTTCTCGCGCAGCGCGTGCATGGCGCGGAAGTAATGCGTTTTCACGCTGCCGTCGGTGCAGCCCATGGCCTGCGCGGTTTCGATGGTGGAGAGCCCTTCCCAGCAGCGCAGCATGAAAGCCTGCTGCTGCCGCTCGGGAAGTTCTGCCACTGCCTGCATCAGTGCCTGGCCGCGGCGTTCTCCTGCCACCAGTCTTTCGGGATCGCCGCCTGCCGGATCCGGCAACTGCGCGATCGGGTCTTCGTCGTCCCCGTCGTTGTTGCTGCGCCAGACGCCGAACAATGACTCGATCTTCCTGCGCCGCCGGAAATCCGTGATCCGGTTGCGCAGGATCCTGTAGAAGAGCGGCCGCCATTCATCAGGCGGCCGCCCCGCATAGCCTTGCACCAGCCGCAGCATGGTGTCCTGCACGGCATCGAGTGCGTCCGCCTCGTTGCCGAGCGCCACTCTCGCCATCAGGAAGCCCCGGCGCTCTACTGCACGCAGGAAGGCTTCGATATTCCCCGGTTCCTCAACCACGCAGGTGGCTGCCGGGCAGGCGCCCGGTCCGTCCATGGCGTGAGCCTGCTGCACGTCCGACCTCAGTGATACGCCTCGTGGAGGATGGCGCCCACCAGGATGGAGCCGCCGATCCACTTCCAGGCATCGTCGTCGTGGCCACAGCCGCGGTAGTGATGGTGCTCATAACGCGGCTGATCGTAATAGTAGCTTCGGCCCGCGTACACCGGCGCGGGCTCCACGTAGACCTCGCGGTACACGGGGGCGGGCTCGATATAGACCTCACGGTAGACAGGGCGATAGACCACGGTGCCGTAAGACTCGCGATAGTAGCGATCCCCACCATGACGGTGGTGCCGGTCGCGGTCGGCCAAGGCGGGCGTGGATGCCAGCACGGCGCTGGCAGTCAGCGTGGCGAGCAGGCGGGTCAACATGGCGTTTTCCTCGGGAGGGGAAATGACTCCCGCCCCACTGAACGCCACGATCGCGGATCGGTTGACCGACCGGCGCGTTGGGGAACGGCTAGAGCGCGTCCATCGCCCGGAAGCAGTCGCGCACTTCACCCACGAAGGCCTCGGGCTGCTCGAAGGCCGCGAAGTGTCCTCCCTTCGGCAACTCGTTCCAGTGCGCGAGTTTGGGGAAGCGCTTCTCGGCCCAGCGGCGCGAGCTGCGAAAGATCTCCTTCGGGAAGATGCTCGCGCCCACCGGGATGTGGATGGGCTCGAGGTTCGGTTTCGAGAAACTCTCCCAGTACAGCCGCGCCGAGGAAGCCGCGGAGTTGGAGAGCCAGTAGACCATCACGTTGTCGAGCATCTCGTCGCGCGTGAGGGCGTTCTCGGGGTGGCGAGCCTCAGCCTCGCCGCAGTCGGTCCAGGCGTGGAATTTCTCGAGTATCCACGCGAGCTGGCCCGAGGGAGAGTCGGCCAGCCCGTAGCCCAGCGTCTGCGGGCGCGTGCCCTGCTGCTTGCTGTAACCCGAGTCCCAGTCGTTGTAGTACTGCATGCCCGCGAGCGCTGACTGCTCGAGAGGCGTGAGGCTGGAGAGCGTTTCCATGTCGGGCGCCACGATGGGCATGTTGATGTGGATGCCGCGGCAGTTGGCGGTGTCTTGTTGCCCGATGCTGCTGGTCACCATCGCACCCCAGTCGCCACCCTGCGCGTAATAGCGCGGGTAACCCAGGCGTTGCATCAGCACGCCCCAGGCGCGCGCGATGCGATCCACACCCCAACCCGATTCGCGCGGCTTGTCCGAGAAACCGTAGCCCGGCAGCGAGGGGCAGACCACGTGGAAGGCATCTGCAGCGTTGCCGCCGTGCGCCACCGGATCGGTGAGCGGCCCGATCACCTTCAGGAACTCGACGACCGAACCGGGCCAGCCGTGCGTGATCAGCAGCGGCCGCGCATTCGCATGCGGCGAGCGCGCATGGATGAAGTGGATGCCGAGGCCGTCGATGGTGGTGCGGAACTGCGGCCAGGCGTTCAGGCGCGTGGCGAGGCGCTGCATGTCGTAGCCGTTCGCCCAGTAGCGGCAGACGTCCTGCGTGTAGGCGAGCGGAATGCCCTGGTTCCAGTCGCCGGTTGTTTCGGCATCGGGCCAGCGCGTGTTGCCGAGGCGCTGGCGCAGGTCGGAGATCTCCTGATCGCTGATGCTGATGCTGAAGGGAGTGATGGCGTCTGACATGGCGCGGCTCCTGCTGGTGTTCGAGCCGCGAGCCTACACG